>NZ_JBHVEY010000014.1:188565-241838 GCF_042802055.1 Rhodococcus sp. NPDC057529
TTCCCCCCCCTCCGTTTTCTGCCGGCCCCATCGCTCCCCCCCCCCCGCACGAGCCCGGAGGGCCTACCCGTGGGCGGCGATGTCCTCGATCACCGCGATCATGGTGCGCACCGGAACGCCGGTGCCGCCGCGGCCGGTGTAACCCCACGGTCCCGACGAGTTGTAGGCCGGTCCCGCGACGTCGATGTGCGCCCACTGGACGCCGTCGGCGACGAACTCCTTCAGGTACAGGGCCGCCGCGAGCATGCCGCCCCAGCGGTGATTCGTGACGTTGGCGAGGTCGGCGATCTTCGAATCGAGGTCCGAGCGCAGTTCGGCGGGCATCGGCATGGCCCACGCGTTCTCGCCGATCTCCTGGGAGATGGCGGCGACGCGGTCGCGGAACTCGTCGGTGCCCATGACGCCGGGGGTCCGGTTGCCCAGTGCCACCATCTGCGCGCCGGTGAGCGTCGCCGTGTCGATCAGGTAGTCGGGTTCGTCCTCGCAGGCGCGGACGATGGCGTCGGCGAGCACGAGTCGGCCCTCCGCGTCGGTGTTGATGACCTCCACCGTGGTTCCGCCGTACTGGGTGAGGACGTCGCCGGGGCGCTGCGCGGTGGACGACGGCATGTTCTCGGCCATCGGGACGGTGGCGGTGACGTCGACGGGCAGTCCGAGTTTGGCGGCGAGGACCACGGTCGCGACAACGGCTGCGGCACCGCCCATGTCGGACGTCATGTTCTCCATGCCTGCAGCGGGCTTGATGGAGATGCCGCCGGTGTCGAAGGTGATGCCCTTGCCGACGAGCGCGACCTTGGGAGCGTTCCGCTTCTTGCCGGAGTAGCTGAGGCGGACCAGTCGCGGCAGCCGGGACGAGCCCTTGCCCACGCCGAGGATGCCGCCGTACCCGTTCTTTTCGAGCGCCTTCTCGTCGAGGACCTCGACCTTCAGGCCCGCGTCGGTGCCGAGTGTCTTTGCGCGGTCGGCGAATTCGGCGGGGAACAGGTGGCTCGGGGGTGTGTTGACGAATTCGCGTGCGGTGGCGACGGCTTCGGCGATCGCCGACGAGCGCGCGAGGGTGTCCTTCGACTCCTTCGCCCGCGGGGACGACACCAGCAACTCGACGCGGGAGACGGGCTGTGCGTCCGGGCCGGGTGCGGACTTCGCGGACTTGAATTCGGTGAACCGGTACGCGCCGAGGGCGAAACCTTCCGCTGCCGCACCGAGATCGAGTACGGACAGCGTGGTCGCGACGGTGCCGACACCGCTGAGTGCTCGCGCCGCGGCGCCCGCGGACTTGCGGATCTGCTCGGCGTCCAGCTTCTCGGCCGAACCGAGTCCGACGGCGAGCACGCTGTCGACCGGCAGCGTGCCGGGTGCCGGGATGCGGGTGGTCTCTTCGGCCTTGCCGGAGGCGCCCACCGCGACGAGCGTGTCGAGCAGGTCGGTCAGCACCGATTCGTCGACGATGCCGTCTCCGAGCGCGATTTCGGGGCCGTCCGGGCTCGACGTCAGTCCGATCACCAACACGTCCACGCGCTTGCCGACGGTGCCGGCCAGTGCGAGTTGTGGTCCGAGGGGTCGGGCTGTGCGAGTGCTCACGGTGTCTCTCCTGCAGCGGTGGGGGATGAGTGGTGCCGGGTGGCCGACGTTCGTTCCGATGGTAGTGCTCCGCCGCCTCCGGCCACCCGGTGCGCGTCTACCCGGAGGTCCGATAGGTTGAGGCGCATGACCGAGGAGCAGTTGTCGCAGGGGCCCGTCCACGCCGTCCACGTCGAACTCGGGGCCACGTTCGCTCCGTTCGGTGGCTGGGAGATGCCCGTGTCGTATGCCGGCACCGTCGCCGAGCACACTGCGGTCCGCGAATCGGTGGGAGTGTTCGACGTCAGCCACCTCGGCAAGGCCCTCGTGCGCGGCAGCGGCGCCGCCGACTTCGTGAACTCGGCGCTGACCAACGACCTCGGCAGGATCGGTCCCGGAAAGGCGCAGTACACGCTGTGCTGCACGCCGTCGGGTGGAGTGATCGACGATCTGATCGCCTATTACGTGGGCCCCGACGAGGTATTCCTCGTCCCCAATGCGGCCAACACCGCGGACGTGGTCGCGGCGCTCGCCGCCGCGGCCCCCGAGGGCGTCACCGTCGAGGACCAGCACCGGGACTTCGGCGTGATCGCCGTGCAGGGGCCGAAGTCGGTGGAGGTGCTCACCGCGCTCGGCCTGCCCACCGACATCGACTACATGGCCTTCGCGGACGCCACCTGGGACGGCGTGCCCGTCCGTGTGTGCCGCAGCGGGTACACGGGCGAGATCGGCTTCGAGCTGCTGCCGCGCTGGGACGACAGCGAGAAGCTGTTCCGGGCGGCGGTCGAGCAGGTCCGCGCCCACGGCGGCCAGGTCGCCGGTCTCGGCGCCCGGGACACGCTGCGCACCGAGATGGGGTACCCGCTGCACGGGCACGAGCTGTCGCTGGAGATCTCCCCGCTCGAGGCGCGATGCGGCTGGGCGATCGGCTGGAAGAAGCCGAAGTTCTGGGGCAAGGAGACGCTCGTCGACGAGAAGGCGTCCGGCCCGGCCCGCGCACTGTGGGGCATCAAGGCGCTGGACCGCGGCGTGCTGCGCGCCGGTCAGACCGTGCTCCGCGACGGCAGGCCGATCGGCGAGACCACGTCGGGCACGTTCTCGCCGACGCTCAAGGTCGGGATCGCGCTGGCGCTGCTCGATTCCGGGTCCGGGGTGTCGGCCGGAGACGAGATCTCCGTGGACGTCCGGGGGCGCTCGCTGCGCGCCGAGGTGGTGTCTCCGCCGTTCGTGGAGATCAAGACCAAGTAAGCACCTGTCGCGGACGACCTGTCGGCGGCGGGGCAGCGGAAGGCGTTCGATAAGATCACGGGCATGACAGGTGTCACCGAGTTCGTTCGCGTCCCGCATCCCGCCCCCACCTCCGACGAGGTACGGCGAGAGATACTGGCGGCGCCCGGATTCGGCCGGTACTTCACGGATCACATGGTGTCGATCACCTACTCCACGGAGCTCGGCTGGCACGACGCGAAGGTGGAGCCGTACGGGCCGCTCCAGCTCGACCCCGCCGCGATGGTGCTGCACTACGGGCAGGCCATCTTCGAGGGTCTGAAGGCGTACCGGCAGCCCGACGGCGGCATCTCGACGTTCCGTATCGAGGCGAACGCCGAGCGGCTCGCGACGTCGGCTCGCCGTCTCGCGATGCCGGAGCTGCCGGAGGAGTTGTTCGTCAAGTCGATCACCGAACTGCTCGAGCTCGATCACGAGTGGGTGCCCGCGGCAGGCGGTGAGGACGCGCTGTACCTGCGCCCGTTCATGTTCTCCACCGAGGCCGGTCTCGGGGTGCGTCCGGCCGACGAGTACCGCTACCTGCTGATCGCCTCGCCTGCGGGCGCGTACTTCCCGCGTGGCGTGAAGCCGGTCAGCGTGTGGCTGTCGACGGAGTACGTCCGGGCCGCACCCGGCGGCACCGGTGCCGCCAAATTCGCGGGCAATTACGCGGCGTCGCTCCTCGCGCAGGCGCAGGCCGCCGACGAGGGTTGCGACCAGGTGGTGTGGCTCGACGCGATCGAGCGGTCGTACGTGGAGGAGATGGGCGGCATGAACCTCTTCTTCGTGTTCGGCTCCGGATCCGACGCCCGCCTCGTGACGCCGTCCCTGTCCGGTTCGCTGCTGCCGGGGATCACCCGCAATTCACTGCTGACCCTCGCGACCGACGCCGGTTTCGCTGTGGAGGAGCGGCGGATCAGCACCGACGAATGGCGCACCAAGACGAAGTCCGGCGAGATCACCGAGGTGTTCGCGTGCGGAACGGCGGCCGTCATCACGCCCGTCGGCCGGGTCAAGTCCGCCGAAGGCGAATTCACCATCGCCGACGGCGAGCCCGGCGAGGTCACCATGGCACTGCGCGACACGCTGACCGGAATCCAGCGGGGAACGTTCGCCGACACCCACGGCTGGATGACCAAACTGCGCTGAGCCGTGTCGGCGGTCGGTCAGGAAGCGAGACCGATCGCCGAGACGGTGATGGTGATCTCGAGCGCGGCTCCGAGCACGTCACCGTTCAGGCCGGCGAATCGCCGGACGCAATGGGCCACCAGCAGCGCGGTGAGTGTCAGTGCGACCGCGACGACGACGGGTCCCTGCCACCACGGCGACGTGCACCATGCCGCCGCCGCGAGGAGCGGAACGGTCCAGGCGGCACCGGTCCACGGCGACTGGGTCTCGGCGACCAGCGCGCCGAACCCTTCCGTGGCGGACGCGGGGATCCCGCGGCGGCAGGCGAACACGACCGCCACCCGCCCGGCCGCCACGGCGACGGCCACACACGCGAACTGTCCTGCGGCGGCGAGAGATCCGAACGCCAGCCCCTGCGCGCCCAGGCAGATCACCAGGGCGCACACCCCGAACGGGCCCGCGCCGCCGCTGTGCATCACGGCCCGCGCGCGCTCCGGCGACCCGTAGCAGCCGAGCCCGTCGACGGTGTCCGACAGGCCGTCGACGTGCATGCCTCGGGTGGCGAGGGCGTGCGCCCCTACCGTCACCAGGCCGGCGAGCGCGGGATCGAGTCCGGCGGACACGAGCAGCCACAGCAGTCCCGCGGCCAGGGTTCCCAGCGCGATCCCGGTCACCGGCGCCGCCCGGATCGCGCGGCCGCCTGCCGCACGGTCGACGGAATCCGGACCGCGCAGAGGGAGAACCGTCAGCCAGGAGAAGGCGAGCAGCACACCCGTCACAGTCAGCCCGCGGTGTCGGCGGCGTCGGACCCGCTGTCGGAGTCGGTCCGGGTTTCGGAACCGTCCTCGGTGTCGCGGGTGCTGACCCCGGCCTCCGCGAACGTCGCCATCTCCGCGAGCGTCGCGACGGCGCCCTGCAGGATCGGCAGCGCGGTGACGGCGCCGGACCCCTCGCCGAGTCGCATGTCGAGTTCGAGGAGCGGGTCGAGTTGCAGATGCTTCAGCGCGATCGTGTGGGCCGGTTCGGTGGAACGGTGGCCGGCCAGCCACCACGCGCGGGCGCCGGGTGCCAGTTCCTCGGCCACCATCGCGGCCGCCGTCACGACGACGCCGTCGAGGATGACCGGGGTCTTGCGCGCGGAGGCCTGCGCGAGGAACCCTGCCGTCGCGGCGAGGTCGGCGCCCGACACCGTGCGCAGCAGTGCCACCGTGTCCCGGACCACCGGCCGGGCGCGGCGCATCGCGTCGCGGATCGCCGCCGTCTTCCGGATCCAGCCGGCGTCGTCGACCCCGGTACCCCGGCCGACCGCCGCGACCGGTTCGGTGTCCGTCAGCGCGGCGATGAGAACGGTGGCCGGTGTGGTGTTGCCGATTCCCATGTCGCCGGCAATCAACAGGTCTGCGCCGGAATCGATTTCGGAGTCGGCGATCGACCGTCCGGCCTCGATGGCCTTCACGGTCTCTTCGTGCGTGAGTGCGTCCTCGCGGTCGATCGCCCCCGACGAGCGCCGAATCTTGAACGCGGACACCGACGGATCCGTGTCGCCGTCCACCGACAGGTCGACGACGCGCACGCCGGCGCCCGCCCGGTTCGCGAGAGCGTTGACGGCCGCCCCACCGTCGACGAAGTTGGCGACCATCTGCGCTGTCACCTCGGGCGGATACGCGGAGACGCCGGTCCGTGCCACGCCGTGGTCGCCGGCGAACACCACCACCCGTGCCCGTGCGAACGGGGCGGGTGGGCAGACGCCCTGGCAGGCCGCGGCCCAGCACGCCAGCGTCTCCAGACGTCCGAGCGATCCGGCCGGTTTGGTGAGCTGAAGCTGACGGGCCTCGGCCTGCGCGCGAACCCCTTCGTCGGGTGGGGTGACGGGTTCGAACCGACCGGGGTCGGTGCTCACGGACTCGCTGGTCACGCTTGGCCTCTCGCTCGAGTGGAGTCGGCCCCGCACGACGCACGTGCGGGATCGTCTTTCAGGATCATGGTCAGGCCGGCCACGACGAGGACCACACGATCGCAGACCTGCGCGAGCCGCGCGTTGAGGGCGCCGATTTCGTCGCGGAACAGGCGACCGGACCGGGTCTCGGGGATGACGCCGAGACCGACCTCGGGAGTCACCAGCACGAGTGCCCCGGGGTAGTCGCGGACGCTCGCGACGAGGTCGTCCGCGACGGGGGTGATGGTGCCCCGCGGCGAATCCCAGGCCGCGGCGCCGTCGAGTTCGACGGTCAGCCAGGTGCCGAGATCGTCGACGAGTGTGGCCGCCGCGTCGGTGGGGGAACGCAGTTGATCGGCGAGGTCGCGGCGGTGCGCGGTTTCCACGGTGACCCAGCTGTCGGGGCGCCGATCGCGGTGCTCGGCGACGCGGTGCTCCCAGTCGTGGTCGCCGGGGTCGCGGTGGCTGGTGGCGACGTAACGCACCCCGCCCGCCCCGGCCAGGGCCTGCGTCAGTTCCTCGGCGTGAGCGGATTTACCGGACCGTGCACCGCCGAGTACCAGCGTTCGCCTGGGCTGGTTCGGGCGATCCGGGAGGTCCGGGGAATCGGCGGTGGGCACGGAGGGAAACGCTACCAACCCGCCGACGTGGCAGGATTTTGACGAAGAACGTCAATTCCGCCACTGTTGGCGGAAAGTGAATGGGCGGAAAATTTCAGCCATGACCGAATTCCTCGTCCTCGTTGCACTTCTCCTGGTGCTGCAGGCGGCCGTGACGTACGCCGGGCGGCACCTGGGACCACTTCACCCGCGACTGCGGAACAGCTACCGCGACAACTTCTTCCGGCCTGCCGATCCCCTGACGGACCTGTCGCGGGACCGCGACGCCGAACTGGGGCGGCTGCTCGCCGAGACGCACCGCGCGCCCCACAACTGACCGTCAGATGGCGTCGCCGGGCCGCACCCGCGGCTTGGGGGCCCGCAGTTTGCGGATCTGCGACGCCCGCACGAACGCGTACCAGCCGAGTTTGAAACCGCCGTCGGGAGTGTCCGGGAAGCGTTCCCGCACCTGATTGTTGATCTTCCGGCCCAGCCACACGCCCTCGATGGCCATGAACATCATCATGATGAGCATGGCGAGCGTCACGATCGCCTGCAGGGCCGGGCTGACGAACATCGCCATGATGAGAATCAGTGCCAGCGGCATGAACAGGCCGACCAGATTGCGCCGGGCGTCGACGATGTCCCGGACGTACGCGCGGACGGGGCCCTTGTCGCGGGGGAGGAGGTACTTGTCTTCGCCGGCGAGCATGCGGGCGCGGCGCTCGGCGGCGGTGGCGCGTCGCTCCGCTGCGGCGACCTTGCGCTCTTCCTTGCTGCCGCGGGTGGCTTTCCTGCGGGCGCGGGCCTCTTTCGCCGTCAGGGGTGCGGGCGCGACCGGTCCGCGGCGCTTCGACTCGGCGTCGCGTCGCTTGGGGGTCGGGCGGCCCTTGCCCGCCTGCTCGACGGACTCCGCCTCCTTGGCCGTGGACGACTCGGCGACCTCGACGTCCCGCTTGTCTGAATTGTCCGAATCACCGCGGCGTAGCAATTTCACTCTTCCAGACTATGGGAAGACGCCACGGAGTGGAAAATTGCCCTCACATCGAAATGCCGGGTCGCGCCCGTCGCCATACACTTCGCCGATGCGAGTGTTGATCGCACCGGACTCCTTCGGTGAGACGCTGACCGCCGTCGAGGCGGTCGCCGCCATCGCGGCGGGATGGTCGGCCGTGCGCCCGGACGACCAGCTGATCGAGGCCCCGCAGTCCGACGGCGGCCCCGGCTTCGTGGACGTGGTCGCGGCTGCCGGCGGCACCGTCAAGACCACGGTGGTGGAAGGGCCCCTCGGCGTCGACGTTCCCGCCCGCTGGCTCCTCGACGGCACCGACGCCTACCTCGAATCCGCCCAGGCCTGCGGACTCGGACTGCTGGGCGGACCACCGACGCCCCGCACCGCCCGCGACGCGCACAGCCGAGGTGTCGGGCAGCTCGTGGTGGCGGCCCTCGACGCCGGCGCCCGCAGAATCGTCGTCGGTCTCGGCGGCAGCAGCTGCACCGACGGCGGTCGGGGCCTCGTCGAATCCCTCGCGCAGGGATTCGGCAGCGCGGACGCCGCCGTCGCCCGCCTGCGCGCAGTGGAACTGGTGGTCGCGACCGACGTCGAACACCCGCTGCTGGGTGAGCACGGTGCCGCCCGTGTGTTCGGACCGCAGAAAGGTGCCGATGCCGGCACCGTCGAGTTCCTCGAGGACCGGAACGCCGCGTGGGCCGGGCAACTGCACCGGGTGACGGCCCGGGACGTCGCGGCGGAGGCCGGTGCCGGAGCCGCGGGTGGTATCGGCGCCGCGCTGCTCGCGCTCGGCGGTACCCGCGAATCCGGTGCCCACGTGGTCGCCCAGCGCACCCGGCAAGACAGGCAACTCGCGTCCGCGCAGCTCGTGATCACCGGGGAAGGCCGCCTCGACCGGCAGTCGCTGCGCGGCAAACTCGTGAGCGCGCTCGCCGCCGCCGCCCGCAGGCGGGCCATCGCGACGCTCGTCCTGGCCGGGCAGGTGCTCCTCGACACGGACGATCTGGACCGCGCCGGCATCGACGACGCCCTGTCGCTGGTGGACCACGCCGGGTCGGTCGAACTCGCGATGTCGGACGCATACGCGCAGCTGAGAGACCTCGCCGCCGCCGCCGCCCGCGGATGGGACGGCGCAACCGCACGGCAGTAACCCGAAACCCCGACGTCGGATACCATGGACGTGGATCGATCTGCGGACGCTGCCGCAGGGAATGGAACCCGGGAATAAGTCGGGCGCGGAGTACCGTTGAAGCGTTCACGGGTTTGTTACGAACTACAGGGAGAGCCCATGACTGTGCAGAACGAGACCGCCGTCCACGGCGTCAAGATGACCGAAGCCGCGTCCGCCAAGGCGAAGGCGCTGCTCGATCAGGAAGGTCGTGACGACCTCGCACTGCGTATCGCCGTGCAACCCGGCGGCTGCGCAGGACTGCGTTACCAGCTGTTCTTCGACGACCGCAACCTGGACGGCGACCTGATCGTGGACTTCGGTGGCGTCGCCCTCGCGGTGGACCGGATGAGCGCGCCGTATGTCGAGGGTGCCTCCATCGACTTCGTCGACACCATCGAGAAGCAGGGTTTCACCATCGACAACCCCAACGCGACCGGTTCGTGCGCCTGCGGCGACTCCTTCAACTGAGTCCCGAGCCGAAGTACAACTGAATCGACAAGTCTGACGCGGCGCCGACCGGCTGCCGCGTCAGACTTTTTTCGTGCCCGACCTCGCCGTCCCCGGGTCCCCGTGCTGCCCGACCGAACATGGTGGTCCACCGGGGTACGGTGAGAAATCCCGACCGAACTCATCGAAAGGCATCCGCCCGTGACAATTGCGGTAACCGGTTCCATCGCCACCGACCACCTGATGCGGTTTCCGGGCCGGTTCGCCGAGCAACTGCTCGCCGATCAGCTCAGCCACGTCTCGTTGAGCTTCCTGGTCGACGACCTCGTAGTCCGGCGCGGGGGAGTGGGCGGCAACATCGCCTACGCCATGGGCGTCCTCGGTGGTTCCCCGCTTCTGGTGGGGGCTGTCGGAGCCGACTTCGCGGACTACCGCCAGTGGCTCGAGGGCAACGGTGTCGACTGCACCGCCGTCCGGATCTCGACCACCGCGCACACCGCGCGTTTCGTGTGCACCACCGATGAGGACATGGCGCAGATCGCCTCGTTCTATCCCGGGGCGATGAGCGAGGCCCGGGAGATCCAGCTGTCCGGCATCGCTTCGGACGCCGACACGCTCGAGCTGGTCCTGATCGGCGCCAACGACCCCGAGGCGATGATCCGCCACACCGAGGAATGCCGCCGACAGGACATCCCGTTCGCCGCCGACCCGTCGCAGCAACTCGCGCGCCTGAACGGCGAGGAGGCGGCGGCGCTGATTCGCGGTGCGAAATACCTGTTCACGAACGAGTACGAGTGGGGACTGCTGCAGCAGAAGACCGGACTGTCCGAAGCAGAGATCCGCGCACAGGTCGGTGTCCGCGTCACGACGCTCGGCTCGAAGGGCGTCGAGATCGTCGACGCCGACGGCAACTGCACCCGGGTCGCCGTCGTCCCCGAGAAGGCCAAGGTCGACCCGACCGGTGTCGGCGACGGATTCCGAGCCGGATTCCTCCTCGCGCACAGCGCAGGCCTGAGCTTCGAACGCTCCGCACAACTGGGGTCGCTGGTGGCCGTGCTGGTACTGGAGACCACCGGAACCCAGGAATGGACGTTCGACCGCGACGAGGCGGTCAAGCGCCTCGCGGATGCCTACGGCTCCACCGCCGCGGACGAGATCGCCGCGATTCTGCCGTGAGGCGGCTCCGCCGCCCGTGAGTGGTTGAGGAGTCTCTGGACTCGTCAACCACTCACGGGCGCGGAGCGCCTAGATCGAGACCGGGTACGCCGGCTCGGCGATCTCCGGGACGATCCGGTTCTCCACGAAGATGCCGTGCCAGACCATGAAGATCAGCACGGTCCACAGGCGACGGCTGTGATCGGACACGCCGTCCCGGTGATCGTTCAGCATCTTCGTGATCGCGACCTTGTCGAGCAGGTGATCGGTGCCCGAGGCCGCGATCTGCTCGTGCGCCCAGTCGAACAGTTCGGTCCCGCGCAGCCAGTGCCGCAACGGCACCGGGAAGCCCAGCTTCGCCCGATGGAGCACGTGGCCGGGGACGATCCCTTCCAGCGCCTGACGCAGCGCGTACTTGGTGGTGCTCTTGGTGATCTTCTGATCCAGCGGCACCCGCGACGCCACCTCGAAGACCTCCGGATCGAGGAACGGCACCCGCAGTTCGAGCGAATTGGCCATCGTCATCTTGTCGGCCTTGACCAGAATGTCGCCGCGCAACCACGTGAACAGGTCCAGGTGCTGCATCCGGGCCACCGGATCCCACCCCTGTGACTGCGCGTAGATCGGGTCGGTCACGTCACGGTGCGTCCACTCCGGCCGGAAGTCGCGCAGGACGGCCCGCAACTGCGCGTCGTTGAAGCTGCGCGCGTTGCCGTAGTAGCGCTCCTCCAGGGTCAGCGAACCGCGATGGAGCAGGCTCTTTCCGCGGGTGCCGTCGGGGATGCGCTCGGACAGCTTCCCGGCGGCCCTGCGCAGGCCCTTGGGCAGGTACTCGAACGGCTTCAACGAAATCGGCTCGCGGTAGATGGTGTAGCCGCCGAACAGTTCGTCGGCGCCCTCACCGGACAGCACGACCTTGACGTGCTTGCGCGCCTCCTTCGCCACGAACCACAGCGGAACCAGTGCCGGGTCGGCGACCGGGTCGTCGAGGTACCACACGATCTCGGGGATGGCGGCGGCGAACTCGGACGGGCTCACCACCTTCACCACGTGCCGTGCGCCGATCGCCTCGGCGGACTCGGCTGCGACGTCGACCTCGGAGTAGCCCTCGCGCTCGAAACCGGTCGTGAACGTGATCAGGTTCGGGTTGTGGCGCATCGCGAGCGCCGCGATCGCCGTCGAGTCGATGCCGCCCGACAGGAACGAGCCGACGGTCACGTCGGCGCGCATGTGCTTCGCGACCGAATCCTCGAGGGCCTCCGCGATCTCGCGGTACCGGGCCTGCTCGGTGCCCGCGGCGAACGGGCGCACCGGGAACGTGGGCGCGAAATAGCGGGTGATCACGGGTTCTTCGCCCGGGCGCACCCGCGCGAAGCACCCGGACTCGAGCCGGCGGATCTGCTTGTGGAGGGTTTCCGGCTCCGGCACGTACTGGAGGACGGTGTAGTGCTCGACCGCACGCGGATCGAGTTCGGTGCCGATGCCGATCAGGCTCGCCAGTTCCAGCAGGCTCTTCTTCTCGCTGCCGAACGCGGTGCCGCCGGTGCCCGTTGCCAGGAACAGCGGTTTGATGCCGAACGGATCGCGGGCGATGAACAATTCCCGCGTCTCGGTGTCCCAGATCGCGAATGCGAACATGCCGCGCAGGCGGCGGACGGCGTCCTCACCCCAGTAATGGAACGCCGCGACGATGGCCTCGCTGTCGCCCTCGGTGGCGAACTGCGCACCGAACTGCTCGGCGAGTTCGGCCCGCACCTCGAGGTAGTTGTAGATCTCGCCGTTGAACGTCAGCGCATAGCGTTCCGGGTTCTCCGCCGGACCCCACCGCAGTGGCTGGTGGGAGTGTTCGATGTCGATGATCGACAGGCGATTGAACCCGAAGACGAGGTGGTCGTCGTGCCAGGTCCCGTGCTCGTCCGGCCCACGGTGCCGCAGGCAGTGCATTGCCTGGTCGACCTGTGAGACGGCGTTGTCGCTGGTTTCTCCAGAGGTCAGTAGCCCGAGCAGTCCGCACACAGCGTCCGGTACCTCAATTCAGAATCTTGGAAGGCTCCACGAGGTGGAGGGGTCAGGGATCTCTGCCGGAAAGTATGCCGCAGATTGCCGACGCGTCCGGTTCGGGCCGCCGCAGGCACCGCTGCGGCCCGAACACCGGCACCGCCGCGGCAACGACAGCGACACATCGCCCGACCCGAGGATGGAGAGCCGCCACCTTTGGTCTACGCTGCGTAGTAATTGGGCCTTCCCATCGGGTGTGCCCTAGTGGAATTTGCGGCGATCAGGAAGGCGTGAACGTGGCGCAAGGTCGGATCCTTCGGCGGGCAGGGTTGGCAGTATCTTTGGGCATTGCTGCCTTGCTGCTGTCGGGTTGTTCAATCGACAACGAGGTGCTTCGTTTCGGGTGGCCTTCGGGCGTAACCCCGCAGGCGCACCGCATGCGTGAACTGTGGACCTGGTCGGTCATCGCCGCCCTCGTCATGGGTGTGCTGGTGTGGGGACTCACCTTCTGGGCGGTGATCTTCCACCGCAAGAAGAAGGACTCTCCCGAGTTCCCGCGTCAGACGGCATACAACGTGCCGCTGGAGCTGGCGTACACCGCAGTTCCGTTCGTCATCATCGCCGTGTTGTTCTACTTCACGGTGGTCGTGCAGAACCATGTCCTCGAGAAGGAGGACAACCCGAATGTAGTGGTGGATGTCACTGCGTACCAGTGGAACTGGAAGTTCGGCTACCGCTCCATCGATCTCGGTGAAGGTGGCGGTCTGTACGACGGTGTCGACCAGGAGGCGCAGGCCGCCGTCGAGTCCGCATCGGCGCCCGAGGCGGAGGGCGAGGGTGAGCACGCCGTGCCCGGGCCGATTCACGGCAAGACACCCCAGGACCTGTCCTACCTGCACTACGACAAGATCGAGACGATCGGCTCGAGCAACGAGATCCCGATCCTCGTCCTGCCGACCGGCAAGCGGATCCAGTTCGAACTGGCCTCGGCCGATGTCATCCACGCGTTCTGGGTGCCGGAGTTCCTGTTCAAGCGTGACGTGAACCCGAACCCCAAGGAGAACCACTCCGACAACGTCTTCCAGATCAGTGAGATCGAGAAGGAAGGTGCCTTCGTCGGGCGCTGCGCCGAGATGTGCGGCACGTTCCACGCGATGATGAACTTCGAGGTTCGTGCCGTGAGCCCGGACAAGTTCGCGCAGTACATCGAGTTGCGCAAGCCGGCGAGCGAGGGCGGCCGGGATCTGACCACGGCGGAGGCTCTGCAGGCCATCGGCGAGTCCCCCGTCGCGACGTCGACGTCTCCCTTCACCACCGACCGCGGCTACAAGCAGGCGAGCGGTGTCGAAGGTAACTGAACCTGCTGCTGATACCTCACTGACCAAGGACAAGTGCTGATATGAAGATCGAAGCCAAGCTCTTCGAGATCCTGACGGTATTCTTCATTCTCGTCGCGATCGTCTACGGCGTCTTCACCGCCGTTTCACGAACCGGTATCGAGTGGGCGGGTCTGACGGGCATCTGCCTGTCGGCGGGACTGACGCTGATCATCGGAACGTACTTCCGGTTCGTCGCCCGTCGCCTCGACACGCGTCCCGAGGACTACGAGGACGCAGAGATCGCCGACGGCGCAGGCGACCTGGGCTTCTTCAGCCCCGGTAGCTACTGGCCGATCCTGCTCGCCGCCGCGGCCGCGTTCGTCGCCGTCTCGATGGCGTTCTTCCAGCCGTGGATGATCGTGGTCGCCGTGGTTGCCGTGCTGGCCGCCGCTGCGGGTCTCGTCTTCGAGTACTACGTCGGGCCCGAGAAGCACTAGCCCACACTTTTGTGACGGCCGAAGGCGCCGAATCCCTCTGGGGTTCGGCGCCTTTTGCGTGTGTCGTCAGCCCTCGCGGTAGCGGGCGGTCGCCGCGGCGAGCCCACCGTCTACCGGGCGATCGGACGGGGCGTCTCGACCGGCACCACCGACTGATCGACGGCACCCAGCCCCTGGTCGTCGCCGTGCTGACAGGTCCACTGCTCGGTCAGCAGCCGCGTCCGGGCAGTGGTGGGGGCTTCTGCTCGGACGCCACCGCGCCCTCCGGTGTGGCGTGGTGGGCCTACCTCGTGCCGTGCGCCGGAATGCTGTCGCCGCCGGCGACCGGTCGTGTGGTTGATCGTCCTGTCCACGGTGGGCGGCTACGTCCTGTATGGCTCGTGCTGCGCAGCAGCGCAATCACGCGCGGGGTCTCAATGCCCTGATGTTCCTGATGGTGCCGGTGACGGCGATCTGGGGAGCGGCGGCGACCGTTCGGGGTCCTCACCGCGCTCGGACTTCTCCACGGCCTCGTGGCGGTCCCGCTCGCGTTCCGTGCACGGCCGCGCGGGGGAGGGGAGCGCGCACGGTCCGGACACACGAACAGAGCCCCGAACCGGAAGCGGTTCGGGGCTCTGTTCGACTACGGGGGTGAGGCTAGTGCGCCTCGCCGTTGCCGGACGATCCGTTGCCGGACGTCGACGAACCGTTGCCGTGGGCACGGTCCTGGTACTCCCGCAGCATCGTGAGCTGCTCGTGCTCGCCGTGATGCAGGGCGTGCTCGAGGGCCAGGCTCTCCTCGACCGGGTCGGCCGTGACGAGGCTGCCGGAACCGGGCTTGCCGGCGGAACCGAGCTTGTTCATCTTCTTCGGGACGGTCGCACCCTGGTACTCGAGCGGGATCGGGTGACCGTGGTCGTCGACCGGGCCGAGCGGCTGGTGGATCTCGATGTACTGACCGTTCGGCATCCGCTTGATGATGCCGGTCTCGATGCCGTGCTCGAGGACCTCACGGTCGCTGCGCTGGAGACCCAGGCAGAACCGGTAGGCGACGAAGAAGGCGATCGGAGGCAGCAGCACCATGCCGATTCGGCCGATCCACGTCATCGCGTTCAGGGAAATGCTCAGGTGGTACGCGATGATGTCGTTGATGCAGGAGATCGTCAGGACGGCGTAGAACGCGATCGCCATCGCACCGATCGCAGTGCGCACCGGAACGTCGCGCGGACGCTGAAGCAGGTTGTGGTGAGCATCGTCCTTGGTCAGGCGCTTCTCGATCCACGGGTAGGCGATCAGGACCGTGAACACCAGACCCATGATCAACGCGACGGCGAACACCGACGGGATGGTGTAGCGGTCGAACAGGTAGATGTCCCAGGCCGGCCACAGACGGGCCAGGCCGTCCGTCCACATCATGTAGATGTCGGGCTGCGAACCTGCCGACACCTGCGACGGGTTGTAGGGGCCGATGGTCCAGACCGGGTTGATCTGCAGCACGCCACCCATGACGGCGAGAACACCGAACGTGATCGCGAAGAACGCACCCGACTTGACGGCGAACACCGGGAGGATGCGCACACCGACGACGTTGTTCTCCGTGCTGCCGGGGCCGGGGAACTGCGTGTGCTTCTGGTACCAGACGAGCGCAAGGTGACCGGCGATCAGGGCGAGGATGATGCCCGGGAACAGCAGGACGTGCGCGACGTACAGGCGGGGAATGATCAGGTCGCCGGGGAAGTCCCCGCCGAAGATCACCCAGTGCAGCCAGGTGCCCGCGATCGGGATGCTCAGCGTGATGCCGGAGAACGCGGCGCGCAGGCCGGTGCCGGACAGCAGGTCGTCGGGGATCGTGTAGCCGAAGAATCCTTCGAACATCGCCAGGATCAGCAGGAGGCAGCCGATGACCCAGTTGGCCTCACGCGGACGCCGGAAGGCGCCGGTGAAGAAGATGCGCATCAGGTGCACGACGATCGACGCCGCGAACATCAGCGCAGCCCAGTGGTGGATCTGACGGACGAACAGACCGCCGCGGACCTCGAACGAAATGTTCAGCGTGGTCTCGTACGCGCGGGACATGGTGACGCCGCGCAGGGGCTCGTACGCGCCGTTGTAGACGACGTGCGCCATCGACGGGTCGAAGAACAGGGTCAGGTAGACACCGGAGATCAGCAGGATGACGAAGCTGTACAGCGCGATCTCGCCGAGCAGGAACGACCAGTGGGTGGGGAAGACCTTGTTGATCTGCCGCCGCATTCCCGCTGCGAGGTGGTAGCGCGAGTCCATCGCTTCCGCCTGGCCTGCGGCCATCGCGCTCAGTTTGGACGGTTTGTTGTCGGTCACGGTCGACGCTCCCAAAATGCCGGGCCGAGAGCTTCGATGTAGTCACCCGTTGTGACTAGGAAACCCTCTTCGTTCACTGTAATAGGCAACTGCGGAAGTGCACGAGCGGCCGGACCGAAAATCGGCTTTCCGTAGGTCAGCGCATCGAACTGCGACTGGTGGCACGGGCAGAGGATTCGGTTGGTCTGCTGCTCGTACAGGGAGGTGGGGCAGCCGAGGTGGGTGCAGATCTTCGAGAAGGCGAAGTAGTCGCCGTAGTTGAAGCTCTCCTGGCCCTTGCGCTTGGTGACGTTCGCCGCGTCCTCCGTGCGGAGGCGGATGAGCATGGTCGCGTTGCGGATGCCGCGCAGCGCCTCGAGCAGCGCGTCGTGGTCGCCGCGATCGGACTCGCGGAAGGGGAACACCGTTTCCATGGCGCCCGCGTCCAGGTCTTCCGGGCGAACCAGGACGACGTCCTCGGGACGACCGGTGTCGCGGCGCAGGTAGATGGTCTCGCCCTCGTAGCGGGGGGTCCATCCCGACACCCACAGCGGGGAGTCGTCGCGCTTGGCCCACGGGTTCTTGATCAGACCACCGAGGGGCATGACGGACATGATGCCGAGGGCACCGCCGCCGAAGATCAGGGTGCGCTTGAGGAGCTTGCGCCGTCCCAGCGTCGACGTGTCGAACGAGTCGCCGAGTTCCGCGACGATCGTCTTGCGGTCGACCTCGGACGATCCACCGTCGTGGCGGTCCTGGATGGACACCTCTTCGGGGATGAACTTCTTGGTGAACTGCACCGCGCCGACACCGAGGCCGAGGATGGCCAGACCCATGGTGAGGCCGATCAGCGGGGTGTACAGGCTGTAGGCCGAGTAGTGCTGCTCGCCGGCGCCCGCGTACTCCCAGGGCCAGAAGAGGTAGATCGCGATGAACGCGATCGCGGAGATGCCGGACAGCGCGAACCAGAACGCGACCGACCGCTCGGCGCGCTTCTCGGCCTTCGTTCCCGGAACCGCCCAGCGGTTGCGGCGGAACGCGACATCGACGTGGTCGAGGTTGGTGCCGAGCTCGACCAGTTCGTCGCGGCTCAGGTTCTCGAGTTCTGCATCCGTGTACTTCTTTGGCGTGGCGCCGCCCGGCTGGCCAGCGTCGCTCATGACCTTGCTCCGATCCACAGTGCTGCACCGACGACAGCGATGATTCCGATGACCCACATGGCCAAGCCCTCGGAGGCGGGACCGATGCCGCCGAGTCCGTAGCCACCGGGCTGCTTCGTCTCGCCCGACGACTTGATGTAGGCGATGATGTCCTTCTTCTCCTCGAGGGTCAGCTGACGGTCCGAGAACTTGGGCATGTTCTGCGGGCCGGTGACCATCGCGGTGTAGATCTGCTGCTCGCTGGCCGGGTCGAGGACCGGCGCGTACTTGCCGGACGAGAGCGCACCGCCGCGCCCGGTGAAGTTGTGGCAGGACGCGCAGTTGAGGCGGAACAGTTCGCTGCCGCGTCCGATGTCGCCGCCGCGCAGCGAGGACTGGGCGATTTCGCCGTTCTCGTCACGAATGACCGTGGGGCCGCCGCCGTTGGCCTGGACGTACGCGCCGATGGCGTCCGTCTGCTCGGCGTCGAACTTGACGGGCTTGCGCTCGACCTGGGCCTCGTTGCGCGATGCCGGCATACGTCCCGACGACACCTGGAAGTACACGGCGGCCTCGCCGACACCGATCAGGCTGGGGCCGCGGTCCTGCACACCCTGCAGGTTCGCGCCGTGGCACGTGATGCACGAGGTGTCGTACAGCTGCTTGCCTTCGCGGATCAGTGCTGCCTGATCATCGGTGGCGGTGGCCACCTGCGGGGTTGGCGTCAACGCGGACGCGAGGAAACCGGCGCTGACCAGTCCCATCATCAGGACCAGGGCGCCCGTGACGCGCCTGCGGAGCTTCCGCTGGCGGCGTGCCTTGGCGGCGGACGCTGTGGTATCGGATGCGGGAGGGGGGGATGAACTCATCTGTATCCCTTTGGTATGTCGGGACGGACTGGACGTCAGGGGGCTGCCTGGGGCGTTCAGCTGATCAACGGATGAAATAGATCGTGGCAAACAGGCCGATCCACACGATGTCGACGAAGTGCCAGTAGTACGAGACGACGATGGCGGCGGTGGCCTGGGCGGGCGTGAACTTGCTGACCTTGGTGCGGGCGATCAGGAACACGAACGCGATGAGGCCGCCGATCACGTGCATTCCGTGGAAGCCGGTGGTCATGTAGAACACCGAGCCGTACACGCTGCTGGAGATCGAGGTGCCGTGCTCTACGAGGTGGATGTACTCGTAGGCCTGGCCGAGGACGAAGAACGTGCCCATCGCCAAGGTCAGGAGGTACCACCGGCGGAGGCCGAAGACGTCGCCGCGCTCGGCCGCGAAGACACCCATCTGGCAGGTGAACGACGAGGCGATCAGCACCAGCGTCACCGGCACGGCGAGGAACAGATTCAGCTCGGTCGGCTCCGGCGGCCAGTTCCCGTTCGCCTGTGCTCGCGCCACGAAATACATGGCGAAGAGCCCTGCGAAGAACATGAGCTCACTTGACAACCACACGATGGTGCCAACGCTGACCATGTTAGGTCGGTTCAGCGAGTGCACGCGTTGGGTGATTGCTGATCCTGAAGTCCCTACTGCGCTCGTCACAGACAGAAGTATGACGCTTCGTCGTAAGAGACGACTACCCGGGTCCACCCTCGGCGCGCCGAGGCGCCCCGCTTGTCCGGTTCTCCCTGCTGACAGCCTGGTCGCGGACCGTGAAAGGGTGGAGTCATGCGCTCTGGAGACAACAGTACGGGGTGGCTGCGGCGACTGTTCGGAAGTCGGAAGCAGGCCCCTCTCGATCAGGACCGGCCCGACCTCGTGGTCGTCGCCTCGAGTTTCGACGACGTGGAGGCGTGCTCGACCGTGCTCGACCGCGCCGCCGCCGAGGAACCGCGGTGGGACGCCGACGCGGAAGCGGTGCTGCGGCACCACTTACGGCTGCCCGCGGCCTCGGTGGCCGACGCCGTGTCGATCGCCGCCCAGGACGGCTACCGACCGCAGGATCCGGACGGGCAGGCGTCCCCGGCCGAGGACGGCGCGACTGTCGAACTCGTGCTGCAACGGGTCCAGGTCCTCGACGCGCTGCACTGTTCCCAGGAGAAGTCGAGGATGGCGGGACTGGCCCAGCGGCTCGGGGGCTCGGTCGACGGATGGGACGCGACGCAACCGGCGCGCGAGTCCGGTCCGCCCGGTGACTAGGCTGCCAGGGATCGGATCCGCCACTAGTACAAGGGGACACGACGATGCAGAGCCCGACTGCTCAGGGGACCAACGACGGTGTGCTGCCTGCACGCACCTGGCCGTCGGTCCTCGGTGCGCTCACCGACGGACGTGACCTCGCGGTGGACGACGCGAAATGGGCGATGGACGAGATCATGTCGGACAACGCCACGTCCGCGCAGATCGCGGCGTTCGGCGTCGCCCTGAAGATGAAGGGCGAGACGCCGGAGGAGTTGCGCGGCCTCGCGGACTCGATGCTCGGGCACGCACGCAAGGTTCCCGTCGACGACGACGTCGTCGACATCGTCGGCACCGGCGGTGACCGATCGAACACCGTGAACATCTCGACGATGGCATCACTGGTGGTCGCGGCGGCCGGCATCCGCGTCGTCAAGCACGGCAACCGGGCGGCGTCGTCCAAGAGTGGTGGCGCGGACGTTCTCGAGGCTCTCGGCGTCAAGATCAATCTCGGCCCCGACGAGGTGGCCCGCTGCGTGCGGGAGGTCGGCATCGGATTCTGCTTCGCGCCGGTGTTCCACCCGGCGCTGCGGTTCGCGGGCGCGCCCCGTAAGGAGATCGGCATCCCGACGGTCTTCAACGTGCTCGGACCGCTCACCAACCCGGCCCGTCCGCGGGCCGGCCTCATCGGTTGCGCCTTCCCGGGCCTGATCTCGGTGGTGGCCGGTGTGCTCGCGCAGCGCGGCAATTCGGCGCTGGTGGTGCGCGGCGACGACGGCCTGGACGAACTGACGACGTCGACCACCTCGACCGTGCACATCGTCGCCGACGGAGCGGTGACCACCCGTCGGCTCGACCCCCGCGACATCGGCATCGCCCGGGTGCCGCTCGACGAACTGCGCGGCGGCGACGCCGACGTGAACGCCGCGGTGGCGCGGCGACTCCTCGCGGGTGAGACCGGACCCGTCCGCGACGCCGTTCTCCTCAACGCCGCGGCGGCGATCACGGCGTTCCGGGGTCTCGGCGCCCGCACCCTCGAGGAGGGACTGTCGGACGGGCTCTCGGCGGCGGCGCAGTCCATCGACAGCGGCGCGGCCGCGACGCTGCTCGGCCGGTGGGCCGATCTCACGTCGGGCCTGGCCACCAGCAAATAGCCGGCGGAACTATTCGCCGATGGAGAAGCCCGCTTCCACGTCGGCGCTGGAGTAGGACTGGAACGCGATGTGCGTCGCCGTCCGCGAGACGCCGTCCACCTTGTTGATTCCCTCGGTGACGACCTCCGCGATCTTCGCGTGGTCCCGGACCCGCACGATCGCGATGAGGTCGACGTCGCCTGCGCAGGAGTAGACCTTGTCGACGCCCTCGATGTCGGCGACGGCCTGAGCGGTCTCCGGGATGCGGTGGGCTTCGGCGTGGATCAGGACGATGGCGTTGATCATGATCGCCAGCCTAAGCGGTGGTCGGCGGAACCCGGTGCGGGTGGTCGGGTCTCGGCGTCCCGTGTCGACGCGCTGCCGGCGCGGGCGAGCGCACACCACTCGGACCAGGATCCGGCGCCCCGTGCGGGCTCGCACCACCCCGAGGACGCACTGACGATCCGGGTGTCGTCCTGGTCGAGCCAGCGCGCGAGCAGCCCGGCCTCCTCGGGGGACGCGCCGCGAAGCGGAGTCGTGTCGGGCACGACGGTTTCTGCGGTGAGGACGAGCGCGTCGACCACCGGCATCGGGTGGATTCCCCGCCGGGCGCAGCCCGCGGACGCGAGGCGCCCGGAACGGATCACCGCGAACTCCCAGCCGCCGGTCGCGGCGGGGCGAGCGGCGACGAGCTGATCGAGGGCGGTGAGCGCCGCCAGGCGCTGCATTCTGCGCAGCGCGAGGACGACCTCCGCGGTGCGGTCCCGCAGCCGCGCGGCGTTCTCGAACAACTCGCCCGCGGCCAGTTCCTCCACCCGTGCGCGCATCCGGTGCAGCGGCGCGTCGTCGGCGCCGCGTAGGAAGAGCCGGAAGAGTTCCGGGCCGGGACGGTAGGTGTCCTCCGTGTCGCGGCCGTGGACGGACGCGGGGCAGCGCCCGAGCTCGCGGGGCGGGCACTGCGCACCGTGCGTCCGTCCCTTCGGGATCCGGCTGGTGCAGGTACGGAGAATGCAGTACTCGGCGAGGAGGTCGGCGACGTCGGCGGCGGTCGAGCGGGACCGGAACGGTCCGAGGGAGTCGGCGGCCGGGGTCCGCACCACCGACAGCCGGGGGAAGGCCTCCGCGGTGAGCGTGATCCACCAGCCGCGCTTCGGGTACTTGGACCGCCGGTTGTACGGCGGGGTGTGGGCGGCGAGCAGCCGGAGCTCGCGCACCCCCGCCTCGAGTGCGTGCGCGCATTCGACGTGGTCGATGCGGGTGGTCAGCGCGACCATCTCCTTCATCCGGCCGCGCGTCTCGGAGCCGGTGAAGTAGTTGCGCACCCGGCGGCGCAGATCCGTCGCCGTGCCCACGTAGAGGACCTCGTCGGACGGCCCGCGGAACAGGTAGACGCCGGGAGCGTGGGGGAGATGACTGGCGAGCGTGCGTTTCGCCCGCTGGTGGGAGGAGACGTCGGGAAGGTAGTCGACGAGCTCGGTGAGACTGTGCACTCCCTGGTTGCCGACCCGCGCGATGAGGGCGTGCAGTACGTCGACGGTGGCGCGGGCATCGTCGAGGGCCCGGTGGGTCGGGGTGCTTCCGACGTCGAAGAGCCGGGCCAGCGACGACAGCTTGACCGACGGCGCCTCGTCGCGGGTGAGGACCCGGCGGGCCAGTTTGACCGTGCAGAGCACGGTGAACTTGGGCCAGGGGGTGTCGGTGGCCGACGCGGCGGCCTTGAGGAAGCCGGTGTCGAAGGGGGCGTTGTGGGCGACGAGCACCGCTCCGCGTGCGAACTCGAGGAACGCGGGCAGCACGCGTTCGATGCGGGGTGCGTCGATCACCATCGCGGTGGTGATGCCCGTGATCTCGACGATGTGCGGCGGGATGGACCGTCCCGGGTCGACGAGGGTGGCCATCTCGGCGATCACCTCGCCGCCGCGGATCTTCACCGCCCCGATCTCGGTGATGGCGTCCTCGCCCGGCCGCGCTCCGGTGGTCTCGAGGTCGACCACCACGAACGTGGTGTCCCGCAGCGGGGTGTCGAGGTCGTCGAATCTCAGCTGTTCGGGTACGCCGGGGACACTCACGGCTCAGAGCGTATGGACGGGCACCGACAGACCCGCCCGAAGAGCCTGGGGAGACGAGGATCACACTGCCCGTGTGTGGGCTGCGGTGGCGGGTGGGCCGACGGCCGAGGGCGCGCCCCGGAACGGGGATCGTGGGGTGCGGCGATCGAGGTCGGCGGGTCCGGTGCGTGTGCCGAGCGGCGCCCACGCCACCCCTGTTGAACAGCGCGAACGTGGGGCGCGGCGCGGCCGGGGAGTCGCGGCGCTCTGCGAAATGCCCACTCCCGCTGCCGAAAAGCGAACGGAAACATACCGCTTGTTATCCAGTCGTTACCGAATGTGGGTATCGCGCGCCCGCACGCCCCGAAACGGTGCAAACGGACACTTTCCGCGTGTTCCGGTCGACATCGGGGTATTCCATTTCGTAACCTTCCTGAGACCTAGCGGAGTCTCGCAGCCCCAACACCGGGGCCGCATCGCTAGTCACCGCCTAATCGGCCACTCGCGAGAGCGGTCGTACCGGGAACCCAAGTTTCTACTGGGGTGAATCCCGCCGGGACGTCCTCACGCACCGGTGGGTAGGGCTGATCTTCCCAGCCCGAACCCGTCAGCTAACTCGGTCGGCGGATGAATGGAAGAAACGGAGTACCCCTTTCGTGGCGTCACAAGTTTCCAAGCGGAATGTGCGACGGGCAGTCGTCGCCGGCGCGCTCGCAGTCGGAGCGCTCACCGCTACCGCGGCCCCCGCGGCCGCAGACCCCATCACCATCCCCGGTGTCGGAACCTTCGAGATCCCGGGTGTCGTCATCCCGCAGATCCCCGGTGTCCCGAACCTGCCCGCGCCCCCCGCGCCGGCCAGCACCGCAGGTGACAAGGCCGTTCAGGCCGCGCAGACCAAGCTCGGTTCGCCGTACGTCTACGGCGCCGCAGGTCCCAACTCGTTCGACTGCTCCGGCCTGGTGCAGTGGGCGTTCAAGCAGGCCGGACTGAACCTGCCGCGCACCAGCTACGCGCAGGCGGCCGCCGGTACCCCGGTGTCGCAGTCCGATCTCCGCCCCGGCGACGTGATCTCCTTCTACGGCGGCTCGCACTCGGGCATCTACGCCGGCAACGGCAACGTGATCCACGCCTCCACCGAGGGCCAGCCCGTCAAGTTGGCGCCCATCGCGTCGATGCCTTTCGACGGCGCACGCCGCTACTGATCCACGCACGAGGCGAGGCATCCACCGAGTCGAGGGCGGGGATGCACGGGGTAGCTTCGTAGGATCTTGCACGACCACCGAGGGTGGGTTCGAATCACGATTCGAACCCACCCTCGATGTCGTTGCGCCCCAGGCGGACAGGCTGTCGCCCGCCCGCCCGGTGGTCCCCGCCACCCCGTCGTGACATGGGTGGACACAAACGTATGCCATTCCGTAACCTATCCGAGACCTTGCGAAGTCTTGCCGCGCCAACCGGGCGGCAACGCGGGTCGCCACCTCTTCGGCACTCCGCGGTCGTCTCGGCCGGGGAAATTCCTGAGCCGCGCATCGACCCGGCTGGTGGAGATCGACGATCGGAGAACCGCATTTCCGTGGCCTCACACAAGATGAAGCGCTCCCTGGGCAGCGTGCTGACAGCCGGAGTGCTGTCGGCGGCGCTCGTGTCGCTGCCCTCCATCCCGGCGGGTGCGGACCCGGTCACCACCAACCCGACCGAGGCGCTGACGAAGCTCGGCGACCTGTCCCGGCAGTCCGAGCAGACGTCGGAGGCCCTCCACAACGCGCAGATCGATCTCGAGGCCAAACAGTCGGCGCAACGCGATGCGGACGCCCGGCTCGCGGCCGATCAAGGTGTCCTCGACGAGGCCAACGCGCGCGTCGCCGTCTTCCAGCCCGTGGTGAACAAACTCGCCACCGCCAACTATCAGGGCGCCCGGACCAATCGCCTGTTCGCCGTGATGGTGAGCGACTCGCCGCAGCAACTCCTCGACCAGATGTCCGCCCTGGACGCCATCTCCAACGACACCCGCAATCAGGTCGCGCAATTCCAGTCGGCCACGTCGGACGCCACCAGGGCGGCCGAGGCGTCGAAGCAGTCCGCGGAGTCCGCGCGGGCGGCCACCGAGCAGGCCAAGGTGGTCAGCGACGACCTGCAACGCAAGCAGAGCGACCTGCAGGCGCAGATCGCCGACGTGATCAAGGCATTCGGAGATCTCACCGGCGCCGAGCGCGACCAGTTGGCGGGAACGCCGTTCCCGCCCGGCTTCGACCCCGACACGATCCTCGCGCACCTGACCCCCGGCTCGGGCACGAGCGCGTTGCAGGCAGGCATGACCCGCATCGGCGACCCGTACGTGTGGGGCGCCACCGGGCCCGACCAGTTCGACTGCTCGGGGCTCGTCGTCTGGGCGTACAAGCAGATCGGCAAGACGCTCCCGCGGTCCAGTCAGGCTCAGGCCAGCGGCGGCACCCCGGTATCCCGCGACGAACTCCAGCCCGGCGACGTCGTCCTCTTCTACAACGACGCGTCCCACGTCGGCCTCTACGCAGGAAACGGCAACATTCTCCACGCCTCGACGTTCGGTGTGCCGGTGAAGATCGAGTCGATGGCGAAGTTCCCCTTCTACGGGGCGCGCCGCTACTGACGGCCACCGTCGGGCGACGGCACGCGGGCGTGCTCATACACTCACCGGCGTGCCCGCATCAGACCCGTCTCCCGCAACGGATACGACCTCACGCCGAAAAGCGCGCCCGTGGGAGCTGGCCGCGCTGGCCGGACTCGTCCTCGCCGTCGTCGTCGTACTCGCGCTGACCGGGTTCTCTCACGACGAACGGGGCGCCGACGGGGCGGTCGGCACCGCGCAGGCAGACACGGAGTCGCGTGCAGCGGCCGTCCAGGTGCTCCTCGACACGTGGGCGTCGGCCGTGCGGACGAACGACACGGCCCGCCTGTCCGGTCTGATGGATCGGGCGGCGTCGCCGGGCTTCCTGGCCGCCGAGACGCGCCGCGCGAGCAACGTTGCCGGGGTGGAATTCTCGGACTGGGGATACGAGATCACCGAGAGTCCCGAGACGGCGGTGCCGTCGAGTCTCGTCGACGCGCTCGGGGCCGACGAAGTGTGGGCGCCGGCCGTGCAACTCCGCTACGCGATCGCGGGAGCGGACGAGCGACCCACCCGCAAACCCGTCGCGCTCGTCGTCGCCCGGCGCGGTGACAGCTGGGCACTCGTCAGCGACAGCGCCACCGTGGACGGCGAGCGGCGGACGTGGCGTGGCCCGTGGGACTTCGGATCCGTCGTGTCGCGCCGCGTCGACACCGGCGACGGCCGGACGTCGGTGGTCCTCGGACATCTCGAGAACGTCGCGATGGTGGACCGGCTGGCGGAGGAACTCCCCGCCGCCGTCGTCAACGCGACCCAACTGTGGGGTTCGGACTGGGCGGGCCGCGCGCTCGTGTGGGTCGCCGGATCGCAGGACGAGTTCACCGCACTCGTCGGGCCCGATCACGACGGACGCGGCATCGCCGCCGTCGCCATCTCGGACGCCGTCGACCCATCCGCCGACGCGGTCACCGGGCAGCGGATCGTGTTCAGCCCCTCGTCGGCGGAGCGGCTCACCGACGTCACCCGGCGGGCGATCCTGCGACACGAACTCATCCACGTGGCGGCGCGCGCCGAGACGGTGGACCGCTCACCGATGTGGGTGCTGGAGGGCTACGCCGAGTACGCCGCCTACCGGGGAACCGGTCAGGCCGCACGGCAGATCGCGCCGGCCCTGACCGCGCAGGTGGGCGCCGAAGGCCCCCCGACCGGTTTCCCCGAGAACACCGCCTTCTCCGAATCCGGCGAACGCGGCTCGGTCGCCTACGAGACCGCGTGGTCGATCAACGCCTTCGTCGCGGAGCAGTACGGCGAAACGAGGCTGACGGAGTTGTACCGGAAGCTGGCCGTGGGAGAGGCCGATCCGGACACGGTCGACGCACGACTGTCCGACGTCCTCGGCGTCGATGCCGAGCAGTTCCGGGACCGCTGGACCGACTGGGTGGGCGCTCACCTGGGGTGACCCTGCGTCGGTGACCGCGCGGCCGACCGCCTACGGTGATCACATGCGCCGAACACTGTTGGTGACGAACGATTTTCCGCCGCGGCCCGGCGGAATTCAGTCGTACCTGCACACCTTCGTCAAGCACCTGCCCGCCGACGACCTGGTCGTCTACGCCCCGCGCTGGCGCGGTGACTCGCACATCAAGTTCGATGCGCGGCAACCGTTTCAGGTCGTCCGGCACCCCACGACCCTGATGGTGCCGACACCGTTCGTCGCGCGCCGCGCCACCAGGTTGCTCGCCGAACACGACTGCACCGGCGTCTGGTTCGGCGCGGCGGCCCCGCTCGCACTGCTGAGTTCGACGCTGCGCCGCGCCGGAGCGGAACGGGTGGTCGCGAGTACCCATGGGCACGAGGTCGGCTGGTCGATGCTCCCCGCCGCCCGCCAGGCCCTCGGCCGGATCGGCGACGGCACCGACGTCGTCACGTACGTCAGCCGCTACACCCGCGGCCGGTTCGCGTCCGCATTCGGCGCCGGCGCGGCACTCGAACACCTGCCGCCCGGAGTCGACACCGACCTGTTCACCCCGGACGGCGGGGCACGGTCCGAACTGCGGGCCCGGTACGGACTGGGCGACCGGCCGACGATCCTGTGCCTGTCCCGGCTCGTGCCGCGCAAGGGCCAGGACATCCTCATCAAGGCGCTCCCGAACATCCGCGAACACATCGACGGGGCCGTCCTCGTGATCGTCGGCGGCGGACCCTACGAGGACCGCCTGCGCTCCCTCGCCCGCTCGGCCGGCATCGAGGACCACGTCGTGTTCACGGGAACGGTGCCGTCCGCGGAGCTGGCGGCGCACCACACGATCGCCGACGTGTTCGCGATGCCCTGCCGCACGCGGGGTGCGGGACTGGATGTCGAGGGTCTCGGCATCGTGTTCCTGGAGGCGTCGGCTTCCGGGGTCCCGGTCATCGCCGGACAATCCGGCGGTGCCCCGGAAACGGTGCGGCAGAACGAAACCGGGATGGTCGTGGACGGCACGTCGGTGGCCGAGGTCGCGCGATCGGTGATCGCGGTGCTGTCCGATCGCGACCGGGCGGCGGCGATGGGTGCCGCCGGCCGGGACTGGGTCAAGGCGCAGTGGCGGTGGGACGTACTCGCCGCCAAGCTGCAGTCCCTGCTGGCGTGACCGCCCCCCGTGAGTACTTATTAACCGCGGGCGGTTGAGAAGTACTCACGAGCGCCGGAGGCGCACTATCTGGCGTAGAGGGCGGCGATGTCGTCGGCGAAGCTGTCGTGCACCACGTTGCGCTTGAGCTTCATCGTCGGCGTGAGCTCACCGGTCTCCTCCGTGAAGTCGACGGGCAGGACCCGGAACTTCTTGATGGCCTCCGCGTGCGACACGAGCTTGTTGGCCTCGGCGACGGCCTCGTCGATCTCGGCCGTGAGGTCGGCGTCGGCGAGCAGATCGGCGACCGTCGTGCCCGCGGGCTTGCCGTTGCGCTCGTTCCACGCCGGCAGTGCGTCGGCGTCGATGGTGATGAGTGCGCCGATGAACGGCTGCTGGTCGCCGACGACGATGGCCTGGCTGATCAGCGGGTGGGCACGCAGGTGATCCTCGAGCTGGGCGGGGGAGACGTTCTTGCCGCCCGCTGTGACGATGATCTCCTTCTTGCGTCCGGTGATGGTGATGTAGCCGTCCGCGTCGACCGAGCCGAGGTCGCCGGTGTGGAACCAGCCGTTCTCGATCGCGTCGGCAGTCGCGTTCTCGTTGCGCCAGTAGCCGCCGAAGACGACCGGTCCCGACAGCAGGATCTCGCCGTCGTCGGCGATGCGCACGGAATTGCCGGCGAGGGGCTTGCCGACCGACCCGACCTTCTGCTCGCCGATCGTGTTGACGGCGAATGCCGCGGATGTCTCGGTGAGGCCGTAGCCCTCGTAGATGGTGATGCCGATGCCGCGGAAGAAGTGGCCGAGGCGGGCACCGAGCGGGGCGCCGCCCGAGATCGCGAGCTGGCACCTGCCGCCGAGCGCGGCCCGCAGCTTCGAGAACACCAGCTTGTCGAACAGCGCGTGCTTGGCCTTGAGGACCAGTCCCGGGCCGCCGTCGTCCTGCGCCTCACTCCACGCGATGGCCGTCTCGGCGGCGGCGTCGAAGATCTTGCCCTTGCCCTCGCCGTGGGCCTTGGCACGGGCGCTGTTGTACACCTTCTCGAACACCCGCGGCACGGAGAGGATGAAGTCGGGACGGAACTCGCCGAACGTGGGGACGAGGTTCGGGATGTCGCTGGTGTGGCCGAGTGCGGCGCCGGCGTCGAACGACGCGATGCTGACCGCGCGCGCCAGGACGTGCGCCATCGGCAGGAACATGAGGGTGCTGACGCCGGGCGTCTTCAGCAGGGTTCCGAGGCTGGAATCGAGAATGCCCTTGGACTCGGCGATGAGGTTGGCGTGGGTGAGCTGGCAGCCCTTGGGCCTGCCGGTGGTGCCGGACGTGTAGATGAGGGTGGCCGGATCGCTCGCCTTCAGTGCGGCGACGCGGGCCCGGACCTCGGAGTCGGGAACGTCGGCGCCCCGTTCGGTCAGTTCCTCGACGACACCGCGGTCGCTTTCGGACGCCTCGATCCGGTAGACGCCGCGGAGCGCGCTGGCTTCGGCGGCCACGGCCTTGACCGTGGCGGCGTGTGCCGCGTTCTCGACGACGAGGTCGATCGCGGCGGAGTCCTCGAGAATCCAGCGGACCTGCTCGGCGGAGGACGTCTCGTAGATCGGGACGGTGACGCCGCCTGCCGCCCAGATCGCGAAGTCGACCAGCGGCCACTCGTACCGGGTCGCCGACATCAGGGCCACCCGGTCGCCCTGCTGGACGCCGATGGCGATGAGCCCCTTGGCGACCGCGGTGACCTGCGCGGCGAACTCGGCCGCCGTGACGTCGGTCCACCGTCCGTCGATCTTGCGCTTGTACACGACCAGCGTCGGGTCGGCCGCGGCATGGGCGAACACCGAGTCGACCGCGGACGCGTCCTCCGCGATCGTGAACGACTGTGGCGCGCTGAACTCGGGCACGAAAACCTCCGACACTGAAAATACTGGCGAGTAGGATTGTCTTCCCCAACTTTAGACCTACCCCCGCCGGCTCCGCCTGCTGGCTGAAACACGGGTGGTCAGAGGCCTGCCCGCGGGGCACCACGGAACCCCGCCGCCTGGCGTATGTGAAGCTTGTCGCCGTGAGCAGCATTCAGGTCGCAGACCAGACGTTCATCGCGGCCCCACCGCAGCAGGTCGCGGCGGCGATCGCCCCGCCCGCCCGCTGGCGCCGGTGGTGGCCCGATCTCACCCTCGCCGTCCGCGAGGACCGCGCCGAGAAGGGCATCCGCTGGACCGTGGCCGGACCCCTCACCGGAACGATGGAAGTGTGGCTCGAGCCGGTGCTGGACGGAGCGATCGTGCACTACTTCCTCCACGCCGAACCGGCGCGCAGCGAGCACGCCCCGGATCTGGCCGCCCTCAACCGCCGCAGGCGCGTCGAGGGCAAGGTGATGTCCTTCGAGGTGAAGAAGGAACTCGAGGCCGGTCGAGCGGCGGGAGAACCGCCGTCCTGAGCCCCTTCCGGCCGTCGCGGCGGGGTCGGCATTGTGTCCGGGCGCCGGAATCGTGTGTGATAGTCGGGCACCACACAGACATACGGAACCGGTAACGGCGTGGCCCCGCCATCGAGAGCGGGTCGGCCAGGCGAAAGGAAGCGTTCACTCCATGCCCGAGAGGACCAAGAGGTCGATCAGTATCGAGGCGCCACCCGCCCGGGTGATGGATGTGATCGCCGACTTCGACGCGTACCCCGCTTGGGTGGCGGCCGCGAAGTCCGTCGAGGTCATGGAACCCGGACAGAACGGCCGCGCCGACCGGGTGCGGTTCGTGCTCGACGCGGGCATGGTCAAGGACACGTACGTTCTCCGTTACGACTGGGCGCCCGACGGCAAGTCGGTCAGCTGGGAGCTCGAGTCCGGCGAGATCCAGAAGTCGCAGTTCGGTTCGTACGTCCTCGAGGACGAGCCCGACGGCGGCACCACCGTCACGTACGAGCTCACCGTCGACCTCACGATTCCGATGATCGGCCTGTTCAAGCGCAAGGCGGAGAAGGCGATCACCGACACCGCGCTCAAGGAACTCAAGAAGCGGGTGGAAGGCTGAGCAGCGAGGGCCGTGCCGGACCTGCGCGGGTCCAGTTCTTCGTGGGGAAGGGGGGCGTCGGCAAGACGACGCTCGCGGCCGCGACGGCACAGGCGGCGGCCGAGTCCGGGAACCGGACACTCCTCGTCTCGCTCGACCAGGCGCATTCCCTCGCCGACGTGGTCGGGATCGCCGCCGCCCGCGACGTCGTGTCCGTCACCGACACCCTCGACGTCCTCGAACTCGACACCCTCACGTTGCTCGAGAACAGATTCCGCAGCCTGGCAGCGGTTCTCGCGGCCGCGGGCACGCACGACCACGGCGCCCAGCTGTCCGCGCTCGAACCGGAGGAGCTGACCGGGCTGCCCGGCGTGCAGGACGTGCTCGGCCTGGGTGAGATCGTCCGGTTCGCCACCGAGGGCGACTACGACGCCGTCGTGGTCGACTGCCCGCCCACCGCGGATTGCCTGCGGACATTGGCCGCGCCCGCGATGACGCTGGACTACCTGGAACGGGTGTGGCCGCAGCACCGCCGCATCGCCGCGCTGCTGGGTTCCGATCCCCGCCTCGTGATGCTGGTGTCGCTGATCGAACAGGTCGTCTCGGCGGTCGGCGAGGTCCGGGAGTTGCTCGCGAATCGCGCGAAAACCACTGTGCGACTGGTGACGACACCGGAGCGGGTGGTGCTGACGGAGACCCGGCGCACCGTCGCGGTGGCCGCGCTGTCCGGGTTGCGCATCGATGCGATCCTCGTGAACAACCTTCTGCCGCACTTCGATTCGCCGACAGGACACGACGATCCCGGTGTGGCATGGTTGATCAGGCGGCGAGCCCTGCAGCAGCGGGTGCTCGCGGAGCTGACCGCCTCCGCGGGCACCACGGTGATCCTCTCGGTCACCCGGTCGGTGACGGAGCCGGTAGGGTGGGCCGATCTCGGGGGTATCGCCCGGGAGTTGTATGCCGACGACACGGACGCGGTTGCGGTGTTGGGGAAGAACCCGCCTGCGGTGCGGGTGGGGCTGGAATCGGGGGCCGGTGTGGATTCTGTGTACACGATGCGGATGTATCTGCCGCTCGTGAACCCGTCGACCCTCACGCTGGGTCGAGTGGAGGACGACTTGGTCGTGGGAGCGGAAGGGGTGCGCCGCCGGGTGCGCCTCGCCTCGGTCCTGCGCCGGTGCGTCGTCGCGGGCGCAGAACTCGACGGAAGCGATCTGGTCGTGCGCTTCACGCCCGACCCGCAGGTGTGGCCGGTATGAACGACGACCACGCGCAGTTGCTGGCGGAACTGCGGACGCTGGCCGAGACCGCCCTGGACCGTCTCGAACCGATCCTCTCGCGCGCGGCGGCGCCGCACACCGCGGCGGACGCTGCGGGAGCGGACCCCGGCGCCGGCCAGTGGTCGGGATGCACGTGGTGCCCGGTGTGCGCACTCGCGGCCCTGATCCGCGGCGAGCAGCACGACCTCGTGACCCTGCTCGCAGGCCAGGCGTCCGTGCTGATCGCTGTGCTCCGGCAGATCCTCGACGAGCACACCGATCACGACCCCCCGGGCCCCGGTGCTCCGGAACCGGGTCCGGGCGACGGCGGCGGAACGCCCGAACCGGATGGCGGCCCCGCGTTCGAACCGATCACCGTCACTGTCAAGCGCTGACGATGCCCGCCCCAGGCGGGATCGGCGGAGTCCTGCACGTCGGCGATCCGGCATGGGCACAATCATCTGCATGAGCACAGGCACGGGCAGCGATCGCACCCCCGGCTCGGCGCTGACCATCGGCATCGACGTGGGTGGAACGAGCATCCGTGCGTCGGTGGTCGACTCGGCCGGTGAGGTGCTCGACTCGCTCCAGTCGCCGACCCCGGCGTCGGCGAAGGCGCTGGAGAACGGCCTGGACCGGGCGGTGCGGGAACTGTCCGCGCGGCACGACATCGCCGCGGTGGGGCTGGCGGTCGCCGGGTTCGTCACCCCCGACCGCACCACGGTGCGGTTCGCGCCGCACCTGCCGTGGGTGGGTGCGCCCGTCGGCCGGGATCTGGGGCAGCGTCTCGGCCTGCCGGTGATCCTCGAGCACGACGTGAACGCGGCGGCCTGGGCCGAACACCGGTTCGGTGCCGCCGCAGGCGGCCGGAACGTGGTGATGCTCGCGATCGGCACGGGCATCGGGGCGGCGCTCCTCGCGGACGGCAGGCTGTACCGCGGCAGCCACGGCGTCGCACCCGAACTCGGGCACATCCAGGTCGTCCCCGGCGGCCGTCCCTGCGCGTGCGGGAAACATGGCTGCTGGGAGCGGTACTGCAGCGGGACGGCCCTCGTCGACACCGCGATCGAGCTTCTCGCCGCGGATCCTGCGACGTCGACCGTCCTCGCGCGGGAGGTGGCGGTCGATCCCGGAGTGCTGACGGGCAGGCGGATCGCCGGCGCCGCACAGGACGGCGATCCACTGGCGCAGGAGACGATGCGGAAGTTCGCCCGATGGCTCGGGGTCGGCCTGGCTCTCATCGGTGACGTGTACGACCCGGATCTCGTCGTGATCGCCGGCGGAGTCGCGAGTTCGTCGGCGCTGTTCATCGACGAGGCCCGCGAGCATTACGCGGAGCTGACGACGGGGGCCGGGCACCGGCCGCTGGCCCGGATCCGGCCGACCCAGCTGGGGGAGGCGGCGGGCATGATCGGGGCGGCGGAACTCGCGCGGGCGCTCCTGCCCGATCGGGTGGGTTGACGCCCGGTCGATCGCTGTAAACCCGCAGAGTGTGATGTTGTGCGGGCCTCCCGGCCGTGTGTAGCGACCCTCACCCGCCCGAAGTAGAGTCGAGCCGAACGAAGCTTGGGTTGTGAACGGGAGGGACGCCATGTGGTACTGGCTCTTCAAGTACGTGTTTTTGGGGCCGGTTCTCTGGGGGTTGGGCAGACCGACCGTGGAGGGTACGGAGAACATTCCGGCGGAGGGCGGCGCCATTCTGGCGAGTAACCATCAGGCCGTGCTGGATTCGTTCTTCCTGCCGTTGCGTGTGCCGCGGAGGATCACTTTTCTCGCCAAGAGCGAGTATTTCACCGGGACGGGACTCAAGGGCGCATTCCAGCGCTGGTTCTTCTCCGTGGTCGGCCAGGTGCCGATCGACCGGACGGGCGCCGACGCCGCGCAGGACGCACTGAACGCCGGCTTGCGCGTCCTCGCGCAGGGCAAGCTGCTCGGCATCTACCCGGAGGGCACCCGGTCGCCCGACGGCCGGCTGTACAAGGGCAAGACCGGTCTGGCGCGCATGGCACTCGAGTCCGGTGTGAAGGTCATTCCGGTCGCGATGATCGGAACGGAGAAGGTCAACCCGATCGGTTCCCGCGTGTGGCGTCCCGCGAAGGTCACCATCCGCGTCGGCGAGCCCATCGACTTCTCGCGTTTCGAGGGGATGGGCGGCAACCGGTTCGTCGAGCGGGCCGTCACCGACGAGGTCATGTACAAGCTGATGAAGCTGTCGGGCCAGGAATACGTCGACATCTACGCGGCCACGCTGAAGAAGAAGGCCCCCGCCGCGGACGGTTCCGCACCGGCTCCGGTGGCCGGCGTGGCACCGGAGAACGATGCGAGCACCGTCACGCGACTGCCGGACACCCGGGCGAGCTGACCGCCGCGACCTCTCAGCCGACGGGGACGGTCAGATCGTCGGAGGTCTCCGACCGATCGTCCTCGTCGGGCCGGGCGGCGCGGGTGCGGAACGCGACGATCGCGACCAGCACCACGGCGAGCCCCCACCACACGTACGACGACGCCAGGAACTGATCCCACAGATTCCAGTGGGTTCCGCTCCAGCGTCCCACTCCAAGCTTCCAGTGCGCGGCGAGCCTGACGACGACGACGCCGACCACGGCCGTGACCGCCAGGGCGACATTCTTTCGTCGGTAGGCGAGGACACCCAGCACGAGGAGCAGCGGCACCGACCACACCCAGTGGTGCGACCACGACACGGGGGAGACGAGCAACCCGAGGACGGCGTTGAGTCCCAGCGCGAGCGCCGTCTCACCGGCCCGCAGCGCCCGCACCATCGCGACGATCACCAGCGCGAGAACCGCCACGCTCAGCAGCAGCCAGATCGGGGTGCGCATCCCGTCGCTCAGACCGAGCCGGGCCAGGACACCGGTGAGGCTCTGGTTCGCGGGATACGCCGGTGTGCCGATCCGATCGGAGTCGAACAGCGTCTTCGTCCAATAGGTGACGGAATCGTTCCACGTCGCGATCGCGCCCACCGCGCTGAACGCGACGAAACCGACCGCGGTCACGACGGCGGAGCGAAAGTCCTTGCGCACCAGGAAGTACAGGATGAACACGGCCGGTGTCAGCTTCACCGCCGCCGCGAGACCGATCAGCAGTCCGCGGGGCCACGGCGTCTTCTTCGGCAGGCAGTCCGCCGCGACCAGCAGCATCAGCAGGATGTTGATCTGCCCGTAGTCCAGGGTGGACGAGACGGGTTCGAGGGCCATCGCCACCGCAAGCGCACCGAGGGCCGTCCACACGAGAGTGCTGCGGGGGGTGATGCCCAGCGAGTCGAGCGTGACGACGAGGACGCCGAACAGGGCGACCAGCGACAGCACCGTGACGACGGTCCCGGCCGTCGCCAGCGAAACCGTCGACAGCGGACTGAACACGACCGCGGCCAGCGGCGGGTACGTGAACGGCAGGAAGTTGCCCATCTGGGTGGCCGGCATAGACCCGTACAGCGTCGGGCCGTGCAGGAACACCGAACCGCCCAGTCGGTAGACGTCGAGATCGAGCCGGTAGTAGTAGCCGAAGTCCCGCAGACCGGGCAGCCCGAGCAGGTTGTAGGCGAATCCGACAGCGAGACCGGCGAGCACGAGGACGCGGATCACGAGACCGCCGACGCGCAGGTGCACGGGCACCCGCTGCCGGTCGAGCGGGTCCGCGACAGGGGCGGCGGACTGTCGACCGTCGGAGCGTGCGCTCACCGAGGCCTCCTTCACGAGGTAGGGGTGGATCCGGATGACGCCGACGGGTGAGGCATAGTGTGCGGGCGTGCGTTACTTCTACGACTGCGAGTTCATCGAGGATGGTCGCACGATCGACCTGGTGTCGATCGGGGTGGTCGCAGAGGACGGACGGGAATTCTACGCGGTGTCCACCGAGTTCGATCCCGACCGTGCGGGCAAGTGGGTGCGCAGGAACGTGCTACCGAAGCTGCCGCAGCCGTCGTCGCCGCTCTGGAAGAGCCGCGCCCGCATTCGCGACGACCTCTACGCATTCCTGATTCCCCGGCCCGGCATCGTCCCCGAACTGTGGGCGTGGGTCGCCGCCTACGACCACGTGGCGCTCTGCCAGCTGTGGGGCGACATGACGGAGCTGCCGCAGACGCTGCCCCGGTACACCCGCGAACTCCGGCAGTACTGGGAGGACCACGGCAGCCCGGAGCTCCCACCTGCACCGGGCGACGCTCACGACGCCCTCGCCGATGCCCGGCACAACCTGGCGAAGTTCGAGGCAGTTCAGGCGGCACGCTCACTCCGGTGACCTGACTCGCCATCGCTCCGGTCGAGCGAATATCCTGTATGGGTGAACTGGACTGTCGACGTGCCGATCGACCGCTTGCCCGAACTCCCGCCGCTGCCCACCGAGATGCGCGAGCGTCTCGATGCAGCGCTGGCCAAGCCCGCTGCCCAGCAGCCGCAATGGCCGGAAGGTCAGGCCGCTGCGATGCGGACCGTCCTCGAGAGCGTGCCCCCGATCACGGTGGCCAGCGAGGTCGTGGCCCTGCAGGAGAAGCTGGCCCAGGTCGCGCGCGGAGAGGCGTTCCTGCTCCAGGGCGGTGACTGCGCCGAGACGTTCGCGGACAACACCGAGCCGCACATCAAGGGCAACATCCGTACCCTGCTGCAGATGGCCGTCGTCCTGACGTACGGAGCGAGCCTGCCCGTCGTCAAGGTCGCGCGCATCGCCGGTCAGTACGCGAAGCCGCGGTCGTCGAATGTCGACGCGCTGGGCCTGCAGTCGTACCGCGGCGATATGATCAACTCCCTCGTCGCTGACGAGGCCGTGCGCGCCCACGACCCGTCGCGGCTCGTGCGGGCGTACGCGAACGCCAGCGCCGCGATGAACCTGGTCCGCGCGCTCACCGGCGCGGGCATGGCCGACCTGCACAAGGTGCACGACTGGAACCGCGAGTTCGTGTCTTCGTCGCCGGCCGGGGCCCGGTACGAGGCACTCGCCGCGGAGATCGACCGCGGGTTGCAGTTCATGAACGCCTGCGGTGTCACCGATCCCAGCCTGCACCACGCGCAGATCTTCGCCAGCCACGAGGCGCTCGTCCTCGACTACGAGCGCGCGATGCTGCGCCTCGACAACGACGACGACCACGCCAAGCTGTACGACCTGTCCGCCCACTTCCTGTGGATCGGCGACCGCACCCGTCAGCTCGACGGAGCGCACATCGCGTTCGCCGAACTCGTGTCCAACCCGATCGGCCTGAAGATCGGTCCGAGCACCACCCCGGAGATGGCGGTCGAGTACGTCGAACGCCTCGACCCCACCAACAAGCCGGGCCGGCTCACCCTCATCTCGCGCATGGGCAACAACAAGGTCCGCGACCTGCTGCCGCCCATCATCGAGAAGGTACAGGCCACCGGCCACCAGGTGATCTGGCAGTGCGACCCCATGCACGGCAACACACACGAGGCGTCCACCGGCTACAAGACCCGCCACTTCGACCGCATCGTCGACGAGGTCCAGGGATTCTTCGAGGTCCACAACGGTCTCGGCACCTACCCGGGCGGCATCCACGTCGAACTCACCGGCGAGAACGTCACCGAATGCCTCGGCGGCGCGCAGGACATCTCCGACCTCGACCTGTCCGGTCGCTACGAGACGGCGTGCGACCCCCGCCTCAACACCCAGCAGTCGCTGGAACTGGCGTTCCTCGTGGCGGAGATGCTCCGCGGCTGATCGCCCCGATCAGAGACCCTCACTGCCCTGCTCCCGCGGGGTCAGGGCAGTGAGACCAGGGTGACCGTGCTCCCGGGTTTCACGAGATCGCCGCCACCGGGGTTCTGGCTGATGACGAACGACCTGTCCGTGTCGGTCACCTGACGTACCTTCACCTCGAGTCCGAGACGGCTCAGTTCGTCCCGCGCGGATCCGACCGTCCGGCCCAGCATCGACGGCATTCGGACTGCGTTCGACACACTCAACGTCACGCTGGTGCCCGCATTCACAGTGGTGCCCGCCTTCGGGCTGGTGGCGATCGCGTCGCCGGCGGCGACGTTCCGGTCGAAGTCGGTCGTGGTGTCCTGCACCACGATGCCGACCGCCTCGAGTGAGGCGCGTGCCTCCGCCTCCGACATGCCCTTCACGTCGGGAACGTCCACCGGCGGTGCACCTTTGCTGACGATCAGCTTGACCGTGGAACCGGTCGCGAGTTCCGTGCCCGGTGCCGGGTCGAGCGCGGCCACCGCACCGATCGGGACCTTCGCGCTGAACGCCTGACCACCGTCCACCGGGGTGAACGTGCGGTTGCGCAGTTCCTGCTCGATCCCCGCGCGTTCGCCGCCCGCCGGCAGCGGTGGGACGGTCGGCCGTCCCAGGGACACGAGCAGGGCCACCGTGCCGTCGCGGGAGATCCGCGAACCACCCGTCGGATCGGTGCCCAGCACGGTGTCGAGCGCCGCCGTGTCCGAATACTGCCCGCGGATCTCCGACGACAGACCGGCCGCTTCGATCGCCGTCACCGCCGCACCCCGCGACAGGCCGTCGGTGGTCGGGACCGCGGTGAACCGGCCCGAACCCATCCACCAGCCACCGACACCCACCGCCAGGGCGAGCATCAGGATCACGAGCAGCCACACGATCGTGGTCCGGCGCGACCGCTGCCGTTCGGCGGCGAAGTCCGGATAGTGGTAGCCGTCGTCGGGCTCGTCGTCCACCGCGAACGGCGGTTCGTCCCGCGGCGGCCGCGGAGTCTGGGTGGTGACGACCCTCGTATGCTGCAGGCCGGGTTGCGCAGGGAGCGGGCTGGGCGGTGACAGCGGTGCAGCCGGCGGGAGGTGCACCGTCGGCGGTGCGACGGGACCCGGCGGCGCGGTCAGCGGAGGAGCGCTCGCGGCGGCCGCGGCGCTCAAGTGCTGCGCCGATCGCCGCGGGGCGGGCACCCGGTACGCGGGCAGGTCGAGCGCCGTCGCGATGCCGCGCAGCGCCGAACCCATCTGCTCGGCGTTGGCGAAGCGGTGCGACGGCTCCCGGTGCGTGGCCTCCGCGACGAGTTCGTCGAACTCGGGTGGTACACCCGCGATGTACGAACCCGGCCGTGGAACGTCCTGGTTGATCCGCTGATACGCCACGGACAACGACGTGTCCCCGGTGAACGGGGTCCGGCCGGTGAGGAGTTCGAACAGCAGGACGCCGGTGGAGTAGACGTCGCTGCGGGTGTCCGCGATCCCCGAGGTCACCTGTTCCGGCGACAGGTACGCCGCCGTGCCCAGGATCACACTGTTCGACGTGGTGTTCGACGCGGCAGCGGCCCGCACCAGACCGAAATCGGCGATCTTCACCTCACCGGCGTCGGAGATCAGGATGTTCTCGGGTTTGACGTCACGGTGCACGAGACCCGCCCGGTGGGCGACGGCGAGCGCGTCGAGGACCGGGCCCACGACCGCGGCCACCGCGTGCGGCGGCATCGGACCGCGTTCCCGCAGGAGCTCGCGCAGCGTTCCGCCGTCGACGAGTTCCATCACCAGGAACGCGTGATCGCGATCGTGTCCCTGGTCGTACACGGCGACCAGGGAGGGGTGCTTGAGTCGCGCGACCGAGCGGGCCTCGAACTCGAATCGGGTGACGAACGCCGGATCGGCCGCGAACTGCGGATCCATCACCTTGATGGCCACCGGACGGTCGAGTCGCGTGTCGAGCCCCCTGTAGACGGTGGACATGCCGCCACGCGCGATCGTGGCATCCACCCGATAGCGCCGGTCGAGCAGCTCGCCGATCAAACGTTGACCTCCATCGTGCACAGTGTCCGTTCCCCCGTCAGTGCGCGCAGCCCGGCCACGCGCCCCTCAATCGTAGCCAGCGACACCGACCGGTAGCGCCACGCCGGAGGCGACCAGATAACGTTAGGGGAGTGAGTGCCATCCCTTACTGTGACGATGTCCTGGACCCTTCCGTCTCGCTCCTCCAGTTGGTGGACGTCGCGAAGAATCTCGGTGTGGCCGTCACCCGTGTGCAGCAGCTTCTGCGGGATCAGCAGTTGATCGCCGTGCGCCGCGACGGCGTCCTCGGCGTCCCCGAACTCTTCTTCGACGAGTCCGGGGAGACGCTCAAATGGCTGCCCGGCCTCATCGCGGTGCTGCACGACGGCGGATTCAAGGACGAGGAAATCCTGGCGTGGTTGTTCCGGGAGGACGACAGCCTGCCCGGCACGCCCGTCCAGGCCCTGCACGGTCACCTCGCCCGCGAAGTGATCCGCCGCGCTCAGGCCATGGGGTTCTGACCGCCGGTCACCGCACCCGGCCGCGGGCGGGCACCGCGAGCCGAGCGAACTGAGGCAGGGCCGTCGCCCACCGGTTCCGCCGCGGAACGGTGGCGCGCCGGTCGAGGACCCGGTACCCGCCGCGCTCGATCTCGTCGAGGATGCGCGCGTACAGCACGAACGCCGTCCGGATGCCGGGTTGGACGCGTCGATCCAGCATCGCGATGCCCGGTTCCGCGTCCCGGTACACCGACCGGGTGACTGCGATCAGGTGGGCGAGTGCCCGCACGATCCGCGGGTCCGTCGCGCCGCGTCGGCGGCTGTGCACGAGAAGTTCGGTGTCGACGCCGAACGCGGCCAAGTCCTCGGCCGGGAGATAGACCCGGCCCCGATCGAGGTCCTCGCCGACGTCGCGGAGGAAATTGGTCAGCTGGAACGCCTCCCCGAGAGCCGCGGCGTGCGGTTCGGCGCCGGGTCCGGTGGTGCCGAGGACGGGCAGCATCTGCAAACCGATCACGACGGCCGACCCGTACATGTACGTGCGGAGATCGGTGAGCGTGCCGTACGCGGCCCGATGCTCCGCAGTGCCCGGAACGTCCATCCGCATCGAGTTCAGGAACGCGAAGAAGTAGTCGTGGGGGATGGCGAACTCCGCCACGGTGTCGAGGAACGCGGGAAGGACCCGCAGCATCTGCGGCGAGCACACGGTGTCACCGATTGCGTCCCGGTCGGTGAACCCGCGTCGCAGCACCGCGTCGATCAGGTCGAGTCCGGCGGCGCACTCCTCGGCCGTCCGGCCGGGATCGACGTCCACGAGGTCGTCGACGGTGCGGGCGAACCCGTACAGGGCGTGCACGGCGGCCCGCCGGCGCTCGGGAAGCAACCGCGTGGCGAGGTGGTACGTGCGTCCGTGCTCCGCCGTCACCGCGCCGCAGTACCGGTAACTCTCGGCCAGCGCGGTCATCGACCGGTCATTCGAGGCCGGGCGACGCCGCAGCAGCTGCGAGGCCGGAGGTGCGCTCGTCCTCGACGGGCCGCGGTGCGCGCAGCCGCAGCGGGTCGACCGTGCGCAGCGACACCGCCGCCACGACCGCGGCGAAGGTAGCGAGCACCACGTGAGCGAACGTGTAGAGCCCGATCGAACCGTCGGGCTGGAAGACCAGCATCAGCCAGGTGGACAACCCGACGAGGACCATCAGGGTCCGCGTCGACAACGCAAAGCCGGCAGCGATGGCGATCGGCCACGAGTAGTACCAGGGCAGCGCGGCGGGCGACAGGATCACGATGGCGACCAGGACGATGAGGATCCCGAGGATCGCATCCCGCTCGGTCTTCCGATACCGCCACCACGCCGCCAGCACGATCGCGACGAGGGCCACCGCACAGATCGGGCGGGTGACGGCCAGGACCTCGCCCAGCCGCAGGTCCGCGAACCACGACGTTCCGACCGTCACGATGTGCGCGAGGATCGTCGGCAGCGACAACCAGTTGATGATCTTGTTCGAGCCGGACAGCGCCGTCATCCAGCCCAGCCCGACCCCGGCGACGGCGGAGGCGGCCGCGAAGATCACCACGAACACGGCGAACCCCGAGCCCGCGGTCTTCGCGAACGACGCGAGCGGCGACGCGGGTGTGCGCCCTTCCGCCTCGGCCTTCTCTTTCTCGTGGAGCATCCAGATCCACACCATGAAGGGGAGCGCGGCGCCCGCGGTCGCCTTGATCGCGACGGCCACCGCGACGAGCGCGATGCCGGCCAGGTGGCGGCGCTCGAGGACGAGCGCGATGCCGGCGATCATCAGGCCGACCATCAGCAGTTCGTTGTGGACACCACCGATGAGGTGGACGAGGACAAGGGGGTTGAGCACGGCGAGCCACAGCGCAATGGCCGGATTGCCGCCGAGGTGCCGTGCGAGGTGCGGGACGCCCCAGACCATCAGCGCGAGCCCCGGCAGCATCGTCACGCGCAGGAGCATAGTCCCGGCGATCACGTTGTCGCCGGTGATCGCCGTGATCCCCTGACTGAGGAGCAGGAACAGCGGACCGTACGGCGCGGTGGTGGTGGTCCACACGTTGCTGACGTTGTCGAGGAGGATCCCGGGGTTGACCACCGGCCCGACCGCGTAGGGGTCGAACCCGTCCCGCAGCAGCGCGCCCTGCGCGAGGTAGGAGTACGCGTCCCGGCTGAACATCGGCACGGCCAGCAGCAGCGGCGCCGTCCACACCGGCACGACCGTCCGCAACTGCCGGAGCGTGACGTCGCCGCCGAGGGTGGCGCGGCCCAGCCGCACCCACGCGGTGATCATCGCGACGACACCCACCCAGACGATGACGGTCGACAGGATCTGCCCGTGACCGAACCGGAGCCACGACAGGTGCATCGCCTCGAGCAGTGGGTCCTCGCGGCGGACGCTGCCCGCACCGAAACCGCCGAACGTGATCATCACGGCGCCCACGAAACCGAGGAGCGCGGCGTGCCCCTCCGGGCTGCGGAGGAAGTCGGCCGTGGCCTGGGGCCACGGCCGCTGCGGCGTGGTCGTCGCAGCGGCGACGGTCGCCTGCCGGGCAGAGGACGTCATGAGTGCAGATTCCTCCCCCGAGGTGAGTTCGGTTGCGGTCGGTGCGTTCGTCGTCGCGCGCTTCGCATGGTCGAGGAACCAGTTTAATTGCTGCCGGCACCAGTTCTCGCCACGCCTCGCCCTATCCTCCCGCACTTCGTGCTTTCGACTGCAATTGCGCACTTCGTGCCGTGGTGGGCCCGGTGATGCGCGCGGCCGCGAGTTTCCCCGACAGCAGGACGGTCGGAACCCCGACACCGGGCACGGTCCCGGAACCGGCGAGGACGACGTTGTCGAGGCCCCCGACCAGGTTGGGGCGCCGGAACGGTCCGGTCTGCCGGAACACGTGCGCCGCCGCGAAGGGACTGCCCGCCGCCATGCCCTTCCCGAGCCAGGTCAGGGGAGTGTCGACGTGGTCGATGGTGAAATGCTCCGCGATCCCGTGGTACCCGCGCTTCTCGAGTTCGCGCAGCAGTTCGGTCACGTACGGGCCGGTCAGCGAGGACCACTCCAACGGTGCGCTGTGCAGGTTCGGGCACGGAGCCAGCACCGACAGCGGTTCCGAGGCGGTGCCCGCGCGGTCCACGGCGAGGCCCGGGTCCGACACGGCAGGCCGGGTGATCAGCAGCGACGGGTCGGTCATCAGCCGTCCGCGTCCCCGGCGTGCGGTGATCTCCGCGAACGTCCGCTTCCACGCGTGGCCGAAGTCGATGGTGTGGTGCCGCTGGGCGGCCCACCCCGATGCGACCGCGGTGGGGACTGTTCCGTGCAGGACCACGGCGGACGGCGATACCCGCACCCGGCGGGGGGTCCGGTGGGTCACCGGGCGCAGCAGCGCGTCGACGACGGCCGTGTCGGGGGTGAGCACCAGCGCGTCGCAGTCGATGCGGTCACCCGTAGACGTGACGACGGCGCCGACGCGATCACCGGTTCGCTCGAGCGCCGCGACCTCCGTACCGAACCGGATCTCCCCGCCCGCGGTGGTGAGGGCGTCGGCGAGGGCGCGCGCGATCGAACGCATCCCGCCCCGGGGGAAGTAGACGCCGAGCGAGGTGTCCATGTGGGCGATCGCGCCGTACACCGCGAGGGCGTCGGCGGGGGCGACGCCGGCGTACAGCGCCTGGAACGTGAAGATCCGGCGCAGTCGCGGATCCGTGACGGTCCGGTCGACCCGGGCGCCGAGCCGGCCGAATCCGCCCAGCGCGGTGAGCGTCAGCAGATCCTTCGCGGCCCCGCGGGACGAGACGAGATCCAGCGGCGAGTCGAAGTTCGCGTCCATGAAGCGGTGGTACTCGGCGTCGAAGATCCGGCCGAGCCAGCGCCGCAACCGCAGGTACCGGGCCGATTCCTCCGGCCCGCACACCCGGCCGACCTCCGCGGCCATCGCGTCGGGATCGGAGTGGACGTCGAGCGACGAACCGTCCGCGAACCGGGCGTGGTACGCCGGGGCCAGCCGTTCCAGGACCAGCGGCGGGCGGGTCGACCCGAAATCCGCGCCGACGGCGGCGAGGGCCTCGCCGACCAGGTCGGGCATCGTGAGGACGGTCGCGCCGTTGTCGATGTCGTAGCCGGGACCGCGGTAGGTGCCGACCCGGCCGCCCGGTGACGACTCCCGTTCGAGGACGGTGACGCGGCGGCCCGATCCGGTGAGGTGCAGGGCGGCGGAGAGGCCTGCGAGGCCGGCGCCGACGATCACGACGTGATCGGTGCGGCCGGGAACCGTCCGGAGCGCGCGAGCCACCGCCGACCTCAGTAGTCGCGGCGCGTCGCGGCGACGGCCATCTCGGTGAGCTGCTGCTTCGCCGCGGCGGTGGCGGTGCTCGTCTCCAGCGTGGACAGCGCGTTCGCGACGAGATCCTCGATCTGCTTCTCCACGTCCGCGACCGCACCGAGCGAGGTGATCGTGCTCCGGAGGGTGTCCACGTCCGAATCGGACAGATCGGTGCCGATGCCCTCGCGGAGCAGGGCGGCCGCCGCGGGGTCGCCGGCATCGGCGCGCTGCAGCGACATCGCGAACAGGACGGTGCGCTTGCCCGCCCGCAGGTCGTCGCCCGACGGCTTGCCGGTCACGGCCGGATCCCCGAACACGCCCAGCAGGTCGTCGCGGAGCTGGAAGGCGATGCCGATGTCGGTGCCGAATCGGCGGTACGCCGAGACCAGGGTGTCGTCGGCGCCGGCGAGCGCCGCGCCGAGGTGCAGCGGCCGCTCGATGGTGTACGCCGCGGTCTTGTACCGGTTCACCTTCATGGCGGCGTCGATCGACTCGTCCGCCCGGGCCTCGTTGCTGATGTCGAGGAACTGCCCGCCGAGCACCTCGGTGCGCATCGCCGACCACACGGGGGAGATGCGGGCCGACGCGTCCGCGGTGATGCCCGATTCGCGGATCATGTCGTCGGCCCAGGCCAGCGCGAGATCGCCGAGGAGGATTGCGACGCCCTCGCCGAAGTGAGCGGAATCACCGCTCCACCCCCCGGCGCGGTGCTGTTCGTCGAACTCGACGTGGACGGTGGGGAACCCGCGGCGCGTCGTGGAGGCGTCGATGATGTCGTCGTGCACCAGCGCGCAGGCCTGCACCAGCTCCAACGCGGAGCAGGCGCGGAGCACGGGAGCGGCCTCGGGGCCCCGGGCGTCGCCGCCCGCCCCGAGCCAGCCCGTCCACGCGAAAGCCGGACGGACCCGCTTGCCTCCGCGCAGGACGAAGTCCTCGAGCGTCGTCACCGCCTCGCGGTAGCCGCCGCCCACGGCGTCGACCAGGTCCTGCCGGCTGGTGAAGAAGTCGCGCAGCGCATTCTCGACCTCGGCCGCGAGGGCGGAGGGGCGCGTTCCAACGGACAGTGTTGCCTCCAGGATCGAAATTTCGCGCGCGCCGAGACCGGCGGCAGACGTGGACACCACCATAGTGGGCGCTCGTCCGGGCGGCCCGCTGCCCGGATCCCGGGTGCCTGCGGAGACGCAGTGGATGCAGTGCGGCGGTCACTACCTATGCTGGACGGGTGACATTCGATTCCGTCAGGGGGCGGGCCAGCGAAGGCTGGGTGACCCGCACCCCGTCCATCGTCGACCGGATCCGGTCGTCCGGCGACGGTCGGGTGCCCTTTTCCGTCGAGTTCTCGCCGCCGCGGGACGAGGCCGCCGAGGCCCGTCTGTGGCGCGCCGTCCGCGAGTTCGAGCGGATGGGTCCGGCCTTCGTCTCCATGACCTACGGTGCAGGCGGGTCGACGCGCGACCGCACGGTCCGCGTCACCGGCCAGCTCGCCGAGGAGACCACGCTCCTGCCGGTCGCGCACCTCACCGCCGTGTCCCACAGCGTCGACGAACTGCGGTCGATGGTGGGCGCCTACGCCGACCGCGGAATCAGCAACATCCTGGTCCTGCGCGGCGACCCGCCCGGTGACCCGCTGGGCGAATGGGAGAAGCACCCCCAGGGCGTCGAATACGCCGAGGAACTCGTCCGGCTGGTCCGCGACCTCGGTGACTTCCACGTCGGTGTGGCGTCGTTCCCGGAAGGCCACTACCGCGCGCCCGATCTCGCGCACGACACCCGGTACCTGGTGTCGAAGCTGCGGGCCGGCGCCGAGTACTCGATCACCCAGATGTTCTTCGACGTCGACGACTACCTGCGTCTGCGCGACCGGGTGACGGCGTACGACGCCGAGCAGGGCGCGAAGCCGATCATCCCCGAGATCATGCCGATCACGTCGCTCGGATCGGTCCGCCGCATGCTCGAACTGTCGGGGTCGCGTCTGCCGGCGCACCTCGAGAAGCGGCTGGCGACGGCCGCAGGCGACGGTCCCGAAGAGAACCGCGCCGCCGTGCGCGAGATCGGCATCGACCTCGCCACCGAAATGAGTGAACGCCTCATCGCGGAGGGTGCGCCCGGTCTGCACTTCATCACGCTCAACTTCGCGCGCGCCACCAGCGAGGTGCTCGCCCGGCTCGGCGACAAGGTCGGTTCGGGTGTGGCGGATCCGGCCCCGGTCACCTCGGCCCCGGTCAGCTGAGCGTCCGGCCTTTCCACCGGGTGCGTCCGCGCCGATGACTGCGGTGTGACGACACGGTCAGCGCCGCCACCGCGGCAACGGACAGGGGGTGCGTGAGCGCGCCGGCCACGTCCCCGGCGGTGAGGCGACCGCCGCGTTCGAGTGCCCGGGCGCACAGCCGGGACGTCGCGGCCGCGAGATACCCCACCGAGCCCCACCGGCGGACGCGTCCCCGTCCCGCAGCGAGGGCCACCGGCGGCACCAGGTACGCCACGGTCGCGACACCGAGGACCGCGGCGGCGCCGAGGCGGGAGCCGAACGCCGTCCACAGCCAGCGGTCGTAGCCGCGGCGCAGCGCTCGGGCGTCCTCGTACATCCGGCACGACGCCGATCGGCCGGCCACGACCAGTGCGGTCGACCGCCCCCGCCGGCGAAGCAGGCGTGCGATGTCGAGGTCCTCGGTGACGCTGTCCGCGACGGCCCGGTGACCCCCGACGTCGCGGTACGCGGCGGCGTCGAAGACCATGAACTGCCCGCAGGCCACGGCGGTGGACGGTCGCCGCGACCGGTTGGCCGCGCGGACGGGCAGCGTCGCTGCCCACGACCAGCCGAGCAGCGGCTGCACGAGTGTCTCGCCTGCCGACTCCGCCTGCTGGAACGGCCACGCGCAGACCAGGGCGGCATCGGACGCGCGCAGGGCGGTGCAGGCGCCGTTCAGCGCGTCCGAACGCAACCGCACGTCGGCGTCGAGAAACACGAGTACCCCGGTTCCTGCCCGGCCCTGCGCGAGAGCGTGCTCGCTCACCCGGTAACAGGCTGCGGGTTTACCCACCCACCCCGGTGGCGGTTCCGCGGTTCCCCGCACCACCGAGAAGCGGGTGTCACCGCCGGCCGCCGCCTCCGCGGCCCCGGCCGTCCCGTCGGTGGAGGCGTCGTCGTAGACAAGTACCCGGAGATCGTCGACTCCGCGCTGTTCCCGCAGGTCTCGGATCAGACCCGGCAACCGGTCGCGCTCGTCCCGGGCCGGGATGCAGACCGTGACGGGTTCGGTGACCCGGCGGGCCGGAGTGGGCAGCCGCGGCGCGGAGCGCAGGTTGGCGACGGCGACGGCGAGACCGAGTACCGAGACCAGGGAGCCGAACCGGACCACCCGCTCGATCGGCGCAGCGGTCACACCTCCGAGTGGTCCCGTCCGCGACGGCCGCCGAGCACCGGTTCCTTGTTGCGGGCCATCCACGCCAGCGCACCGACGATGACGGCGACACCCAGCGTCACACCGGCCATGATGCCCGCCCAGCCCGCGAAACTGCGGGTGCTGGGATCCGAATACCGCACCTCGGCCCGGATCGTCGACGTGTCGCCGGCGGGCAACTTCCACGACACGATCGAATCGCCCTCGCGGGTGCCGTTGGTGGTGGCGACGCGGGCCGGGAACGCGATCGTGAACTGCACGTCGGTGCCCTGGGCGGGGACCGAACTGAGATCGGCCTTCCCGTCGAGGGTCACGAGGTCGCCGGTCCGCTGGAGCGAGATCTGGAAACTTCCCGTCGCCTGCTCCGACATGGTGCCGAGCTGCTGCACGTCGCCGAACGTGAGGTCGCTGAAGAACGCCTGGCTGCCCACGTAGCCGTCCTTCTTGTATTCCTGGATGCGCACCTTGTCCGACAGCGAACCGGGCGGAGTGAGCTGGGGGCCCTTGTCCTGATCGTTCGCCGGCACGGCGGCGGCCACGATCTGTCCGGAGACCCGGTCGTCGGCGGACACCCCCATCGACACCTGAACCCGCAGGCATCCCGCGAGGAACGGTACGAGGAGAAGGCCGAGGACGGCGAGGGACACGGCCCTCCGCGAGCGGGTCGAGGTCGGAACCGAAGGCAGCTGCACAGTCGTATCGTGCCAGGGGACCGGTTCGGTGTCAGGCGTGAGGGTGCGTGTCGCGGGCCCCGGGGCGCCGGGCGCCCCGCCGCAGCAGCGAGACCAGCAGGGGAACTCCGAGGATTCCCATCGCGCACCACCCGTAGACCGCCGAATACCGCAACTCGGGGGCGTCCAGGAAGACGGAGTGGGCCAGCGCCGAACCCAGCCACGTCCACAGGAACAACCCGACCGGGACGCCGTCGCGGTGCCGGGTTCCCGTGCCGAAGCGACGGTCGATCCGATCGACCGCGACCGCCATCACCGCGGCGACGACGAACCACCCCGCGTAGTTCGTCAGCGGAATGTGCTCGACCCCGGGCAGACCGGCGTCGGTGATGCACCAGCGCCACTGGCCGTCGGCCACCATCTGCGGGTCCAGGTACAGGTCCCAGCCGACGACACCGACGGTCGTCAGCGCGATGCGGACCGACCGCCGGCGCGGGCCGCGGGCGAGCGCCGACGCCACACACCACACCGGATAGAACCCGGCGGTCCAGGCGAACGGCACCACCAGCGGCACCCCGGCGAGCGCGGGGCCGAGCCGGTCGACGCTGTAGTCGTAGCAGCCGTAGGGAAAACCGGTCGCCGTCCCGGCGACCTCGGAGACCAGACCCAGCCCCGCCGTCACGACCACGAGTCCCACCGCCCAGCGTCCGCCCCGGGTCACGGCCGCGTGGCTGATCGAGGCGGCGGCGAGCAGGACGACGACGAACACGGTGACGACGTCGCGGGCCCCGCCGTGCACCAGCGGGTAGAGGATCTGCGCCGCGATCGCCGCCCCCGCGAGAACGACGGGAACGCGGGAGGTCATCGCCGGCGCCACACGCGGGCCAGACCCTTTCGGTCGTCGCGGAGCGCGATCCGGGCGGCGCTCCGGCCGCTCGCACCGGACACCCCGCCACCCGGATGTGTCGAGGCCCCCGTCAGGTACAGGCGGTCCGCTCCCGGAACCCGGTGCCCCGACAACTCGGGGAGGGGACGCCACATCATCATCTGGTCCAGCGACATCTCCACGTGCATGACGTTGCCGCCGAGCAAACCCATCTCGTCTTCGAGGTCCAGCGGCGACTGCACGTGCCGGTCGAGGACGGACTCCTCGAAACCGGGTGCCAGCGCGTCCATCTCCGCCACGATCCGATCGGCCTCCGGCGCGGCGAGGTCGGTCCACCGCCTGCCGCCGGACAGCCGGTAGGGCTGCCACTGCGACCACAGGGTCACCTGGTGCCTGCCCTCGGGCGCGATGGTCGGGTCCAGGCCGCTGAAGCTCATCCCCAGCACCGCGGGCCGCGGCGGGAGCTCCCCGGCGAGCGCCGCGCCGTGCGCGAGCCGCAGCTGCGCGCGATCCGAGACCAGCAGCTGGAGTCCGTGGGCCACGGAGGCGTCGGGCGCACTCGGATAGTCGGGGAGGGCGTCGGTCGCCAGCCGCACCACCATCCCGATCCCCGGGCCGACGCGGATCCGGCGACGCCACCGGGCGAGGGTCTGTGGGTCGTAGCCGCCGCGTTCGAGCAGGCCGAGGGTGGTCAGCACGTGGCAGCCCGCGACCACCGCGCGGGAGCGGATCTCGCGGCCCGACGACGTCCGGGTCGTCCAGGTTCCGCCGTCCCGGCTCAGCGACACCACGGACTCGCCGAGCGTGACCGTCCCGGCGTCCGACCGCAGCCGAGAGGCGAGCGCCGCGGTCAGGGCTCCGCTGCCGCCGACGGCCCGTCCGGGCGGAACGGTGTGCATCAGGGCCGCGAACCCGACCATCGGCGCCGTGCCCGGCTCCGACATCGGCGGACCGGACTGGGTGCCGAACCACGCGAGCGCCGCCTTGAGCCGTTCGTCGTCGAAGTACTCGTCGAGCAGTGCGTCGCCGGAACCGAGGAACTGCCGGGACAGGTCGCTGCCGCCGCCGCCCGTGTCGAGCCCCCAGAACGACGAGAGCAGCGCGGGTGCGGTCGGCGGATGCGAGAACGCGCGCATGACGCGGGCGCTGCGCGGGCCCCACACGTCCACGAACCGGCGGTACGCGTCGGCGTCCGCGGCCCCGCAGGACTCCTCGATGGACCGGCACGTCGCCTCGAGGCTGCGGCGGAACACGATCCCGGGCCGCGCCGTCCCGGCAGGGGCGGGGGCGAACGCCCACGGATCGCAGTCGAGGTACCGCAGACCGTGTGCGCCGAGGTCGAGTTCCTCGACGATTCCCGTGTGCCGGACCATGATGTGCGCGGACGACCCACGGTCGACCTTGTACCCGGGGAAACGTTCCACCGTGGACACCGCGCCGCCGAGCACCGTGTCGCGTTCGATCACCTCGACCGACCACCCGGACCGCGCGAGGTAACACGCCGACACCAGCGCGTTGTGTCCCGACCCGACGACCACCGCGTCGATCACAGGGGAAGCCCGCGTCCCAGCACCGCGAACGGCCGGTTGTCCCCGGCGAATCGGAAGTGGCGCAGAACATCCCGGAAGCCGAGGCGGCGGTACAGCCGCCATGCGCGGTTGTCCTCGTCCGCCACTTCCGGCGTGGAGAGCAGCACCCCGCGTTCGGGTCTGCGTTCGAGGAGGCGCAGGAGCAGGGTCTCGCCGAGCCGGTGTCCCTGGGCGTCCGGGTGGACGTGGAGTTCGGTGAGTTCGAAGTAGTTGCCGAGGATCACGTCGATCTGGTCGCGGGTCCACCCCGTGTGGCGCAGACCGGAACGGACCTGCTGGTGCCACCACTGCTCGGGGGATCCGCGGTAGCCGTAGGCGACGGCGACGAGGCGGGCGTCCGCGCCGTCGGCGGATCCGTCCCCGGCCGGGACGAGCGCGCCGACGCCACGCCACCCCGAACGCTGGAGGTGCTCGTTCCACATCGGCGCCCGGTGGTATTCGGTGCCGTGGGGATAGCCCATGGCGGCGACGTAGATCGACAGCGCCTCGTGCAGGCGGTCGCGAAACTCGGCGGCCGAGAGTTCGACCACGAGCGGAGTCTGGTCAGCGTTCGGTTCGACCGGTCTCACCTTTCTCTTGACGACGTGTCGGTGGGTCCAGCTATATTGAATAGGTCGAACAGATGTTCGATGGCGGGGATCCGGTGATGCTCGAGGGAAGCGAGCATCACCGGCCCCCGCACTCAGGACCTGTCTACGCCCGGCGGGGTGGTTGCACCGGGGTTTTGGAGGTGTTCGAAGTGATGACGAACCCGGTCACGGGACCGACCTCTGGGAACTCGCACCGGCGGGGTGACGTACGCCACCCGGCCACGAGGCGCGGTTCGGTGCTGCTCGATCGCGCCGACGCACTCCTCGCCCAGTCGGTGGGGGCGGGCGGTCCGGCGGATCGGTTCCACAGCGCGTACCTGGCCGCGTTGCGCGGCGCGGGCGCGGTGCTGGCCGCCGCGGAAGGGCCCGCGACGGGGAGCAGGAGGACACGAACACGTAACGCCTGGGTGCTCATGGCCCGCGCGGCGCCGGAATTCGGGAACTGGGCCGACTACTTCGCCGGTCACTCGGGCACCCGCGCTGCCATCGAGGCGGGAATGTCGCGAACCCTCACCGATCTCGAGGCCGACGAGTTCTTCGTCGAGGTCGGGCGCTTTCTCCAGGCCGTCGAAGATCACATCGGACGTGGCCCAGGTCTCGATTTGCAGGCCTCCTGAGCGGCGGGCGCCCGGAAACGGCGGGAAAACGGTGAGGCGTCCGCGACATTGCGGTGCCCCGAACGTCGTTCGGTGCGGGAGTCCGTAAGGTTGGTGGGGAACTCGTACGTGGAGTAGGTGGTACGGGGATCGAACTGCTCGTATTATTAAATCTAGGTAGCCGCCAAAGTCGGTTACCCACCGTCTCGCACCGTGAGGCGGTGGCCAACACTCCAGTGCCGGGGGAGGTACCGTGCCACTCTCCGAGCACGAGCAGCGCATGCTCGACCAGATCGAGAGCGCTCTCTACGCCGAGGATCCCAAGTTCGCCTCCACTGTGCGAGGCGGTCGCATGCGTGCGGCATCGAGTCGTCGTCGATTGCAGGCGGTGGCCCTGTTCGTTCTGGGGCTGGTCCTGCTCATCGCCGGCGTCGCCCTTCCGATCAAGCCGGGCGGGTTTCCCGTCATCAGCCTGATCGGCTTCATCGTCATGTTCGGTGCCGGAGTCCTCCTCCTGTGGGGTGGAGGAAAGAGCAAGTCCGGACAGTCCTCGCGTGGTGGCTCGACCACGCAGGGTGAGACCGGCCGTGCCGAACGCGGTAAGCCCCGAAGCGGGCGCAAGAGTGGCGGATTCTCGTCGCGAATGGAAGACCGCTTCAAGAAGAGATTCGAGCAGGAGTAGTACGACCCGCTCAGCAGTTCCGTGGGGGGGGGGGGGTGTGGGGGGGGG
>NZ_JBHVEY010000014.1:241848-244618 GCF_042802055.1 Rhodococcus sp. NPDC057529
GCATGTGATGCCACGCCGCCACTGCTGTCTGGAGGGCGCTCCCGGCCGCCTGCGCCCGTTGGGCCCGGTCGTTCCCGGTAGGTGGGGCCAGTGAACGCTCCCGCCCACGAATCCCCACCCTCACCCACCCCGTGTCCCCACTTTCCCCCCTCGGTTCCGAGACGAGTCGTGGAACAGGGGTAACGCACCCGTCGGGCGGGCTCTCACCTGGGCTTTTCCGGTGTTCCGCGTCGCTGGGTGCCGGGGTGCGATCGATAGTGCCCGTGGCGGTGATCACGTCGGGAATTTCCCCCCACCTGGGCCAATCTGCGTTGACCAGCAAGTATTCGGCAAATTGAGGCGCAACACGCCGTTATCCGCCTTGTGAGTGGGGGAAAGTGGGGTACTGTGGTGCGCAGCGGGGAGCGAAGGTGAACCGCCCGGGCATACGGCGTTCGATATCGAACGCGGTGGGAGGTGTCGAGTGTTTCTCGGTACCTACACGCCGAAGCTCGACGACAAGGGGCGGCTCACGTTGCCCGCAAAGTTCCGGGATGCGCTGGCGGGAGGGTTGATGGTCACCAAGGGTCAGGATCACAGCCTCGCGGTGTATCCCCGGGAAGAATTCACCGCTCTCGCACGCAAGGCCGCGGCCGCGTCGAGAAGCGATCCGGAGGCGCGGGCCTTCGTTCGCGGACTGGCGGCAGGTACCGACGAGCAGCACGCAGATGCCCAGGGGCGCATCACCCTCTCGGCAGATCACCGTCGTTACGCGGGTCTCTCCAAGGACTGCGTAGTGATCGGTTCGGTCGATTTCCTCGAGATCTGGGATGCGCAAGCCTGGCAGACCTATGTCGAGGCGAACGAGGAGAACTACTCGCAGGCAACAGGAGTCGCGCTCGGCGAGATCGTCTGAGCGTGAACACGTCCCGGCGAATGCCGCGAGGCCTCTGTCCGACGGAACCCTGACGCACTTCCCCAGCGCCAGGTTTTCATTTCGGGCAGGGACCTCGAAGCATTCGCCACGGCAACTGGCCGACACGAGAAGTTCGAGCAGTGAACCCCGGCACCGGGCTTGTTCACCCGCACCACAGAGCAGGAGCCGGAGGGATCATGGTGGATCACGAGGGGGAAGATTCCTCGCCCGCCGATGGTTTCGGTCACATCCCGGTACTGCTTCACCGCGCTGACGAACTGCTGGGCCCCGCCCTCACCGCGAACGACCCGCAGGGCGGGGGCGCCGTCATGATCGACGCGACCCTCGGCCTCGGCGGGCACTCCGAGCACTTCCTGCGGACCTACCCCCGGCTGAGACTCGTCGCCCTCGACCGTGATCCGCACGCACTGGAGATCGCCGGTGGCCGGCTCGCCCCGTTCGCCGACCGGATCACGTTCGTGCACACCCGCTACGACGGCATCGAGGACGCGCTCACGCAGGCGGGTCTGTCCACGCGGGAGTCGGTGCACGGCATCCTCTTCGACCTCGGTGTCTCCTCGATGCAGCTCGACGAATCGGATCGGGGGTTCGCGTATTCGATCGACGCGCCACTGGACATGCGAATGGACCCGACCACCGGCATCACCGCGGCCGAGGTCCTCAACACGTACAGCCACGGCGACCTCGCGCGCATCCTCAGTACGTACGGCGAGGAGCGCTTCGCGGGCAAGATCGCGTCGGAGGTGGTCCGGCAACGCGCGAAGGAGCCGTTCACGACCAGCGCAGCTCTGGTCGAACTGCTGTACCGCACCATTCCTGCGGCGACCCGCCGTACCGGGGGACATCCCGCGAAGCGGACGTTCCAGGCCCTTCGAGTGGAGGTCAACGGCGAGCTCGATTCACTGCGCGCCGCGGTACCGGCTGCACTCGACGCGTTGACCGTCGGGGGACGCGTCGTGTTCATGTCGTACCAATCCCTGGAAGACCGGGTCGTCAAGCAGGAAATCACTCCCAGGTCCAAGTCGAAGAGCCCGGAGGGGCTTCCTGTCGAACTGCCGGGGATGGGCCCGGAGTTCCGGATCCTCACACGAGGGGCGGAGCGCGCGTCCGAACAGGAAATCGAAGAGAACCCACGATCAGCCCCGGTGCGGTTGCGCGCTGCAGAGAGAATTGCCAGGAGGTCGGCGGCATGACGGTTCAGGTGAGTTCCACCGAGATGCGGCCCGCGCGGGCGGACAACCGGTCGGGCGCGGCTGAACGGGCATACAAGAAGCGCACCCAGCGCGCGGCCGTGCACAACGGATCCGCGATCGCTGTCTCCGGCAAGAACCGCACCGGCACGCTCACCGCCCGCATCCCGTTCGTGGCGACGATCCTCGTTCTGCTTGCGACGGGCCTGGCCGTCACGCTGCTGCTCACGACCCGGTCCGCGGAGGACTCGTACCAACTGAGCGCCGCCCGCGCGCACAACCAGTCGCTCGCGGAGGAGAAGGCGGCGCTCGAGCGTGACGTCGAGACCGCCAACTCCGCCCCGAAACTGGCGGAGGAAGCGGCCAAGCTCGGCATGGTCCCCGCGAACGATCCGGCTCGGCTCGTCGTTCACCCCGACGGCAGCGTCGAGGTCGTCGGAAAACCGGCCCCTGCGTCTGGTGCGCCCGTGCCTCCACTCGACGCGGTCGCCCCGAACACCCAGCGTGGCAACTCCGTGGCTACCGCCCCGAACCGGGGGAGCACCACGCAGTCTCCGCGCGCCACGCCGCAGCCCGGCAATGGCGCGGAGATCCAGGCACAGGGTGAACAATTGGTTCCCGTGATCCCTTCGGCCGCCGCACCGACGACTGCTCCACCCTCCGG
>NZ_JBHVEY010000015.1:0-237934 GCF_042802055.1 Rhodococcus sp. NPDC057529
CTCGACGGCACGAAGCAGCCCTCCGGCTACACCGAGCCGATCCTGCACCGCCGCCGCCGCGAATACAAAGCCGCCAACGCCTGACCCGTCCCCCAGGTGAGTGGCAAAGCGTGCCCCCCCACACGCTTTGCCACTCACGTGTCAGGTGAGGTTCACCGTCGCGAAGATGTCGCCGGTGGGCTGGGTGGAACCGCCGGGCGGTTCCACACTGAACCCGAGTGCCGTGGACTGGTCGATGTCGTTCACGACCGCGGTCGTCGACGGTGACACGTCGTCGGCCTCCATGATCCCGGCGGACACCGGTTCGTGCGACGGCCCGAGCAGCCACATCTGGTAGACCGAACCGGGCTCGGGCGGTGGGACGTCGTTCATGACCAGCAGTCCGGCGTCGACGTCCTTGGAATACACGACGGTGGCCGAACCGCCACCGGCGATCGGCGCTGCCGCCGTCCGGACGTCGTCGGCCGCGAGGATCTGCGCGGGAACGGGTTGGGTTTCGTCGCTCTGCAACTGCTGGGCGACGGTGATGCCACCGACGGCGAGCACGACCACCGCGGCCGCCGCACCCAGAGCGCCGAGGAGACGCCTGCGCCGGCGCGCACGAACCTCGTCCAGCGCCACCGGAGCGGGCGCCGAGGCGGTGCCGGGCAGGGCGTCGAGGATGCGTCCGAGCAGGTAATCGGGCGGTTCGACCGCGGTGGACGCGGACTGGGCGGCCATCGTCTCCTGCACCCCGCGCACCGCGTTGTCGAACTCGAGGCGAACGTGGGGCGGTGCGCTCTGGATCGCGGTGTCGATCTCGAGGCGCTGCTGATCGTCGACGGCGTCGAGTGCATACACCTGAGCGAGGTCGAGGATGTCGTGCTGGGACTCATCCATCGAACTGCACCCCCAGACATTGCTTGAGCCTGATCAATCCGTCGCGAATGCGTGATTTCACCGTGGGAAGCGCCACGGACAGCCGCTCCGACACTTCCCGGTAGGTCAGCCCCCCGTAATACGCGAGGACCACGGTCCGCTGCTGGACTTCGGTGAGCGTGCCGAGGCAGTCGACGACGTCGCTGGTGTCGCCCCGCCGGGTGACTTCCTCCGACACCGCGTCGAACGGTCCGTACCAACTCGAGGCGCCGTAGGCGGCTTCGCGTTCGGATCCGGACTGCTCGGACCGCACCCGGTCGACGGCGCGGCGGTGGGCGAGGGTGATCAGCCACGACAGCGGCGACCCCTGCTTCGGATCGAATTTCGCCGCGTTGTTCCAGACCTGCAGGTACACCTCCTGCGTGGTTTCCTCGCTGTATCCGGGATCGCGCAGCACCCGAAGCACCATGCCGTACACGCGCGCGCTGGTGCGTTCGTAGAAGTCGCTGAACGCATCCCGCTCACCGCGCGAGATACGCGCCAGCAACGCCGTCAGCGTCACGTTCTCCGTGTCCCTGTCGACGCCGGTCATCGGCCCATTCCGTTCATCGATCCACAGCCTAATAGCAGGCTGCGGCCGGTGTGACCAGGACAGGACCCGGGGAGGGGTGAGCGATGCCGGCACGGTGCTCACCGCTTCGGCGGCAGGGGAAGGAAGTAACTGGTTCGCTGCTGGTATTGGGGGTAGCCGGGACGCTGCGACATCGACTTCTCGAGCAGTCTCGCCCCCGTCGCGAACACCAGGAAATACGTCATGACCACGGGTGACAGCACGGTGACGGCGCCGGGCCACACGCTCGCCGCGATCAGCCACAGCCCCCACCACACGCAGGAGTCGCCGAAGTAGTTCGGGTGCCGCGTCCACGCCCACAGGCCGACGTCCATGATCTCGCCCTTGTTCGACGGGTCGGCCTTGAACGTCTTCAGCTGGTGGTCGCCCACCGATTCGAACACGACGCCGGTCGCCCACAGGAGGACACCGAGCACCACCGCCGCCGCGCCGGCTCCCGATGCCGGACCGAGCACGGCCGACACCTGGAGCGGCAGCGAGACGAACCACTGCGCGAATCCCTGGGTGAGGAAGATCTTCCTGATGACGACGCCCGGCGAGTCGCCGCCGGCCCGGTCGAGCATCTCCTCGTATCGCGGGTCCTCGCCCTTCCCGGCGGACTTCGTGTACATGTGCCAGGTCAGCCGCAGACCCCACACCGCGACGAGCACCACCACCAGCCACCGGCGCAGCGCGTCGCCGTCGCCGAGGACGGCGGCCACGAACGCGACCAGCACGAAGCCGAGGCCCCACGTCACGTCGACGACGTTGTAGCGTCCGATCCGGCGGCCGACGAGAAACGTCGCGGCCTGCAGGACGGCGAGCACGAGCAGGCTCGCCGCGGTGACGGCGCCGAAATCCGACCAGTCGAAGCCGTTCATCGGAGTACGCCGGAACCTGTGACGTCGACCCGGACGGCCGGCATCAGCGACTGGCCCGCCGCGGTCGGCCTGACGGCCAGGATCTGATCGACGCCCATGCGGCCCTGCGCGAAGCTCATCCCGCCGCCGACGAGGTACAGCCGCCACACCCGGGCCATCTCCAGCCCGACCATTGCGACGACGTCGTCCCAGCGGGACTCGAACTGCTCCAGCCACGCGTCGACGGTCCAGACGTAGTGCTCGCGAAGGCCATGCACGTCGCGCACCTCGAGCCCGGCTCGTTCGAGGTACGCGACGCTCTCGCCGACCGGACGCATGGTCATGTCGGGAGCTATGAACGACTCGATGAACGGGCCGCCGCCGGGATGGCGTCCGGTGCGCGACATCTGCTGGATCAGCACCCGCGCACCGGGCTTCGCGTTGTCGTAGAGGGCCTGCGCGTACCGGGCGTAGTTCTTCTCGCCCACGTGCTCACCCATTTCGAGGGAGGCGACGGCGTCGAACGGCCCGTCGGGAACCTCCCGGTAGTCCTGCAGACGGATCTCGACGCGGTCCTGCAACCCGCGTTCGGCGATCCGCGCGTCGATGAACGCCTTCTGCTCCCGGGAGATGGTGACCCCGACGACCCGGGCGCCGTACGCGGATGCGGCGTGCAGGCTCAGCGACCCCCATCCGCAGCCGACGTCGAGCAACCGCATGCCGGGTTCGAGCCCGATCTTGCGGCACACCAGGTCCAGCTTGTCCCGCTGCGCGTCCTCGAGCCGGTAGTCCGGATCCTGCGGCGCGCCCGGTGCGTTCCGGGTGAAGTACGCGCAGGAGTAGGCCATCTGCGGGTCCAGGATCAGCGAGTAGAAATCGTTGGAGAGGTCGTAGTGGTGGCTGATGGCGGCGCGGTCGCGCAGCAAGCTGTGCAGCCGGCCGCGGATGTTCGCCTGCGTGGCGGGTGCGGGGAGGGGTCCGCCCACGACGCCCAGTTTCGCGGCGACGCGCAGCACCTTCGCGATCGTCGACGGGCTCGGCCGCACTCCGCTCAGCCCGCGCTCGCGGGCCACCGCCCACACGTGCGCGAGGGCCTCGCCCAGGTCGCCTTCGACGTCGATCTCACCCGTCACGTAGGCCTGCGCCGCTCCGAGTTCGTCGGGGTTCCACAGCAATCGGCGCAGGGCGTCGGGACTGCGCAGCACCACCTTCGGCGCCGTCGCCGGGCCGGCGGTGCTGCCGTCCCACGCGGTCAGGTGCACGGGCAGTTCGCCGCGGACGAGCGGACGCAACGCCCTGTCGAGTTCGGCGGCCACGGTCACGGTCGTGCTCCCGTCTTGTCGAGGACGAGCTGCTGGACGTCGATGTAGCCGGAGCGGAACCCGGCCTCCGAGTAGCAGAGGTAGAAATGCCACATCCGGCGGAATGTCTCGTCGAATCCGAGTGCCTCCGCCTGCGTGCTGTGCGCGGCGAACCGCTCCTTCCACAGCCGCAGCGTCTCCGCGTAGTGCTGTCCCATGCTCAGGCGTTCCCGCACCCGCAGCCCGGTGTGTTCGGCGGTGACGGACTCGATCGCCTCGGTCGACGGGAGGAACCCGCCCGGGAAGATGTACTTGTGCACCCAGGTGTACGTGTTGCGGGTCTGCAGCATCCGATCGTGCGGCATGGTAATCGCCTGCAGCGCAACCCTTCCGCCCGGCGCGAGGAGCTTGTCGAGCACCCGGAAGTAGGTGGCCCAGTACTGGTGCCCGACGGCTTCGATCATCTCGACGGACACGATGGCGTCGTAGTCGCCGTCGACGTTGCGGTAGTCGAGCAGATCGATCTGCACGGCGTCCGAGTGCCCGGCCTCGGCGACGCGCAGGCGGGCCAGGCTCTGCTGCTCGCTGGACAGCGTCACGGAGCGGACCACGGCGCCGCGTTCCGCCGCCCGGATGCACAACTCTCCCCAGCCGGTCCCGATCTCGAGCAACCGGGTGCCCGCGCCGACACCGGCCTCGTCGAGCAGCCGATCGATCTTGCGGCGCTGCGCGTCCGCGAAGTCGTCCCACTTCGGGGTGACCTGCGGGACGGGGGCCCGCAGGACGGTCACGTCCCGGACCTGCCCCACACGCGTCGGCGTCGACAAGAACAGCGCGCTCGAGTACGTCAGCGTCTCGTCGAGGAACGTCTCGAACATCTCGTTGGACAGGTCGTAGTGCCGGGAGATGTTGGACCGGGTGTTCTGCTCGGTGTTACGTTCCTGCGCTGGGTGTTTGGCGACGTACAGTGCGCGCAACCGTTGCAGTGGGCGAGGAATGAGCGTCGCCATCCGGGAGGCGAACACGCTGAGCACCGCGGCGAGATCCGGTGACGTCCAGTCGCCGGCCATGTAGGACTCGCCGAATCCGATCAGGCCGCTCGTCCCGACCCGCCGGGCGAATGCGTCGGGATTGCGGATGATCATGCGGGGAAGGATCTCTCGCTCCCGGCGTGCCCCCACCAGGGTGCCGTCGGGATACTCGATGCGGACGTCGAGGTCGACGGCCGCGCGGCGGAACAGGCGGTCGGCGACCTTCGCCGACGCCGCGGCGCGCACACCGGTCGGCACGTCGGCCAGCCCGGGCCAGATCCGGTTGTCGATCCGCGGGTCCTCGCCGGTGAACTCCTCGTCGACGAAACCCTCACCGGCCGTGCTCACGGCTGGCGACCCGTCCGTGTCGGTGTCCTTGTTCCTTCTCACTGAACTGTCTCCTTCTGACGGCCGTCGGGCCGGGCCATGACGGGAAGTCCACGGGCCCACAACGTGATTCCCTGGATGCGGATACGAGCCGACACCACGAGAGGTGCCAGGGGAGTGCGCAGTTGAGTACTCAGAACCGTCCGGCTCGTGGCCGGTTGCCGCGTCCCCCGCACCGTCGCGGTGAACGGTCCGTGCCCGTCGCGGTGGAGAACCACGTTCAGGGAGAGGGCGTCACCGGGTTCGGGGAGCCGCATGGTGTAACGACCGCTCACGTCGTTGAACGGTGAGACGTAGAACTGCTTGTCCACCTCGGCGCGGTCGTCGCCGTCGGGCCGGATCAGGTAGCTGTGCCGCTGACCGTACGTGTTGTGCACCTCGGCGATCACGCATCTCAGGCTGCCGTCGGCGTCGTGGCACCAGTACACGCTGAGCGGGTTGAACACGTAGCCGAGCACCCGCGCGTTGAGAAGGGCCGTCACCCGGCCCCGGCAGAGGTCGACTCCCTGTCCGGCGAGGAACGCATCCACCCTGCTGCGCAGAGTGTCCGTGGCGGCGGCCGGATCCGGTTCGAGGTGGTCCTCGGCGCGGAAGCGGGCGAACGGTCCGAGCCACCGCGGGAGGCGAGGAAGGGCGTCCAGGTCGACGTACCAGCTGTAGCTCGTGTAGTCGAAGCTGTTGCGGACCGGTTCGATGCGCGTGTGCCGGATCCTCGTCGAGTAGATTGCCGGCGCGGTCACGACACCGTCTCCCGTTCGTGGGGTCGTGCCGTCTGCGCATCCCACGAGCGGCCGATGCGTTCGGCGGCGCGCAGTCCCGAGAGCGCCCCGTCCTCGTGGAACCCCCAGCCGTGGTAGGCGCCGGCGAAAGCGAACGTGCCGGAGCCGAGTTCGTGCAACCGCGACTGCGCCGCGACGGATTCGGGGGTGTAGACGGGATGTTCGTACGTCATCTCCGCGACGACCATCGACGGGTCGACGAGGTGCTTGCCGCCGAGCGTCACGAGGAACCGCCGGTCGCGCACCGTGTCGAGGCGCATGAGCCGGGTCATGTCGTAGGTGACGACGACACCCGCCGCGTCCGTGCCGTCGGCGGGAGTCAGGTAGTTCCAGGAGGCCCGGGCGTGCTCGGCGCGCGGCAGCAGCGACACGTCGGTGTGCAACTGCGCGTGGTTCACCGAATACGGCATGGCGCCCAGGACCTCCGCCTCGAGATCGGAGGCGTCGCCGAGCATGGCGAGCGCGTGACGTGGGTGCACGGCGACCACCACGGCGTCGAAATACCGGACGTCGCCGCGGCGGTCGACGACGCACGTGCCGCCGTCCGGGGTGCGCTCCACCTGCTGCACGGGGGTGTCGAGCAGAATCTCGTCGACGTGTGCCGCCACCTTCGCGACGTAGCGGGCGGACCCGCCGGTCACGGTGCGCCAGGTGGGTGAGCCGAAGACGGTGAGCATTCCGTGGTGGTCGAGGAAAGTGAACAGGTAGCGGGCCGGGTAGTGCGCGGCGGTCGCGGGATCGCACGACCACACGGCAGCGACGAGGGGGGTCATGAAGTGCTCGACGAAGTACGGGCTGAAACCGTTGCGGGCCAGGAACTCGCCCAGCGGTTCCTGCGCGCCGGACTCGCCGGCCGGGGTGTCGAGCACGGTCCGGGCACGGCGGTGGAACCGGAGGACCTCGCCGAGCATGCGCCAGTACCGTGGCCGGGCCAGGTTGCGCGCGGTCGGGAACAGTCCGCGGACGCCCTTCGCACCCGCGTACTCGAGCCCGTTCACGTCGGATCGGATAGACATCGACATGTCGGAATCCTGCGTGGCCACGTCGAGTTCGGCGAACAGGCGCAACAGGGTGGGGTAGGTGCGGTCGTTGTGCACGATGAAGCCGGTGTCGACGTCCACGTCCACACCCGAGTCCAGCGTCAGGTGGTGGGTGTGGGCGTGGCCGCCGAGGCGGGCGTCGGACTCGTAGAGGGTGACGCGGTCGTGGCGGGACAGAACGTAGGCGGCGGTCAACCCCGCGACGCCGCTGCCGATCACGGCGACGTTCCTGCGTCCGAGCTTCTCCGGATCATGCATGGCGACCTGCTTTCCGGTCTGTCGGTGCGGCGACGACACCCTCGGCGGCGAAGGCGTCGAGAACGAAATCGGCGGTGATGCGATGCCACCACCACGGCCGGGTGAGCATGAAGTGGCCGGCTCCGGAGAGCGGATGCCAGGAGGCATTCACGCCGCGCGCCAGCGCCTGTTCGGTCTGGACCCGGGAGGCGACGGGGTCCGTCCAGCGGTCGGCGGTTCCGTGCGCGACCATCAGGCTGCGGTCGGCGGGCACGAGATCGGCGTCGGATTCGGGCCACCAGGGTGCGAGGGCGGCGATCGCCCGGACATTGTCGAGGTCGGCGAGGTGTGCGGCGACGCGGCCGCCCATCGAATGCCCGACGACGGCGACGGGGACGTCCCCGAACCGCAGTCGGGCCCGCTCGAGGGCCATCCGGGCGTCGTGCACCGGGCTGGCCTCGGGGGCGTTCCATCCGCGGACCCGGTACTGCAGCCGCTGCACGGCGATGCCGTGGGGTCCGAGCGTCGACCTCAGGGACCGGGCCAACCAGATCATGCGCAGATTCGACAGGTGCCAGCAGCGTGACGGGTCCTGACTGCGTGGTTTTCCGCCGGGCAGCACGAGCACGTACGCCGGGGCGGTGGGTGAGCCTCTCTCCATATCAATCATTCGGAGCTGACTGTCCATCGGATGGGCGGACCCCACACCCGCACGTGAGTGGGAAAGCGTGCCGGACCACGCTTTCCCACTCACATGGGGGGCTACTGGGGCATCAGGACGGAGTCGACCAGGTACACCGTGGCGTTGGCGGTCTGGACGCCGCCGCAGATGACGCCTGCGTCGTTGACCTTCAGGTCGTCACCCGAACCGGTGACGGTGACCGTGCCACCCTCGACGGTCGTGTGCTCGCCGGCGATGTCACTCGGCGCGATCTGGCCGGGGACCACGTGGTACGTCAGAACCTTGGTGAGCAGGGCCGGGTCGGTCTTGAGGGTCTCGATCGTGGCCGGGTCGACCTTCGCGAACGCGGCATCCACCGGCGCGAAGACCGTGAACTGCCCGCTGTTCAGCGTGTCGACGAGGTTGACCTGCGGGTTGAGCTGACCGGACACCGCGGCGGTGAGCGTGGTGAGCAGGGGGTTGTTGGACGCGGCCGTCGCGACCGGATCCTGCGCCATGCCGCTGACCGAACCGGCGCCGTCCGGCACCGTCTTCGCGTACTCGGCGCAGCCCGGGCCGACCAGGTTGGCGGCGGGATCGGCCATCGCGGACGAGGTCATCGAACCGGACGACATCGACTCGGACGTCATCGCCTCCGAAGCGGAGCCGCTGCTGGACGAGCCGCTGTCGTCCGACGAACACGCCGCGCCCAGCAGGACCAGGGACGTGCTCGCGGCGACTGCCAGGACTCGTGTGGTGATCTTCATCAGAAATTGCCTCTCTCCGGTGTGGGTGCGGGGGCGCACCATCGACAGGCATTCGGAGCGGTCTTGGGAGCGGATGGGTCGAAAGTTCTCTCGCAGCCACCCATCCGATCCGGAATGGGCATCGAATACCCCGAGAGAGGGTGCTGCGCCGGCCCTCTGTTTCGGCTGCCCGTTTTCGTCGACCGCATGATGTGGAAAGGATTCGAGATGACATCGTCGAAGGTCCGTGGGATCGCCGCGGCACTGTCGGCCGCCGCCGCGGCTGTGCTGCTGGCGGCCGGCCCCGCACACGCTCAACCGGGTGCGCTCGCCCCGGTTCCGTCCCTCGACGTCCAGAGGTACCTGGGCACGTGGTATCAGTTGGCCGCTGTGCCACAGCCGTTCAACCTCGACTGCGCGCGGGACACGCGAGCGACGTACGGAGCAATCGACCCGTCGAACGTCAGCGTCGCCAACCGGTGCACCACGTGGGCGGGTGGAACGAACGGGATCCTGGGCAACGCGCGTGTCAACGATCCGGTGACCAATGCGCAGCTCCACGTGAGTTTCCCGGACGTGCCGTTCCAGGGTGCGGCGGACGGTCCCACCAATTACGTGGTCACCTACATCGCCGACGACTATTCGTGGGCGCTGGTCGGTGACCCGGCACGGGTGTCGGGTTTCGTGCTCTCCCGCACTCCGGCGGTCGACGACGCGGGGTGGAAACAGATCCGGCAGGTGGTGGAATCGCGGGGCTACAACTCGTGCCTGTTGCTGACGTCCCCGACCACAGGTGGCAGAGAGGGGATTCAGCCGCTCTGCACGGTCTGACGGGCCGCCGACCCGGTGATGTTCTCCATCATGCCTTTGAAGATGATTCCGTGGAACGGCAGGATGGAATACCAGTACAGCCGCCCGGCGAGACCTTTCGGGAAGAAGATGGCGCGCTGATCGAGCCGGGACCGGTCGGGGTCCACACTGTGGACGGTCCATTCGAGCCACGCCCCGCCCGGTGCCCGCATCTCGGCGCGCAGCCGGAGCAGCGTCCCCCGGTCGATGCGTTCGACCCGCCAGAAGTCGAGGGGGTCACCGGTGTTGAGCTGCTTCGGGTTCCGGCGTCCCCGCGTGAGTCCGACGCCGCCGACGACGCGGTCGAGCCAGCCGCGCACGGACCACGCGAGTGGGAACGAGTACCAGCCGTTTTCGCCGCCGATGCTCTCGACGACGGTCCACAGTGTGGCGGCGTCGGCGTCGCAGTCCTTGGTGCGTTCGTCGGTGTAGACGACCTCACCGGCCCAGTCGGGGTCGGACGGTAACGGATCGGAGGGGGCGCCGACCGGGGACGCACTGGCCCATGTCGTTTCCACCTCGCCGTTGTCGATGCGCCGCAACGCCAATCGGACGGCGTCCCGGTATGTCGTCAGGCCGGCCTTCGGCGGCGGGATCACGTCGTCGATGTCGTGCTCGCCGGCGACGGCGTCGTTGTGGAGCGATTCGATCAGGGCCCGCCCGAGTGAGCGGGGGATCGGGGTGACCAGGCCGATCCACAGACCGGCGAGTTTCGGGGTCAGCACCGGGAGGACGAGGATGCGACGCTGACGCAGCCCGGCGACCTCGGCGTACGTCTGCATCATCTCGCCGTAGCGCAGGACGTCGGGGCCGCCGATGTCGAAGGTGCGACTGCGCGGCAACGGCGCCTCGGCGGCGGCGACGAGGTAGTGCAGCACGTCGCGGACCGCGATCGGCTGGATCTTGTTGTTCACCCACCGCGGCGTGGTCATCACCGGAAGCCGGTTGGTGAGGTGGCGGATCATCTCGAACGATGCCGAACCGGAGCCGATGACCACCCCGGCCTGCAGAACCATTGTGGGGACACCGGAGTCGACGAGTATCCGTCCCACCTCGGTTCGCGACCGCAGGTGCGGCGAGAGGTCCGCCGAATCGGGATGCAGTCCGCCGAGGTAGACGATCCGGCCGACACCGGCCGTGCGCGCCGCCTCGGCCACGTTCTCCGCGCTGATCCGTTCGGCCTTCTCGAACTCGTCCGACCCGCCCATCGAATGCACGAGGTAATAGACGACGTCCATGTCCGCGAAAGCGGCAGAAAGGGATTCGGGGTCACTGAGGTCGCCGCGGGCGATCTCGACGTCGGACGCCCACGGAACGTCGGTCAGTTTCTCCGGTGAACGCACCAGTACCCGCACCCGGTGGCCGGCTTCCGCGAGCCGGGGAGCGAGGCGTCCGCCGATGTATCCGGTGGCTCCGGTGACCAGTACACGTAACTGCGTCATTCCCACACGCTACCCGTCGTTGTCACCGCCGCGCGGCCTGTCGCGACTATGGTCGGGTCATGGGCATCGTGCATTCGAGTGTGGTCGAGGCCTCGCGGGACGAGTTGTTCGCCTGGCACACCAGGGCGGGGGCGTTCACCCGGCTCTCACCGCCGTGGCAGCCGCTCGGCCTCGCGAAGGAATCCGAGTCTCTGGAATCGGGTCGTGCCGAATTGCGCATGCCCGGGGGCCTGACGTGGGTCGCGCAGCACGACGCGAAGGAGTACGACCCTCCGCACCGGTTCGTCGATTATTCGGCCGCCCTGCCGCTACGTCTGCTGGTGCCGTGGCGGCACACGCACACGTTCGACGTGGTGTCCGAGGGCCGGACCCGGGTCACGGACCGGGTCGACACCATCGTGCCCGGTCAGTTCCTCCGGTCGACGTTCGTGTACCGGCACCGCCAGCTGGCCGACGACATCTCCCGGCATCACTGGGCGTCCACGCTCCTGCCCGGTCCCCTCACGATCGCGGTGACGGGGAGTTCGGGGCTCGTCGGCTCCGCCCTGACCGCGTTCCTGAGCACGGGCGGGCATCGCGTGATCCGTCTCGTGCGCCGCGCCCCCAGCACACGAGACGAGCGGCGCTGGAACCCGGATGCGCCGGCCGCGGATCTGCTCGACGGCGTCGACGCGGTGATCCACCTGGCGGGCGCGTCCATCGCGGGACGGTTCACCGACGGTCATCGCCGGGCGATCAGGGACAGTCGTATCGAACCCACGCGGCGGCTCGCGGAGGTGGCGGCTGCGTCCGGGCAGGGGCCGAAGACGTTCGTCAGTGCGTCGGCGATCGGGTACTACGGTCCCGACCGCGGCGACGCGGTGCTGCACGAGCAGGATGAGCGGGGCGACGGCTTCCTCGCCGACGTCGTCGCGGACTGGGAGGATGCGGCGACGCCGGCAGCGGACGCCGGACTGCGGGTGGTGCAGGTCCGCACGGGGATCGTCCAGTCCCCGAGCGGGGGTGTGCTGCGACTGCAGCGGCCGCTGTTCGAGGTCGGACTCGGAGGTCGCCTGGGCGCCGGAACGCAGTGGCTGTCGTGGATCGACATCGACGATCTGATCGACGTCTACCACCGTGCCGTCGTGGATTCGGGGTTGAGCGGGCCGGTGAACGCGGTGGCGCCGAATCCTGTTCGCAACGAGGAGTACACCGCAGTCCTGGCGTCGGTGCTGCATCGCCCGGCCTTCCTTCCGGTGCCCGATTTCGGTCCGAAACTGCTGCTCGGGGAGCAGGGTGCGCGGGAGCTCGCCCTGGCCGATCAGCGGGTCGCCCCCGGCAAGCTCGAGGGCCGCGGCCACCGGTTCCGGCGGCCCGATCTCGACACGGCGCTGCGCCACCAGCTCGGCCGGTTCAGGACGGACGAGGGGTAGCGCAGCGCATCGATCAGGTGGTCGTCAGCACCTGCGGGGTGTGCACCGGAGCCTTGGTGGAGATCTTCGCTGCCGTCGCGGCGAGGAGGCAGATGCCGGCGATCGCCGTGGCGGCCAGCACCCAGTTGTCGTCGCCGCCGATCAGGGCATAGCAGATGGTGGGTGCGAATCCGGTCAGCAGGAAGCTCAACTGGGTGGACACCGCGACGCCGGTGTATCGCACGTTCGGGGTGAACATCTCGGCGAAGAACGACGGCCACAGCGCGTTCGGGGCGGAATACACGACGCCCTTGAGCGCCACCGTCGCGGTGACGATGAGAACGGTGCTGCCGGTGGCGATCGCACCGAGGAATCCGTAGACGCCGACTGCGCAGAGCAGGCAGCCGCCGGCATACACCACCTTTCGGCCGATACGGTCCGCGATGAATCCGAACAGCGGATGGAAGAACAGGGCAACCACCTGACTGGCCGCGATCGCTGAGAGCATCGTGGAGCGGTCGACGCCGTGTTCCTGCGTCGCGTAGGACAGGCCGAAGACGATGACGATCGTCGAGATGACCGTGTTGAACGCGGCGACGAAGACGATCACGGTCGCGCGGAGCTGGGTGCGGAGGAGGGTCGTCACCGGGTATTCGGCTACGTCGTCGTCCTTTTCGGCCTCGACGAATTCGGGAGACTCGTCCACTCCGCGCCGCACGAGCAGGGTGATGAACACCATGATGAAGCTGAGCAGGAACGGGATCCGCCATCCCCAGGTCAGCAATTGCTCCTCCGGGAGCGCTCCCACGGGAATGAAGATCAACGTGGCCAGGATCGAACCGGTGGCGGCTCCGTTCAGGAGCCAACTCGTGTAGAAGCCGCGGCTCTTCTCGGGGGAGTGTTCCATGGTGAGCAGGCTGGCCCCGACCTGCTCACCGCCTGCGGAGATTCCCTGCAGCAGCCGGCACACGACGAGGAGGGCCGGGGCAACGGCGCCGATGGTCGCATGGGTGGGCAGCAGTCCGATGGCGAACGTCGACGCGCCCATCAGGAGCAGTGTGAAGAGCAGGACGTTCTTGCGGCCGATCCGGTCGCCGGCGTGCCCGAACAGCAGGGCGCCGACGGGCCGCGCGATGTACGCGGCCCCGAACGTCGCGAGCGACGCGAGCGTGCCTGCGGCGGAATCGCTGTTGGGGAAGAAGATCTTGCCGAACACCAGGGCGGCGGCGGTGCCGTAGACGAAGAAGTCGTAGTACTCGACGACGCTGCCGAGGAAACTCCCCAGTGCGGCCCGGCGGGCCATCTTCTTGCTGGGGTGCGGTGTCGGTTCCGCGACGAGGGGACGTTCAGAAGGGGGCATCGGGAGTGGTCCTTCGGCTGTGTCACCCGGGGATGGGTGAGGCGGCGGGGTGGTGGCGGGGCCGGTCACGGCGCGGCGGCGAGTTGGGCTCCGCCACAGACGTGGAGGACTTCGCCCGAGACGAACCGGGCCTTGTCGGAGGCGAGGAATTCGACGGCGTCGACGATGTCGTCTGCTGTCGCGAGACGGCCGAGGGGCGACATCCTGGTGTGCTTGTCGACGAAGAGAGCGAACTCCTCGTCCGTGCGACCGCCCTTCGTGAACGGTGTGACGACCATGCTGGGGGCGACGGCATTGGCGGTCACGCCGAGCGGTCCGAGTTCGACTGCCAGCGAACGGGTGAGACCGACGACGCCGGCCTTGGACGTGACGTAGGCGGTGGGCCCGCCGCTCAACCAGGTGCGTGAGGTGATGTTGACGACCCGACCGGTTCCGGTGCGCGTCCAGATCGGGATGGCGGAGCGGCACAGCGACATCGGACCGCGGAGGTTCACCGCCATCGCAGTGTCCCATTCGGTGTCGTCGACGTCTCCGAGTCGTGCCCGCGGGTTGACGGCCGCGTTGTTGACCAGTCGGTCCAGCCGGCCGAACTCTTCGTCGATTCGCTTGACGGCGAGGCGGATCGATTCCTCGTCGGAGATGTCGGCCACCCAGCCGTGGACCTGCGCACCGGTCTCCTCGGACAGTTGCCGGGCGACGGTCTGCACGGCCTCCGCGTTGTTGTCGAGGAGGATGACGGTGTCTCCGCCCCGGGCGAATCGGCGGCTGATCGCCGAGCCGAGGGCGCCTGCGCCTCCCGTCACGACGGAGAGCGGGAAACGGTGAAGCTCGTTCATGATGGTCCTGTCGATATGTGGTGGGTGGTTTCAGAGTGAGTGCGTCAGAGGGGTTTCGAAGTCGGCGTGCTGCCGCAGGAACTCGGCGTTGAAGTGCAGCCGCTCGTGAACGGGCCGGGAGTCGCTGAAATCTTCGACGGACACCCACCCGCGGTAGCCGGCCTCGTCGAGGAGGCCGAGAACCCGGGGGATGTCGGCGACGCCGTCGTCCATGGGTGACCACCGGTGGGTCCACACCCCGCCCCCGGCCGGCCGGACGTACTGGGCGTTCTTCACGTGGACGTGGGCGAGGTGGTCGCCGAGAATCTGCAGGGCCATGCGGTGGTCTTCGTACCCTTCCACCACCAGATTCCCGACGTCGTAGATCACTCCCACCCGGTCGGGTGGCAGGTGGCCGATGAGCTGATGGGCGAGTGAGACGCTGGGGCAGAGGGAACGCTGATGGATCTCGAGCAGGGCCTGCACGTCGTACCGCGCGGCCAGGGTCGCGACGTGGTCGAAGAACTCCCGTGCGTCGGCGAACAGCCGGTGGAAACCGCTGTCGTCCATCCACGGCGCGCGTAGCCGGACGCTCGGAACCGTATTGTCCCGGGCGATCCGCATCATGTCCTCGACGCCGGCGACGTCACCGCACTCGACGTACGGGCTGAGTGCGACGACCTTCAACTCCGCGGCCCGGGTGCGCGTGCAGATGTCGGAGACCGCGCGAGGCTCGGGAGCGACGGTGCAGCGATTGTTGGTGAGGAAGTGCGGGGTGCCGGAGTTGCCGATGTCGTGTGCGACGCGCCATTCGATGCCTGCGTAGCCCGCCCCGGCCGCCGCGTCGATCGCTTCGGCCGGGGACAGGGACGGCAGGCATGCGGAATAGATCCCGAGCTTCATCGGTCTCCTACGGGTGAGTGGGGCTTCGGAGGGCGTTCGTCCTCGACTGCATTCCATTAGAGACCGCCATCACAGCCCTTGTCCAAGCCCTGTTGAGCACATCGGCTATGCCCTGAAGGCATAACCGGTGTCGTATCCTGGTCGAACGACGGCAATGGAGGAAACCGACCGTGGAGTTTCGCCATCTTCATTACTTCCTGGCTATAGCCGAGGAAGGATCGTTCAACCGCGCCGCTGACCGGTTGCGGATCTCGCAACCGTCGCTCAGCCGGCAGGTGCAGGCGCTGGAACGGGAGCTGGGGCAGTCCCTGTTCGACAGAACGGCACGCGGAGCCACCCCGACCGCCGCGGGCGATGCCCTCCTCCAGCACGCGCGGCAGCTGCTGGCGCTCGAGGCCTCGACGCAGGAGGTGGTGTCGGGTGCGACCAAGATCCGGGAAGTCGTCACCATCGGCGTCCCGCCCGGTACCTCCAGCGAATGGCTCGTGAACCTGGTCGGCCGCCTCGACGAGGAGGTGCCGGGGTGCGCGCTGCAACTCGTCGAGGCGAACAGCACGAACCAATTGCGCATGCTTCGTGAGGGGCGGCTCGACCTGTGCATGGTGCACCAGGCGCCGCCCAGCGACTGCTCCTCGTGGAAGCTCCGCGAAGAACCGTTCGGTCTCGCCGTGCGCCCCGGTCACGCCCTGGCGTCGGCGGCGTCCTGTTCGCTGCGCGACCTCGACGGGCTGCGGGTACTCGTCCACAGCCGCGACCAGGTCCCCACCCAGCAGGACGGGTTGATGAGCGCGGCGGTGGAGGCCGGTATCCGGCCGTACTGGCAGTTCGCGCAGTTCGTCGAGCACGCGCTCGCCGGTGCGGCCGCGGCGAAAGCGGACGCCGTCCTGGTGAGCCGGTACACGGCGCAGAAACAGATGCCGGGGTGGCCCTGGCACCCGTTGACCGAGTTGCCGCTGGCGATGACGACCTGGCTGGTCTGCCAGCGGCACACGAGGGCCGTGGTCAGCGACGTGACCACGGCCATCATGTCCTGAAAGTCCCTGTCAGGTCTGCCGCCCCGCGTCGTACGCCGCCACGACCCGTTTCGGGGCGGTGAGACGCCACGCCTCCTCGACGAGTTCGGCCAGTTCTTCGGAGTCGACGCGGTCGAGGACGACGTCGATCCAGCCCCACCGCCCGAAGAACGGTGCGACCAGGAACACGTCGGGATCCTCCTGCAGCAGCGCGGCCTGCGTTTCCTTCGTCGCCTTGAGGCAGACGGTGGGGGCGCCGTACCCGACGAGGCCGAACATCTTCTTGCGCACCCGGAACGTCGGTTGGTCGCCCCAGTTCGCGATCACCACCTCGTGCGCCTCCGGCAATGCCAGCATCATCGCGCGCACGTCGTGTTCGGTGGGCATCACAGCTCCTGATCCGGCGGTCGGTGGTTCGCAGACCTTTATAGCGCCGATCACCGACAGCCCGGACCGCGGCACGCTCAGACGAAGGCGAACTCGTCCCCGGCGTGGAACTTGGCGAGCGATTCGGAGACCGACCGCCGCGACGGCGGATGGAAGGCGAACGCGTGCACGGCGGCGGTGAGGTAACCGATGTCGGAGGACTTGATGAACGCGATCCCGCCGAGCGATTCGACGGCCGCCGCCGACGCGCGGACCAGCGCGTCGCGAATCGCGATGCGCGAGAGGAGGAGACGGACCGAGATGTCCTGTCCGCGTTCGCCCTCGTCCACCGCGCGGGCGATGTTCTCGACGGCGCCCATGGCGTTCTCGATGTCGGCGGCGGCGCGCACATAACCCTCGTAGTCGTCCTTGCCTGCGGCCAGCAGTCGTTCGAGCAGTGCGCTCGCCGCACCCAGGTAGTTCGCGGTGACGAGCATCCCGAACCACAGGTATCCGGTCATCTCGTGTTGCCCGTCCGGGTCGTCGGCGCCGTTGAGCAGGACGAGGTCGGCGGGTATCTCGACGTTTTCGAGGTGTACCTCGTCGCTTTCGGCGCCGGCGAGGATCCAGCTCTCCCAGAACGGCCGCACCGTGATCCCCGGTGTGTTGGCCGGGATCAGTGCGATCGCCCTCTCCCCGGTGTCGACCTCGACGCTCGCGGTGAGCAGGTCCATCGACCCCGACAGACTGCACGGCTTCTTGCTGCCGTTGACGATGTAGCTCGAGCCCTTCTTCCTCGCGGTCATGGTGGGTATGAACACGCTGCCACCGGTGACGCCCTCGGAGAAGCCGGAGGCGACGACGGCGCGTTGTTCGACGAGGCTCTTGATCAGCGCGCGGTCGTCGTCCGTGGCCTCCTGCGCGAACTCGTTGAGGGTGGCGAGCGACAGATGATGCATCGTGGTGGCGGCGCCGAGCGAGGGCGACCTGCTGCCGATGGCCCGCTGGACGCGCACGGACTCCAGCGCGGAGGCGCCCAGCCCACCGGACTCCTTCGGGATGGTCAGCGCGGTACCGCCCGCTTCCCGGAAACGCCCGATCGCCCCGCTGTCTCTGCCCTCCAGGGTGAGCAGTGGCGTCTCGTCCAGGTAGGCGGCGAGGTCGGGCAGGTAGGACTGCAGCGCTGCGTGTTCGCGGGCCATCAATGCGGTCATGACACTCCTCGAATGTATTCGCGGAAATTCCGGATTCCCCGAAACATCCATGGAACAGGGATATCCATAGGGCATTCGGAGCGAGGCGTAATCGGGTTTGGTCGGCGCCACCAAACCGCATCGGCCACCGCTCCGAATCAACGGAGTAATCCCGATCATGCACACCGCGAGGAGGTTCGTATCGATGGTTGTGAACAGATTGATCCAGAGGCTGGGTGGCGACGACCGGGTGGATCTGCTCCGGGCAGTTCGCGAGTCCGACGTGAGCCCCTATTTCCGGGTGATGGAGTCCGCCACCGCACCCGTCGTCCAGGTGGAAGGCGCCGACCGGATCATGCTCGGTTCCAACAACTATCTCGGGCTCGCGGACCATCCCGCCATTCGGCAGGGAGCGCAGGACGCCCTCGACACGTTCGGCGGCGCGGTCACCGGAAGCCGGCTGCTGAACGGCACCATGGACCTGCACCTCGACCTCGAGTCGGAGATCGCCGAATGGCACGGCACCGAGGACGCGATGGTCTTCACCACCGGCTATCAAACGAATCTGGGCACCATCAGTGCCGTCGTCGGGAAGGGCGACGTCGTCGCCGTCGACGCCGCCGCCCACGCGTCGATCCGGGACGGCTGTGCTCTGTCCGGCGCGACGATCCGCACGTTCCGTCACAACGACGTCGCCCACCTGGAAGCCATTCTCGGGGAAACGGCCGATGACGACGGCGCGGTGCTGGTGATCGTGGACGGGTTGTATTCGATGGAGGGCGATCTCGCCCCACTCGGCGCGGTCTCCGAACTCTGCGGCCGGTACGGCGCGGCTCTGATGGTGGACGAGGCGCACAGCCTCGGCATCTTCGGCGAGCAGCGAACCGGCGCCGCCGAACTGCTCGGCATCGACGGTAACACCGACATCCGGATGGCCTCGCTGTCCAAGAGCCCCAGCTCCACAGGAGGATTCATCGCGGGATCCCGCGATCTCCTCGACTCGTTGCGGGTGAACGCCCGCGCCTTTCTCTTCACGACGTCCGGTGTCCCCGCCGCGGTGGGAGCGTCCCTCGCAGCGGTGCGGCTGATCCGCAGCGAGGAGGGGGAACAACGCGCGCGGCGGGCGCTGGACAACGCCGCCGTCCTCCGGTCCGGACTCGCGGACAACGGACTCGACGTGGGCGCGCTGTCTCCACTTCCCGGCGGCCGTGAGACGGTGACGCCCATCGTGTCCGTTCACATCGGCGACGACCTCGAGGCGATGAACCTCTGGCGCACGCTGTTCGACAGGGGTGTGTTCACCAGTGCCGCACTCTATCCCGCCGTTCCCCGGTCGGGTGCGATGCTCCGGCTGTGCGTCATGGCCACCCACACCGACGCCCAGTTGCGGCGAGCGGTGGACGTGATCTCCGAGACCGTCACGGAAGCCGCGGCCTGATGAAGGTGGCGGTCACCGGGGCGACGAGCGATTTCGGCGCCGCGATCCTGCCCGTGCTGCTGGACGATCCGGAGATCGACACGGTGATCGGGCTCGGCAGGCGGGAGCTGACGATCGAACATCCGAAACTCGAGTTCGTCCGGATGGATATCCGCGACCCGGGCATCGAGGACGTGTTCCGCGGCTGCGAGGCCGTCGTGCACCTGGCGTTCGTGGTGGAGGAGATCCGGGACAAGGCGGTCACCCACGACATCAACCTGAGGGGTTCGCGCAACGTCGTCGACTCCGCCTACCGGGCCGGGGTGCTCCGCGTCGTGATCGCGTCGAGCATCAACGCATACGGACCGGAACTGCGACCGAAGCCGGTGAACGAAGACGTCTATCCAGCAGGGGATCCCGACCGGTACTACTTCCACGACAAGGCGGAGGTCGAACATTACGCCGAGTGGTGGCTGCGCCGGCATCCGGGGGAGATGGCGATCTCGATGCTGCGCCCCACCTACATCATCGGACCCGATTTCTCCAACGACGGCATCGACCAGCTCACCGGGCCGGTCGGCGCGTTCCCGCGCGCCGACGAGGCCGCGTATCAGTTTCTGCACCAGCGGGACATGGCCGACGCGTTCCACCGCGTCGTGAAGCAGGATCTGGTGGGACCGTTCAACCTCGGTCCGAAGGACTGGGTGGGTGTCCGCGAACTCGCGGCGATGCAGGGACAGCGAATGTTCGACGTGCCCGAGCGACCGGCGGTCGTGGCGGCGAATGTTCTGTTCCGGCTGGGACTCACCGCGTTCTCCGGTCAGTGGGTGACGGCGGGCGAGACCGTCGTCGATTCGACGCGCCTCACCGAGGCGACGGGCTGGGCGCCGTCGCTGACGGCCCGCGAGGCGGCGGCCGTCATGATCCTGCTGCAGGGGAAACCGTTGGTGCGCAGAGAGGATGCCCTGGAACGCCGCATCGCCTGCGAGGCGGCGCTGGAGCCGGCATCCGAATTCGTCGGAGTCGACGGCCGCGGCCTCGAACACGTCCAGATTCCCGCGGCCACCGGAGCCGTGCACGCCGAGGTCCACGCGGCCAGGCGGGGCGGTGGGACCAGCGCACGGTCGGGCGGTACAGCCACCGTGGTGCTGCCCGCGCCGCCCGGACTCCACGCGCGGTATCTCACTCCGCTCGCCGTGGAGTTGGCGGAGAACGGCGTGAACGTCGTCGTCGCGGACCTCCCCGGGCACGGGCTCAGCACCGGCAAGCGCGGTCTTGCGACGGCGGCCGGGGTGCACGACGCCCTGGCCGTCGCGCTCGGGTATGCGCGGATCCGGTTCGGCGGCACGCCGCACGGGGTCAGGGTGGGCGACGCGACCCCGCCCGTGTCGCGGCCCGGACGGTGGCGGTCGTGGGTCGCCGGATCGCGGACTCGCGCGACCGTCAACCCCACCGACGGACTCCTGCCGAGCCGACTGCGGTACGAGGGTGGGCTCGAGCACCTCCCGCACGCGTACTCCGCCCGCGGCGTCACCTCGGTCGTCCACTCCGATCGGGTCGACTCGTAGAGTGACCCCTGAACACGCGGACGCTGTGAACAGGAGTGAACCCATGACCAGTGAAGAACCCGGCAAGCGGAGCCCGGCCGTCGAAGCGGGTCTGACGGTGCGGCGTGAGGTGATGGGTCCCGATTTCGTCGAGCGGGCGCTCACCCGGACCGCGGGGACCGACAGCGAGCAGTTGCAGGAATTCGTCACCGAGCACGTGTGGGACGCCGTGTGGAATCGGCCGGGGCTGGACCGTCGCAGCCGCAGCCTCCTCAACCTCGGCATGCTCATCGCGTTGCGGGCGCACGGTGAGCTGAAGGGCCACGTGCGGGGTGCACTGCGAAACGGTCTGACCCGCACCGAGATCGTCGAAGCGGTGATCCACGCGAGCGCCTACTGCGGAGCCCCCGCCGGTCTGTCGGCGATGGCCGTGGTGCAGGAGGCGCTCGACGCGGAACTGGGACCGCTCGAATCCCAGGACTGACGACCCGGCTCAGCCCGTCACACCGGTGATCTCGTTCGGGGTCTCCGGCAGATCGGCGTGTCCGGACACGGCCCAGGTGTCGAGGTCGATCGTGTGGATCTTCTTGTTCGCGGGATCGGTCACGTAGGCCGTGTGGTCCTGCACGTACAGCGCGGGACGCGGCGACTGCCACTGGTCCGGCTCGGTCCACGGATCGAGGACGTCGACGGTGCGGCTCACAGCCTTGGTGTTCGGGTCGATCACGTGCAGGGCGCCGTCGGTGCCGAGGACGAGGGCCTCACCGTGCGGGGCGCGCCCGAGTGACCGGAACGTGTAGCTGGTGCCCAGGTCGACGAGGGTGAGCTGTCCCGTGGCGGTGTCGGTGAGGGAGACCCGTTCGGGGCGTTCGAGTTCGGCGTCCGGGTCGGTCTTGTAGTCGCCCAGCAGGATCGGGGAGTTCTCGTCGCCGGCCTGGTTGCCGATGCGCCCGTAGGGGTCGGGGCTCGTCACCTTCGTGATGACGCCGTCCCGGTAGATCAGCAGGCCGTTCTGGCATCCCACGACCACCGTCTCGTCGGCGGCGACGGCCTCCCCGTGCACGCCGGGGCAGTCCTCGTTGCGCGCGATCTCCTTGCGGTCGCGGTCGCGGTCGAGGACGACGATGCCGGTGCGCTCGTCCTCGTTGCCGACGGTGGTGAGCAGGCTGCCGTCGGAGAGTTCCACGGCCACACCGTGGTGCGCTTCAGGGGTCGTGAACTCGGTGGTGTCCGGGGCGCCCTGGGCGAGTGCGGCCGGGTCGAACACGCGCACCAGTCCGGTGCCGTCGTCGAACAGCACGGTTTTGCCGTCGTGCCGGACCACGTGCCCGGGCGTCTTCGCCTCGAACGCGACGTCGGTGAGTGCGGGTGCGGCGGTGTAGTGGCTGTCGCCGTCGGTCCAGGTTCCGGTGTCGAGGGCGGTGAAGCTGTTGCCGGTGCTGATCAGCACGTGCCGGTCGTCGCCGGCGGGGTTGAGCCGGGTGAAGCCGTCCACCTCGGCCGTACCGACCACGTCGAGGCTCTGCGCGTCGAGGACGAGCACCCCGCCGTCGTAGCTCAGTGTCAGTCGTGGCGTGGCCGCATCGGTGGTGGTCGCTTCGGCCGTGCCGGAGTCGGTGGAGCAGGACGTGAGAAGTGCCGCCGAGAGTGCCACGGCGGCAACGGTGGTGGGTCGGGGTCTACGGATAAGGGTCACCCATGAGAAGTAACCCTTTTTGCAAACGGTTGTCAAAGTCGTAAGTGTGCATGTGGCGATGCATCGACTACGACAACCCCTGCGCGATCGCCAGGGAATTGGAATCCATCATCTCGATGTACGTGCCGGCCCCCGAGTCGGGTTCACCCAGCGATTCCGTGAACAGCGAGACCACGTCCACAGGAACGCGTGCCTCCGACGCCAGCACCTGTGCGAGTCGATCGGGCTGGGAGGAGTCGACGAAGATCGCGGGCACCCTCGCAGCCGTGACGGTCGTGGCCAGGTCCGACAGGTCCGACGCGCTGGGCGACGCCAGGGTGGTCCCGCTGGGGATCACCGCCCCGATCGCGTCGAAGCCGAAACGCTGTGCCAGATAGCCGAACACGTGATGATTGGTCACCAGTTTGCGTCGATCGGGCGGGACGGTCGCGAACCTGTCGGTCATGCGGGCGGTGAGTTCCGCGAGTTCCCGGGCGTAGCCGTCCGCGTTCGTGCGGACGGCATTCGCGTCGATGTCCGGCACGTGTTCGATCACCGCGTCGCGGATCAGGGCGACCGCGTCCCGCATGCGGTCCGGATCGGTCCAGACGTGCGGATCCATGGTGCCCGAGGACTTTCCGGAGCGATACTCGATCGGCCGCACCGCCTCACCGATCTGCAGGATCGGAACTCCCTCCGCGCGCGCCGTGTCGACGGTCTTGCCGATTCCCTCCTCGAGGCCGAGCCCGTTCGACACGAGGAGGTCGGCGCCTTCCACCCGCGCGGCATCCGAGGCGGAGATCTCGAACGAATGGGGATCGGCGCCTCTCGGCATCAGCACCGTCACGTCGGCCCGGTCGCCGACGACGTTCTGCACCACGTCGCCCAGAATGTTCGTGGTCACCACGACGACGGGCCCGTCGGACGAGCCGTGCGTGCACGCGGTCACCGGCAGCGCAGCGAGTGTGGTCAGCAGGGCCAGCGGCAGCAGGCGCCGCATCCTCTTCACAGTCCGACCACGCCGAGGGTGGACGCCGCGACGCCGACGTCGAGGGTGCGCGCGACCCGGGCATTGTCCCGGAAGTCGATCTCGGCCACCGACTTCGACGCGGGATCCGACACGTAGGCTCGGGTGCCGCCGACGACGATCACCGGTGGGGTCGCGGCCGCCCCGCTCGGGTCGTAGGGGTGTGCCAGGACGCGGGACGACTCGGTCTCCGTGCCGGACTGCGCGTCGTACACGCGGAAGGTGCCGTCGGCGAGGACGGCGAACACCGAGCGTCCGTCGCCGGCGAGCGCGACGTCCAGCGCCCGGTCCGGGGTCCGGACGTGCGTCCACCCGCGGGTGCGCGCATCGAACACCAGCAGTCCGTCGTTGGTGGTGGCCGGCCCCGCGGTGGCGACGTGAAGCGGCAGTTCGGGGTGTCCGCGGAGCGCGGTGGGACGGGTGGCGGCGCCGATGCCCGCCGGGTACGCAACCTTCTCCGACGTCCAGGTGCCGTCGCCGGCGGTCGCGAGGAGCAGTCCGTCCTCGCACGCGCCCAGCACCTGGGTGTCGGATACGGCCGCGCCGTTCAGGTTCGAGCAGGCGGTGTCGAAGCGCTGCGGAACCGCACCGTCTGCGGTGTGGAATTCGAGCGTGCCGGTTCCGGTCGCGGCCGAGTGCGAGACCACGAATCCGTCGGCGATCGGCAGGGCGACCCCGTGGTGCGGGGCGTCGGCCCGGGCGACGGTGCCGACGTCGATGCTGTCCTTGCGGAGCGCGGCGAAGTCGATCACGCGGGCGACGCCGTCGCCGTCGAAGAACGTCGCGACCTTGTCGTCGCCCTCGATCACGTGCCCGGGGCCGTCGCCCTCGAGAACGCCGAGTTCGACCGGGTCCTTGGTGTACGAGTGGGTGTGGTCCCCGTGGTCGATGGTCCAGGCGCCGGCGTCCACGACGTGCACGGCGCCGCCGGTGCCGTCGACGGCGAACGCGTAGCGGTCCTTCACCGTCGTCAGCCGGACCGGGTTGTCGAACTCGAACGAACGAAGGGCCTCGGCGGTCGCGAGGTCGAGGACGGCCACACGGCCGGAGTCGGCGTCCGACACGACGAGCCGCGGTTCCGGCCCCTCCACCTCGGTGGATCCCGCCTCGGCGGCGAGGTCGCTACCCGGCCGGCTCCGGCCGCCGGGGGAGGTCGCCTCCTCCGGTGGGGACGCGCAGGCGCCGACGGTCAGCGCGGCGACCGCGGCGATCGTCGCGCGGGTGAGGGTGGTGTTCGGCATTCGGGCTCTCCATCTATCGAACGGGTATCGGAGTGGGTGACACGGCAGGTCGGAGTCGTCGCGATGCCGACCGGATGACGGCGGCGACGAAGAATTGGAGGACGGCGAGCCCGGCGATCGTCGCGCCCGCGGCGGTGTCGGCGTTCCACGACACGATCAGTCCGGTGAGTGTCGCGGACCAGCCGAGCAGTACGGCAATGGCCATCGTGGCGCCGATCGACCTGCCGAACAGCGCCGCGGTGGCCGACGGCGCGACGAGGAGTCCGAACACGAGCAGGGTGCCGACGATGCGGAACGACGCGACCACGGCGAGGACCACCAGTGCGAGCAGGACGAGGTGCGCCCACCGCGGCCGCAGCCCCAGGGTGTGGGCCTTGCGTTCGTCGAAGACGAGGGCGACGAACGGGCGGTACGCGAGCACCGAGACGATCCCGGCGACCGCGGCCGCCGCGGCGAGCCAGATCAGGTCGCCGACTGTCGCGGACAGGACGTCACCGAAGAGGAAGGCGGTGAGATCGACCGCGAACGATCGTGCGCGCGAGACGATCACGACACCCAGTGCGAGCATGCCGACGAACAGCAGGCCGATCCCGGTGTCCTCGGACAGTCGCGAGTACTTCGACACCCACGCGACGCCGAGGATCATGACGATCGCGCTGGCGGCCGCGCCGACGAGGAGATTGGCGCCCGCGAGATAGGCGACGGCCACGCCGGGCAGCATGCCGTGCGAGATGGCCTCGCTCATGAAGGCCATGCCCCGCAACACGACCCACGTGCCGACGAGTCCGCACAGGACGGACACCAGCATGCCCGCGAACAGGGCGCGCTGGACGAAGGACACCGTCAGGGGGTCGAGTAGCCATTCCACTCTGCTAATCTAACGATAATGATTGTCGTAAGCGAAATCGCGGTCCGATACGGTTCGACCCCGGCGTTGAACGGTGTGAGTGTGTGCCTCACACCGGGCACCGTCACGGCCGTGGTGGGGCACAACGGTTCGGGGAAGTCGACACTCCTGCAGTGCCTCGCCGGCATCGCGCGTGTCACGTCGGGGCGGATCGACGGCACGGACGGGCTGCGCACGGCGTATGTGCCGCAACGACATGCGGTGAGCGAACAGCTACCGCTGACCGTGCGTGAGGTGGTGGCCATGGGCGCCTGGCAACGGCGTGGAGTGTGGCGGCGGCTCACCCCCGGCGACGGCGACACCGTCGACGCGGCACTGTCCAGGCTGGGTCTCGCGGATCTCGGCGCGCGGCCGATCGGCGCGCTCTCGGGCGGGCAGCGTCAACGCGCCCTGCTCGCGCAGGCGCTCGTGCAACGCGGCGACCTACTGCTCCTCGACGAGCCCACCACCGGACTCGACGCGCACGCCCGCGCGGTGATCGGAGACGTCGTCGGAGAAGAGGCCGCGCGGGGTGCGATCGTCGTCGTGGCCACACACGACTCCGGCGACGCGGAACGCGCCGATCAGGTGCTGACCCTGTCGGCGGGGATGCCGCTCACCCCACTTCGACGATGACGAGTTTGTTGCCGTCCGGATCGCGGAAGTAGAACATGGGCGGCACGTAGTCGCCCATCCGCAGAACCTCCGCATCCACGTCGACGCCGCCTGCCGACAGGGTGGCATGGTCGGCGTCGGCGTCCGAGGTGGTGAGCCGGATGCCCGTCTCGACGCCCACCGGGACACCGTCACGGGTCCGCACGAGCGCGATCGACGTCGCCGAACCCGGCGGCGCCACCTCCACCCAGCGCTGGCCGGGGCTGAACTCCGCATCCATGCGACGCTCGAAACCGAGTGTGCCCACATAGAATTCGAGTGACCGATCCTGATCGGTCACGGGAACCGCGACCGTGTGCACCCCGTTGATGTGGGTCTTGCCGTCTTCGGTCATGCCGTCCACCTCCCCGTCGGCAGGCGTCACGCCTGCTCGGCTGCCTTCTCGAGTTCGGCGACGTCGAGCTTGCGCATCTTCAGCATCGCCTGCATGGCACGCTGCGCCTTCGCGTCGTCGGGGTCGCGCATGAGTTCGTACAGCCGCTCCGGGACCACCTGCCAGGACACCCCGAAACGGTCCTTGACCCAACCGCATTGGCTTTCCTCTCCGCCGTCGGTGAAGGCGTCCCAGTACCGGTCCACTTCTTCCTGGTCGGCGCACAGGATCTCGAAGGAGATGGCCTCGTCGAACGTGAACTGCGGTCCTCCGTTGAGCGCGATGAACGGTTGTCCGTTGATCTCGAAGGACACGGTCAGCACCTGACCCTCCGGACCAGGAGTGTTCGGGCCGTAGTGGGTGACCTCCGTGATCCGCGAGTTCGGAAACAGGGAGGTGTAGAACTTCGCGGCCTCTTCGCCTCGAGTGTCGAACCAGAGACAGGGGGTGATGGGTTTCATGGCGCGTTCCTCTCGCGGGTCCTCGTCGGTTCATCCTCGCCGATATAGACCGCGCCTGCGCCCGAAACTCATCGGACCGCCCTCAGGTGTTCAGCGCACCGTCCGGGTGGACGAGATGGCGATCGCTCCGAGCAGTCCGACCAGGGCGAAAGCGTAGAACCCCCACGGGACCGCGTAGCCGGCGCCGAGCAGGACGCCGCCGAGGATGGGGCCGCAGATCGCGCCGACCCGGCCGACACCCGCCGACCAGCCGAGGGCGGTCGCACGGATCTGCGGCGGGTGGTTGGCGCTCGTGAACGCGTAGACGAGAACCTGTGCGCTGAACACGAAGCAGCCCGCGAGGAACACCAGGGCGTAGATTCCGAACGACACCTTGACGCTGAGCAGGGCGAGGAACACGGCGGCGCCCGCGAACCAGATGACGGCCGCGGTGCGCGGGCCGATCTTGTTGGCGACGCCGCCCGCGATCAGCAGTCCGACCACCGCGCCGGCGTTGAGGATCAGCAGGAACGTCAGCGACGCGCCGAGGTTGTAGCCCGCCTCGCGCATGATCGTCGGCAGCCACGTGTTGAGGCCGTAGACGAGCAGCAGTCCCATGAACGAGGTGACCCAGATGGCGATGCTGTTGCGCAGGAACGGTCGGGAGAACAGGGCACGCACCGGGTTGGCCGCCGCCGCGACGGGAGCGTCGGCGACCGGGGCGGCCTCCAGTTCCAGGCCGTACTGCTTCGCGACGGCCTCCGCCTCGGCGCGCTTGCCGTGCGCCAGCAGGTACGACGGGGATTCGGGGAGGTAGCGCAGCATCAGCGGAATCAGGACCACCGCGGGCAGGGCGCCGACGACGAACATCGAACGCCAGCCGAACGGTTCGATCAGCACGATCGCCAGCGCCGCGGTCGCGACGGCGCCGACGTGGTAACCGGTCATCAGTAGCGTCGAGGCGGAGCCGCCGCCCTGTTTCTTCGAGAACTCGTTGACGAGGGCGAGCGCGGTCGGCAGCGCGCCGCCGAGACCGACACCCGCGAGGAAGCGGAACAACCCGAACAGGAATGGGTTGGGCGCGACCGCGCAGAGAAGGGTGAGAACGGAGAACGCGGCCACCGCGTACAGGAGGGCCCGCCTGCGTCCGATGACGTCCGTGAGCGTGCCGATGACCAGCGCGCCGATGGTCATGCCGACCAGGCCGAACGTCGAGATGAACGTGATCGTTCCGGTGGTCAGATCCCAGTCCTCGTAGTCGAGGAGGGACGGGATGACGGCGCCGAGGACGACCAGGTCGAAGCCGTCGAGCAGCACGGCCACCCAGCAGAGAGGCGCGACCCAGAGGGCGGTGGAGGCGCGGGCGGCGCTTCGTTGGGAAGTGGTCATGATGTCCTCGACATTCGGTGATCTCCACAGGGTGTTCGCGATGCGAACCCTGGTTCTATAAGCGCACTCATTGTGTGGCGCGCCATAGTTGCCTGTCAAACATGGCCACTCCACAGGCGGGCGGTCCGCCGATCCTGGGCGTGCGCCCAACATCACCGCCGGTTGGTCAAGGCTTGGTAAACCCTGTGTGGATAATCGACCGGGTACCGAGTCGATGAGCCAGGACGGACTGTGAGAACCAACCACCAGGTGGCTACCAGCCGTCCGCGCGCCGCCGCGTCCCCGTCGACGGCCGGCGGCTACCGGTACGACCTCGACGGACTGCGCGGCATCGCGATCGCCCTGGTCGTCGTCTATCACGTGTGGTTCGGGCGGGTGTCCGGCGGCGTCGACATCTTCCTGGTGCTCTCCGGGTTCTTCTTCACCGGCATGCTCGTGCGCCGCGTGGATGCGAACTCCGGTCTGTCCATCGCCGCCGTCCTGCGGCGCACCGCCCGGCGACTGCTGCCCGCGCTGGTGGTGGTGGCGGCCGCGACGGCTGTCGTCACCGTCGTGCAGCGGCCATTCACGCAGTGGTCCGGGATCGCCGATCAACTCCTCGCGTCGCTGCTGTACGTGCAGAACTGGCAGCTGGCCCGGACCGCATCCGACTACGCTGCCGCCGACGCGTCGGTCAGTCCGCTGCAGCACCTGTGGTCGATGTCCGTGCAGGGGCAGTTCTACGTGCTCGCGCTCGCGGTGGTCGCGGGGGTGGCCTGGACGTGCCGGCGCCGGACCGGTCTCGTGCGGCCCCTGCTCGGCGGCATCCTCGGTGCGGGGTTCCTGGTGTCGTTCGGCTACGCCGCGGCGCTGTCGCAGGACCGGCAGTCGTGGGCGTACTTCGACACGTTCGCGCGACTGTGGGAGTTGCTCGCGGGCGCACTGCTCGCGCTCGTCGTGCACCGGGTCGACCTGCCCCGCGGGTGGCGGGTGGCTCTCGCGGTGTCGGGGTTCGCCGTCGTGCTCGGGTGCGGATTCCTCGTCGACGGCGCCGCCCTGTTCCCCGGACCGGCGGCCCTGATTCCGGTGGGCGCGGCGGTGGCGCTGATCCTCGCGGGTGCCGGACCGTCCGAGCAGCCGGGGGTCGTGAGGATGCTGGCGTCGCGGCCGTTCGTCGAACTCGGTGGCCTGGCGTATTCGCTGTACCTGTGGCACTGGCCGATTCTCATCTTCTACCTCACGAGGCGGGAGCGGCCCGCGGTCGGAGCGCTCGGGGGGCTCGCGGTCATCCTGGTGTCGCTGGTGCTGGCATGGCTCACCCAGCGGCTGATCGAAGTGCGGTTCCAGGGCGGGGCCCGTCCGGGACGCGCGCTCACCGCGCTGATCGCGATCCTCGGCGTCGCCGTGGTCGGTTCGGCGTCCGGCTGGCACGCGTACCTCGCCCGCAACCCGGAGACCACCGCGCGGGTCGGCGAGCTGGACCCGTGGCTGTACCCGGGCGCGGCGTCGCTGACCGATGGCGCGTTCGCGCCGCGCACCGACATGCGGCCCACCCTGCTCGAGGCGCCGGGAGATCTTCCGCCGCCGACCGTCGACGGCTGTATCTCCGATCTGAGCACCCGCGACGTCGTGACCTGCGTGTACGGCGACGTCACCGCCGATCGGACGATCGCCGTGGTGGGCAGTTCCCACGCCGAGCACTGGATGCCCGCGCTCGACCGCATCGGGCAGCAGCGCGGCATCCGTGTCGAGACCTATCTGAAGATGGGGTGCCCGCTGACCGTCGCGGACGTCCCGCTGCTCGCCGGCGAGCCGTATCCCGACTGCGGCGACTGGTCCCGCGACGTCCTGGACCGGCTGCGTGACCACCGGCCGGACTGGGTGTTCTCGACGTCCTCGCGTCCCAACGAGGAGGGGGCCGGCGACGTCACCCCCACCGACTACGTGGGCCTGTGGGAGCGGCTCGCCGATTTCGGGCTCCCGTTCCTCGGCATTCGCGACACCCCGTGGCTGCACCACGACGGCGTCCCGTATTCGGCGGTCGACTGCCTGGCCGACGGCGGCGACGCCGACAGTTGCGGACTGCCCCGCGACGACGTGCTGGCCCCGGACAACCCGACGGTCGAGGCGGCCCGCGACCTGCCGTCGGTGCATCCGCTCGACCTCACCGACGCCGTCTGTGACGTGGCGATCTGCCGTGCGGTGCAGGGAAACATCCTCGTCTACCACGATTCGCACCACCTCTCGGCGACGTACGTCCGGAGCCTCGCCCCCGAACTGGACCGGCAGGTCGGCATGGCCACCCGCTGGTGGTGACCGGGATACTGGCGGCATGTCCGAAGACGACCGCAGCATGCTGGGACGGGCATTCCTGGTGCTGGGGTCGTTCACGTCGGAACGTCCGCGGCTGTCGCAGTCGGAGCTGAGCCGTCGCACCGGGCTGCCGCTGCCCACCGTGCACCGGCTGTGCCGTCAGCTCGTCGCCAACGGCGCGCTCGAACGCGTCGACGACGGGCACTACGAGATCGGGGTGCGGCTGTGGGAGTTGGGTGCGCTCGCACCCCGCGCCCACGGGCTGCGCCAGGTGGCGTTGCCGTATCTCGAGGACCTGTACGAGGCGACACGCGAGAACGTGCAACTCGTGGTCCGGGAGGATCTCGAGGCGCTCTACATCGAACGGCTGTCGGCGCGCGGGGCCGTGACCGTCGTCGGCAGGGCCGGTGGCCGGCTGCCGCTGCACGCGTCGAGCGGCGGTCTCGTGCTGCTGGCGTTCGGCGGCAAGGACCTGCTCGACGGGGTCCTCGCGGCGGGCCTCGAACGCTTCACCCCGTCGACCATCACCACCGAACATCGGCTGCGCAGCACCCTCGACGACATCCGCCGGACCGGGTGGGTCACGTGCCGTGAACACCTCAACATCGGAACGCTCGCCGTGGCCGCGCCGGTGTCGCGGTCGACGGGGGAGGTGGTGGCCGCGGTGTCCGTCGTGGTTCCGGCGGAGAAGGATCCCGCGCCCCTGATCCCGGCCGTGCGGGCGGCGGCGCGGGGCATTTCCCGTGGCGTCGCGTAGCTCGTCTTTCACTCAGTGAAAGTAGGGGTGTTGCGGGCCGCTTCTTCGAAGGACAGTGACTGGTGTCACGAACTACGCGAGGAGTCTGCTTATGAACACACAGGTCGGGATCGTCGGCGGGGGCCCCGCAGGACTGATGCTCTCCCATCTCCTGCACCTGAAGGGCATCGAATCCGTCGTGCTCGAAAGCCGCACCCGCGAGGATGTGGAGGGCACCATCCGGGCCGGTGTGCTCGAGCAGAACACCGTCGACCTCATGGTCGACACCGGACTCGGCGACCGCGTCAAGCGTGAAGGACTCACCCACCACGGCATCGAACTGCGCTTCGGCGGCCGCGGCCACCGCATCGACTTCGACGAACTGACGGGCGGCCGCGCCGTCACCGTCTACCCGCAGCACGAGGTCCTGAAGGACCTCATCGCCCGGCGTCTCGAAGACGACGGCGACATCCGCTTCGGCGTCTCCGACGTACAGGTGCACGGCCACACCACCGACAACCCGAAGATCACGTACGTCGACGCCGCCGGCAACGAGCAAACCCTGACGTGCGCACTCGTCGCCGGCTGCGACGGCTCGCGGACCACGACCCGCGGCCTCATCCCCGAAACCACCGTGCGCACCGACCACTTCCGGCAGTACCCGTTCGCCTGGTTCGGCATCCTCGCCGAGGCTCCGCCGTCCTCCGAGGAACTGATCTACGCCAACCACCCGCGAGGCTTCGCGCTCATCAGCACCCGCACCCCCGACGTCCAGCGGCACTACCTGCAGGTCGACCCCGACGACTCCGTCGACAACTGGTCCGACGACCGCATCTGGTCCGAACTGCACGCCCGCGTCGACGGCGAAGGCGCGGAAATCAAGGACGGCAAGATCTTCCAGAAGTCGATCCTCCAGTTCCGCAGCTTCGTGTGCGAACCCATGCAGCACGGCAACCTCTTCCTCGCCGGCGACGCCGCCCACACCGTGCCCCCCACCGGCGCGAAGGGCATGAACCTCGCCATCGCCGACGTCTACTTCCTGTCCGAGGCGATGTCCGAGTACTTCGCCACCCGCAGTCGCGCCGGGCTCGAGGGCTACACCGACAGCGTCCTCCCGCGCGTGTGGCGGACCCAGCACTTCTCCTGGTGGATGTCCTCTATGCTGCACCGCCTCCCCGACGACACCGGCTTCGGCCACAAGCGGCAGGTCGCCGAACTCGACATGGTCACCCGCTCCGTCGCCGGTCGCACCCTCATCGCGGAGAACTACGTCGGCACACCGTTGCGCTGACTTTGCGCTGCCGCACCCGTGAGTACTTGTTAACCGCCGGCGGTTAACAAGTACTCACGGGTGGCGGAGCCGCAAGAAGGGGGCGAAGAGCCGGGCCGTGTTCGCGGACGCCGTCGCGGTGTCGTCCGGCGGGTTGGCGATGAAACTCAACGCAAGCCGGACGATGGCGTGCGCGAGGATGTCCGCGTCTTCGGGGGAGGCGTTCACCCACGACCGCTGCAACGTCTCGGCGAGCCGCTCGGCCGCGGGCCGGATGATGATGTCGCTGTCCGTGGTGATCAGGCGCAGCAGATCCTCGGGTGCCTGCCCCTGGTGCAGCGACCTCACCAGGGGATCGGCGCCGCTGAGTGCGAAGAACGTCGCGTAGCCTTGCCGCAGAGCGGTTGTCACGTCGTCGGGGTTGTCGTACAACGCGGACTCGATGACGGTGACGAGGCTGTCGGTCAGCCGAAGGGCGTATCCCTCCGCCAGGCCGCGCCGCGAGCGGAACTCCTTGTAGATCGTCTGCCTGCTCATGCCGGCGGCGACGGCGACGTCGGTCATGGTGATCGTCGGCCACGGACGTTCGAGGAGCAGTTCCCGCAGCGCATCGAGGGTCGTCTCCCGCATCAGCGACGTCGCGGCCAGCCGGTACCGGCTCTGACGTTCGGCGCGGTCGTGTGCGGACATGACGTCGATGCTAGCGGGCGGGGGTTGCCAGGCCTTCCCGCTCGCCGGCGAGCACGTCGGCGAGGGCGACCGACTCGTCAGCCAACGCGACGCGGTCGACGGTGCCTCCCCGGGCGATCATCGTGCGCACGGTCCGGAGGTCTCTTGGACGGCCGACGGCGATGGCCCCGACCGGCGTGTCCTTGCGCACCGCGACCGCCGTGAAATCGCGATCCGCGATCGAACCGCGGACCACGTAGTCGTCGTCGACACGGGTTTCGCCGGCGAACTGCACGGTGTGGCCGTACTGCGTGGACCACCCCCACGGAACGTCCGTGAACGGCGCGGGTTTGCCGAGGATGGAGTGCGCTGCGGCAATCCCTTGTGCCTGAGCGCCGTTCCAATGTTCGGAGCGATACCGCTCGTCGCCGCGCGCCCCGGGAACGTTGGCGGCGTCACCGGCGGCGAAGACGCCGGCGGCCGACGTCCGGAACAGCCCGTCGACGGTGATGCCGTTGTGGACCCGCAATCCCGCCGCGACGGCCAGCGACACCTCGGGGACGGTGCCGACCGACACGAGGACGGTCCCCGCACTCCAGGTGCGACCATCGGCCGCGGTGGCCAGGGCGGATCCGTGGTCGCCCACGTCCAGCGAGGCGAGCGTGACGTTCGTGCAGACGTTCACGTCGTTCTCGGAGTGCAGGGCGGCGATCATCGTCGAGACGTCCGGCGGCACGATGCGACTGAGGAGCGACGGGTCCCGTTCGAGAACGGTGACGTCCGCGCCCAGCGACCGCGCCGTCGCAGCGACCTCACATCCGATGAGACCACCGCCGATCACGAGAAGGGAACCGGTGCGCCGAATCGACTCCCGAAGCGAATCCGCATCGGCCATCGACCGAAGGGTGAAGACGTCCGCGCCGGAGACGCCGTCGAGTCGGCGTGCCCGGCCGCCGGTGGCGAGCAGCAGAGCACCGAAATGCAGTGTCTCGCCGGACGAGAGCGTCAGCACCTTCCGTCCGGCGTCGAGTTCGACTGCCGTTGCACCGGTGATCAGTTCGATGTCGTGTTCTGTCCAGAACGAATCGGGCTTCAGTGCCGTCTTCTCCGCCGCGGTGGCACCCGACAGCAGATCCTTCGACACCGTCGGGCGCCGATACGGGGGCGAGGGTTCGTCGCCGATCAGGACGACGCGCCCGCGGAAACCTTCCGAGCGGAGCGTCTGCGCGGCGCTCGCCCCGGCGACCCCGGACCCGACGATGACGACCGTCGACAATTCCGTGGAAGGACTCATGCCCGGCTGACCTCGACCATGTCGAAATCGGCCTTGGCGGCCCCGCAGTCGGGGCACGACCAGTCGTCGGGAATGTCGTCCCACCGGGTGCCCGGCTCGATGCCGTCCTCCGGCCAGCCCTCGGCCTCGTCGTACTCGAATCCGCACTGGGCGCAGCGGAAAAGCTTGAAATCGGTACTCATGTCATGCCACCTTCGTTTCGAAATCGATCTTCTCGCGGACCCCGCAGTCGGGGCAGCACCAGTCGTCGGGCACGTCGGCCCACGAGGTGCCGGCGGGGAATCCTTCACGGGGTGCGCCGGATGCTTCGTCGTAGACGTAGTCGCAGACCGGGCACTGGTAGGCGGCCATCACCGAACCCCGCCGTCGTACTTGGCCAGAACCTTCTCGCGCTTACCGGGTTGGATGTTCACGCGCGTGATGTCGCCGTCGTAGTGGTCGAGCACCCGGTGGTCCATCACCTTGCGCCACAGCGGCGGGAAGTACGCGAGCGTGATCATGCTGGCGTATCCGCTGGGCAGGTTGGGGGCGCCGTCCATGCTGCGCAGCGTCTGGTACCTCCGCGTCGGGTTCGCGTGGTGGTCGCTGTGTCGCTGCAGGTGGTACAGGAAGATGTTGGTCACGATGTGGTCGGAGTTCCAGCTGTGCTCGGGTGCGCAGCGCTCGTAGCGGCCGCGGGCCGTCTTCTGACGCATCAGGCCGTAGTGCTCGAGGTAGTTGACCGTTTCGAGGAGCGAGAAACCGTAGACGGCCTGGATGATCAGGAACGGGATGACGACCGGGCCGAATATCGCGATGAGCGCGCCGAACAGCACCACCGACATGAGCCACGCATTGAGAACGTCGTTGTGAATGCTCCACGTGCTCTTGCCGAGTCGGTGCATCCGGGTCTTCTCGAGCTCCCACGACGACTTCAGGCTTCCCCACACGCTGCGGGGCAGGAACGCCCAGAAGCTTTCTCCGAATCGTGAACTCGCCGGGTCCTCGGGTGTCGCGACCCGGACATGGTGTCCGCGGTTGTGCTCGATGTAGAAGTGGCCGTAAAAGGTCTGCGCGAGAGTGATCTTGGCCAGCCAGCGTTCGAGGTCGGTCTTCTTGTGACCCATCTCGTGGGCGGTGTTGATGCCGATGCCGCCCATGACGGCGACGCTGAACGCGACACCGATCTTCGACCACAGCCCGAGGCCGCCGTCGATGCCGAGCCAGGACAGGCTGTCCGCCGACCAGAGGTAGCACGCGAACACCAGGCTCGCCAGCTGGAACGGGATGAACACGTACGTGCAGTACCGGTAGTACCTGTCGTTCTCGAGCTGTTCCATCACTTCGTCGGGCGGGTTCTGGCCGTCGGGTCCGAAGAACCTGTCGAGCACCGGGAGCACGATGAACAGCAACAGCGCGCCGATCCACCACCACACCGGCGCCACCGCCGACCATCCGAGTTGGGTGAAGGCCCACACCAGTCCCGCGGCGAGGAACAGCGCGGTCGGGGGGATCAACCCCATCAGCCACAGGTAGCGCTTGCGGTCTCGCCAAGCGTCCGGGGGTGCTTCCTCTGTCGTCCTGCCGATATCCGACGTCGTCACGGTCCGAACCTCCTCGTTCAGTAGCTGTCGCGGTATGAACCAGCTCACTCTCATTTGGACAGTACACGTACTTCGATCCAAGATCTAGACAAAACTAGTGATTTGTAAATCCTGAGATGAGCAGTGCTCTAACACCGGGGTCACCCCGGCCGATAGAAAGTGCGACACCGTTTAATCATGTGGAGGAGGCACTCGATGTTCCGCGACCCCGGACTGCCCGACTGGCTCGAATTCGTTCTCGGCCTGCTCGGGTACCGCTGGTAGTCCTCTACTCCGGCGAGCGTGAGCGCGCCGCGAACGTCGCCGTCGACACGACGGTGAAAGCCAGCCCCCACCATTGGTGACCTGCGAATGCGACGAGCACGCCGGTCGCCGTGAACAGCACGGTCTGGGCGACCAGTCGCGCGGGGTTGGGTAGTCGTCGGGTCGATTTCGGGGCCATCGCGACGCCCCAGATCACGGCCGCTGCCACCGGGAGGAGCACCGCGAGTGCCACCTGCACGACCGTCGAGTTCGCGAGCGACCACCCCGCGACGGCGAGCAGGACCAGCATCGCGATCTCACAGGCGAACGCCACGACGTCGAGTACACCCACTCGTTGCGCGCCGGCTTCGCTCATCGGCCCAGCTTAGATGCGTGCGCTGCAGGCCGGGGCCCGTGAGTACTTGTTAACCACGGGCGGTTAACAAGTACTCACGGACGAAGCAAGGCGGCGACGCGGGAGAGCCGCGGCTCGTCGATCGAACCCTCCACGCAGCGTGCGAACAGCCACAGGTGTAGCCGCTCGCGGTCGAGGTCGAGCAGGCCGGCCATCCGGTTCGAGAATCCGACGGGGTCGGCGACGAGGCGGTCGACATGGTCGAGCATGTGCTGCAGCACGTCGTACGTCGGATCCCCCACATACGGTTTGGGATCGATCATCAGCCACGGCTCACGAGCGGCGGACAGCACGTTGTCGGGGTGAAGGTCCGTGCACAGCAGCCGCGACTGCGTTGCCGTCCGCGGTAATTCGCGGAACAGGTCCATACCGGTTCGCGCGAGGCCCGGGTCCAGGCGCGGTGCGCGGGCGAGTTTCTCCTCGAACTCGTCGGCCCACACGTCGCACATGCCGGCAAGCGGGCGGAACGGGTTGTCGGCGGCTGGTTCGATCCACAGCCCGCGCAGCAACCCGGCAATCACGACGTCCTGTTCCTCGGGCGGCCGGACGTCGGACAGCGGGGTGCCCGGTTCGCAGGATTCGAGGAGCAGCGCCGTGGTGTGGTCGAGCACGCGGTGGTCGAGCAGTCGGACGGCGCCGCAACCGTTCCACGCCGCGAGTCCGTCCGCCTCGTGCAGCGCCTCGTCGTGTCGCCAGCCGATCTTCAGCACCACGCGTTCGCCAGCGGTGGTGTGTGCCGGCGCCGTCCAGGACGTCACGCCGCCGGGTTGGAACGGGCGACCGACGTCCAGTGACCACGCTCGACTCACCGTTTCGACGACGGCAGGGAGGTCGGCCAGCCACGTTCGGCGCGGCGCGTCGGGGGCGTCGAACTCGGCCATCTCTCGCACGAGATTCGTCGGCAGTTCCAGATCCGGCACACCCGCATTGTGCCTCGCGCACTGTTCTGCAATCGCGCACCAGCGCAAACTAGAACCTGTTACATTCGCGGGAGGGGTGCTGCTTCTGGAACGAGGAGAGAGCCATGAGCTACCGCGTCGTCGAATGGTCCACCGGTACGGTCGGGCGTCACGCCATCGCAGGCATCGACGCCCGCGACGACCTCGAACTGGTCGGCGTGTGGGTGTCCGACCCGCAGAAGGTCGGGAAGGACGCCGGCGAACTGGCGGGGCTCGGCCGGGACCTCGGGGTGACGGCGACCGACGACAGGGCTGCGCTTCTCGCGTTGAAGCCGGATTGCATCGTGCACACCGCGATGACGGACGACCGCATCTTCGACGCCATCGAGGACCTGATCTCCTTCCTCGAGGCGGGCATCAACGTCGTGTCTTCGGGTCCGGTTCTGTTGCAGTACCCGATCGGGGTGGTCCCGGACGAACTCGTCGACCGCATCCGCAGTGCCGGCGAGCGGGGAGGTGCGAGTCTCCACGTGAACGGCATCGACCCCGGGTTCGCGAACGACGTTCTCCCGCTGGCCATGACGAGCCTGTCGCAGCGGATCGACGAGGTGCGATGCTCCGAAATCGCCGACTACTCCACCTACTACCAGCCGGTGGTGATGAGCGAGATCTTCGGCTTCGGCAAACCCGTCGAGGAGACGCCGATGCTGTTCCATCCGGGCGTGCTGTCGCTGGCATGGGGGAGCGTCGTCCGCCAGATCGCCGCCGGACTGGACCTCACCCTCGACGAACCGCTGGTCGAGAAGTTCGAACGGATCCCCGCCGAGGACGACCTGGACATCCTGTCGTGCCACATCGCGAAGGGGACAGTGGCGGCGGTGCGGTTCGAAGTCGTCGGCACCGTCGACGGAGTGCCGCGTGTTGTCCTCGAGCACGTCACCCGCACCCACCCCGACCAGCAACCGGACTGGCCGAAACCCACCCGCGGCGACGGGTGCTACCGCATCGACATCACGGGCGAACCGGTGATGACCGTCGAATTCAACCACCACGGCGAGCACGGCGACCACAACGTGTCGGGGATGATCGTCACCGCGATGCGCCTGGTGAATTCGGTGCGGGCGGTGGTCGAGGCGAAGCCGGGGCTGGTGACCGCACTCGACCTGCCGCTCGTGACCGGTCGCGGGTTGTGCGCTCCGCACCCGTGAGTACTTGTTAACCGCCCGACGTTAACAAGTACTCACAGGCCGAAGGCACGCAGCGCATCTCGGAGGCCGCTCGGGCGCTCCGCGAGGGGGACGGGTTCGACGAGCGCGAACGCGCAGCCCACGTTGCGGGCGGCGCCGTCGGCTTCCTCGCTGTCGCCGATCATCAAGGTGCGTCCGGGCTCGGAACCGAGTGCGGCGAGGGCGTGCTCGAAGATCTTCGGGTTCGGTTTGATCGCCCCCACCTCGAACGACAGCACGAACGCGTCGACGAGATGCTCGACTCCCAGGTCCGCGAACGCGGGCCGGATGTCGAACGCGATGTTGCTCAGCACCGCGACCTTCACTCCGCGGTCTTTCAGTGACGCAAGCACTTCCGCGGCGTCGGGATACGGGCTCCAGCAGCCCGGGTCGATCAGCCGCTCGTACAGCCCGACCGCCTGGTCCTCGTGCGCGACCCCCGACTTGCGGAGCACGTCGAGGTACGCCTGCCGGTGGAACCGTGGGTCGAGGTCGCGGTTGGTCCATGCGTGGTGTTCGGCGGCGTCCATCTCGACGGTTTGACCGACCGGTGCGGTCATGCGCCGCATCAATTCGGCCTGCTGGTGGAGGTCGAACGGTTCACCCTCGTGGTCGGTGAGGTCGGCCATCCAGCTGTCGTCCTCCTCCAGCCGGAACAGGGTGCCGGAGAAGTCGAAGATCACTGCGTCGAGTTCGGTGAGATCGGGAGCCACGTTGTCCAGGCTAACGCGCGTTGCGCGCGGTTTCAGGGTGAAGCCGGCGGGGTCAGCCGACGTCGAACTCACCCATCAGTGACCAGTCGGTGCCGTCGATCGAGGACGTACAGGTGCGGATCCTCCACGAGCCGATGCCCCCGCCGTGTCGGCGAGGGCATCGGGCGAGCGTGAAATCTAGTGCGTTTCGGCGAGTTCTGCGCCGATGCCGGTTTCGGCACGGACCAGCATTTCGGCGAACTTCTCGTCCCGGTCGGCCGACCGTCCGTGACGGCGTTCGGCGGCGAGCGAGCCGATCACGGCCGCGGCCAACCCGAGCGGCATCGTGATGATCACCGGCAGCTGAATGGTCAGCGGCGCGGGTCCACTGCCCAGCCAGAGCGCCTCGGTGAACATCAGGCTGACGACGGTGGATGTCAGTCCCACCGAGATTCCCCAGATGGCGCCGGTGCTGTTGAATCGCCGCCAGCCCAGGCTGAGCAGAAGGCTCGGCAGGTGCGCACTGCCTGCGACCATGAAGGCCATTCCCATGAAATAGGTGATGTTGGTGCTGTCGCCGATCGCCATCGTCAGTCCGATCGCGGCGACGCTGAACGCGACCGCCGCGTACCGGGCGACCTTGGCCTCGCGGGCGTCCTCCGTCTCCGTGTTCGCGTCGGCGGACTTCCGGCGGGTGAGCGTGGGCCACACGTCGTGGGCGAACGTTCCCGCGGCCGAGATCACGACGCCCGCGACGACGGCGACGATGCTCGCGAATGCCACGGCCGCCACCATGGCCAGTGCGATGGAACCGCCGATGGTGCCGACGCCTCCGCCGAGTTCCGTGACCAGCGTGGGTGCCGCGAGATTGCCGCCGGCGCCGACGCGATCCGCCCCGTCGGGACCGAGGAGCGCTGCGGTGCCGAAGCCCATCACGATGACGATCAGATAGAAGATGCTGCACAGCGCGACGGTCCAGCCGAGCGACTTTCGCGCGGTCGCAGCCTCGGGGACGGTGAAGAAGCGGATCAGGATGTGCGCCATGCCGGCCGTTCCGAGCGCGAACGCCAGGGAGTACGAGATCAGGTTGATCGCGCCGGTCTGCCCGAAGATCAGACCCGGCGAGAGGATTGCGTCTCCGGCGGCAGCGTTCGACGTGGCCGCCCCGAGCATGCCGGGGAAGCTGAAACCGAACTTCGCCAGGATTCCCAGGCACACCACGACCGCCAGGATCGACAGGATGGACGACTTGATCACCTGAACCCACGTGGTCGCGAGCATGCCGCCGACGAAGACGTAGATGCCCATGAGCGAACCGGCCACCACAACGGACAGGCCGAACGGGATCCCCGACACCGACTCGAGCAGCACCCCTGCCGCCACGAGTTGGGCGAGCAGCACGAAGGTGCCGGTGACGATGGTACTGAGCGCGACCACCACCCGGACCCGTCGGGCGCCGGTCCGGAACACCAGAACGTCGGCGAGAGTGAACTTTCCGACGTTGCGCATCTTCTCGGCGAGGAGGAAGAGGACGGGGAGGAACGAGACCACCGACGTGCAGAGAATGACGGCACCGTCGACGCCCTTGTAGAAGATCAACCCCGTGGTCCCGAGGAAACTGCCCGCGGAAATGAATTCGCCGGCGATCGCGAAACCGTTCTGCCACCCGGTGATCGAGCGGCCCGCGGCGAAGAACCCGGTGGCGCTGCGACTTCGGCGCGACGCAGCGAACGTCACCCACAACGTGAGGGAGATGACGGCGGCACAGATGCCGATGGCGAGGAAATCGGCGTCGCCGGTCATGAGGCATGCTCCTGATCACGTTGTGCGATGGCCAGGACGGCGGCATCGGCGGCGGGTTGGATGTAGGTGCGGGAGAGTCGGAAGTATGCGTACACCAGCACCCAGGTGCCGGCGAACTGGGAGAACACCACCCACAGCGACAGCGGAATGCCGAATGCCGTGTTGTCGCCCAGGAACTCGGGGAAGTAGGCGAATCCGACGAGGAAGCCGGCGAACATTACGATCGCGATCAGGCCGAGTGCGGTGGTGACGGCACGCCGCCGACGCCGCAGTTCGACGAACTCCGGCAGTGCGAGGATCGGCGACCATGCTCTCGCTGTGGTGGTGGGCGACTCGGTGGTCATGCGTTCACCGCCGCGCGCCGTGCCGAATCCAGGGCGAACCGATTCTCGTCCCAGCCCTCGGCCAGCGGCCCGAAGTAGTGGAAACGCACCTGCTTGACGCGATACAACCAGCGACCGTCGATCTTGACGGCCTCGTCGGTGTAACGGCCTGCGGCGATCGAGGCGGTGCCGTCGGTCACGCACGGCTGCCACAGGAACGAGCGGACGGTAGCGCGATCTCCGTCGAGGTCGATTTCCAGGTTGGTGATGAAGTGCCAGAACGCGGTGAGCCCACCGGGGGCGAGTCCGGCGAAGAACTCCCGCATCTCGATCTTGCCCTTCGGGTTGGACAATCCGTCGAATTCGCCGTCGTCGGTGAACAGGTCCATCAACGCGTCCCAGTTGCCGTCGTCGAGATGGCGGCAGTACTGCGCATCGAGGTATCGGATGGCCTCCAGGTCTTCCAGTCGGCCAATTCGTTCTTCGAGGGTGCTCAAGGCGGCATACCTCCACGGTGCGATGTGCGGAATGTGGGAAGCAGTCATTAACGACCGTTCATGTGATGGGGACCATAATCGACGTTGTGTCGCGGGTCAAGGGCGAGCGTCGCTCACGCGATTCCCGTCCGTCGAGGGTTGCTGAACAGCGATTTCCGGCCGGATCGTTGCCCGCGTCGCGTGCTGCCTCTACCCTCCGAGGGATGAACACTCGGTCAAGTAGTGCGGTGATTCCCCACGTCAGGCAGCGGATTCTGGACGCGGCGTTGGAGGAGTTCTACACCGCCGGCTTTCATGCCGCGACCATGCGAACCATCGCCAAACGTGCCGGGTGCAGCGCCGCCAACGTCTACAACCACTTCGACAACAAGGACGAACTCCTCGTCGAGATCCTGCGCGCCGCCAGCGACGAGCAGTTCACCGCCACCAGGAACGCCCTGCGCAAGGCGGGTGCCGCGCCCGCGGAGCAGTGGACGGCCGCGGTGGTCGCGCACTCGCTGTACACCGCACGCAACCAGCGCGCGTGCCTCGTGGCCAACACCGAACTGCGCTATCTCGACGAGGTCGACCGGAAACGGGTGGTGGGCTCGCGCGACGCCCAGGAGCACCTGTTCGTCACCATCGCCGAGGCGGGGGTGACGAGCGGTGACTTCGACGTCCCGCACGTCCACCAGGCGGTGACCGCGGTGCTGACCATGTGCGCAGGCATCGCGCTCTGGTACCGGCCGGACGGCACCCTGTCCGCGCAGGCGGTAGCGGATTCGTACGGCATCTACGCGCTCAACCTGGTGGGGTACCGCCCCGCCTGATTCAGGCAGGTTCGGCATTGACGGTGTGCTCCCGGCCGTGCTCTACTGGGTGAACAAGCGTTAATGTGATCCGAGTGCGGAACCGCGAGTTCCCCGTTTCACGCGCCCCGTAGTTCGAGTGGAGGAGTATCCATGACGCATCGGCCGTCGCAGCCGCGGACAGATTCACCGCGGTATCTCACCGAGGACCGTCTGGCGATCCGGGACCTGGCTCGCGAGTTCGCGATGACGCAGGTGCTGCCGGTCGCGAACGAGTTGGATCCGGTGCAGGGCACCATCCCGGACACGTTGAAGAAGGCGATGGCCGAGGTCGGGTTCTTCGGGATCATGATCCCGGAGGAGCACGGTGGTCTCGGGTTGGGGGTGTTCGAGTACTGCCTGGTCGCGGAGGAGTTGTCGCGGGCGTGGATGAGCGTGTCCGGGCTGCTGGCCCGCGGCAACGGGATGGGCGGCGGCTTCACCGCGGAGCAGGAGGCGGCGCTGCTGCCGAAGGTCGCGCGGGGTGAGTATCTGGGGGCGTACGCGTTGTCGGAGGCCGAGGCCGGATCGGATGTGGCGAACATTTCCTGCCGCGCGACCCGCGACGGCGACGAGTGGGTGGTCAGTGGTACGAAGATGTGGTGCACGTACGCCGACGAGGCTGATTATCTGGTGTTGTTCGCGCGCACCGATCCGAACAAGGATCCGGCGAAGCCGCACCGGGGGATCAGCGCGTTCCTGATCGACAAGCAGCGCGGTGGGTTCCCGGCGGGGATCAGCGGGACGAAGATCCGCAAGATCGGGTACTTCGGGTGGAACACGTGGGAGCTGTCGTTCGACAATTTCCGAGTCCCGGCGTCCGCGATGCTCGGGGAGGAGGGCAAGGGTTTCTACCTGGCGGTGTCCGGCCTGGAGGTGGGGCGGGCGCATACCGCGGCGCGGGCGATCGGGTTGGCGCGGGCGGCGTTGGAGGATTCGATCGCGTATCTGCACACCCGGCGTCAGTTCGGGCGCGAGTTGGCGGATTTTCAGCATCTGCGGTTCAAGGTTGCGGCGATGGCCGCCGATATCGAGGCGGCGCGGCAGTTGATGTATGCGGTGGCCACCGATATCGGTACCGGTCGGCGGTGTTCGCTGGAGGCGTCGATGTGCAAGTTGGTGGCGACGGAGATGGCGGAGCGGGTGACCAGTGAGGCGGTGCAGATCCACGGCGGTGCCGGGTACACCACCGATTTCCAGGTGGAGCGGCACTGGCGCGATGCCCGGTTGACGAAGATCTTCGAGGGCACCAGCGAGATCCAGATGCGGATCATCTCCGACGAACTGCTGGGGAGGGCGGCCGAATGAGCACACTCACCACGAGCATCGCTGTCGGCGATCGCACTGTGAGCGAACCAAGGCGAGTGTCCGAACTCGCACTGTCCCTGCCGGAACCGTCGTTGACGGGAATCGTTCTCGCGGGAATGCTCACTCCCCGGCCGACCGCCGAAGCCACCCGCACCGGGCTGCAATGGAATGCGGAGTGCGCGGTGACGGGTCCCGACGTCGTCCACGTCGAGTCCGTTGTCACGCGGGTCGAGCAGTCGGCGGACGGAGCAGTTCTCGACCGCCACGTGCGGCTGGTCGACCACGGTGGGTCGGTCCGCGAGCAGGGTATCGAGACGTGGCGCCTGCCCGACCCCGCCGGCGTCCGATACGACCCGGCGGTGGACTTCTGCACCCCCGTCTGGGGAGAGGTTCTCCGAGAATCGCTCTCCGCCGATCCTGCCTTCGCGTCCGCGCTGGCGACGTGGGACGGCACGGTGGGTCTGCGCTGCACCGACGCCTCGGGCGGGCCCCGGGAGGTGCACCTGCGGATCTACCGCGGCCGGATCATCGACGTCGCGCGCCGCGTCCCGGGTGGGGCCACGTTCACGCTCGTCATCCCGGCCGTGACGTGGGTCGACCTGGTGGTCGCCGAACACAACGACTTCATGCGCCGCGCGATCAGCGGTGAATTCTCCTCCAGCGGTGATGGGTACGAGTACCTGCGACTCACCAAGCCGCTCGACATCGTCATCGCCCATGCCCGCGCCGCCGCACGTGAGTGGCAAAGCGTGTCGGGGCACACTTTGCCACTCACGTGCGGAAGGGAGGCCCGGTCATGATCGAGGCCCGGTACCTGGACATCGACGGCGCGCTCGGCTTCGTCGAAATCGTCACCCCCGACAATCGTCGGGACATCGAAACACCCACCGTCCTGTGCCTGCACACCGCCGGGCAGAGCGGAGTCCAGTGGCGCCACGCCGCATCCGCACTGGCCGACCGCGGCTACCGGGTGATCGTCCCCGACCTTCCGGGCCACGGGCGTTCCGAGCCCGCCGTCGACGGCCCGATCACCAGCATCGTGGTGTTCGCGGACTGGCTCGGGAAGGTCCTCGACGCCCTCGCCGTCGAACGGCCGTTCGTGATGGGATGTTCCATCGGGGGCAAGCTGACCCTCGAACTCGCGACACGGACATCCAGGCCGCTCGCCGGAGCGATCGCGATGGAGGCGGAGGCAGGCCCGGGCCGCGTCAACGTCGGCGGATTGCGTCGCGAACTCGAGGACGTCGCCGGACCCAGCCGCGCCGACCGCACGTATCTGGGCACGCTGGCGTCCATCGGGCGCTCCGTGCCCGAAGCGCAGGCCCGCCTGATCGCCACGATGCACAAGCGCGAGGATCCGGAGATCTCGTCCTCGGACCTCATCGCCTGGGGAACGCACGACGTGCGGGACCGTCTCGCCGACATCACGTGCCCCATCAGGCTCGTCGCCGGTGCGCAGGACCCGTGGATCCAGGCCGGACTCGTCGAGCAGGCCGCCACGCGAATCGAAGCCACTCGGCCGGGATCGACGGCGTTCACCCTGCTCGACGACATCGGTCACTACCCCATGGAGGAGATCGACGATTTCGCGTCGGTGGCGGACGACTGGCTGACGGAACTGCGCGCCGCGGCGGTGCTCTCGTGACGGCGCACGACACGGCCACGCGCCGTGACACTCTCGCCGCGCTGCTCGACGAACTCGTGACGGCCGACCCGACGGCCCCCGCCACGATCGACGTCGTCGACGGCGAACCGATCGTCTCGGGCCGCGCCGACCTCCGCGACCGCGTCGATACACTGAAGTCGGAACTTGCAACGGTCGGTGTGCGCCGCGGCCAGTGCGTGGCTGTACTGCTGCCGAACTGGTCCGATGCCATCGTCTGGCAGCTCGCCTCGTCGGCGGTCGGAGCACACGTCATCGGTGTGAACACCCGGTACAACACGCACGAGATCGCGCACATCCTCACCTCCGCGCGACCCGCGGTGGTGGCCGTGGCCGACCACTTCCACGGCCTCGACCTGTTCGGGCGGCTCGAAGAGGCGCAGCAGTCCGTCGACCTGCCGGCACCGGCGGTCGCGGTGGTGCGCGGCCCCGCGGCCGCGGGCGAGGCTCCCGATCCGACGCGATTCGACCTCGGCGGCGGCGCCTGGACCGCGGGCAGCGCGGACGCCGGCGATGTTCGGGCGCCGGAGACACCCGACATGGCCACCACGACCGCCGCGGGCGGGCGGGCGGACCTCGGCGACCCGCTCGCAGTCGCGTTCACCACGTCCGGCTCCACCGGCGTTCCGAAACTCGCGGCCCATCGGGAATCCGCGGTGGTCCGGCACGCCCGCGCCGACGCCGTCGTCCTCGACGTCGAGCCCGGCGACGTCACGCTCTGTGTGCTGCCGGTGTCGGGCGTGTTCGGATTCAGCACGGCCCTGGCGACTCTCGCCGGCGGCGGCGCCCTGCTGATGGAACCCGTCTTCGAGGCCGCGTCCACGCTGGGCCGCATGCAGTCGCTGAAGGTGACACACGTGGTCGGCGGCGACGACCTCTTCACCCGTCTCCTGGACACGTGGCAGGGGGGTGACCGCGCCGACCTGTCGTCGTTGAAGCGGCTCGGGATCGCCGACTTCCTCGGCCGTTCGCACGAGGTGGCCGCATGGGTCCGGGACGAATTCGACGCCGTCACCACGGGTGTCTTCGGGTCCTCCGAGGTGTTCGCCCTGATGCTGCTGTGGGATGTCACCGATCCGGAAGCCGTGCGCTGGAACGGCGGCGGGCGTCCGGTGGGCCCCGCCATCGAGATCCGGATAGCCGACCCCCTGGACGATTCCGTTCTCCCCGACGGCGAGCAGGGCGAGCTTCAGGTGCGCGGACCGAACGTCGTCGACGCGTACCTCGGCAATCCGGATGCGGCCGCGCGAGCATTCACGTCGGACGGATGGTTCCGCAGCGGCGACCTGGCCGTCGCGACCGGCGACGGCGGCTATACCTACGTGTGCCGGATGGGGGATGTGCTCCGGCTGCGCGGATTCCTCGTGGATCCGGCCGAGATCGAGCACCGGATCGCCGAACACGACGGCGTCCACCTCACGAAGGTCGTGGGCATCACCGGGACCCGCGGATACACCGAAGCCGTCGCGTTCGTCGTCCCGGCCGAGAACACCGACGTCGACGCCGCCGAGCTCAAGTCGTGGTGCGCAGAGTCGTTGGCGGCGTTCAAGGTTCCCGCCGCCGTGCACATGATCGAGGAAATGCCGACCACCGTGGGCGGCAACGGAGCCAAGATCCGAGCGGTCGAACTGCGCGAATGGGCGCAGCGCTGGACCGATCACGAAAGGGATTTCCGCAGTGCCTGAAAACTCGAACACGAAGGCGACCGATGTCGTCGTCTGTGAGCCCCTCCGCACCCCCGTCGGCAGATACGGCGGCCAGTTCACGGACGTTCCCGCCGCCGACCTCGGCGCCCGTGTGGTGTCCGAACTGCTCGACCGCACCGGAGTGGATCCGGGCAGCATCGACGACGTGATCTTCGGTCAGTGCTACCCGAACGGCGAGGCACCCGCCATCGGCCGCGTCGTGGCCCTCGATGCGGGGATGCCGGTGACGGTTCCCGGTCAACAACTCGACCGTCGCTGCGGATCGGGTCTGCAGGCCGTGCTCGACGCAGCGATGCGGGTACAGACGGGGATCGCCGAACTGGTGATCGCCGGCGGCGTGGAGTCGATGAGCCGCGCCGAGTACTACACCGAGGCGATGCGCTGGGGAGCCAAGGGCGCCCCGGCCGCGCTCCACGACCGGCTCGCCCGCGGTCGCGTCACCGCAGGTGGCCGCAACTACCCGGTGCCGGGCGGCATGCTCGAGACGGCGGAGAACCTGCGCCGCAGGTATGGCATCAGCCGCGGGGAACAGGACGAACTCGCGGTGAGTTCCCATCACCGGGCGGTCGCCGCCATCGACTCGGGAACGTTCGCCGAGGAGATCGTGCCGGTGGAAGTTCCTGTCCGCAAGGGTGATCCGCGGGTCGTCGACCGGGACGAGCATCCCCGAGCCGACACGACGATCGAGTCGCTCGCTCGGCTGCGACCCATCATGGGCAGCACCGACCCCGACGCGACCGTCACCGCAGGCAACGCCAGCGGACAGAACGACGGTGCGGCGGCGTGCCTCGTCACCACCCGGGCACAGGCGGAACGGTTGGGACTCCGGCCGCTCGCCCGCCTGGTCACCTGGGCGGTGGCCGGCGTGGAGCCGTCCGAGATGGGAATCGGACCGGTGCCGTCCACCGAACGGGCCCTGAAACGCGCCGGGCTGACGCTCGCCGACATCGACCTCATCGAACTGAACGAGGCCTTTGCAGCGCAGGCGCTGGCCGTCACACGCGAATGGAATTTCGGTGCACAAGATTTCGACCGCACCAACGTCAACGGTTCGGGAATCTCGCTCGGGCATCCCGTCGGCGCTACGGGAGTGCGGATCCTCACCACACTCCTGCGCGAGATGGACCGTCGCGGAGTCCGTTACGGTCTCGAGACGATGTGTATCGGCGGCGGCCAGGGGCTGACCGCGATCTTCGAGAGGGTCTGACCCCTCAGCTGTCGAGACCCCGGATCCAGTCGGTGAGCGCCCGCACAACCTGTGCGGGCGCTTCCGGCATCAGTGCATGGCTGGCGTTCGGGACGACGCTCACGGTGACCAATTCGCCGAACCGGTCCCGCAATTCGTTCGCCGTCTCGCGCGGCCGGAACGGGTCGAGAGCGGACTGCAGATCGAGAATCGGCTGGTGCGCGACCGCCCACCATTCGTCCTTGGGTGTGGCGGCCGACGCGGCGAGCTGCCGCGTCGACACGTCCGGATACCAGCCGCTGAGCCATTCCGCCGGGTCGTTGCCCGGCGCGAAGAATCCGGTCTGCAGGTAACCGATCCGCTCCGCGTCGGGAAGTGAGGGATCGGCGCACTTCACCGCCAGCGCGGTCAGCGCGGCCGGGTAGTTGCGGGCGCCCGCGGCGGCGACGACGACGCCGCGCACCAGGTCCGGCCGGTCGGCGGCGAGCATTCGTGCGACGTAGTGCCCGAAGGCGTGACCGACGACGACGGCCGCGCCGTTGTCCTGTGCTTCGATCACCGCTCCGACGTCGGCGGCCAGGTCGTGCAGCGTGATGTCCTCCAGTGAACCCACGCTGCGACCGATGCCGCGCGGTTGCGGACGGGAGACCCGGAACCCGTTGTGCGCGAGCCCACTCGCGACGTCGTCGTAGTCGTACGACTCGCGGCCGAGCGAGGGTAGCAGGATCACCGAGGGGCCGCTGCCCTCGACGACGACCTCGATCACGGCCGACGCGGTGTGCACGAATTCCGTCGTCCGCGATTCGGATGGGTTCGCCATGATGATTCCTCCACCAACGTCGAGACCCCGGGCGACGCGATCTCTCGCGTCGCCCGGGGGTATGGGGCCGCGGCTCAGTCCGCGGCGGGATCGAGCGCGAAGTCGTAGGTGACGACCTTACGCCCGGTGTCGTCGAGCTGCGGATCGAGGAGCAGTTCGGGTTTCGTCGCGCCGGCGACGTCGTCGTCGATCCAGTCGCCGCCCGCGAAATACAGCTGCGTGATGATCGGCTGCTTGCCCGGGGACGTCACCCGCAGGTGCAGGTGCGCCGGACGCCACGGGTGCCAGCCGGCGGACTCGATGAACTGACCGGTGGGGCCGTCGGTCGGGATCTGATACGGCGCAGGCTCGATGGTGGTGATCTCGTACCGACCCTCCGCGTCGGTGACGATCGTTCCGCGCAGGTTCCATTCGGGCAGGTGGGGAGCGAACTGCGAGTAATAGCCCTCGTCGTCGGCATGCCACAGCTCGATAATGGCGCCGCCGAGCCCGGTGCCGTCCAGGTCGGTGACCTGGCCCCGGAGAACGAGCGCGGTGTGTGCCCGGTCCTCGTCGCGCATCGGAAGGGTGCACCGCGCGGGGAGATCCGGCGCACCGGGGACGTAGTACGGTCCCTCGATGCTCCCCTTGGTGCCCTGGAAGTTCCGGGAGTTCACCTCTTCGATCTCGTGCTCGACGAACACGTCGAGGAGTAGCGGCCACTCGCCGCCCTCGCCGACGTCGATGAGCCACTGCTTGAGGACCCGGTATTCCGGGTAGGTGACGGCGTGCTTCCGGATCAGCGCGCCCAACCCGGCGAGCGCCTCGGTGGCGATGGCGGACAGGCGTTCCGGTGACGTGTCGGCGGTGAATCTGGCGCCCTTGAACTTGTCGGTGGCGGCGTTGCCGGAGCCGACCGCGGTGGGGCTTTCGATGGTGGTCATGATTCTCCCGGGTCTCGAGGGGCTAGCTGCGGCCGAAGTAGGAGACGTCGTCGTTGCCGATGAGGTCGGGCACCGTCCAGCCGTCCAGGTCGTACTCGGCCAGGCACTGCTCGGCCAGACCCTTCATCGAACTGACCGTTCCCCGGTTCTCCGCGAACATCAGCAGTTCCGCCTTCACACCCTCGTGGTTGCCGGCGTAGTTGCGCTCGTACAGCTCGTGGCGGCCACCGAACTCGCTGCCCACCGAATCCCACAGGGCCTTCATGATCTTCACCCGCTCGACGGCGGGCATGCCCTCGGAGCCGCGCACGTACTTGTCCAGGTACGGCCGGACCTCGGGGCTCTTGAAGTCCGCCGACGACGACGGCAGGTAAATCAGGCCGGACGCGACGTCCTGCTCGATGATCTCCTTGATCCGCGGGTACCCCTGCTGCATGAACATCCGGTAGGTGAGGCCGTATTCGAGCTTGGGGATGACGGTGTCTCCCACCCACGGCTCGGGGTCGCGGATCATTGATTCGGTCAGCGACCAGAACAGGTTTCGCCAGCCGATCACTTCACCGACACGGGTCTGCACGCCGCGGAACCCGCCCGCTCCGGTGGCGTCGAGGGCCTTCATGAGCAGGCCGGCGATGAAATCGAGCTTCACGGCCAGCCGGGTGCAGCCCTGCAGCGTGAAGCGGGGCAGGAACCCCGACTGTGGGAAGAAGGCATTGATCTTCTCCACGTCGCCGTACATGAAGACGTTCTCCCACGGCACGAGCACCTTGTCGAAGACGAAGATGGTGTCGTTCTCGTCCATCCGCGACGACAGCGGGTAGTCGAACGGGCTGCCCATCACCGCGGCCTGCTGGGTGTAGGACGTGCGGCAGATCAGCTTCACACCCGGGGCGTCCATCGGGACGGTGCAGATGAGGGCGAATTGCTTCTTCTTGATCGGCAGGCCGTAGTGGGCGATGAAGTTGTAGTTGGTGATCGCCGAACCGGTGGCGACGACCTTGGCGCCGGAGACGATGAGGCCGGCGTCGGTTTCCTTCTCCACCTTCATGAACACGTCGCCGACCTCGTCCGGGGGAAGCTGCCGGTCTACCGGGGGGTTGATGATCGCGTGGTTCCAGTACAGGACCTTCTCCTGCGATTCCTTGTACCAGCGTTCCGCGTTGGCCTGGAACGGTGAGTACAGCTCTTTGTTCGCATGCAGGGTGCCGAGGAACGACGCCTTGTAGTCGGGGCTGCGGCCCATCCAGCCGTACGTCATGCGCGCCCAGGTGGCGATCGCGTCGCGGTCCTTCAGCAGGTCGTCCGACGTCTTGGACGCCCGGAAGAAGGGCATCGTCACACCACCGTTGCCGGTGTCGGTGGGCGTGGTCAGGGTCTCGACGTGCTCGCCGGTGTGCATCGCGTCGTACAGGCGGGCGGTCATCCGGATCGGGTTGCGGAACGCCGGATGCGTCGTGACATCCTTGACACGCTCGCCGTGCAGGTAGATCTCCCGGTCGTCGCGCAGCGACTCGATGTACTCGTCACCGGTCATGGGGCGCGACGCGAAGTTGGCGGTGCGGTTCGCTTCGCAGTCCGCAGCGACATTGACCTTGCTACGGTCGACGACGGAATCGGGGGCAGCTTCGGTGGTGGTCATGGTGTTTCCCTTCGGTCAGGATTACGAGGCAGCCTGGGCGAGCTGCAAGTGGAGGGGCGTGAACGACGCGGCGGCGTCGAACCATCCGCTGTGGGGGTCGTCGAGGCAGCCGTTCCACGCCGTGGTGCCGGATGCGGCCCCGAGGTCATGGAAGGTGCTGCGGTAGAACAGCAGTGGGTCCTTGGCCGAGTCGACGGACGCGTCGACGATCTCCCCGATGAAGATGACGTGATCGCCTCCGTCGTAGGACGCCCACGGCGAACACGTCAGAGTCGCCGCGTTGCCGGACAGTGCGGGAGCGATGCCGGAGTCGTCCCACACCGGTTCCGTCCGTTGTGGTTTGCCTGCGAAATGCATCGCGGTATCGAGCTGATCGGCGGCCAGGATGTTCACCGCGAACGGCGCGTCATTCAGGTAGTTGCACGCCTTCGACTTCCGGGTCAACGTCACCTGGCACAGCCGAGGTTCGATCGAGATCGCGGTGAACGCGGTGACGGTGGCCCCGTGCGGCTCGCCGTCGGAGTTGGCGCACGTGATCACGGTGACGCCACTGGCGAACTGGCCGAAAATGTTACGGAGAGTGCGCTGATCCATTTTTCGTGACCGCCTTTCTGCACGATTCGTGCGATCACCCCTGCGTTTGGGGGCACCTGCACAACGTATGACGGGCATCACAGTCCGTCGATCCGCATTGCGAACCGCCGATCCGGAACGCGAAACGGGATTGGCGGAGGCGCGGCGCAGGGCCTTGCAGTGACGTGAGTCACAGGTGATGCTAGGGTCGGGAGTTGCTCGAACGCCGCCGAAGCGCGAGGTGAGAGGTCTGGACGTACGTATGCGAGGACGGTTGGAGGGTCCCGGTTTCACCGACTGGGACGAGGTTCACGAGGTGGTCGCGGACGCGTACTTCCCCCATGAACTGCGTCCGCTGTCGAGTGACAACGCCGCGCGATCGTCGCTGGAATCGTCCGACGTGGGGGCGTCGCGGCTCGCCCGGATCGGATTCGGGGCAGCCGTGGCCATCGAGTCCGACCATCCCGGCGCGTACGGCATCAACATCCCCCTGACCGGTCGCATCGTGTCCGTCACCGGCGGCACGGAAGTGACGTCGACGCCGGGACTCGCGACCATCTGTCCGCCCGACACCCGGACCGTGATCACCAACTGGAGCAGTTCCTGCGAGATCATCGGCTTCAAGGTGGACCGGGACTACCTGCAGCGGGAGATGGACCGCGTGCTCGCCAAGCCGGGTCAGATGTTGCCGCGGCAGCTCGACCTGCGCGCGGGCGCCGGAGCGGAGTGGCTCAGGCTCGTCCGTTCCGTCGCCGACCAGGCATTGCACGACGGCGTCCTCCTGCGCAGTGAGATGGTGTCGCAGCAATTGTGTGGTGCCCTGACCACTGCTCTCGTGCTCACCGCGATGCCGGACGACGACACCGGCTCGTCGGGAATCCGCCCCCGCATCGTCAAGCGGGTCATCGACGCGATCCACGAGGATCCGGCACGCCCCTGGACGGCCGGCGAGATGGCCGAACTCGTCGGGGTGAGCGTCCGGCGCATGCAGCAGGGGTTCCGCGAATACGTGGGCATGACGCCGATGGAGTTCCTCGTCGACGTGCGGCTCGAACGTGTGCACGCCGATCTGACCGGAAGTTCTTCCTGTGCAACTGTTTCCGAAGTCGCCACTCGCTGGGGGATCATGCACACCGGCAGATTCGCCGCCGCCTACCGCCGTAAGTATGGTGTGACGCCGTCCGAATCGCTGCGGGACCGCGGCCTCTGAAACGTGTCGGACCCTCGCGATAGTATTCGCACATGAGTTCGACTGGGGGGTCGGTGGGGAGCCGGGTGACGGAGCATCTGTCGATGCTCGCTGCCGCGGTGGACGGTTTGCTCGATGCCGGGCTGGCCGAACTGTCGGACGGCGAGGTGGTCGAGGTGATGCGCGGGGTGGAGCAGTCGCTTCGCCGCGCGGAGGCGGTCTCCCACCGATTGGTGGTGGAGACCGTGGAGCGCTCGGTTCCGGCGAGTCTGGGGTATACCTCGCCGAAGAAGCTGCTGATCGAGGTACTCCGGATCTCGGGCGCCGACGCGTCCGCTCGGGTCACCGCCGCTCGTGAGCTGGGGGTGTGGCACACCCTGGCGGGCGATCCGATGCCACCCGTCCTGCCGGAAACCGCTGCGGCACAGAGTGACGGCGACATCGGACCGGATCATGTGCGGGCGATCGCGAAAGTGATGCGCAAGATTCCCCATGCCGTCGACAACGACGCGGTAGCCGACGCCGAGGCCGTCCTGGCCACCTTGGCGCGAAGCGCAACTCCCGAGGACGTGGAACAGGCCGGGCACCGGCTGCTGGCCTACCTGAATCCGGACGGAAGTCTCGGCGACGACCGCGACCGGAAACGCCGGCGTGGCATTTCGATCGGTCGGCAGGACACAGAACTGATGTCGAGAATCTCCGGCGAACTCGATCCCGTCGCACGGGCGATGCTCGATCCGATCCTCGCCAAGTGGGCACGACCCGGCATGAACAATCCGGACGATCCCGACTCGCCAGCCGGTGACGGCGAAAACCCGGCGATCGATCGTGACGTGCTGGCGGCCGCGGCCGCACGCGATACCCGCACCGCGGCGCAGCGCAATCACGACGCGTTCAGCGCGGTGTTCCGGACACTGCTCGAATCGGGGGTGCTCGGCCGGCACCGGGGCCTGCCGACGACGGTGATCGTCACCATGACCCTCGAGCAGTTGGAGAAGGCGACCGGCGGGCTGGCCACGACGGCCACCGGTGGCCTGCTCCCGATCGAGGACGCACTGGCCCTGGCAGAGAATGCGCATCCGGTGCTCGCCCTGTTCGACCATGCGGGTCGTCCGTTGCACCTGGGTCGACGGCGCCGTCTGGCCAGTGCCGACCAGCGGCTCGCGCTGATCGCGGCGGACGGGGGCTGCACCCGGCCGGGGTGTTCGGCGCCGGCGAGTCTGTGTGCGGTGCACCATGTCACGGACTGGCACAAGGGCGGGCGCACCGACATCGAAGGTCTGGCCCTGGTCTGCGACGCATGCCATGCCCAGGTCAACGACGGACCGGCCGGCTGGGCGACGAGGTCCGCGCCCGCGCATTCCACACACGCGGGCCGGACCGAATGGATCCCACCGCCGCACATCGACCCCACCCGAAGACCGCGCATCAACCACAGGCATCATCCTGGTGAGTTGATCGAGCATGCGCGGGGGAGCCGGTCAGCCCCTGTCACCCACAGTCCACCAGCAGGTGCCGGGGACCCCGCAGTACCGGGTTGGGCCGGTACGGCGGCGGGTCCTCCACGAGACGCGGATTGGGGAGGCGGCGAATGAGTTCGGTGAGCGCCATCTGCGCTTCGAGGCGGGCGAGGGGGGCGCCGAAGCAACTGTGGATGCCGCTGCCCAGACCGACGTGCTGGTTGTCCTCGCGGTCGGGGACGAACCGGTCGGCGTCGACGAAGCGTTCGGGATCGCGATTGGCCGACGCCAAGGCCAGGACGAGCGGCGACCCCTTCGGAACGGTGACGCCGTCGATCTCGATGTCGACGATCGGCGTGCGCTGGCCCAGCAGATGCACCGGCGGTTCGAAGCGGAGCAATTCCTCCACGGCCTGCGGCATCAACGCTGGTTCCGTGCGAAGCCGCTCGAGAACATCGGGATTGCGCAGCAAAGTCAGCATGCCGTTGGTGATGAGATTGACGGTCGTCTCGTGCCCGGCGATGAACAACAGGATGGAGTTGGTGACCAACTCGACGGTGTTCAACTGGCCGTCGGGCCCCGAATCGTTGGCCAGCCCCGACAGCATGTCGTCGCCGGGATTGCGGCGACGGTCCTCGATCAGACCGGCCATGAACATGGCCATTTCCATCTGGGCCTGCTGCGCCGCCTTCACCTGCTCGTTGTCGGCGCTGCTGCGCCGCGGGTCGATGGCCGCCACCAACGCGTCGGCCCAGGCGTGGAACCGGGGTTCCTCCTCGTGAGGCACGCCGAGCAGACGGCAGATGACGGTGACGGGGAAGGGGTACGCGAAGTCGTCGACGATGTCGATGCGGCCCTTCCCGTCGAGCCCGTCGACGAGGCTCGTCACGAGTTCTGCGAGTTCGCCACGCATGGAGTCGATCCGGTCGGGGCTGTGCGGCGGACCGAACTGTCGCGTCGTCAATCGGCGCAACCGATCGTGCTCGGGCGGATCGAGTTTGAGGAAGGACTCCGGCCCGTCGCCGGCACGATCCGCCCCGGGAAGCCCCGGCCCCCTGTTGTGCAGGTCGGAACTGATCCTCGGATCGTGCAGAAGTGCCATCACGTCGTAGTACCGGCCCACGAGGAAGGAACCGTTGTCCTGCGGCGCCACCCGCGTCTCACGAAGTTCCTCGTACAGCGGATACGGATTCGGCCGGTTCGCCTGGTCGGTGATCCGCTCGAACAACTGCGCACGCGACATGGACACTCTCCCTGTTACTTCGGTAGCGAGACGAACTCGACACGACGTTCGGTGGGCAGATGACCGGTCACCGCGACGGTCGGACCGTGACTGAGAACCGCGGGGTCCGGCAACTCCGACGCCCGCACCTCGAACGGCTCCGCGCGGTCCATGACGTCGAAGTCCGGCGGGAACGCCGCCGCCGACTCGATCAGCCCCCGATAGAAGTCGAGCCACTTCCCCTGATTGAACGCCACCGCCGCGGTGACGCGACCACGGAAGCCGTACGCCGCCACGAATCGCCGGTCGGCGACCGAACCCTGGGTGATCACCACCTGATCGGAGTAGGTGGGTATGCCCACCGACTTGATGTTGACGCCGAACTGGCTGGACCAGAACGCCGGAATCTCCAGGTGCGGTCGCCGGCGCAGGCCGTCGTGGATCATGTTGTGCGCCGCGACCTCGGCCTGGCCGATCGCGTTGCCCCAGTGCTCCAGCGCCAGCAACTGGTAGTCGTACAGCGGATGCGGTTGCCGCGCAACGTCACCGGCGACGAACACGTTGTCGGTGACGATACCGTTGATGTCGAACGCCCGGCAGCCGGCGTCGCACGTGACCCCGCGGGGCCCGGCGGCGAGACCGGATCCGAACAGCCAGTCGGTGTTGCGGATGCTGCCCTGCGCGACGATCGCGACGTCGGCGTCGAGTGCGGTCCCGTCCGAGAGGTGCGCGCGGCACAGCCGTCCGTCGCTGTCGCCGTCGAGTCCGGTCACCGTGACCCCGGTGCGCAGGTCGACGCCGTGGTCGCGTTGCATGTCGGCGGCGACCGCCGCCACCACCCCGCCGAGCGCACCGACCAGCGGCGCCGGGCCGCGCTCGGTGACCGTCACGGACAGCCCACGCTCCCGGCACACCGACGCGATCTCCGAACCGGTGAACCCGGCGCCGATCACCAGGACGTGGCGAGGTCCGGCAGACAGCCGTTCGCTCAGGCGGCGGGAGTCGTCGCAGGTGCGGACGGTGAAGACGCCGTCGAGTGCCGCCTCGGACGAGTTCGACCACGGCCGGGCGCGGACGCCGGTCGCGATCAGCACCTTGTCGAACTCGACGGTGTCGCCGTCGCTGAGCACCACCCGGTTGTTCTCCAGATCGAGGGTGGTGGCCCGCACGCCGAGCAGCCATTTCGCGTCGAGGTCGGGACGGTAGGGGAGCGCCGCGTGTTCGGGCGGCATGATCCCGAGGAGCACGGCCTTCGACAGCGGCGGCCGGTCGTACGGTTCGTAGGGTTCGTCGCCGATCAGGGTCAGCGAACCGTCGAAGCCCTGCCCCCGTAGCGCCTCCGCCGCGCGCACCCCGGCGAGCGACGCGCCGACGATGACGATCCGCACGTCACTCCCCATCGTGCTGGGCGGGGAGATCCGTGGTGATGGCGTGCACCGGACAGGCCGCGGCGGCCTGCGACACGTGCTCGCGTTCGTCGTCGGCGGGGCCCGCGTCGTAGAGGAGGGCCTCTTCGCCGTGCAGAGTGAAGACGTCGGGTGCGAGGAACACGCACTGCGCGTAACCCTGGCACCGATTGAGGTCGACGACGAGTTTCACGTCAATCATCCCGATTCTGAACAGTTCTGGTCACACGGGTCCACAGGGACTGCGCGGCGCACGGCCGTCCGATCGCGTCGGGCGGAGACCTCCACCCGAAAACCAGTATTCCGGAATGGCCGGTCTGCTCGGTTTCGATCCGCTGTTCTGGAGCCATTCAGAAATGCGATTCCGCGGACGACCTACTCCCGGGTAGAACTTCGCGGTAGTAACGAGAGTTACAAGTATCTTTCCGGAGTTCGTATCCTGCTGTCGAGAAACAACTTTCGGACACGGTCTCGATTCGGCAACGTAGGCCACCGGTTCGTGATGTGATGTGGTCACACCAGACCGGCAACGCCCAGTGGCGACACCTCCGAGGCGGAATATTGACGATCGAAGCTCACCGCGACACCCGCGCGACACGGCACCTGTCCGCATTGGACGCTGCAATCCAATTCCTGACCACCGCGCGCGGAAGCTCGTACAGCGCGGACCAGGCCTTCGACGAACTACTCGACTCCTCCATGAGGCATCAGGTCGATGTCGGCGATCTGGCCGAAGCCCTCGCCGACCTCGCCGAAGGCATCCGTCCCGATGCCGACGACCATCGCCGGGCCCGCGACGTGGCTGCGCGCGAGTGGGGAGCCTTCCTACCCTAACCGGCGCAGTCGATACACGTCTGGGCGGCGGGGAGCGCGTCGAGCCGAACCTCGGCGATCGGCCGGCCGCACCGGATGCAGAGGCCGTACGTCCCGCTGTCGAGCCGCTGCTGTGCCGCCGCCAGATCCTCGACCTCGCGCCGGGCGTCGGCCAGCAGCGCCGACACCTGGGCCCGTTCGAACGCGATGGTCGAGCCCTCCGGATCGTGCTCGTCATCGTCTGTGGTGAATTCCGACCCCTCCACGATCGCGGTGAAACGGCCGGTCAGCGACGCGATGCGGCGTTCGGCGTCGGCGCGTTCCTCGGCGATTCGGGTGCGATGCTCCAAGGCCGTCATGTCCCGTTCAACATCGCACGCTGCCCGGTGCTTCCCCGATAATCCGCTCGATCGATTGGATGGTGCCCGGCTTCACCGTCGCGCAATACCGGGACCGACTGCGGGAACTCCACGACCGGATCGAGGCGGACGGGCCGTTCGTGGCCCACTCGACCCGGTTCCTCGTCGATGCCCGCAAACGCGGCTGAGTCAGCTCGTCGCCCTCGACTCGTCGAGAGATTCCCGGATGATGTCGGCGTGCCCGGCGTGCTGGGCCGTTTCACCGATGATGTGGAGCAGGACCCGGCGCGCGGACCAGCGCGATCCCGGTTCGAACCACGGCGCCTTCGGCAGCGGATGCGAGATGTCGAGGTCGGGCAGCGCGGCCACGATCTCGTCGGTCCGGTGCGCCACCTTCGCGTAGCGGTCGAGGACGCCGGACAGGGTCTCGTCGTCGCGGAGTGTGAATTCCTTCTCGCGATTGCCGGTGCCCGTCCCGTCCACGGGACCACCGCGGACGGCGTCGGTGCCGCGGACGATGAAATCGGCCCACACCTGTTCGGTGTCCGACACGTGTTTGACGAGTCCGCCCAGGCAGAGCACGCTCGCCGTCGGGCGCCGGGCCGCCTGCTCGTCGGTGAGGTCGCGGACGGTGTGGCGGAGCAGGTACCGGTGCTTCGCCAGCGACTCCAGCAAGTCGGCACGCTCGCCGGCAGTCGACGTTTTCGCGGTCGAGGTCACGGGGATCACCTGCTCCAGCCGGTCCGATGATGGCGCATTCGACCGTAGCGGTCAGCCGCCGTGCGCGGTGACATAACCGGTCGCGCGGCCGTGGGTGTCGAGTTCCCACCCCATCCGCTTCCGGGACCGGAGCGTCACCGAGGAGTCGATGATCTCGAGGCTGGGGGCGCGGGTCTCCAGCCACTCCTGCAGCCGCAGCAGGTCGGGCAGCGAGGACACCCACATGCTGACGAGAAAGTTCGCGGGTCCGGTCATCGACATGCACAAGCGCAGTTCGGGGCGGGTGTTGACGACCTCCACGACGTCGCGGTGCGCGCGCACAGGCAGGCGGCACCACCACGTGACGGTGATGGGCCACCGCGTCGCGTTCTGGGCGACGTCGCAGCGCAGCACCACGGCGCGGGAGCGCAGCAACCCGGCGAGTTGCCTGCGGACCGAGGACGCGGGCCGGTCGATCACGGCGGCGATCTCGCGCGCGGACGCCCGGCCGTTCCGGGTGAGTTCGCGAACGAGCGCGCGGGCGACCTCGTCGGTCAGGCTCTCCGGCCGGCTCGATCCGGACTGCGGAGGGGTGTTCTCCAGTGCGGCGATCGCGGCGGACTGCGCCGTGTCCAGGGAGTCGAGGCGCCACCGGCTGCCCTCCGCGTGGAGTGCGGTGCACGTGTGCGTCCGGGTCGAATTCACGCTCGGGTGGCGGGGCAACTCCTCGAGCACCAGGTCCGACAACTCGTGCAGCGATCCCGTCTGCACGGTCAGGATGAGGTCCCGGCCACGCGCCGCATGCTCGATCGACGACACCCGCGGGTCCCGGGTGAGCGCCTCGACCAGTGCTTTCGTGCCTGCGAGGTCGCACGTCACCTCGATCATCGCGGTGAACGCGCCCGCACCCGTCATCGGCGCGGGGTAGGCGGTGATCCAGGCCAGCCCGCGTTCGGTGACCGATTCCCACCGCCGTGCGAGGGTCGCGGACGTCGCGCGCAGGATCGGGGCCAGCTCGGCCCACGTCGCCCGGGGGCGGATCTGCAGGGCGTGAATGAGCGAAAGCTCGGATTCGGTCAGCATCTCGCTCATAAAGCTCTTCCTGATTCGGTGAGAATGATCGTTTTCGACGTTCTCAGCGGTCCGTCATTCCGTGGCTCACAGCATATGACCACCGACGCATTCGGTCCCGAAGGTGACCACCGACATAAGGGAGAGCAATGGATCTCTTGGACGACGCCCGCGCTCTGCAGGGCGACCTCGTGCAGTTGCGGCGTGTACTACACCGCGAACCCGAGGTCGGTCTGGACCTGCCGCGCACGCAGGAAACGGTCCTCGCGGCGTTGGACGGACTGCCGCTCGAGATCTCGACGGGAACCCGCACGACGTCCGTGACCGCGGTACTCCGGGGTGGCCGACGCGCGGAAACCGCCGCGCAGACGGTGCTGCTGCGCGCCGACATGGACGGACTGCCGGTCACCGAGCAGACCGGACTCGACTTCGCGGCACAGAACGGTGCCATGCACGGATGCGGGCACGACCTGCACACCGCGGCGCTCGTCGGGGCCGCGCAACTGCTCAGCCGGCACCGCGACCGGTTGGCGGGCGACGTCGTCCTGATGTTCCAGCCCGGCGAGGAGGGGTGGGACGGCGCCAAGGTGATGGTCGACGAGGGCGTCCTCGATGCGTCCGGTCGGCGCGCGGACACCGCCTACGGCATGCACGTCTTCTCCTGCCAGAAGCCGCAGGGCCGGTTCTTCTCCAAGGCGGGCACCCTGCTCGCGGCGTCGTACAAACTGACCGTCACGGTGCGCGGAGCGGGCGGCCACGGATCGTCCCCGTCGACCGCCCGGGATCCGATCACCGCGATGGCCGAGATGATCACGTCGCTGCAGACCATGATCACCCGGACGTTCGACGTGTTCGACCCCGTCGTCGTGACCGTCGCGAACGTGCGGGCCGGGTCGCGCCACAACATCATTCCCGACGACGCGCGGTTCGAGGCGACCGTCCGGTGTTATTCGCCCGCCACGTACGAGAAGGTGCCGGGGGCGCTGCGCAGGGTGCTCGAGGGGGTGGCGTCCGCGCAACGCGTCGACGTCGAGGTCGACGTGGCCCCGGAGTTCCCGATGACGATCAACGACGTGGACGAGGTCGCGTTCGGCGCCGAAGTCGTCAGCGACCTCATGGGCGAGGACCGCTACGAGACGGTTACGCATCCGATGGCCGGGTCCGAGGACTTCTCCTACGTCCTGCAGGAGGTGCCCGGCGCGTTCATCGGGTTGGGCGCGTGCATGCCCGGCGCCGATCCCGTTGCGGCTCCCATGAACCATTCGCCGCGGGCGCAATTCGACGATGCGGTGCTCGCCGACGCCGCCACCATCTACGCCGGGCTGGCCGTTCGACGGCTGGACAAGGCGCACTCCGACGACGCCCGGCTCGAGACTGCCGCGGCCGGAGGTGACGCACGATGACCGGGATCGCCACCGAGAGCGGGGCCGTGAACGCAGGCCCGCCCACCGTCCGTCAGCGGTCCGAGCGCTGGGAGAAGGCCCGCGCGATCGTCGGCGTGGGCACGGGCAACGGGATCGAGTACTTCGACTGGACCGTCTACGCCACGTTCGCCGCGTTCTTCGCCCCGCAGTTCTTCCACACCGGATCTGCCGTCTCCGACCTGCTCGCGTCGTTCGGCGTCTTCGCCGTCGGATTCGTCGCCCGCCCGTTCGGCGGTCTGCTGTTCGGCTGGCTGTCGGACCGCCGGGGACGCAAGCTGTCCATGACGCTCGCCGTCGGCCTCGCCGCGATCGGCAGCCTGGTCATCGGCCTGACCCCGACCCATCAGACGATCGGCATCGCCGCGGCGGTGGTGCTCGTCGTGGCGCGGCTCGCGCAGGGCGTCGCCCACGGCGGCGAGTTGCCGTCCGCGCAGACGTACATCGTGGAATTCGCGCCGACGGCGCGGCGCGGACTCTGGTCCAGCCTCATCTACATCTCCAACACCACCGGAGTGGTCGTGGGCACGCTGCTCGGCGCCCTGCTCACCACGACGCTGAATTCGGAGCAGATGGCCGACTGGGGCTGGCGGGTGCCGTTCCTGCTGGGCGGCGTCCTCGGCCTGTTCGTGCTGTGGATGCGGTCCCGGATGAGCGAGACCGAGGTCTACGAGGAGTCGGGTGACGACACCGCGAAGCAGTCGATGTGGCAACTGTTCGTGGCGCACCGGCGGCAGGTGTTCCAAATCCTGTTCTTCACGGTCGGCGGCACCGTCGTCTACTACGTGTGGGCGGTGTCGGCGCCGGCGTACGCGATCACGGTCCGGGGTATCGATCCGTCCGGCGCACTGTGGGCCGGCGTCGGCGCGAACCTCGTACTGATTGCGTCGCTGCCCTTCTGGGGCGCGGTGTCGGACCGGATCGGACGCAAACCGGTGCTGTACATCGGCAACCTCGGCATCGCGGCCCTGCTGTTTCCGCTCAACGCCATGATCGGGCACAGCGCGCTCACCCTGTTCTTCGCGATGGCGATCGCCCTGTTCGTGATGGGCGCGCTCCTCGCGGTCATGCCGGCGATGATGGCCGAACTCTTCCCGACCGGGCTGCGCGCCGCCGGTGTCGGGGTGCCGTACTCGATCGGGGTGGCGGCATTCGGTGGGACGGCGGCATACGTCCAGACGTTCTTCGCCGACCGTGGGTCGCCGGAACTGTTCGAGTGGTACGCCCTCGCGCTCATCGCGGTCTCGACCGTCGCGCTGGTCACGATCCCGGAAACCCGGGGCCGGGATCTGGCCGCCCAGCACTAGCCCACGTGAGCGGCAAAGTGTGCTCCGGCACGCTTTGCCGCTCACGTGTGGGATCTTGAAGCGGTGAAGACACACTCGGTACGAATGGCGCGAGCCGCGGCAACCGTCGCGATCGCCTCCCTCACGGTCGCCGGCACCTGCCTCGCCTCCCCGGCCGCGTTCGCCGACGAGACGGACCGCACGGCGGGGAGCGTCGTGGACGTCGAGCCGCTGCCCGCCGACCTGTGGATCCCCGGCACCGCCGACGCACAGCGGATCACGTACTGGTCGATCGGGTCCGACGGTAATCCCGCACTCAGCAGCGGCGCCGTGTACGTGCCGCCGGGGGAGGCGCCCGACGGGGGCTGGCCGGTGGTGGCCTGGGCGCACGGCACATCCGGACTCGCCGACGACTGCGCCCCCTCGCTCGTCGGCCCCGCACTCCCCGAGCGGGACTATCCGTACCTCGGCCGGTGGCTCGAGCAGGGATACGCCGTCGTCTCCACCGATTACGTCGGCCTCGGCACACCCGGTGTGATGCCGTACCTCGACGGAAGGGTCGAGGCGCACAGCGTCGTCGACTCGGTGAAGGCGGCCCGCGCCGTCGACGAGTCGCTGTCGAACAAGTGGGTGGTGGTCGGACAGTCGCAGGGTGGTGGGGCCGCGATCACGACCGCCCGCTACGCCACCGAGTTCGGCGGGGAGACGCTGGACTACCGCGGGGCCGTGGGAACGGGCGTTCCCGCGAACATCGAACTGGCGCTGCTGCCGCTCGGCCCGGGGGTGCCGCCCACGGCGCTCCCCGCCGGGCTCACGTCGTACCTGTTCTACATCCTCGCGGGACTGCGGTCGGCGCACCCCGAGATCGACCTCGACTCGTATCTGACACCCCTCGGCGCGCACTACGTGGACGCTGCGGAACAGCTGTGCGTCAACGAACTTCACGACGCCGCGGAAGGGGTGGTGGTCGGCGACCTGTTCAGCAAGCCGTTGAACCAGATCCCGAACTTTCACGGCCTGCTCGTGGACTACATGGGCGTCCCGGCGAGCGGATACGACCGTCCCCTGTTCATCGGGCAGGGGCTCACCGACATCGACGTGCCGGCGCCGTCGGCGTTCTCGCTGGTCGCCGCGCTCACCGCGAACGGTGAGCCGGTCACGTTCAAGACGTATCCCACCGACCACAGCGGCACGCTCGTCGATTCGCAGGCCGACACCATCCCGTTCGTGCGGGGCCTGTTCGGCTGACCGATCGGGGACTGTCCTGAATCCGGACAGTTGCCCGCCGCGTCCGCGGGCACTATGGCGTGGGTCACACGGTGTGGGTACGTTCGGATGTGAGTCGTGCACCGGTGCACGACCGGATCCGCGCGCGGCAAGGAGTCGAGGTTGGAGTTTGGCGGCACGACCGGGCACGCGGCGATGCGGCCGGAGATCGCGTTGTCCTGGAAGCGTTCGGCGCTCAGCGGGCTGGAACCGACGTCGACGCCGAGCGATGACCCCTGCCCGGACCTGGACAAGTCCAGTCGGCTGCTGCAGGCGGCCCGGCCCGTCCTCGACGAGATGCAGCAGCAGATCCAGGGCACGGGTTTCTGCGTCCTGCTCGCCGACCGCGACTGCCGCATCGTCGCCCGGCTCTTCGACGGCCGCAAACTCGAGCGGCTCATCGACGGTGCCGGGGCGGTGCTGGGGTCGAGGTTCGGCGAGGACTGCGTCGGGACCACCGCGCTGGGGACGCCGCTGGAGGTCCGGCGCGGGGTCGTGATCCACGGCGAGGAGCACTACCTCGAGCGGTTCAAGGACCTCAGCTGTTACGGACACCCGATCGTGCATCCGGTGACGCGCCGCGTCGAGGGCATCCTCGACATGACGGGCGTCGCGTCGCGGGCCAATCCGCTGTTCGCCCCGTTCCTGGCCCGCGCGGCCGCCGACATCGAGCGACGACTGCTCGAGGGGTCCCGGGTGTCGCAGCAGCGGCTCGTGGACGCGTTCCAGCGGGTGTCGCCGCAGAATCAGATGGCGGTCACCGCGATCGGCGAGGACATCCTCCTCAGCAACCGGGTTGCCCTCGATCTGCTCCAGGTGTCCGATCACGCGACGCTGCGGGGGCTTGCCGCGGATCTGCGCCCGGAGCAGTCGAAGACGGTGCGGATCCAATTGTCCTCGGGTGAACCGGCGTTGGTCCGTGCCGACCACGTAGCGGGCACCGACGGCGGCGCGGTGTTCGTCGTCCGCCCGGACCGCCGCACGAGCACGCCCATCCGGCGCGGCAAGTCGCCGTCGAGTTCCGTCGTCGAACGCAGCAGGTCGGAGTTGTCGCGGCTGCGCGAGACCCGGGATCCGGTGGTGATCAGCGGCGAACCGGGAACCGGCAGGACCACGGCGGTCCGCGATCTGGCCGGCGACCGGTCGCTCGTATGTATGGACGCTGCCGCGATCGCTCTCGACGGCGCCGCGGCCTGGATCGATCGACTGCTCGCCCTGGCGGCGGGACCCTCCGCGGTCCTGGCGATCGAAGAGGTGCAACTGCTGCCCGAATCGATGCTGCCGCTGGTCGTGAAGATGCTGGCGGCCGACGCGGGTCCCCGGATCGTGATGACCAGTTCGCCGCTCGGCGACCTGCCGCCGGGAGTGGCCGGTCTGGCAGGCCGGTGCCCCGGACAGGTGGTGCTGCCGCCGCTGCGGCAACGCACCCGCGAGTTCGCGGACATCGCGCAGGCGGTCCTCGACTCCGTCGAACCGGGCCTCCGGCTGTCCGCGAGCGCGCTGGACGCTCTGATCGCCCGCGACTGGCCGGGCAACATCGCGGAACTGTCCGTCGTGCTGCAGGCGGCCGCGCGCGGGCGCACCAGCGCGCACCTCGCTGTCGCGGATCTGCCCGACCAGTATCGGACGCCGCCGCGGGTGTCGCGGCTGGCAGGCCGTGAACGCGCCGAACGCCAGGCCATCGTCGACGCACTGCAGGAAAGTGGCGGCAACAAGGTGCACGCCGCGGCCGCGCTGGGCATCAGCCGCAGCACGCTCTACGTTCGGATGCGGGCCCTCGATATCACCGTCTAGCTGCAGTTTCATCCACCGATCCGCGACCGTCCGGAGGTGTCCGAAGTCAGGACAGTTAGTGATATGGCAATCAGTGCACTATGAGCCACGTCACATTCACAACTTCGGAGGTTTTGATGACAGCGACGATCGAACCCAGCCAAGCGGAACTCTTGCCGTCGGTACGGAACTTTCTGTCCGGCACCAAGCGATTCCTCGTCGGCGGGCAGTGGGTGGAATCGGCCAGCGGCGAGACGTTCGAGACCGTCGACCCCGCCACCGGGCAGGTGCTGACCACCGTCGCACGCGGGGGCGCCGAGGACGTCGACCGTGCAGTCCGGGCCGCACGCACGGCGTTCGACGAGGGCCCGTGGTCCACCATGAAGCCCAACGAGCGCGAACGCCTGATCTGGCGAGTCGGTGACATCCTCTCCGAGCGCGCCGAGGAATTCGGTCAGCTCGAGGCACTGGACAACGGCAAGTCGGCGGGCATCGCCGCGGCCGTCGACGTCGCCTGGTCGGCCGACATCTTCCGCTACTTCGCGGGCTGGGCCACCAAGATCGAGGGCAGCACCGTCAACGTGAGCATGCCGTTCGTCCCCGGCGGCCAGTTCCACGCGTACACGCTGCGTGAGCCCGTCGGTGTCTGCGGACTGATCGTTCCCTGGAACTTCCCGCTGCTGATGGCCGCGTTCAAGCTGGCCCCCGCACTCGCGGCGGGCAACACGGTGATCCTCAAGCCCGCGGAACAGACCCCGCTCACCGCGATCCTGCTCGGCGAGGTGTTCGAGGAGGCCGGCTTCCCGCCCGGCGTCGTCAACATCGTCACCGGCTACGGCGACGCCGGGGCCGCGCTGTCGGCTCACGACGACGTCGACAAGATCGCGTTCACCGGATCCACCGAGGTCGGGAAGAAGATCGTCGACGCCGCCCGCGGCAACCTGAAGAAGGTGTCGCTCGAACTCGGCGGCAAGAGCGCCAACGTCGTGTTCGCGGACGCGGACTTCGACGCCGCCGTCACCGGATCGCTCAACGCCTGGCTGTTCAACCACGGCCAGTGCTGCGTCGCAGGCACCCGGATGTTCGTCGAGGACAGCATCTTCGACGACTTCACCGCCGCGGTCGCCGAGGCCGCGAGCCAGGTCAAGATCGGCCCCGGACTCGATCCCACCACCCAGCTCGGACCGCTCGTGTCGCAGGAACAGTTCGACAAGGTCACCGGTTACCTGGCCGCCGGACTCGCGGACGGCGCCCGCGCCCTCACCGGCGGAAAGCGCTGGGGCGACACCGGCTTCTACGTCGAGCCGACGGTGTTCGTCGACGTGAAGCCCGAATTCAGCATCGTCGAGGAAGAGATCTTCGGCCCGGTCGTCGCCGCGCTGCCCTTCAACGCGGAGGAGGGCGTCGCGAAGGCCGCGAACAGCAGCATCTACGGCCTCGCCGCCGGAATCTGGACCAAGGACCTGTCCAAGGCGCACCTCACGGCCCGCCAGCTCAAGGCCGGTTCGGTGTGGATCAACCAGTACAACGGGTTCGACACCGCCATGCCGTTCGGTGGATACAAGCAGTCCGGGTGGGGGCGTGAACTCGGGGCCACCGCCATCGACCTCTACACCCAGACCAAAGCCGTCAACATCGCACTCTGACCGTCACTCAACGAGGAGAAGACATGAAGACCAAAGCAGCGGTTCTGCTCGAAGCCGGCAAGCCGTTCGAGATCATGGAACTCGAACTGGATGGTCCGGGACCCGGCGAAGTGCTCATCAAGTACGTCGCGGCAGGCCTGTGCCACTCGGACCTGCACCTCACCGACGGCGATCTGCCGCCGCGTTATCCCATCGTCGGCGGGCACGAGGGGTCCGGCATCATCGAGGAGGTCGGCCCCGGTGTCACCAAGGTGAAGCCCGGCGACCACGTGGTCTGCAGCTTCATCCCGAACTGCGGCACGTGTCGCTACTGCGCCACCGGCCGTCAGAACCTGTGCGACATGGGCGCCACCATTCTCGAGGGTTCGATGCCCGACGGCTCGTTCCGGTTCCACTCGGGTAAGGACGATTTCGGCGCCATGTGCATGCTCGGCACGTTCTCGGAGCGGGCCACCATCTCGCAGCACTCGGTGGTGAAGGTGGACGACTGGCTCCCGCTGGAGACCGCCGTCCTCGTCGGCTGCGGTGTGCCGTCCGGGTGGGGCACCGCGGTGTACGCCGGCGGCGTGCGCGCCGGTGACACCGTCGTCATCTACGGCATCGGCGGACTCGGCATCAACGCCGTGCAGGGCGCCGTCAGTGCCGGCGCCAAGTACGTCGTGGTGGTGGACCCGGTGGCGATGAAGCGGGAGGCCGCCCTGAAGTTCGGCGCCACCCATGCCTTCGCCGACGCCGCGGAGGCCGCCGCGAAGGTCAACGAATTGACCTGGGGGCAGGGCGCCGACCAGGCGCTGATCCTGGTCGGGACCGTCGACGAGGAGGTCGTGCAGAACGCGACTGCCGTCATCGGCAAGGGCGGCACCGTCGTCATCACCGGTCTCGCCGACCCGGCCAAGCTCACCGTGCACGTGTCGGGCACCGACCTCACCCTGAACCAGAAGACGATCAAGGGCACGCTGTTCGGATCGGCCAACCCGCAGTACGACATCGTCCGCCTGCTGCGGCTGTACGACGCGGGTCAGCTCAAGCTCGACGAGCTGATCACCACCAAGTACACGCTCGAGCAGGTGAACGAGGGCTACCAGGATCTGCGGGACGGGAAGAACCTGCGTGGCGTGATCGTCCACGCGTAGGCGGCTTCGCCGCCCGTGCGCGGTTGACGAGTCCAGAGACTCGCTAACCGCGCACGGGTGCGGAGCGCCACACGTCGGCGAGCAGGTCGTACGTCTTCAGCCAGGACTCGGTGTTCTCGGCGTGGGAGGCGACGATCAGCTCGTCGGCCTGCGCGTGCTCCGCGAACTCGTCGAGGTACGTCTTGACCTCGGTGGGTGTGCCGACCGCCGAGTACCGCACCATCTGCGCGACCTGCTGACCCGCGGGGGACGTCATGATGAGGTCGACCTCCTCGGGGGTGAACTTCTGACCGCGTCCGACCATCTGCACCACCCGTCGCCGCAGCGAGGCCTCGAACTGCCGGTGCGCGTCCTCCGTCGTGTCGGCGGCGATGGCGTTGACGCCGGCGATCACGTACGGCTCGGACAGCTCCTCGGACGGTTCGAATCGCTCCCGGTACAAAGTGACGGCGTCGACGAGCGAGTCGGGGGAGAAGTGGGACGCGTTGGCGTAGGGCAGGCCGAATTTCGCGGCGAGCTGCGCGCCGAACAGCGAGGATCCGAGGATGTACAGGGGAACGTTGGTGCCCTTGCCGGGGATCGCATCGACGCCGGGCACCCGTGACACGCCTTTGAGGTACGCCTGCAGTTCCAGGACGTCCTGCGGGAACCGGTCCGCGGACGCCGCGTCGCGGCGCAGTGCGTACATCGTCTTCTGGTCGCTGCCGGGGGCGCGGCCGAGCCCGAGGTCGATGCGGCCGGGGTGCAGGGTCGCGAGGGTGCCGAACTGCTCGGCGATCGTCAGCGGCGCATGGTTGGGCAGCATGATGCCGCCCGCGCCGAGCCGGATGTTCTGGGTGTGGGCGGCGACGTGCGCGATGAGGACACTCGTCGCCGAGGAGCCGATCGACGGCATGTTGTGGTGCTCGGCGTACCAGATGCGGCGGTACCCGCGGGTTTCCGCGAGTTGCGCCAGTTTCACGCTCGCGTCGAAACTGTCCCGCGCCGTGTCGCCCTCGCGGATGTAGGCCAGATCCAGAATCGACAGAACAGCACTCACGGGCTTCTTCACCTTTCGTCACCGAGGTGCGAGAGGTTAGCCTCGCGCACTACCTCCGGATACAACCGCGGAGGTAGTGCGCGTATTCCTGGCCGGTGTCAGGCCTCGACGAGTGGTCGCAACGTGCGGCCGGTCAGTTCGACGATGCCGGGTTCGTGCCCGTTGGCGACGAGATTGAGGACGACGCCGTCGATTCCCGGATCGAGGACCCGGGTCTTGAGCTGCTCGGCGACCTCGTCGGGGGCGCCGCAGAACTGCCGGTCGGTGGCGGCGGCGCGTTCCTCGTCCGACGCCTTCGACAAGTCGACGCCCCGCGCGAGCAGGAAGTCGTGCTGGAGTTGCCGGGCGCGGTCGCCGTCCTCGTCGATGATGACGAAGGCCAGATAGCTGGTTTCCAGCGTGGACCGGTCGCGGCCGATCTCCGAACACCGTGCGTCGAGGGCCTCGAGCTTGCGCGGCAACTCGCTCGCGTTGCAGATGATGTTCAGGTGATCGGCGAACCGGGCGGCGAGACCGAACGTCTTCTTCTCCCCGCCACCACCGAGCATGATCGGCAGGTCGTCGCGGATCCGCGGCTCGTTGATCGCGTTCTCGACGTGATACCACTTGCCGTCGAACGTCGGGCGCTGCCCGTGCAGCATCGGCGCGATGATCTGCAGCGCCTCGTCGAGCCGTTCGAACCGGTCGGTGAACGTGCCGAACTCGTAGCCGTACTGCTGGTGCTCGAGTTCGAACCAGCCGGCCCCGATCCCGAGGACGGCGCGTCCGCCGCTGGCGACGTCCAGGGTGGTCACCGCCTTCGCGAGCATGGGCGGGTTGCGGTACGTGTTGCCGGTGACGAGGGCGGACAGCTGAATGTTCTCGGTGGCCGTGGCGAGGGCGCCGAGCGCGGTGTACGCCTCGAGCATCGGTTCGTCGGGCTCGCCGAGGCCCGGCAGCTGATAGAAGTGATCCATGACGAATGCGGTGTCGAAGCCCGCGGATTCGGCCTCACGGGCCTGTGCGATCACGGTCGGGAACAGGTCCGCGACCGGGGTGGAGTAACTGAAATTCGGCATCTGATATCCAAGGCGAATAGTCACCCGATCGACGCTACTCGGATGGCGGCTGGGGCACCTCTTTTATTTCGAGGGTAGGAAGTGATCACCCTGGGGTCCCTGTTGCACCACCTGTGGGTGGTGCACGCTGACGGTAGTGCCGTATCCGTCGCCGATCCGCCATCAGCGACAACTCTGCGCGGTGGGGCGATGGAGTGCAGAGTGGGGCGATGGAGTGCAGAGCGCAGACCGAGGGGGGGACGATGAACTTCGATTTCGATTCGCAGCCATCCGGCGGCGCGACATGCGCCTGCCCGGAGAGGCCCACGCCCGTCCGGCCCCACGTGCCCGTCCTGGAACGTCCGCTCACGCAGCCGACGCGCTCGACCGTCGGCGCCTTTCCGCTGACCGCAGCGCAGCGATCCATCTGGTTCGCGCAACAGCTCACGCCGGAGGTCCCGTACGTCATCGCCCACTACGTCGAGCTGAACGGGCCGGTCGAACTGGGTGCCCTCCGCGACGCCACCCGTCGCGCGAACCGCGAATTCGGCTGGGGATCGGTGCGCCTGGTGGACGTCGACGGACAGCCGCATCAGGTCGTGGATCCGACCGTCGACGATTCTGTGCCCGCCACCGACCTGCGCGGCGAGGTGGATCCCGTCGACGCCGCGCACCGCTGGATGCGGAACGACCGGACCGCACGCACCGACATGTACGACGGCCCGCTCCTGGTCTCGCACATTCTGCGGCTGGGCGACGATCACTACTACTGGTATTCCCGCGCTCACCACATCGTGTCGGACGGGTACGCCGCGATGATGCTGATGAGCCGCACGGCCGAACTGTACGTCGCCGCGGTCGAGGGCAGAGAGCCCCCGGACCGCCGGATCGAGGGACCGGAACGTCTCGTGCAGGAGGACGCGACCTACCGCGCCTCCACCCGGTTCGCCCGCGACCGCGACTTTTGGCGCGAACAGGGTAGTGGGCCGGCTTCGGTCCTCAGCCTGAGCGGCCGCGCAGCGCGACCGGAACTCGACGCCCGCACAGCGACCGGGCACACGCCTGCGAGCGGCGGTGTGCGGAATCCGACGGCCGTGACCGTGGCCGCCTTCGCGTCCTATCTCGCCAGGATGACCGGCGCCGACGACGTGGTCCTGTCCCTGCCCGTGTCGGCGCGGACGACGGCCTGCCTCAGGCATGCCGGCGGCTCGGTCTCCAATGTGATCCCGTTGCGGCTGAACGGAATCGGCTCTGCCACCGTGAGTCGTGCGGTCGACACCGCCGAGGCGTGTTTGGCGGCGGCACTGCGCCGTCAACGCTACCGCCGCGAGGACATCGGCCGGGACCTCGCCTCGGGAGGGGTCGAACTCCTGCATTTCGGGCCGGTGGTCAACGTCATGATGTTCACCAAGGAGATCACGCTGGGCGCCGTGCAGGCGACGGTCCGGGTACTCACCACCGGTCCCGTCGCGGACCTCGCCGTCAACATCTATCCCGGGTCCGACGGAGGCGCCGCCCGCATCGATTTCGAGGGAAATCCGGCACTGTACGACGACGCCGAACTGGGCGGGCACCACACGCGTTTCCTCGCGTTTCTCGACCGCTTCACCGCATCGGCCGAGTCGGACGCGCGGGTTGCCGATCTCGACGTCTTCTTCGCGGGGGAACGCGCGGAATTCGTTCCCGCGCGGGGTCTTCCGGATACGGACCCCGTCACGCTCGACCGTCTCCTGACGGGAACCGTCGCGAACGATCGGGCGGCGATCGCGATCACCGACCGGGGACGCACACTGTCCTACGGCGACCTGGACCGGCGCGCCATCCGGCTGGCGCGCCTCCTGGCGGTTCGGGGCATCGGACCCGAGGACGCCGTCGCGGTCGCCATCCCACGGTCGATCGAGTCGGTGCTGGCGCTGTGGGCGGTCGCGAAGACCGGTGCGGCCTACGTCCCGATCGATCCCTCGCATCCGCGCGCTCGTATCGCGTACACGCTCGGCGATTGCGGTGCGACGGTCGGGCTGACGGTCCGCTCGGAGCGTGCCCGGCTGCCCGGCGCCATCGCGTGGCTGGACGCCGACGTCGACGAGCTCGAAAAACTCTGTCAAAGCGACCCTTCCGACGTTCCGACCGTCGTGGAACGCACGCGCCCTCTGCTCGTGGACCATCCCGCGTATCTGATCTACACGTCCGGCTCGACCGGAACCCCGAAGGGGGTCGTCGTCACCCACCGGGGTCTCGCCAACCTGGCGCAGGAAATCCGGGACAAGTATGCGGTGTCCGCGCGCTCGCGGATCCTGCACTTCGCCTCGCCGAGTTTCGACACGGCGCTGGTCGAGGTACTCGCGGCCGGTATCGGCGGCGCGACGCTCGTCGTGACCCCGCCCGGTGTGTTCGGCGGTGACGAGCTGTCGCGACTGTTGCGCGACGAACACGTCACGCACCTCCTGACGACGCCGTCCGCACTGGCCGCGATCGACCCCGGCGCGACGAACGAACTGGAGTTGGTGCTGGTCGGAGGGGAAGCGTGCCCGCAGGAGTTGGTGCGGCAGTGGGCCCGCAGGCAGGACATGCGCAACGCGTACGGTCCGACGGAGACGACGTGCAGTGTCACCCTCACCGATCCGGTCTCGGCGGACGAGCGCATGACGATCGGCTCCCTGATGCGCGGCGTGGACGCGGTGGTTCTGGATCACCGCCTGCGTCCGCTTCCGCCGGGCGCCGTCGGCGAGCTCTACCTCGCCACGCCGGCACTCGCGCGTGGCTATCACCGGCGCCACGGTCTGACCGCGGCACGGTTCGTCGCCGACCCGTTCGGCCGCCGAGGGTCCCGGATGTTCCGCACCGGGGACGTGGTCCGGTGGACGGCGACCGGGACGCTCGAGTTCCTGGACAGGGCGGACGACCAGATCAAGATCCGCGGATTCCGGGTCGAGCTCGGCGAGATCGACGCCACACTGACCGCGCAACCGGGCGTCACGTTCGCGGCGACGGTGCTGCACCGGAACTCGGCAGGCAACCCGAACCTGGTGTCCTACATCATGGCCGAGCCGGACCTCTCGATCGATCGCGACGTGCTGACAGCGCAGCTGGCACGATTTCTGCCCGACTACATGGTTCCGAAATCGATCATGCTCCTGAAGTCGATCCCGTTGACACCGACGGGGAAACTCGACCGGGCAGCGCTGCCGCTGCCGGAGTACGGCTCGGACTCGGTGCCTCATCGTGACCCCTCGACTCCGACGGAGCGTCGAGTCGCGCGAGTGTTCGCCGAGGTTCTCGGTGTGGACGCGGTCGGCGCCGACGATTCCTTCTTCGACCTCAGCGGCGACTCGCTGTCGGCGATCCGGGTGGTCGCGCGAATCAACGCCGAACTCGGCACCGGCATGGGCGTGCGCGACCTCTTCGACGCGCCGACGGTCGCTGCACTGGCACTGAGGATCGCCGAGGCCTGTGCACAGTCGCCGGCCATCCGCCCGCAGCGCGGGCCGACGCTGGGTGCCACACCGCTGCCCGCCGTCGTGCCGCTGTCCCCGTCGCAATTCTTCATCGACCGCACCGTCGTGGAACCCGCTCTCCACAACATCCCCTTCACCGTGCGCGTGCGCGGCGAATTCGACGTCGATGCCCTGCACTCGGCGATGGCGGACGTCCTCGGCAGGCACCGTGCACTGAGGACAGTGTTCCCCGACTCGCCGTCGGGGCCGTTCCAGCACGTGCTCGACGTGGCCGGCGCGATGCCCGACCTCAGGCCGGTGGTGACCGGCGCGGCGGAAGCGGAGGCCCGCACGTCGAGCCTGCTGTCCGCCGGATTCGACGTGCGGCGGGATCCGCCGCTGCGCGCGCGGCTGTTCCGGCTCGGCGACCGCGACCACCTGCTGTCGTGCGTCGTCCACCACATCGCCGCGGACGGCTGGTCGCTCGCGCCGCTGGCACGGGATCTCGCGGGCGCCTACGGTGCCCGGTCCGCGGGCGGGGCGCCCGACTGGGAGCCGCCGACCGCGACGTACGCGGACTACACCGTGTGGCGGCGGGCGCTGCTGGGCCGCGAGGACGACCCGGCGAGTGTCGCGTCGAGGCAGATCGCCCACTGGGCGAAGGAACTGTCGGGGTTGCGCGGGAAGCTTGCGCTGCCCACCGACCGCCCCCGGCCGGAGCGGTGGACCTACCGGGCGGGGCGGCTTCCGTTCTCGCTCGACGAGCATGCGCATCGAGGCCTGCTGGCCACCGCGCACGAGCACCACGCCAGCCTGTTCACGGCGCTCAGGGCGGCGGTGGCGATGCTGCTCGCCCGCCTCAGCGGAGATCCCGACATCGCGATCGGCACTCCGATCGCAGGTCGGGGAGACCCGGCGCTCGACGACGTGGTGGGCATGTTCGTCAACACACTGGTTCTGCGTACCCGGGTCGACCCGAGCATGACGCTGTGCGACATCGTCGAGGGATCCCGCGGCGTGGAGCTTCGCGCTCTCGCGAACGCCGATGTGCAGTTCGAACGACTCGTGCAGGTACTCGACGCGCCCCGGTCGCCGTCCCTGCATCCGCTGTTCCAGGTTGCGCTGTCGCTGAACAACTTCGCTCCCGCCTCCCTGAACGTGTCCGGGCTCGACTTCGAGGTCACTCCGCGTCCGCTCGACATCGCCAAGTGCGATCTGCACTTCCACTTCACCGAACGTCACGACGTCGACGGGACGCCCGTCGGAATCGACGCCGAACTGGTGTATTCCGCCGACCTCTACGACGCATCCACCGCACAGCGTTTCGTCGACCTGCTGCACACCGTCGTCGACCCGATCGGTAGGTGAGCGGGCATCGGACGTGGTAGAGATGCCTGATGAGAGGCTTCCGGAGATCGATTCTGGTGTCACTGCTCGGCGGCGCCGTGCTCCTCGCGCCCGCCGCCTGCTCCGACCGGTCCGGAACGGCGGTGAGCGAGCCGTCGACCGCGTCCGACGCGGGACCGTCCACCACCGACCCGGCGACCGGACCGGCGACGCCCGCGGTGGTGCCCTACACGGAGTCCGAACTGCAGGTCACCGGTTCCACCGGCCGTGTCGGCTACGACGTGCTCATCCCGCAGGTCGAGGGCGGCGACCCGGCGGTCGCGGCCGAGTTCAACGAATCGATGCGCGCCGCGCTCCAGGACCAGATCGACGGCTGGGGCACCGACGCGTTCACTCTGAGCAGCCAGGAACACAGTGTGGCGCACATCGGTGAGCACGTGATCAGCGGGCTGCTGGTGACGTCCTGGAACGCCGATCCGCCCGGGGCGCATCCCACCCCGATCGTCGCGACGGTGGTGGTGAATGCCGATACGGCCGCGCCGATCACGCTCGGCGACCTCTTCCCCGACCTGCCCGCCGGCCTGCAGGCGCTGTCGGACAGTTCCGCGCGCTTGCTCCCCGAGACGGTCGCCGGACCGGACTTCGATCGATCGGGCATCGAGCCGACCGAGGCGAACTTCGCCAACTGGCTGGCCACCCCGGCGGGCATGGAAATCCACTTCAACGACTACCAGGTGGGGCCGCACGCCATCGGGCTCGTCACCGTCACCGTGCCGTGGGACGACCTCGCGGACGTGATCGACCCCGATGTGGCTCCCGTCGTATCGAGTTAGCCGCTGCCCGACCGCTCACCGGGAACGAACCTGTAGCTGCCCGGGTGCTCCGACCTACCGTCCCAGACAGGCCTTTGCTGCCGAAATGTGTCTGTCGAATGGGAGAGGAGCGCGCCCGTGAGTGCACGCACCGAAGTTGATGCTCGGGCGAATCGGATCGGCGACGTGGACGCTGTCGTCGTCGGTGCGGGATTCGCGGGTCTGTACGCCGTCCACAAACTGCGGAGTATGGGTCTGACGGTCCAGGGTGTCGAGGCCGCGGACGGCGTCGGCGGAACCTGGTTCTGGAACCGCTATCCCGGCGCCCGGTGCGACGTGGAAAGCGTCGACTACTCGTACTCGTTCTCGCGGGAACTCGAGCAGGAGTGGGACTGGAGCGAGAAGTACGCCACCCAGCCCGAGATCCTGGCGTACATCGATCACGTCGCGGACCGGTTCGACCTCCGCGACCGTTTCCTGTTCGGCACCCGTGTGACGTCCGCGGAACTGGACGAGGACACGCTCCGGTGGGAGGTGCGCACCGACCGCGGCGACGTCCTGTCCGCCCGGTACTGCATCTTCGCGACCGGGGCGCTGTCCACCGCGAACATGCCGAACATCCCGGGCCGCGAATCCTTCACGGGCGACACGCATCACACCGGTCACTGGCCGCACGAGGGCGTCGACTTCACCGGCCGCCGGGTCGGGATCATCGGCACCGGATCCTCGGGCATCCAGTCGATTCCCGTCATCGCCGAGCAGGCGGACCACCTGTACGTGTTCCAGCGCAGCGCCAATTACAGCGTCCCCGCGGGCAACGAGATGTGGGACGACGAGATGCGGCGCGCGATCAAGGCGGGATACGACGAGCGCAGGCGGCTGTCCCGGGAGAGCGGCGGCGGGTCGCCGTACAACGCGCACCCGAAGTCGGCGCTGGAGGTGTCCGAGGAGGAGCGCCGCGACGCCTACGAGACGCGATGGAAACTCGGCGGGGTGCTGTTCGCGAAAACGTTTCCGGACCAGACGAAGACCGAGGCCGCGAACGCGACCGCGCGGGAGTTCGCGGAGGAGAAGATCCGCCGCCTCGTCGACGATCCCGCGGTCGCGGACAAGCTGATCCCGAACGATCACCCCATCGGGACCAAGCGGATCGTCACCGACACCCACTATTTCGAAACGTACAATCGGCCGAACGTCACCCTGGTGGACCTGAAGGCGGCGCCGATCGAGTCGATCACGCCGTCGGGGATCACCACCGCCGACGCCGACTACGGCCTCGACACGCTGGTGTTCGCCACCGGATTCGACGCCATGACCGGTGCCCTCGACCGCATGCGGATCGTCGGCCGGGGCGGCGTGTCCCTGGCCGAGTACTGGAGTGAGGGTCCGAAAACCTATCTGGGTCTGGGTGTTCCGGGGTTTCCGAACCTGTTCGTCGTGACCGGGCCGGGCAGCCCGTCGGTGCTGGCGAACATGGTGCTCGGCGCCGAGCAGCACGTCGACTGGATCGCGGACTGCATCGAGCACCTGTGGGAGAAGGACTACGACGCCGTCGAGGCGTCGGTCCCGGCCACCGAGCAGTGGGTGGAACACTGCCGCGAGCTTGCCGCGCAGACCCTGTTCCCGCTGGCGAACTCCTGGTACATGGGCGCCAACATTCCGGGCAAACCCCGCGTGTTCATGCCATACCTCGGGGGCTTCGGCGCGTACGGGCGGATCTGCGCGGACATCGCGGAGGAGGGGTTCCGCGGGTTCGAATTCAGCCGGTCCCGCACGCGGCTGGCCGACCCGGTGGGATAGATTCCCGGATATTGGTCAGCCGCGCAGGCAATTGCCTGTGCGGCTGACCAATTCGTGGGAGAACGGAGCGGTTCAGTCGGGCAGCGCGTACGTGGCCCAGGCCCGGGCGAGCACGTCGCCGTCGAGCGTGCAGGTGACGGCGACGTCGGTCATGCGCACGCCGTCCTGGACGTACGTCTGCTGCAGCGAGGACGTGAATTCCGCGCCGGACGGCACGGACCGCCGGATTCGGGTGCGGAACCTGCGGAGATCGCCGGGGAACTGCTCGGCGCAGTGGCGCTCGAGCAGGTCTGCCGACCGGTCGTCCTGTGTCGCGGCGCCGGTGAAACTGTTCGTCCAGAACTCGAAGACCAGCTGCTCGTCCCGGTTGCGGAAGCGCACGAGCAGGTCGTGATCGCCCACCCTGCGGACCTGTGCCGTCAACGCGTCGTCCGGCGTCCGGCGCGGTCGCAGCAGGAGAAAGTCGTGCTCGACGGCGGCCCCCGGCTCGGGTGCGACGACCATCCCGTCCGGGACGGCGTCGGCGCACAGCCGGCGGATCTCCGCTGTGCACGGCTGCGAAGAGATGAGTGCGGCCATCGTTCCTCCCAAAATCACGGGGTCTGTGTTCCGCACGGTAGTCGCCGCGGCCCGCAAACGGGGGCCGTGGTCCCTGTGATCGGGACGCCCAAAACGCGCCGCGACGGCCGGATACGAAAGCCTCTCGCTCAGTGGGAGAGTTGGGTACCGCTGCGCGCCGTGTGCGCCGACTATGAGCTACACCACACCCCGAGGGTGTTCTTGACGTACAGCGAGGCGGAGGTAGACATGGCGCGCAACAGTGCCGTTGACGGCGACGAAGTCCGGATGATCGAAGTGGGATCGGCACCAACGCGTTTCGCGCGAGGGTGGCACTGCCTGGGTCTGGCGAAGACCTTCCGGGACGGCGCCCCGCACCAGATCGACGCGTTCGGCACGTCGCTGGTGGTGTTCGAGACGTCCGACGGCACCCTCAGTGTGCTCGACGCCTACTGCCGCCACATGGGCGGCAACCTGGCGCACGGCACCGTGAAGGGCGACTCGATCGCCTGCCCGTTCCACGACTGGCGCTGGGGCGGCAACGGCAAGTGCACCGGAATCCCGTATGCGCGGCGCGTCCCGCCGCTGGCACGGACCCGGGCCTGGACGACCATCGAGCGCAACGGGCAGCTGTACGTCTGGAACGACCCGCAGGGCAACCCGCCGCCCGCCGACGTGACGATTCCCGAGATCGAGGGATTCGGCTCTCCGGAATGGACCGACTGGACCTGGAATTCGCTGCTCGTCGAGGGTTCGCACTGCCGCGAGATCGTCGACAACGTGGTCGACATGGCGCACTTCTACTACGTCCACTTCTCGTTCCCGCGCTACTTCAAGAACGTCTTCGAAGGGCACGTAGCCACGCAGTACATGCAGTCGACGCCTCGCCACGACATCTCGGTGGGCACCAGCTACGACGACCCCAATTCCACGCTGCGCTCGGACGCGTCGTACTTCGGCCCGTCCTACATGATCGACAAGCTGTGGAGCGAAGCGAACGGCATGATGATCGAGACGGTGCTGATCAACTGCCACTACCCGGTCACCGCCAACTCGTTCGTCCTGCAGTGGGGCGCCATGGTGAAGAAGCCCGAGGGACTGTCGGACGAGGTGGCGAACGGCATGGCTGCCCAGTTCGCGGAGGGCGTGGAGCTCGGGTTCAAGCAGGACGTCGACATCTGGCTGAACAAGTCGCGCATCGACAACCCGTTGCTGTCGGAGGAGGACGGGCCGGTGTACCAGCTGCGCCGCTGGTACCAGCAGTTCTACGTCGACGTCGAGGACATCACCGAGGACATGACGAAGCGCTTCGAATTCGAGATCGACACGACCAGGGCGGTGCAGAGCTGGGAGGCGGAGGTTGCCGACAACCTCGCCAACGGCGTCGTGCCGCTCGACACCAACGCCTGAGCCCGCTCGCACAAGAAGGACACGACAGATGACCCACGAGGTTCTCGACAACATCATGGCGATCGCGGATCAGCTCCGCGATCAGGCGCCCGAGGCCGAGCGGATCGGCCGGCTGCCCGACGACACGGCGAAGAAGCTCCGCGAGGCCGGGCCGATCAAGCTGCTCCAGCCCGGCAAGTACGGCGGCCACGAGGCTCACCCGCGCGAGTTCGCGGAGACGGTGATGGCTGCGGCCTCCCTCGACCCGGCCACGGGCTGGGTGTGCGGCATCGTCGGCGTACACCCCTGGCAGTTGGCGTTCGCCGACCCGAAGGTGCAGGACGAGGTGTGGGCGGCCGACAACGACACCTGGATGGCCTCGCCGTACGCGCCGACCGGGATCGCGACGCCCGTCGACGGCGGCTACCTCTTCAGCGGACGCTGGCAGTTCTCGTCGGGCACCGATCACTGCGACTGGATCTTCCTCGGCGCGATGCTCGGCGACAAGGACGGCGCCATGGCGCTGCCGCCGAAGATGCTGCACATGATCCTGCCGCGCAGCGACTACGAGATCGTCGAGGACTCGTGGAACGTCGTCGGGCTCAAGGGCACCGGGTCCAAGGACATCATCGTCCGGAACGCGTTCGTCCCCGACTACCGGGTGATGGACGCCGACGAGGTCATGAACGGCACCGCGGTGCAGAAGTTCGGGCGCACCGAGACGCTGTACAACATGCCGTGGTCGACGATGTTCCCGCTCGGGATCTCCTCCGCCGTGGTGGGAATCGCCGAGGGCGCCCTGGCCGCCCACCTCGACTACCAGCGCGACCGCGTCGGCGCGCAGGGCACCGCGATCAAGGATGACCCCTATGTCCTGTTCGCCGTCGGCGAGGCCGCGGCCGACATCAACGCCGCCCGCCAGGAACTGCTCGCCAACGTCGACAGGATCTGGGATCTCGTCGAATCGGGCAAGGAGGTCACGTTCGAGGACCGCGCCGCCGGACGCCGCACCCAGGTGCGGGCGGCGTGGCGGGCGGTCACCGCCGTCGACCAGATCTTCGCCCGCTCCGGCGGCAACGCGCTGCGCATGGACAAGCCCCTGCAGCGGTACTGGCGGGACGCGCACGCGGGCCTGGCGCACGCGATCCACGTGCCGAGCACCGTGTACCACGCGTCGGCGCTCAGCTCGCTCGGCCTCGACCCGGCCGACAACCTCAAGTCGATGATCTGACCGTCGCCGGAACACGAAAACACCAGAAGGACAACACATGACAGACATCAAGGGCCTGGGCTACGTCAAGATCCAGACCAACGACCTGGAGCGGTGGCGCACGTTCGCGTTCGACGTCCTCGGATTCGCCGAGGGGTCGGGACCGGACGAGGATGCCCTGTACCTGCGCATGGACGAGCGCGCTGCCCGCATCGTGATCGTGCCGGGCGAGACGGACGAGGTGGTCACCATCGGGTGGGAGGTCCGCGATCATGCGGGTCTGGTCCGCGTCCAGGAGGCCGTCGAGGGCGCGGGCATCGCCGTCAAGCCGCTGTCGGTGGAAGAGGCCGACGCGCGCCGCGTCGAGGAGGTCGTCACGTTCCAGGATCCGACGGGCGCGACGATCGAAATCTTCCACGGCGCCGTCCTCGACCACAGCCCGGTGGTCACCCCGTTCGGCGCGAAGTTCGTCACCGGGGCGCAGGGCCTCGGCCACGTGGTGCTGCCCGTGATGGACTTCGGCGGGGCGTTCGACTTCTACACCGAGGTGCTCGGGTTCCTGCCCCGCGGCGCGTTCCGCATCCCGGCGCCGCCGGAGTTCGGTCCGATGCGGGTGCGCTTCATGGGCGTCAACGAGCGGCACCACAGCCTTGCGCTGTGCCCCGCACCGCACGGCGGCGCGCCGGGACTGGTGCACATCATGGTGGAGGTCGACACGCTCGACGCCGTCGGGCAGGCTCTCGACCGCGTCGTCAAGGACGGGTTCTCCGTCTCCTCGACGCTCGGCCGCCACACCAACGACAAGATGGTGTCGTTCTACGTGCGTGCCCCCGGCGGCTGGGACATCGAGTTCGGCACCGACGGCATGAAGGTGGACGAGACGTACTACTCCGCGGAGGAGATCACCGCCGACAGCTACTGGGGCCACGACTGGTCGGGGAGTGAGCCGCTGGCGGCGATGTAAGGGGTGTCCGGGCCCGGTGTGCGTATCCACTCGATGCGCGCACCGGGCCTTTCGGCTGTTCGGGGGGCTGCGTCCCCGACCACTATTGCAAATAGGTATATGCCTATTTATAGTAAGTGTCGCCAGTCACACAGCGCGGCGCCGCACCGAGCAGCGCCGTTACGGAGGTCCCCATGACGACGACACTCAGCCCCACCCCCACCGCCGGCCTCGATCGCGCCGCCCTTCTCCTCGACGCCTTCGACGGCCCGGGCAGGCTCACGCTCGCGCAGATCGTGCGCCGCACGGGGCTCCCGCGCTCCTCCGCGCACCGGATGCTCGAACGTCTCGTCCAGCTGCGGTGGCTCCGCCGGGAGGGCCGGGACTACGAACTCGGCATGCGGCTGTTCGAACTCGGGTCCCTCGCCGTGCACCAGGACCGCCTGCACCGGGCCGCGCTGCCCTTCCTGCACGAACTGCACCGCCTCACCGGGCACGCCGTGCACCTCGCGGTGCTGGAGGGGATCGACGTCGTCTACCTGGAGAAGATCGCCGGACGGTTCGGCGTCGGGCTGCCGTCCCGCGTCGGCGGCCGCCAGCCCGCACACTGCACGAGCGTCGGCAAGGTGCTGCTGGCCCACTCACCCGAGTCCGTGGTCGACCGGGTCGTCGAGGCCGGTCTGCCCCGCAGCACACGATTCAGCATCGACTCACCCGCCGCGTTCCGTGCCGAGTTGCAGAAGACCCGCGAACGCGGAGCCGCCTACGACCGCGAAGAGGATCTGGTGGGCGTTAGCTGCGTCGCGGTGCCCGTGGGCACCGAGGGCAACGTGGTGGCCGCCATCTCCGTGTGCGGTCCGAGCAGCCAGATCAAGCTCGATCACCGTCTGACCGCGCCGATTCGGATGTCCGCCAAGGGCACCTGGCGCAATTACATGTCGACCGCGACACCGGCAGGCGGCCGCGCCGACCGCTACTCCGCCTGAGGCGGGACGAAGGAGCACGAATGCCGCTCGACGAGCAGGCCGAGACCATCCTCCGGGGACTCAACGAGAACTTTCCCCGGGTCGAAACCATGACCGGCGCCCAGGCTCGGGCGGCGACGAAGGCCGGACGCAAGGCCGTCGCCGACCCTGAACCGGTCGGTGAGGTGCGCGACCGGGAGATTCCCGGCGGTGCCGGATCGATTGCGGTACGTATCTATTCGCCCGCGGGGAACTCCGCGGGACCCCTTCCGGTCGTCGTCTTCTTCCACGGCGGCGGGTTCGTGATCTGCGACCTCGACAGCCACGACGGCTTCTGCCGCGCCATGTGCAACGGGATCGGCGCCGTCGTCGTCTCCGTCGACTACCGCCTGGCCCCGGAATCGCAATGGCCCGCCGCGGCGGACGACGCCTACGCCGCGACGTGCTGGGTCGCGCGGCACGCCGGCGAGTTCGGCGCCGATCCGGACCGTCTGCTCGTCGCCGGCGACAGCAGCGGCGGCAACCTCGCGGCCGTCGCCGCGCTGATGGCCCGCGACCGGCAGGGCCCCGCCGTCGCCGGACAGCTCCTGATGTACCCCGTCATCGAACCGGCCTTCGACACCGAGTCCTACGAGGAGTTCGCGGAGGATCACTTCCTCACCCGCGCTGCGATGCAATGGTATTGGGATCAGTACCTGCCGACGCACCGCGAGGCCGCACCGGCCTACGCGGCCCCGGTCCGGGCGGACGACCTCGCCGGGCTCCCGCCCGCGATCGTGATCACCGCCGAACGCGATCCGCTGCGGTGCGAGGGGGAGAAGTACGCCGCGGCGCTCGCCGACGCCGGTGTGCCCGTGCAGCTCGAGCGGGTTGCGGGAATGTTCCACGGATTCCTGACGATCGACGCGATGACCGCGGCGCAGACCGAACGCCGGGCGCTGTGGCCGCGGCTCCGGACGCTGGTGGCCGAACGCGTGCGCACCCCGTCCGACTAGTTCTCCGTCTCGGCCGCGTCGCCGGAGTCCCGCGCCGCCTTCATGGCGGCCTGGTACTCCTGCTGCGCCTCGCGGGAGCGCCGGATCGACGGGGATGCGGTCGGTTTCGGCACACCGGGGTGTTCCGGCGTCCCCTCACCGTGGATGCGTTCGACGGCCTCGTCGATGTCGGCGAGCATCTGCTTCGCGAGTTCGCTCTCGGCGGCGTAGTAGCGCTCGGACCACTTGTTGACCATGTGCGCGAACGCCCACGTGGGTTCGACGTCCGAATCGCGGGCGTCGAGCGCGGCCTGCCTGCTCATCCCCTCCACATACGAGATGTGCTCCTTCAGGGCATCTTTGAGCTGCTCCGGCTCGGTGAGATGGCCGAGCCACATGCGCAGCATCACGCCGTGTTTGAGGACGGGCGGATCGATCGGCGCCTCCCGCGCCCAGCTGCGCATGACGGCCATGCCCGCGTCCGTGATCTTGTACAGTCGCTTGGGTTTCACCCGGGCCTCGTCGTCCACGACGGTCCGCGACGTCACGTATCCCGCGTCTTCCAGCTTCTTCAGCTCCGAGTACACCTGGCTGAACGACGGGCTCCAGTAGAAGAAGCGAACGCTGTACGACGCCCACTTCTTGAGGTCGTAGCCGGACAGTTCCTCGCCGAACGACAGGATGCCGAGCACCGGCCAGCTCGTGGATCGGAGGCCGGCGAACCCGGAGCTCTGGGTGGGGTCGGACGAAGGCATTTCCCGAGCCTATCAACCGTGCGCCGCCCGCCGGTCGGCGCGAAACCCTGCCGCTGGGCGGGACGGGGCATTTCCCGCCCGCAGGAGCCGCGGCCACGCTGAACGCAACCCGTCGATCCGAGGAGACACGATGACCCGAACCGAAGAACCCGCGGCGCCCGTGGTGCACCGCATCGACCCTGCCGACCTCAAGTCGGTGCTCGGGCACTTCTGCACCGGCGTCACGGTGATCACCGCACACGACGGCGAGAATCCGCACGGCTTCACATGCCAGTCGTTCGTGTCGCTGTCGCTGGACCCGCCGTACGTGTCGTTCAGCCCCGCACGGACGTCGACCAGCTGGCCGCGGCTGCGGGCGAGCGAACACGTCTGCGTCAACGTCCTCGCCCACGACCAGCGGGACGTGTGCGGGACGTTCGCGACCAGCGGCGCCGACAAGTTCGCCGGCGTCGGGTGGTCGCACGCCGGCAACGGCGCCCCCGCGCTGGACGGTGTGCTGGCGCAGGTGCAGGCCACCGTCGAGTTCGAGCACGACGCCGGCGACCACACCATCGTCGTCGCGCGAGTCACCGGGCTGGACGTGCTCAGGGATGTGCCGCCGCTGCTGGTGTACCGCGGTGGGCTCGGCATCTTCACCGCCGCCACGTAGCGGGGAATTCTCCCGCTCCGCGGCGGTGCCGCTTCTCCCGCTCCGCGGGAAGGGCTGTGGGAAAAAGCAATTGATACCGGCAGGGTGTGATCGAGACCACTTCGGAAGGTGTGCACGATGAGCGTAGACGAGCAGAACTGGGACCGGGAGGTCGATCTCCTGGTGATCGGCAGCGGTGCGGGTGGCATGACCGCCGCACTGGCCGGCGCCGAGCGAGGACTCGACACCCTCGTCGTCGAAAAGTCCGGCGTGTACGGCGGTTCGACGGCACTGTCCGGTGGCGCCCTGTGGATTCCCAATTCGCCGATCCTCGTCCGTGAAGGCCGCGCCGACGACCCCGGCGACGTCCGGAAATACCTGGATTCGATCGTCGGCGACAGCGTGCCGTCCGAACGCCTCGACGCGTACATCGAGCAGGGGCCGGCGATGATGCGGTTCTTCGAACAGCACTGCCCGCATCTCCGGTTCTCCTGGTGCGAGGACTATTCCGACTACCACCCCGAGAACGTGGGCGGACGGCCGAAGGGGCGGACGGTCGAACCGCTGCCGTTCGACATGAACCAGCTCGGCGCCGACCGCGAGCTGCAGCGCCCGAACTCCCTCGCCATGCCGGGCGGGCTCTACATGACGTCCACCGAGTTCCGGCACCTCAACATGTTCTTCCGCACCTGGGCCGGCCGCAGGACCGCACTCGGCGTCGGCTGGCGTTCGGTGGTGGCGATGGTGCGGCGCAGGCGGATGGAAACCCTGGGGCAGGCCCTCGTCGGCCGGCTGCGGCTCAGCCTCCAGGAGGCCGGCGTTCCGCTGTGGCTGAACTCCCCACTGAAGGGGCTGATCACGGACGAGTCCGGGGCCGTCACCGGCGCGGTAGTCGAGACCGGGACGCGGGAGCTGCGCATCCGCGCCCGCCGCGGCGTCATGATGGCCACCGGCGGATTCGAGCAGAGCGAGGAGCTGCGGAAGCGGTACCTCCGGGAGGGTGGCAAGGACAACTACAGCGCCGGCTCACCCGACAACACCGGCGACGGCATCGTGGCCGGCGAGCAGGTCGGCGCCGCCGTCGACCTGATGGACGACGCCTGGTGGATGCCGTCGTTCCGGCGGCCGGACGGCATCATGCACGTCCTGGTGTCGGAGCGGTCGATCCCGCCGTCGCTGATCGTCGACCAGAACGGCAAGCGGTTCACCAACGAGGCGTCCCCGTACGTGTCGTTCGTCCACGACCAGATCGCCGGCGGGCACGACCCGGTGTGGTTCGTGTTCGACTCGAAGGCCAAGAGCCGCTACCAGTTCGGTGGTGTGATGCCCGGGCAGAAGTTCCCGGCGGAATGGTTCGAGACGGGCCTGATGCTGCGCGCGGAGACCTTCGGGGAACTGGCGCAGCAGATGAGCGTTCCCGCCGACGCGCTGTCCGCGGAGATCGCACGGTTCAACGGGTTCGCCCGGGCGGGCGTCGACGCTGATTTCGGTCGTGGCGACAGCGCGTACGACCGGTACTACGGCGACCCGCGACTGCCCAACCCGACCCTGGACGAGGTGGACAAGGCCCCGTACTACGCGGTGCGGATGGAGGCCGGCGACCTCGGCACCAAGGGCGGGCTCGTGTGCAACGAGCACAGTCAGGTGCTGAGTGGCAGCGGCGAACCGATCCCCGGGCTGTACGCCACCGGAAACACGTCGGCGTCGGTGATGGGCAACGACTACGCCGGTGCCGGCGCGACGATCGGACCCGCGATGGTGTTCGGCTGGGTCGGCGCACGGCACGCCGCAGCCAGTGCAGGGGCGGTGAGCTGAGTGCTTCCCGTCGAATGCCGGCGCTGCGGTAACGCGGTGCTCGTGGAGAAGTACAGCGAGGCGCACACGAGCGTGCAGTGGCTCGGCGACGCCGAGCAGACCTGCCCGGAATTCGCTCTGCGTGCGCAGGAAGGGGAGCACTCGATGTTCGTCCCCACCTGCGGTGCGCTCCGCGGATCGATCGACGACGCGGTGGAGGACGGGCGCGTGGGGCTCTCCCTGCGCAGCTACCCGACCCCCGGCCGCCTGGACTAGAGGGGACAACCGATGTCACGGATGGCAGGCAAGGTCGCCTTCATCACCGGTGCCGGAAACGGCATGGGACGCAGTCACGCGGTCCGGCTCGCGGAGGAGGGCGCCGACGTTGTCGCCGTCGACCTTCCGTCGGCCGCAGCCGATCTGGACGAAACTCGAAGGCTGGTCGTCGAACTCGGACGCCGTGCGGTCGTGGCCCACGCCGATGTGCGGGACCCGTCGGCGTTGCGGGCGGCCGTCGACGCCGGAGTCGCGGAACTGGGGCCCCTCGACGTGGTCGTCGCGAACGCCGGTGTCTGCGACAACCCGGGCCCGGCCTGGACGATCGACGACGAGATCTGGCACCGGTCGCTCGACGTCAACCTCACCGGCGTCTGGAACACGGCGACCGCCGCGGTCCCGGCGATGCGCGACGGCGGCGGTTCCGTCGTGATCGTCAGTTCGACCGCAGGCATCAAGGCGGTGGCCGGGGCCGCTCACTATTCGGCGTCCAAGACCGCGGTGGTCGGGTTGGCGCGGACCCTCGCCAACGAACTCGGACCGCAGTTCATCCGGGTCAACGTGTTGCACCCCGGTGCCGTCGGCACCCGCATGACCCTGAACCCCGAGACGATGGCGCGGCTGCGGCCGGACCTCGAGAACCCGACCCGGGAGGACGTCGTCCCCGTCCTTGCGGCCAACCATGTCCTGCCCGTTCCGTGGCTGGACTCGCGGGACGTCAGCAACGCGCTGCTGTTCCTCGCCTCGGACGAATCGCGATACATCACCGGCACACAACTCGTGGTCGACGCCGGACTGACCCAGAAGGTGTAGAGATGACAGGTCGAGTGAACGGAAGAGTCGTCCTCGTCACCGGTGCCGCGCGCGGGATCGGCCGGGCGCAGGCACTGCGATTCGCGCAGGAGGGCGCGGATGTCGTCGCCGTCGACCTGTGCGGGCCGGTCGGCACGGTGGTGACGCCGCCGGCGAGCCCGGAGGACCTCGAGGTGACCGCGAAACTGGTCCGGGACACGGGCCGCCGGATCGTGACGGCGCAGGTGGACGTGCGCGACGGAACGGCGCTCGCGGACGCGGTGACGGCCGCGGCCGGGGAACTGGGCGGGCTGGACTTCGTGTGCGCCACGGCGGGCATCACGTCGTCGGGTGCCGCGCTGGAACTCGACTCCGAGACGTGGCAGACGATGCTCGACGTCAACCTGACGGGGGTGTGGCAGACGTGCAGGGCGGCGGCACCGCACCTGATCGAGCGGGGCGGCGGGGCGATGATCCTGACGAGTTCCATCGCCGGTCTGCGCGGACTCGTCGGCGTCGCCCACTACACCGCGGCCAAGCACGGGGTGGTGGGCCTGATGCGGTCGCTGGCCAAGGAACTCGCGCCCCACCGGGTGCGGGTCAACAGCGTGCATCCCACCAACGTCGACACGGACATGATCCAGAACGACATGGTGCGACGGGCGTTCCGGCCCGACCTCGAGCACCCCACCCGCGAGGAGTTCGCGGCGGCCGCGGTGACGATGAACATGCTGCCGATTCCCTGGATCGAACCGGTCGACGTGGCCAACGCCGCGCTGTTCCTGGCGTCGGACGAGGCGCGGTACATCACGGCGGTCGCCCTGCCGGTCGACGCGGGCAGCGTCAGCAGGTGACTGTCGCGGGCAGCGTCAGCAGATAGCAAATCCCCGTGTCCGCCCCGGCACCTGCCGATCCGTGGTAGAACAGGTGTCAGTTTTGGGGGTGGACGAAGGGTGAATGCCGTGGATCTCGAGGCCGTCGCCGCGATCAGCAGGCTCAAGTACACGTATCTGCGGGCCCTGGACACGAAGTGCTGGGACGAGTTCGCCGACACACTCCTTCCCGACGCGACCGCGAACTACGGCGAGCATCTCGCGTTCGAGTCGCGGGATGCGCTGGTCGAGTTCATGAAGTCGAATCTGGGGCCGCAGACCATCACCGAGCATCACTGCGGTCACCCGGAGATCGACGTCGACGGCGACACGGCGACGGGGCGGTGGTTCCTGTCCGACACCGTGCTGATCCCGGAACACGGCACGGTGCTGCGCGGGGCGGCGTTCTACTCCGACCGCTACGTCCGCGGGCCGGACGGTCGATGGCGGATCGCCCACACCGGATACGAGCGCACGTACGAGGCGGTGATGTCGCTGTCCGACGTTCCCAGCTTCCGGCTGACGGCCAACCGGTGGGCAGCCGACGCACAATCGGACCGAGGGGACTCGTGATGGGGACGCTGGACGGCAAGGTCGCACTGATCACCGGCGCCGGGCAGGGCGTGGGCGCCGGGATGGCGTTCGCGCTGGCCAAGGAGGGTGCGCGGATCGCGGTGGTCGGGCGCACGGAGGCGAAACTTCTCGACACGTGCGCCGCCATCGCCGACTTCGGCGGCGTGGCCGAGCCGATCGTCTGCGACGTCAGCAAGCGCGATCAGCTGGCACCGATGGTCGACCGCGTCGTGGACGTGTTCGGCGGGATCGACATCCTCGTCAACAACGCCAACGCGAGCGCGCTCGGACCGCTCCTGGAGATCACGCCGAAGCTTCTCGACCGGGCGATGGCCGTCGGCCCGGTGGCCACCCTGTTCCTCATGCAGCTGTGTTACCCGCACCTGAAGGCGCGCGGCGGCGGCTCGATCATCAACCTCGTCAGCTCATCGGCCGTGCGTTGGGACACGAGCGGGTACGGGCTGTACGCGGCCACCAAGGAGGCGATGCGTTCGCTCACCCGGACCGCGGCCAGCGAATGGGGTCCGGACGGCATCCGCGTCAACGCGATTGCGCCGCACGCACTGTCCCCGGGACTGAAGTGGTGGACGGAGACCAATCCGGAGGAGGCCGCCGAGTTCGTGAAGTCGATTCCGCTCGGCCGGATCGGTGATTGCGAACGCGACATCGGGCGCGCCGTCGTCTTCCTCGTCGGTCCCGACGCCGGTTACCTGTCGGGAGCCACCATCCCGCTCGACGGCGGTCAGGCGCGCTGGAGCTGATCGCACGCGATTGCCCCGAGCTTGCTCATTTCCCTCCCATCCGGTAGGAATTGCGTCGTGCATACGACTCACCTGGTGCGACGCCTGACCGTCGACCTGTGCCGTACGTGCGCCAACATCTGTTGTTGCTGATGGCCCCGGCGCGCGCACCGCGTGCTGTCCATTCCTCGGTAGCCGCCGGCATCCGGTAATTCCTCACGCATTCTCCGCGTTCGCAGGTCCGGGCCGGTCCTCCCGTACCCAGGCACGATCCACCTTCGCGGAAAGACATCATGAGCACTGCATTCGAAACCAGGACCGCGTCGCTGACGCTCGACAAGTTCGGCCCGTCGTTCGGGGTCGAGATCATCGGACTGGACGTCGCGTCCGCCACCGACGCCGAGGTGGCCGCGATCCGGTCGGCGCTGACCGAGCACAAAGTGCTGGTCCTGCGGGGCCAGTCGCTCGACGACTCGGGCCACATCGAGTTCGGTCGCCGGCTCGGTCGGCTGACCGCGGGCCACCCCGTCCACGACAGCGGCAACGTCGCCCGGGAGGTGTACGCGCTCGACAGCCAGGACAACGGTTTCGCCGACGTGTGGCACACCGACGTCACGTTCATGAAGCGGCCGCCGCTCGGGTCGATCCTCCGGCCCGTCGTCCTCCCACCGCACGGCGGCGACACCAACTGGGCCGACAGCCAACTGGCGTACGAGTCGCTGTCGCTGCCGATCCGGCAGATGATCGACCAGTTGACCGCGGTGCACGACGGCAACCGCGAATTCGGGTACTACCTCGCGCAGAAGCGCGGCGGCAAGGGAAACATCTGGGACGGTGAGGAAGTCACGGCACTCGTGCCCGTCGAGCATCCCGTCGTGCGGGTGCACCCGGAAACGGGGCGCAAGGGCATCTTCGTGAACCCGGGCTTCACGTCCCACATCGCCGGAGTGTCGGAGGCGGAGAGCCGGGGAATCCTCGACTTCCTGTACGCCCACCTCACCAAACCGGAGCACGTCGTGCGGCACCGCTGGCGCCTCGGCGACCTCGTGCTGTGGGACAACCGCAGCACCGCGCACTACGCCAACCGCGACTACGGAACCCAGCACCGCGTCATGCACCGCATCACGCTGGAAGGCGATGTGCCGGTGGGCCCGCAGTAGGGCAACGTGCGCATTCACCGGGCGGGCGGCGTCCGCAGCGACTAGCGTCACGATCCGTGACCCCGGCATCGGACATCTCACGACGCAAGTTCCTCGCCTCCGCCGCAGCGGCCGGCGGAGCCGCATTCCTCAGTTCGTGGGCGGGCCCGGTGATCGACCGGGCGTACGCGCAGGATCCGGGTGGCAGCGGGTCGCTGAACGACATCGAGCACTTCGTCTACCTCATGCAGGAGAACCGCTCGTTCGACCACTACTACGGCACGCTGTCGGGGGTGCGTGGCTTCGACGACCCGTCATCGGCGTGGCAGCAGTACGGCTGGACGCCCGGCGTCGGGCCCACCCCGACCGGTTTTCTCAACCCGTTCCGGCTCGACACCACGCAGGGCACGCACCTCGACGGCGAATGCATCAACGACCCCACCCATTCGTGGGGACCGCAGCACGACGCGTGGAACGGCGGCGCGATGGACCGGTGGATGCCGGTGCACATCGCGCACGAGGGGCCGCTCAACGGTCCCGCCACGATGGGCTACTACACGCGGGCCGACATCCCCGTCCACTACGACCTCGCCGACGCCTTCACGATCTGCGACCACTACTTCTGCTCCGTGCTCGGGCCGACGGACCCGAACCGGCTGTACTGGATGACGGGAACCATCGACCCGGATGGGCTGGCGGGCGGTCCGCTCGTCGAGACGCCGACCGTGATCCCGAGGTTCGCCTACTCCTGGCGCACCTATCCGGAGAACCTGCAAGAGGCCGGCGTCAGCTGGAAGGTGTACGCCAACAAGGACCTCGGACCGGTGTCGAGTGTCGCGCTCGACGGGATGCTCGGCTGCTTCAAGCAGTACAGCGACCCGACTTCGGAACTCGCCCGCCGCGGCCTCGATCCGACGTACCCGAACGACTTCCGGGCCGACGTCGCGAACGGCACCCTGCCCGCGGTGTCCTGGATCGTCCCCAACATCTTCACGTGCGAGCACCCGGCGCTGCCCCCCGCCGCGGGCGCGGTCGGGATCGTCGAGGTGCTCGACATCCTCACGTCCAACCCGGCGATCTGGGAGAAGACGGCGCTGATCATCAGTTACGACGAGAACGGCGGCTTCTTCGACCACGTCACCCCGCCGACACCGCCGCCGGGCACACCGGGCGAATACCTGACGGTCCCGTTGAACACGGTGGCGGAGAGCGAGAACAATCCGGGTCCGATCGGACTCGGGTTCCGGGTGCCGTCGCTGATCATCTCGCCGTACAGTCGCGGCGGACTCGTCGCGTCCGACACGTTCGACCACACGTCGCAATTGCGCCTGCTCGAGAAGCGGTTCGGCGTGCCCGTCCCCAATCTCACCGAGTGGCGCCGCGGCGCCGTCGGCGACATGACGTCCGCATTCGACTTCTCGTCGGCACCGAACTCCGGTGTTCCCGCGATGACCGACCCCGGGCCACGCCTGCAGGCGGCGATCGCCCAGTGCGGGCCGAACGTGGCCGCGGGAACGCTCAACGCCGGTGCGCCCTACCCGGTCCCGCCGAATTCGATGCCGGTGCAGGAACCGTCGCCGCTGCGGCGTCGGCCCAGCGGGCTGATCATGTAGCTGGCTGTCCTCACAGGCGGACCGTCCGTCCCTCCTCGATCGACTGCAGGATCGCCAGCGCGGCGGTCACCGAACGCAGCCCGTCGTGTCCTGTCGCCACGGGTTCACCGACCCCGCGGGCGGCGTCGACGAGCGCCCGGATCCCCGGCGCGTACAGGTTGTCGACGGCCTCGAGCGGGACGGCCGTGTCGTGCCCGTTCGTGATCATGCGCAGCGTCCCGGTGGGATCGGGGCGCATGCAGTCTGCGGCGACGAGAGTGCCCGACGTTCCGTGGATCTCGAATCCGGTGACGCCACCGGGGACCGTGTACGCGTCGTGCAGCGAGAACAGGGTGTTCGTGCCGAGGACGCCGCTCGTCATCGCGGCATCCGCCGGACCGTCACCGAGCCCCTGGCATACCCCCACCGCCGTCACCGTGGTCGGTTCCATCCCGGTCACGAAGCGGAGCGTGTCGATGTCGTGCACCGCGAGGTCGAGGACGACTCCGCCGCCCACGCCGTCGAGGCGCCACCCACGCAGCGCCTGGCGCAGCAGGATGGTGTTGTTCACGCGTATGGACAGGATGTCGCCGATCGCGCCCTCGGACAGTAACTTTCGGGCCGCACGGTGAACGGGGTGGGCGCGGAGGTGATGGTTGGTCGCGAACACGACCCTCGCGGATGCGGCCGCGTCGACCATCTTCTGCGCCTGAGTGACGTCGAACGACAGCGGCTTCTCGCACAGCACGTGCAGGCCCGCGTCGATCGCGGCCATCGCGTGGTCGAAGTGCTTGTCGTTGGTCGACGAGACGTAGGCGGCCTGGACGTCCCCGCCCACCGCCTCGCGCAGGTCGCCGGTGGCGGACTCGATGTCGTGGGTCCGCCGGTAGTCCTCCGCGCGCGCCGCGTCACCGCTCAGCACGACTGCCGCGGTCTCCCCGCACTCGCGCAGCGCGGGGAGAACGCGGGTGGCAGCGATGTTGCTCGCGCCGAGAATCGCCCACCTCATGAGCTTCGGTCCTTCCTGGGGCCGGTGAGTCCGGCGTTCCCTCGGCGGGACTGTACGCCGAGTGCAGTGAGCGCACTACTGTTCGTTATGCGAACATGCGGGCCCGGGCTCAGGGGCGAAGGGCGTCGACCGTTTCTTCGCCGGAGGGCGTGGGATCCGGCGCCTCGCCGGTGACCTGGCGGGTCCGCTGACGGTAGATCCCGATTCCGACCACCACGACGGCGAGTCCCATCGAGACGTACATCTGGCTCCGGGTCTCCGGGAGCACGAGCATGCCGATGCAGAGCGCGATGATGGCGGCGATGGTGCACCACGTCAGATACGGGAACAGCCACATCTTCAGTGTCAGGTCCTTGCCCTCTGCCTCGAGGCGGCGCCGCATGCGCAGCTGTGACACCGAGATCGCCAGCCACACGAACAGGGCGATCGCGCCCGACGAGTTGACGAGGAACAGGAACACGGTGTCCGGGTACAGGTAGTTCAGGCCCACGGTCAGGAATCCCACGACCGTCGAGACGAGCACGGCCTGACGCGGGACGCCGGACGAGCCGATCTTCGCCAGCGAGGCCGGGGCGTCGCCGCGGCGGGAGAGCGAGAAGATCATGCGGCTCGCCGTGTACAGGCCGGAGTTCAGGCAGGACAGCACGGACGTGAGCACGACGACGTCCATGATGTTGCCTGCCGCCGGGATGCCGAACGAGTCCATGACCGCGACGTACGGGCTCAGCGCGACGGAGGCGTCGTCCCAGGGGAGAAGCGTCACGACGACGGCGATCGACCCGATGTAGAAGATGAGGATGCGCCACACGACGGACCGCACGGCGTTGCGCACCGCCGCCACGGGATTGGCGGATTCACCGGCCGCGATGGTGGCGATCTCGGCGCCGAAGAACGAGAACACGACCACGAGGACCGCCGCGAACACGGCACCGGCCCCGTTGGGGAAGAACCCGCCGTGCCCGGTGAGGTTGGTGAGCCCGGGTGCTTCGACACCGGGCAGGAACCCGCAGATCGCGAGGACTCCGAGCCCCAGGAAGATGACGATCGCCGCGACCTTGATCGACGCGAACCAGAACTCGAACTCGCCGAACGACTTCACGGACGCGATGTTCGTCAGCGTGAGCAGCACCATCAGGATCAGTGCCCAACTCCACTGCGGGACGTCGGGAACCCACCGGTTCATGATGACGGCGCCTGCGGTCGCCTCGATGCCGAGGACGATGATCCAGAACCACGCGTAGAGCCAGCCGATGCTGAATCCCGCCCAGCGGCCGATCGCCTGGTCCGCGTACGCGGAGAACGAGCCGGTCTCGGGGTTGGCGGTCGACATCTCGCCGAGCATGCGCATCACGAGGATGACGACGATGCCGGCGAGTGCGTAGGCGACCAGAACGCCGGGGCCCGTCTCGCGGATCGCGACCCCGGAGCCCACGAAGAGGCCTGCTCCGATCACCCCCGCGATGGCGATCATCGAGAGGTGCCGCTTCTTCAACGTGTGCTGAAGCTGCGGATCGGTGGTTCCTGACATGGAGAAATCCCTTCGGCGCTACTCCGGATGTGATGTGCGTCGCTGATTCGAGAAAGTGTGGACGAGTCGCGGCGGCCGCGGAACCGCCGATTCGGTGAATTTCGGGCGGCCGGGATAGACGAAACGGCAGTGCCACGCATCTGCCCTGCGGTGTGACCGCGCATCGGCACTGTCTTGACAACGCGGAAACGCTATGGCTACCGTCACATTATTCAATCAGCGGACACGCGTTCGGCATACGAACACCGGGTTCGGCATCTATGTAGACGGGACATCGGAATGAGCGATCACGCCTTCACCCCGGCGGCCGAGAAGCAGGCGCGAAGAGCAGCGCTGAGCAGCTTCGTCGGCGCGGTCATCGACTGGTACGACTTCCTGCTCTACGGGCTGGTCGCGGCACTGGTCTTCAACTCGGAGTTCTTCCCGAACGTCAGCCCGGCGATCGGAACGCTCGCCGCGTTCGCGACGTTCGGCGTCGGATTCCTGTTCCGGCCGCTCGGCGGCGTGGTATTCGGCCACTACGGCGACCGCATCGGACGCAAGCGGATGCTGATCCTCACCGTGCTGATCATGGGCACGAGCACCGCGTTGATCGGACTGCTGCCGTCCTTCGCGTCGATCGGCTGGTGGGCGCCGATCCTGCTCGTCACGCTGCGCGCCATCCAGGGCTTCGCCGTCGGCGGCGAGTGGGGTGGAGCCGCGCTGATGGCCGTCGAGAGCGCGCCGCCGAAGAAGAAGGCGTTCTACAGCAGCGGCGTGCAGGTCGGGTACTCGGTCGGCCTCATCCTCGCGACCGGATTCGTCATGCTCATGAGCAACCTGACCACCGAGGACGCGTTCAGCCAGTGGGGTTGGCGTGTTCCGTTCATCGCCAGCGTCGTCCTGGTCGGAATCGGTCTGTGGATCCGCGCCGGAGTCCAGGAGAGCCCCGAATTCGTCGAAAAGGTCGAGAAGGTCGAGGAGGAGAGCCCACAGGAAAAGAAGCGAATCCCGCTCGTCGAGGCTCTGCGCAACCACCCGAAGGCGTTCCTCCAGATCATCGGCCTGCGGTTCGCCGAACTGTTCTCCATGTACATCGTGACCACGTTCGCGCTCAGCTACTCCACGCAGGAACTGGGGATGGAGCGCAACTTCATGCTCAACGTCGGTCTGCTCGTCGGCGCCGTGGGCATCGGCACCATCCCGCTGTTCGCCTGGCTGTCCGACAAGCACGGCCGGCGCCGCGTCTACATCCTCGGCGCGCTGATCGGCGCGGTGTGCGCGTTCCCGTTCTTCATCTTCCTCGAGCACGGATCGATGATCGGCACCGTCATCCTGGCCGTGCTCCTCGTCAACATCTCCCACGACATGGTCGTCAGCGTGCAGCAGCCGCTGTTCACCGAGATGTTCGGTGCGGAGTACCGGTACAGCGGTGCGGGCGTCGGGTACCAGGTGGCCAGCGCGATCGGCGGCGGCTTCACTCCGTTCATCGCGGCGGCCCTCGTCACCGCGAGCGGTGGGTCCTGGCACCTCGTGGCCGTGTACCTGGCAGGCGGCTGCGTCGTCAGCGCCCTGATCGCGTGGCGACTGCAGCCCGATTCGAGTGCCGACGCCGCGGACGCCGACACGGCCGCGAAGCTCGAGAACGCGCACTGAGCCGGTAGACGAGGAGGTGACGGTCATGGCTGCACAGTCGGTGCTCTGCGGACTCATCGGAGACGGGATCGACGGGTCGTTCTCGCCCACGTTGCACGAGGCCGAAGGGCGCGCGCAGGGCATGAACTACGTGTACCGCCTCCTCGACCTCGAGCGTCTGCACGGGGCGGCCGCCAGCGTCGACGGCATCATCGACCTCGCACGGCAGTGGGGGTTCGACGGGCTCAACGTCACCCACCCGTACAAGCAGCAGGTGATGGCCCACCTCGACGAATTGTCGCCGGACGCCGCGCGACTCGAGGCCGTCAACACCGTGGTGTTCACCGCGGGCAGGGCCGTCGGGCACAACACGGACTGGACCGGGTTCGGCAGCAGCCTGGGCCGCGAACTGCCGGGTGCGAGCCTCGACCGGGTGGTGCAGATCGGGGCGGGCGGCGCCGGAGTCGCCGTCGCCTACTCGGCGCTCACCCGGGGCGCTGGGCACCTCACCGTGACGGACGTCGACCTCGACCGTGCCGAACACTGCCGGGACACGATGCGAAAGTTGTTTCCCGGCAGCGTCGTCGACGCGGTTCCGGCGTCGGAGATTGCCTGGCCGCTCGCGGACGCGTCCGGTCTGATCAACGCCACACCCATCGGCATGGTCGGATTCCCCGGCACCCCGGTGCCCGTGGACCTGCTGCGCCCCGACCTGTGGGTCGCCGACGTGATCTACCGGCCGATCGAGACACCCCTGATCCGGGCGGCCCGCGCGCTCGGTGCGCCCACCCTCGGTGGTGCAGGCATGAACGTCTTCCAGGCCGCCGACGCGTTCCAGCTGTTCACCGGTGTCACACCGGATTTCGAGCGCATGTACGCGCACGTGCTGGCGCTCGTCGAGCAGCAGTCCCGGCGCGCCGCGTAGGCGGTCAGCCCAGCGACAGGTCGGACCCGATCCGCTCCGCCGTCGCGACGAGTTTCGGCACCACCGTCGCCTCGACGTCGTCGCGTGTGTACTGGGTGCCCTGCAGCGAGGAGTTGAGGGCGGCGACCACGGCGCCCGTCCGATCGCGGATGGGAACGGCCGCGCCGCGGATGCCGACCTCGAGTTCGTTGTCCGACATCGACCAGCCGTCCGCGGCGACCTGCCCGACCGCGGTGCGCAGTTGGTCGACGTCCGAGATCGTCTGCGGGGTGAACGACTGGAACGTGGTGGTCTTCAGATAGTCGTCGAGGGCGTCGGCCGGCAGTCCCGCCAGCAGCACCCGCCCCGTCGACGTCGCGTACGCGGGGAACCGCATGCCCACGGTGATGGAGATGCGGATGATCCGGGGTGAGCGGACCCGCGCCACGTACACCACGTCGGGGCCGTCGAGGATGGTGACGGAGATGGTCTCGCCCAGTTCCTTCGCGAGAGCCTCGATGTGCGGATCGGCGACCTGCGGCAGTCGCAGCGCGGCGAGATACGAGAAACCGAACCGCAGCACCCGGGGCGTGAGCGAGAAGTTGCGGCCGTCGAGACGCAGGAAACCCTTGTCCACCAAGGTGAGCAGAATGCGTCGCGCCGTGGAGCGGGTGATCCCGACGCTCTGCGCCACCTCGCTCAGCGTGCGCTCCCGGTGCTGCTCGTCGAAGCATTCGAGGACGCTCAGTCCGCGGTCCAGGGACTCCAGAAAGTACCGTTCACCCGATGCCGGCTGCTCGGCCACCTCAGTAGCCACCTGTTTCGCACACGCCGTCATGGTACCGGTCTACAGACCGGTCTCCGCGGGAAGCCGCCCCGCCTTCACCGCCGCCCGCAGCGCGTCGTGATCCTTCTCGGACTGGTCCGCATACAGGCGGGCCCAGGCGGTGATCGCCAGATCGAACGTGTCCCCGTTGCCGAGATACCCCGCGACGAACGCCGATCCGGGACTCTGACTGTGCGCGCGGGCCAGCATCGTGCCGCACAGCGCCGCGTACCTCACCGATTGCGCCGGTTCCAGGGTCTGCAAGTCGACGGACCCCTTCATGTCGCGGAACTGCCGAAGGTAGAAGTCGCGCCGGCGTCCGTCGTCGCCCTCGACGTCGCGCACCCACCCCAGAAACGGGTCGGACTGGGCCTGGAGGATGCGTTGCGCGCCGACGACGCGGGCGCCCTGGCCCTTCTCCGCGACGGTGCGAATGATCGAGTCCGGTGCGGTCGCGACCTTCCCGTGCGTCTCCAGCACCGACCGCGGTGCCTCCTTGGCCTGCAGGAAGAGCGGCTCCCCGGCCGGGCCCTGCAGCAGCAGCAACCAGCAGCGGGTTCCGACGCTGCCCACACCCACGATGCGCATCGCGTAGTCGACCACCTCGTACTGCGACAGCAACAGTCGAATGTCGGCGCGCAGCGTGTCGAGATACAGGAGATACAACTCGGTGATGCGGCCCAGGTCGTAGTTCGTCGAATGCCGGATGACGGGGAACTGGTCGACGATGTGCGGCCTGCCGTCCTCCTCCATCGTGGTGAGTTTCCTGAGGACCTGTTCGGATGTCCGTTTGCGCGCCTTCTCGGTGATCGCCCGGATCTGCTGCTGCTTCCCGCGCGGGTCGTGCTCGAGGACGTCCGTCTCCTCCTGGAAGTAGTACCGCTCCGTGGCGGTCAGCCGGAACAGCGTCCTCAGGGTGTTGCGGTACGAGCGGACGGCGGCGCCGGTGGAGTCGGCGCACTGCGCCTCGGTGTACGAGTTGGCGCGCCCGTGGATCCACACGCTCGCGGCGAGCCGGCGCACGTCCCACTCCCACGGCGCCGGATAGGCCTCGTCGAAGTCGTTGAGATCGAACAGCATCCGGCGTTCCGGTGAGGCGAACAGCCCGAAATTCGCGAGGTGCGCGTCGCCGGACGCGACGACTTGGCATCCGGTGACCGGTGAGTCGGCGAGGTCGTGCGCCATCATCGCGGCCGAACCGCGGTACAGCGCGAACGGTGATTCGAGCATCCGTCCGACCCGGATCGGCACCAGGGTCTGCAGCCGGGTGGTGTTCTGCGCTTCGATCACCGCCACCGGGTCGCGCTCCGGAAGGGCGAATGCACCCTGCGCCTTGCGGGAGAGTTGTTCGCGTGCGGCCTTCCCGGCCGAACGTCGGGCATCGATCACCGTGGTCCTACCGGCTCGGGAAGACGTGGCCATGACGTCGAGTCTAAGCACCCGCAGCCCCACGTGAGTGGCATTGCGTGCGCAGGGACACTTTGCCACTCACCTGGGGGAGTATGGACAGAGTGCGGTCGCGCGACGGGAGGACATCCATGGGACAGCGACTTTTCGCGGCCACCGCGGCACTGGTGGTCGTCGCGTGCGCGGCCTGCCAGTCCGAGGGGAGTTCGGCGCAGGTGTCGCCGACCAGCGTGGCCGCCGCGCCGTCCGCCGGCGAGCCTGCCGTGGTCGCGTCCGATCTCGACGTGCCGTGGGGGATAGCGTTTCTGCCCGACGGGACGGCGCTGATCGCGGAACGGGACAGCGGCGCGATCCGACACCTGCAGGCCGACGGGAGCACTCCCGTGATCGGCGAGGTGCCCGGTGTGTCGGCGCAGGGCGAATCGGGACTGCTGGGCCTGGCCGTCTCGCCGAACTACGCGACGGACCGGACGATCTACGCGTACCTGACCACCGGCGACGACAACCGGGTGGTCTCCCTGAGCTTCGACGGACGCAGCCTCGGCGAGCCGGCCCCGATCCTCACCGGCATCCCCGCCGCGTCGATCCACGACGGTGGCCGGATCGCGTTCGGCCCGGACGGCAAGCTGTACGTCGCGACCGGTGAAGCCGGCGACCGGCCGCGCGCCCAGGACCCGTCCTCTCTCGGCGGCAAGATCCTGCGCATCGACCCCGACGGATCGATCCCGGCCGACAATCCGACTCCCGGATCACCCGTGTGGTCGCTCGGGCACCGCAACGTGCAGGGCCTCGCGTGGGACGACGCGGGCAGGCTGTGGGCCACCGAGTTCGGCGCGAACACCTGGGACGAGCTGAACCTGATCGAACCCGGCGCCAATTACGGATGGCCGGAGGTAGAGGGGCGGGCGGGGGAGGCGGGCTTCGTCGACCCGGTGGTCCAATGGTCCACCGGCGAAGCGTCCCCGTCCGGTCTCGCCTTCCACGACGGCGCGCTGTGGGTCGCGGCGCTGCGCGGCGAACGACTGTGGCGGATCCCGGTGGGCGCAGACGGTGCACTCGGTGAACCGCAGTCGCTGTTCGAGGGCGAATACGGGCGGCTGCGGACCGTCGTCGCGACACCGGACGGCGCCGTCTGGTTCAGCACCAGCAACCGCGACGGCCGCGGCGATCCGGGAGCGTCCGACGACCGAATACTCGAGCTCCCGTGATCAGGCGCGACGAACGGGACGCTCGTTGCGTTGGATCGAACGAGCGTCCCGTTCGTCCGGAAGGGGAGAGGGGTGAGCGGCAGGGGAGGGACGAGGGAGGGAGCTAGCGGTTCACGTCCAGGGCTGGACCGGCGGCGTCACCCACATGATCTTCTCGTCGCGGTGCGCCGGGGTGGCGGCGGGATGGTCGGGGTGGCGCTGCGCCCAGGCCGTCTTCTGGTCGAGCAGTTCGACCACGGTCAGCCACGTCTCCATGGTGCTCGGCGGGTTGGACCCGGCCGCCCGGGCGAGTTTGCGCAGCGTGCTGTCGGTCAGGTCGAGCAGTTCCTGGCCACTGATTCCGCGATCCCACACGTACCGCGCGAGTCCCATCGCCTTCTCGCGTCGCCGCTTCGCCGCGCCTTCGGTGTGCGCGAAGTCGACTTCCTGAGGTTCCATCGTCTTCCCTTCTCGTGCGCATCTCCACGGTAGGGCACCCGCGTGGCGGGCCGGTATCGTGGGAGGACGATTCTCGCAGCAGACGCGAGTGGGCGGCGCGAGCAGTAGGGAAGACGGACGATGGGCAGGCAGCGCGGTGGTCGGGCTGCGCGGACATCCGACGGGGGTCCCGTGCCCGGTGTGTACCCCATCGACACAGGCACGTGCGAACTCGCCGTGGACAACCTCAACCCGCACGGCTGGGTGCTGAAGGTGAACGGCGTCGAGAGTTCCCACATCGACGTGTCGGACCCCGCTCGCCTGGATTTCGAGTACATGCGATGGATCGCCGAACTGGTCGCCTCGCACTGGGGCACGGATCGGCGGGTGCGGGCACTGCACCTCGGGGGCGGCGCCTGCTCGCTCGCCCGACATCTCGCCGCCCGCTATCCGGACGCCCGGCAGGTGGTGGTCGAACTCGACGGCAGGCTCGCCGAACTGGTCCGTGACTGGTTCGACCTGCCGCGGGCCCCACTGCTGCGACTGCGGGTGGGGGAGGCGCGGGCGGTCACCGAGACGTTGACGGAGTCGAGCCGCGACCTGATCGTCCGCGACGTGTTCGCCGGCAACACGACCCCGGCGTCGCTGACGACCACGGAGTTCACCGGGCACGTGCGCCGGGTGCTGGCACCCGGCGGGATCTTCGCGGTGAACTGCGGAGACACCCGCGACCTCGTCCTCGCGCGCCGGGAGGCGGCGACCATCGGCAGCGTGTTCCCGCACACCACGATCATCGCCGATCCCGCGATGCTGAAGGGACGCCGCTACGGCAACATCGTGATCGCGGGCAGCGACGTGCCGATCGGCGACGACCCCGCGCTTGTCCGCACCCTGCTGGGCGGCGGTGTGCCCGCCCACGTGTGGGACGACGCGCGCGTGCGGACGTTCGCCGGGGCGGCGCGGGTGCTGCGCGACGCGGATTCCGTCGGTTAGACGAGCACCCAGATCAACGAGGCCACCGCGAAGCCGACGACCGACAGGATGGTTTCGAGCACCGTCCACGTCTTCAGGGTGTCTTTCACCGACATGTTGAAATACCGTGACACGATCCAGAATCCGCCGTCGTTGACGTGGCTGGCGATGATGGATCCGGCAGACACGGCGATCACGATCAGGGCGATCTGCGGGGACGAGTAGTTTCCGGCTGCGATCGACGGTTCGATGACGCCCGCGGTGGTGACGATGGCGACGGTCGCCGAACCCTGGGCGATGCGGAGGGCGCAGCTGATCAGGTACGCGGACAGGATGACCGGGAGTCCGAGTGCGTCCATCGAGTCGGCGAGGGCCTGCCCGACTCCGGTGGCCCGCAGCACCGCGCCGAAGAATGCGCCCGCACCGACGACGAGCAGGATCATGCCGACCGGTTTCAGTGCGGCGGCCGACATCGCGCCGATCTCCTGCGCCGTGATTCCGCGCCGGGTCCCGAGCAGGTACAGCGCCAGCAGCACGGCGATGGTCAGTGCGATCGTGGGGGTGCCGAGGAAGATCAGCACCGACAGCAGTGTCGAGCCTTCTTCGAGGACGACGTTGCCGACCGTCGCACCGAGGATCAGCACCATCGGCACGAGGATGATGAACGAGATCAGCCAGAGTGGCGGCGGGTTCTCGTCGGCCTCCTTCTCCTCCGGGATGAACTCGTCCGGGACCTCGATGATCACCCGCTTGCCGATCCAGCTACCCCAGACGACGCCGCTGACGAACCAGGCGGGGATACCGCACGCGAGACCCATGATGATGATCCAGCCCATGTCGACGTGCAGCAGACCGGCCGCGGCGACGGGGCCCGGGTGCGGGGGCAGGAACGCGTGCGTCATGGACAGGCCGGCGAGCATCGGCATCGCATACAGCACCAGCGACTTGCCGCCGCGCTTGGCCGCCACGTACACGAGCGGGGCGAGGATGAAGATGCCGATGTCGAAGAAGACCGGGATGCCGAGCACGAGACCGGTGACACCCATCGCCAGCGGTGCACCCTTGGGCCCGAACAACTTCAGCAGTCGTTCGGTCAGGACGTCGGCGCCGCCGGAGCGTTCCATCATCGCGCCGAGGACGGTGCCCAGGCCGATGATCGGGGTGATGTGCCCCAGGATTCCGCCGAACCCCTTCTCCAGGATCGAGTCGGCCGCCGACGTCGGGGTGCCGACCAGTTCGACCACCGACACTCCCGCGATGAGTGCGACACCGACGCCGACGACGATCAGCGCGATGAACGGCTCGAGCTTGAGTTTGATGATGAGGACCAGCAACACGGCGATGGATATCGCTGCGAGAGTGAGGAGTCCGGCTGTGTCGTGCTGCAGCCAGTCGACGAACGACGTCATTGCGTCTCCAGGGAGAAGGGGAAGGGTGCTCAGGCCGAGAGCGCGGTGACGAACGCGCGGGCGCGGTCGGTGATGTCGGTCCAGTTGCCTGCGGCGACGCTGGGCGGTGGGACGACGCTGGTGCCCGCGCACACGGCGAGTGCGCCGGCGTCGAGGAACTCGCGGGCGTTGGCATCGTTGATCCCGCCCGACGGCAGGAGTTCCACGCCGGGATACGGGCCGTGCAGGTCGGAGAGGTAGCCGGGGCCGAGCCGCTTGGCGGGGAAGATCTTGACCGCGGCGGATCCGAGGTCGACGGCCATGGCCACCTCGGTGGGGGTGAACGCGCCGAGGAAGACGGGAATCGACCGTCCCGTGGCGACTTTCGCGACGTCCGGGCGGATGCCGGGGGTGACGAGGAACCGGGCGCCGGCGTCGATCGCGGCCGCGGCCTGATCGCCGGTCATCACGGTCCCGACGCCGAGGATGCTGCCCGCCGCGGCGGCGGCGTCGGCGGCGCGGCCGAGGTGATGGAGCACGTCGGGGGTGGTGAACGTCAACTCGACCGTCCGGATTCCACCCTCGGCGAGCGCGTGGCACAGGTCGGTGGCGTCGGGAATGGACTCCGCGCGCACCACCGTCAGTACCCGGTCGGCACGCAGAATGTCGATCTCGGTCATCGGACTGCTCCTCCTTCTTCGCGGCGCAACGATCTTCCGGCGGTCGCGCCGGTGAGGCGGCCGTCCTCGAGGGCGAGGCGGCCGCGGACGAATACGTGGGAGAACCCGGCCGCAGCCTGACGCGGCCGGGCGTAGGTCGCGGTGTCGCCGACGGTGTCCGGATCGAACAGCACCAGGTCGGCGGCGTAGCCGCGGCGGACGAAGCCGCGGTCGACGAGACGCAACCGCGTCGCGGCGCGGCCGCTGAGGTGACCGACGCACTCTTCCAGGGACATCAGCCCGAGGTCGCGGCTGTAGTGCCCGAGGTAGCGTGCGAACGTTCCCCACCCGCGGGGGTGCGGTTTCGCGCCGACCAGCAGTCCGTCGCTGCCGCCGGTGTGCCGGGGGTGCTGCATGATCGCGCGCACGTTCTCCTCGTGCCCGACGTGCTGCAGGATGCCACTGCCGAGTTGGTCGCGGACCAGGATGTCGATGCACACGTCGAAGGGGTCGCGGTTCTCCTCGACAGCGATGTCGGCGACGGTCTTCCCGACGTAGGCGTCGAGTTCGGGATTCTGCACGCCGCTGATCTCGAGGGTGTGCCACTCGGCGATCACGCCGTGGCAGCCGTCGGATCCGGTGACCTCGAGATGCTCCCGGATACGTTCGAGGGCAACCGGATCCCGGAGCCGGTCGAGGGTCTGTTCCATACTGCCCGCCGATGCCCAGCTGGGCAGGATCGCCGACAGCGTGGTGGCGCCGGGAAGATACGGGTAGGTGTCGAGGCTGATGTCCGCGCCGGCGGATTCGGCGGCGTCGAGCAGGGCCAGCAGTTCCGGGGCGCGGCCCTTGTTGGGTCCGAAGTTCAGCGTGGCATGGGCGAGATGCAGCGCGCACCCGGCCCGCGACGTCAGGTCCACCATCTCGGCATAGGCCTCCATGGCGCCGGCGCCGTACGACCGGTGGTGCGGCGAGAAGTAGCCGCCGTACTCGGTGACGGTCCGGCACAGTGCCAGCAACTCCTCGTTGTCCGCGTACATCCCCGGCGTGTAGGTCAGCCCCGCGGACAACCCGACGGCGCCCTCCACCATGGACTGCGCCACGATCCGCTGCATCTCCTCGATCTCCGGCGCCGTCGCCGGGCGATCGTCCCAGCCCACCACCAACGCCCGCACCACCCCGTGCGGGACGAGATACGCGACGTTGGTGGCGATCCCGCGGTCGAGCCTGTCGAGATACTCGCCCACGCTCCGCCAGGAGAAGTCGTAGCCCTCGGGATCGGTGTTCCATCCGGCGATCTTGCGCCGGACCACGGCGAGGACGTCGTCGGTGACGGGTGCGTAGGACAGTCCGTCCTGGCCGAGTACCTCGGTGGTGACCCCCTGGGTGATCCGCGACGGGTGCTCGGGGTTCAGCAGGATCTGCAGGTCCGAGTGGGCGTGCATGTCGATGAATCCGGGTGCGAGCACCAGGCCGTCGGCGTCGATCACACGATCCGCGGTGGGGCGTTCGGTCGCGGAGTGATCTGCCGCGGGCCGGATTTCGGCGATCCGGTCTCCGTCGACGAGCACGTCGGCGCGGTACCTCGGCGCCTCCGACCCGTCGACGACGGTGGCGGAACGGATCAGAGTGGTCATGATGTGAGTCCTCGGCCGGGGATCAGAAGAAGGTGCGGATCAGGTCGACGACGACGGGATCGTCGGAGTCGTCGCCGACGACGGGTATCCAGCGCCATTTGTCGAACGCGGTGCACGGGTGGGAGAGACCGAGCCGGACGACGTCGCCGACGCGCAGATCGTGTTCGGGTCGTGCGGGATCGAGCCGGAGGAACGCATGCTGGTCGTTGACGGCGGTCACTTCGGCGCCGACGAGCGGGCGCGGCGCCGCCCCGAGCGCGCCGGCGACGGCCTGCGCGGTGGGGAGTCCCTCGTCGAACGGGACGTCGCGTTTGCCTGCGTCGAGCAGGGCGAGGCCCGGCTCGGGGCGGGACACCACCCGGGCCCACGTGTGCATCGCCGACGTGAGGCGACGCCCCTGCTCGTCTCGGGCGCGGGCGAACGGGGTGATCCCGGTGTAGAAGCCGTCGTCGTGGATGATGTACGCGCCGGCGCGGACCACCACTGTGGTTCTGCCGCCCGCGAGTTCGGCGAGTACCTCGGCGACCACGTCGAAATAGGCACTGCCGCCGGCGGTCACGTAGACGTCGTGGCTCTCGGGGTAACGCCCGTCGGCCTCGAGCCGGCGATGCAGCTCGGCCATCGACCGGAGGTACGCCCGGACCCGGGCGAGGGACTCCTCGGACGCGTCGTGGGCGAGTGCCCCCTCGTAACCGGAGACGCCGGCCAACCGCAGTGCGGGGCTCTCGCCGATACGTTCGGCGACCGCCACGGCCTCGGCCACCGACCGGGCGCCGGTGCGGCCTCCCGCTCCGCCGAGTTCGACGAGCACGGGCAGCGGCCGGACCACCGTGACGCCCGCCAGCGCCGCGGTCATCGCGTCGACCGTCTGCGGGGAGTCGGCCCACATCAGGACTTCGAGTTCTGGGTTCGCGTCCATCTGCTCGGCCAGCCATCGCAGGGCGGTCGGGTCGACGAGCGAGTTCGCGATCTGCACCCGGCGCGCGCCGAATCGCACCGCCACCCGGAGCTGACCGAAGTTCGCCAGCGTGATCCCCCACGCGCCGCTGCGGATCTGCCGGTCCCACAGCACCGGAGACATCGTCGTCTTCCCGTGCGGAGCGAGGTCGACTCCGTGCTCCCGGCACCAGGCCGCCATGGTGTCGAGATTGCCGGCGATGGCCGTCTCGTCGAGGACCATCACCGGCGTGCTGAACGCGGACAGCCTCGGCCGGGTGGTCAGGAACTCGGTCTTGGTCAGGCCGTTCGCCGCGGAGGGGAGGGCTTTGTCCACGTCGGACAGGCGCAGCTCGTCGAGCTCCGCCAAGGCGCCGGAATCGAGTGCATCCGTTCCGCTGATCGTCATCGTCGATCCTGTCGTTCGGGTTTTGTGGGGCTGGCCGGCTTCGGAAGAAGTGCCGTGAAGTGCAACGTTGCGCTATATGCAACGTTGATTGCGTTTTTGCGTCTCCTATGTCTAGCATTGGCCTGGGTCATCGTCAACGGTCCGATGCGGCATGCATCGCCGCGGCGAGGGCTCCCGAAACCCAACCCCGTGCCAGTCCGAGCAGTCGCAGAGGTAACAAGTGCAGGAATCGACCCCCACCCCCGAGTCCGGTGTCGCGTGCCTCGGTGAGGCGATGGTGCTGGTGGCCCCGGACTCGACACTCCACCTCGCCGGCGCGGAGGCGAACGTCGCCGCGGGGCTCGCCGTGCTCGGTGTCCCGGCCGCGTGGGTCGGACGGCTCGGCGACGACGAGTTCGGCGCACTCATCCGCACCGAACTGCGGGCGCGCGGTGTCGACGACCGTGCGATCGAGGTCGACCCCGAGCGGCCCACCGGTCACTACTCGAAGACCACCGCCGTCGACGAGCACGGCGAGCCGCGGACCGACAGCCTGTATTCCCGGGCGGGTTCGGCGGCGTCGGCGATGGACCCCGGATTCCTCGACCGGCCGGCGGTCGCGGAACTGTTCGGCCGCGCCACCGTCGTCCACTGCAGCGGAATCACACCGGCCCTGTCCGATTCGTGCCTCGCCCTGATGCGGCGACTGCTCCGCGACAGGCCGGGAATCTCCGGTGTCGTCAGCTTCGACGTCAACTGGCGTGAGCAACTGTGGCCGGACGGCGACCCGCGGATGGTCGTGGAACTGGCGAATCTCGCGGACCTGGTGCTCGTCGGCGCCGACGAGGCCCTGCGCGTGCTGGGCACCGCGGATCCGCACGAATTGCGACTGATCCTGCCCGCGCCCGCCACCGTCGTCGTCAAGGACGGGGCGCACCGGGCCCTGGCCGTCGACCGGAGTGGCCGCAGCATCGCCGTCCCCGCGCTCCGCGTGGACGTCGTCGAACCCGTCGGCGCCGGCGATGCCTTCGCCGCCGGATATCTCAGCGGTGTGGTGCGCGGCGAGGACCAGGCGCGCTGCCTGCGCCGCGGGCACATCGGGGCGGCCGCCACCCTGACCGTCGCGGCCGACTCGGCGCCCCCGCCGCCCGCCGCACTGCTCGACGCGCTGCTGCACTGTTCCGAAGCGGACTGGGCGGCAACGAGCGTCACCGCCGACGGTTTCGCCCTCCGGAGAAGTGGAGTGAACGGATGAGTCAGAGTGTCTCCCGCGCCCTGCACCTGCTGGTGCAACTCGGCAACGGCCCCGCCAACCTCGACCAGCTGGCCGAATCGACCGGAGTCCACAAGACCACCGTGCTGCGGCTGCTGCGAACGCTGTCCGACGAGCGGTTCACGTTCCGCGACAACAGCAACCAGTACCACCTCGGTTCCCGCATCTTCGAACTCGCCGCACAGGCCACCGATCAGCGGGAGGTGCGGCGCATCGCGTCACCTCACCTCGTCGCGTTCAACCGCGAATACGGGCGCACCACGCACCTTGCGGCGATGGAGGGCGGTGACGTGGTGTACATCGACAAACTCGAATCACACGACCAGATCCGGATGTACTCGCGAATCGGGCTGCGCGCCAATCTCAATTCGACCGCCGTCGCGAAGGTGATCCTCGCCGACCTGCCGGATTCGGAACTGCGGACCGTCGTCGACTCGATGGATTTCTCCTCCCGCACCGCCAACACGATCACGACACCGGAACGCTACCTCGACGAGATCCGGATGGTCCGAGAGCAGGGCTGGGCGCACGACCAGGAGGAGAACGAGCCGTCCGTCAACTGCATCGGAGTGCCCATTCGCGGCGCGTCCGGCCGCGTCGTCGCCGCCGTCTCGGTCTCGGTGCCCGACGTCGTCCTCAGCTACGAACGCGTCCTCGACCTGCTCGAACCCCTTCAGGCCGTGGGCGCGCGGATCTCCCGAGACTGCGGATACCGCGCCCAGCCATGACCGTCCCCCGTCCCCCCGAAAAGCAACGACACACAGGAGTATCGATATGTCCGACACCACCGTCATCCGCACCGAAGGCGCCCCCGCCCCCGCGCACACGTTCAGCCAGGGCATCAGGAAGGGCAACCTGCTCCAGGTGTCGGGGCAGGGCCCGATGGACCCCGTCACGAACACGTACATCGCCGAAGGCGACGTGCGCGAGCAGACCCGCCGCACCCTCGAGAACGTCAAGGCGATCCTCGAAGCCGGCGGTGCGAGCGTGGAGGACGTGCTGATGTTCCGCGTCTACCTCACCACCCGGGACGACTTCGCGGCGATGAACGACGTGTATGGCGAGTTCATCGCGGAGAACGTCCCGAGCGGTCAGCTGCCGTGCCGCACCACGGTTTTCGTCGACCTCCCGCACGAGGTCATGCTCGTCGAGATCGACGCGCTGGCCGTGACCGGCTAGGTCGCTACGCGGTGACGAGGTGGCGGCAGCTCATCCGCGGCGACACGGGCAGTTCCGTGAAGACGGGCTCGGACGCGTCCGCTGTCGCCACCTCCAGGTAGAGGTGGCTGCCGTCCGCCACGACGCCCTGCGGGTGCAGGCCGATCAGCTCGGCCACCACGTACGTGGCGCTGAGGCTGGTGACGTCGCGGATGATCCCGAGCCGCAGCAGCGACCGCGTCTCCGCGATGGCCTCCTGCTCACCGGCCCGCAGGACCAGTCGCAGTCCGGGGGAGAGGGCCTGCGCGGCCACGGACACGGCGATGTTGTCGAGGTCGTCGGAGCCGACCGCGGCCAGCGCCATTGCGCGGCGCACACCCAGTCGTTCGAGGAGTTCGCGGTCGCCACCGTGGCCCACCACCGTCGGGATGTTCATCGCCCGCACGAGTCGCAGGTTCTTGGCGTGGGGGTCGCGCTCGACGCCCACCACCGCGACCCCGAGCGCCTGCAGTTCCCGGCACAACCGGAGTCCGACCTGACCGAGACCCACGACGATGACGTGACCCGACCGGGGCAGGACCCGGCTGCCGACCAGGCCGACGAGCCGGGGGCCGAGCAGGCGCTCGATGATTCCGGCGGTGAACATGGCGGTGAACACCACGGTGAAGAGCATCGCCACCGACGCGAAGATTGCGTACGCGGGGCTGCCGTGGGTGTCGGCTCCCGGCCCCACCGTGGTCACCACGCGGACCGCTTCGTTGAACGCGTCGAGCGGCGGCACGTGCTGACCGAGGACCAGCCACAACCAGTCGGCGAGCAGGACGGCGAGGAGTCCGGCGAGCCCGCCGAGCAGGATGCGCGTACCGATGTCGTGCGACCGCAGCAGGCCCGTCGCACCGGTCGCCACCGTGCGCCACCAGTTCCGCCGGGGCAGGTCGACGTGCGCACCCTCGGGGTGGCCGTCGATCGCCCGGACCGTCAGCATCTGCTCGCCCGCGTGCCGGGCCGCGACGAGTTCGGGGTCCAGGCACGGGCCGGCGAGCGTCGGCGCGGCGAGGTCTGCCGGTGACGTCACCGTGCACTGCGGGAGCAGGTGGGACAGCTGGTCCGCGACCGTGCGGTCGAAGATCGTCACTACCAACGGGATCGACGCCGAGATGTGCGCGGCGGCCAGCGCGTACCGCAGCGCGACGACGTCGTCGCGCACCAGGACCGCCATCCCGCGCGGTTCGTCCGCCATCGCCAGGCGCAGTTCGTCGTCGTCGGGGGCGACGAGATGGCGGACGTCGAAGTCCCTTTCGCGAAGGGATGCACAGACCCGTCGGGCCACGGTGGTTTCGCCGATGACGAGATAGGAGTCGTTCACGTGTGGTCCTTCCGGCTCGGGATCACGAGAGCGTACCCGAGAAGAACCGCGGATCCCACCCGAGACCGCGTACCGGTGAGTAGCCGGAACGCGTTCTCGGCCAATGAGTTTGCGACACATCCACCCTACTCGTCGGTAGGAGCGCCCCGGATCGTCACACCGGTCGGAGCGACGCCGCCGAGGGCCGCCGGGAACACCGCCCCGGCGTCCGTGGTTGGGTGAGACATGAGTCTCGATGCGAAAGACGACCGGCGACCACTTCTCGACCTCGTCGGCGCACACAACCGGGCCGTCCTCGCGACGGTCAAACGCGACGGACGCCCGCAATTGTCGAACGTGATCTATGCCTGGGATCCCGGCACGCAGACGGCGCGGGTGTCGGTGACGACGGACCGGGCCAAGACCCGGAACGCCGCGCGCGACCCCCGGGTGTCGCTCCACGTCAGCGCGACCGACTTCTGGAGTTACGCGGTGGTGGAGGGCGACGCGGAACTGAGCGCGGTCGTGACGGACCCGCACGACGCGGCGGCGGGCAAAGAGCACGACGACTGGGAAGATTTCCGCCGCGCGATGGTGTCCGAACGCAGGCAGGTGCTCCGGGTCCGGGCGAAAAACGTGTACGGCATGGCCCAGCTGCCCTGAGTGCGCGAAACGTAGCTGTGGCAGCCGATCGGAGCCGGTGGGACGATTGAGTCGTGCGCAGGAGGCGGTGGCCGGCGGCACCACCGCCCGCCACGGAGGGAATCGTGGTGCATGGGCCGGTCGAGCTCGTGACGAGCCGCGATGTGACCCTGCGCCTGTCGGAGGTCGTCGCTCACCCGAAGGGCATGCTGTTGCGCATCGAGTTGACGGCGAGAGGCAGATCCGCTGATCTGGCGCGTCACGAGACGCGTCCGCTCGACGATCCCGACGACCCCTCGGCGCGGTGGTCGTATCTTGCGGTGAACGTCCGGGTCGACGACATGGAGGGCGTCGCCGACCCCCGTCACCCGCATGCGACGTCGACGGCCGCGGCCGCGGACGCGTCCGAGTATCACTCCGCGCCGCACTACTGGATCAGCGACTACCCGGAGTCGGGGACGATCACGCTGACCGCGGGGTGGAAGGAGATAGGGCTGCTGCCGAGGACCCGGACGATCACGCTCGGCCCCAATCCGAGTATGCGGCCCACCCGGTAGCGGTATGCCCGGTAGAAAGACGAAGGTGCCCTTCGGCGCCGTGGGAGCGTCGAAGGGCACCTTCCTCCTGCGAGGGGAACGCAGATCAGGGCAGCGGAACCCAGGTGCCGAAGAACCAGAATCCGTGCGGGCTCGGCGCCGGTGCCTGCTGCTGCGGAGCGTGCTGCTGCGGTTGGGGCTGCGGTGCCTGCTGCTGCTGGGCGGGGGCGGGGTTGTGGCCCACCGGGTCGGCGCTGGCGACGCCGGCTCCGATGCCGAGTGCGGCGAGGGCGATACCACCGGTTGCGACGGCCTTGGTCACGACGGACTTCATGCGGTTCCTCCTGGAACGTATCGGATGCTGTGTCAGAACTTCCTGACACAGATCAGATTGCTCCCCGTCCCTGCCACAACTCTTCGCTCAGCCTGGCAATCTCCTGCACGTCAGCGAGGCTGCTCCGCCAGCTTGGCGGCGATCACCCCGTTGAGTCGCTGCAGACCGCTCGGCGTGATCCCGTGGATCTGGCCCTCGATGCTGCGCACCACATGGGTGTCGCTGAGGACCTTCTCGCTGGACTGGATCAGAACCGTTCCGGCGCCGGTGAAGTCGAACTGCCGTTCCTCCCCGGAGTTGATGCCCATCATGTGGGCGCCCGCCGCGAGGAAGTTGCTGATCCATCCCTGGTCGTAATGGTGGCTCGGGGACGGGCAGTCGGCCCACCCGACGAGTGCCTCGGGGTCGATCCGCAGCGGCGGTTCCGCGAACATCACCGGGCCGTTGGACGACGCCAGGAACTTGCCGGTCCCGATGAGCGTGAGGAATCCCGGCACGATGGACTGGTTCAACGCCAGACCCGGTTCGAACGCAAGGAGATTCGATGCCCGGATCGTGAGGTTGCCGTCGTCGAGGTCGTACGAGTTGATGTCGTATCCGCGGTCGCCGATGATCAGTTTCCCGAATCCTTCGGCCACCGCGTAGTCGCCCATGTACAGCGGCGCCGAGAACTGGTTGGCGACCATGTGCAGTGCGGCGCCGTGCAATCCGTGGGTCAGCGCCTGGAACTGCATCTGGCCGTAGTACGCGATCATCGCACCCTTGCGGATGAACCAGGGCGCGGTGAGGTCGATGCAGAACGCGTAGCTGTTGTCGGGAATGTTGTCGCTGGCGCCCAGCGTCGACGGATTGTGGATGGCGGTCACAGTTTCTCCTCCGAGGCCTGAACGTAGACGATTCCCTGACCGGTGCACTGCAGTTGCATCGCTTCCCCGACGCCGCGGCCCATGGCCTCGCGCCAGCCGACAGCGGATTTCAGTTCCACCTGGACGCTGCCGTACGTGCCGACGAACGCGTCGGGGTCGACGAACACCGGATTCGGTCCGCCCACCGGGAGTTCGATGAAGCCGCCGTGCGCGAGCAGGACCGCCGATCCGTACCCGGACAGCTGCGTCGTGAACATTCCGGTGCCGGACAGGGCTCCTGCCGCCGCACCGCGCAGCGCGCCGAGCATGCCGCGCCCACCGCCACCGCCGCCCTGACTCACCACCGAGACCACCGAACTCTGCAGTCCCGCATTGTGAGCGAGCAGCCGGGACGCCTCGACGCACAGGGCACCGCCCTGCGACATGTCCACGACGTGCACCTCGAGCCCGGCGTGACCGTAGTGCACTTCGCCCTGCCCCTGCGCCAGCATCGTGCGTTCGTGCTCGCCCTGCATCATGCGTCCGGCCATCCGGGTGAATCCACCCATGCCCGCCATCGACTGGGAGCCCGGCACCTGGTGCGGCGAGAACTGGACCTGACCGGTGTAGAACAGCATCGCGCCGGTGCGGGCGACCACACCGCCCGCGGCGCCGACGTCGACCTTGACGACCTTGGAGTTCACTTTCGAGAAGACCATGGGGCTCACCGCTCTGCCGGTTGGATGGAGACGACGCCGTGACCGTCCCACTTCAGGGAGAAGGCCTCACCGTTGCCCTGGCCGACGGCGCTGCGCCACGACACGTCGGTCACGAACGACTGCGTCACCTGCCCGCGCGCCGAGACGAACGCGTCGGGATCGACCACGAGCGGGTACTGCGGCGACACCTCGAGGTGGATGAGCGGTCCGCCGGCCGACAGCAGGGCCACCTGACCCTGACCGGAGACGGTCGTGGTGAACAGGCCCTGACCGCCGACGCCGCCGCGCAGCCCGGTGAACGTGACGTTGGTGTTCAGATTGCCGCTCAGCGCGAGAAGCTGCTGCGACTCCACCTGCAGGGTCTCGTTGGCCAGGTCGACGACCGACACGTACTGTCCGCCCACCGCGAGATACACGACACCGTGGCCGGAGCATTCCATCAGCGACAGCGCCTCGCCGGTGGCGCGCCGCTTCATCCCGGCGAGGACACCGTCGCCGCCACCGAAGCCTGCCGACTTGAAACTGACATTGCCCTCGTAGGCGATCATCGAACCCTGAATCGCCCGGATGGTGGTTCCGGCGAGCTGCGCCTCCACCACCTTCTTCGACTTGTCGAGCAGCCGCCCCATGGTGCCCTTTCCAGTGTCGAGCGGCAGTGCCCGTGACCGAGTCACGTGCACTGCCGCAGGATGTGAGTACAGGCAGAACCTAGCCGACGGACACCGGGTTCTGCTCGTCCACGTCGTCTTCCGCTTCGCCGACGGCCGCGGCGGCCTTGCGGTTGCGGACGATGCTGGAGATGAACGCGGCGCCGATGAGGGCGACACCGACGAGGCCGGTGACGTTCTCGTTGACGTGGTAGCCGATGGAGACCAGCAGGATCAGGGCCAGTGCGCCGATGGCCCAGTGGGCGCCGTGCTCGAGGTACACGTAATCCGAGAGTGTGCCCTTGCGGACCAGGAACACGGTGATGGAACGGACGAACATCGCGCCGACGAAGCCGAGGCCGAGGGCGATGATGATCGGGTCGGACGTGATCGCGAACGCGCCGATCACACCGTCGAAGGAGAACGACGCGTCGAGGACCTCGAGGTACAGGAACAGGAAGAACCCGGCCTTACCGGTGGCCTTGGCCAGCTCGGTCGGTCCGCCCTTGGACCCTTCGACCAGTTCGCCGTCCTCGTCTTCCTCGGGGGTGTTGAACAATTCACCGAGACCGTTGACGGCGATGTAGGTGACCATGCCGAGGACACCGGCGATCATCACCGTGGAGACCGTGTCCTCGGGGGCGATGTAGGCGGCGGTGATCAGCAGCAGGACGCCGGCGAGGATGACGGCCAGCTGGTCGAGCTTGCCCGCGCGGGCAAGGGGCTTCTCCAGCCAGGACAGCCACGTGATCTCGCGCTCTTCCAGGATGAAGCCGAGGAACAGCATCAGCAGGAACATGCCGCCGAACGCCGCGATCTGCGGGTGCGCGTCGGTGAGCAGGGTTTCGTAGCTGGCGCTGCCGTCGGGGAAGTACGCGGCGCCGTCGGCGGGCGGGTTGAGGGCCAGGTCGAGGGCGGCGACGGGGCCGAGGCCGGACGCCAGCCACACGATGACGAGGGGGAAGACCAGGCGCATGCCGAACACCGCGATGACGATGCCGACGGTGAGGAAGATCTTCTGCCAGAACTCGCTCATGCGGCGCAGGACGGTGGCGTTGATGACGGCGTTGTCGAAGGACAGCGAGATCTCGAGGATCGAGAGGATCACCACGAGCAGGACGGCCTGGGGGCCTCCGTAGAGCGCCGCGATGATGATGGAGATCACCGTCACGGCGAAGGAGAGACCGAATATTCGCAGAACCACGAAGCGTGGCCTTTCTCTAGTGGGCATGCAGGGTGGTTACTGCAGGGGACGAACACCGGGGGAGGGTTTCACGTCAGGGCCGTGAAACCCTCCCCCGGCTGGAGAACGAAGCGACTGTCAGACGTTGACGCCGTAGTCGCGGGCGATACCGGCCAGCCCGGACGCGTAGCCCTGGCCGATGGCGCGGAACTTCCACTCCGCACCGTTGCGGTACAGCTCGCCGAAAACCATAGCGGTCTCGGTCGACGCGTCCTCGGACAGGTCGTAGCGGGCGAGCTCGTTGCCGTTGGCCTGGTCGACCACACGGATGTAGGCGTTGCGCACCTGGCCGAACGATTGCGAACGCGTCTCGGCGTCGTAGATCGAGACGGGGAACAGGATGCTCTCGATGTTCGCGGGGACCGCCGCCAGGTTGACGTTGATCACCTCGTCGTCGCCTTCGCCCGCACCGGTGGTGTTGTCGCCGATGTGCTCGATCGAGCCGTCGGGCGAGCGCAGGTTGTTGAAGAACACGAAGTGCTGGTCCGACACGACCTTCTTGTCGGCACCTGCACCGATGGCGCTGGCGTCGAGGTCGAAGTCGGTGCCGGTGGTCGAGCGGGCATCCCATCCGAGTCCGACAGCCACCGCGGTCAGGTTCGGGGCCTCCTTCGTGAGAGAAACATTGCCGCCCTTGGTCAAGCTGACGCCCATTCAGGGGTCCTTTCGAGAGGAGGTGGGTGGACCCTCGACAGCTGTCGAAGATTCCGGGTTCGTCGTGCGACACCACGATAATGAATTTGTCCGACTTGTCCCATCCCGCGATCTGTCCACAGGTTTGTGCACAGGCAATTCCGGTCCACTCGGCGTTGTCGCCCCGACCAGTACGATTCAGGGCGTGACGAGCGGATGGGCGGGACGCTTCCGAGGAAGAGCCCGGGGCGACGACTCGGCTCGCCGCGCCCACGACACGATGGTCGCAGCGTTTCTCGATATGGACAACCGGCAGAGCATCGCCGCCGCCGCCGTGGACGCCTCCGCAGAGCTGACGCCGGAACGTGGAATCCGGCGGGCCTGGGAACCGGTTCGCGACGGCTGCTACCAGGCCGCCACCGCGTATCTGGAGGCGGAGGACCGGTTCGGAAACGTCCAGTCACCCGAGTCGGCCGCCGCCTTCGAGCACGTGACGCGGCAGTTGGTGGCGGCGACGCAGATCCTCGACGAGTTCTATCGCACACATCGCGGCCATCTCGAGGAGTCGACCGCGATGCTGGCGGCCGTACCCCAGGTCGCCCAGCAGGCACTGCAGGTCGCCGCCGCGGTGCAGCACCGGGTGCAGACCGAGGGTGCCGCGTACGCCGGCTACCCGTCGCTGCGCGACCGGGGAGCCGCACTCGACGCCGCGGTCGTGGCGCTGCAGGGCGCCCGCGGCGCGAACCCGGTCCGCGCCGCGGCGGCGCGGGTGCGGGAGGAGTCGGCGGCGCTCGAGAAGGTGCTGGCGGCGGCTCCGTCCAAGGAGCGAGATGCTGCGCACGCCGTGTCGTCGGTGACGACGAGGATCGCCGCGGTGCAGACGCGGGCGGAACGGCTGGCGCCCGCCTATTCGGCTCTGCTGCGCGAGTTCAACGCGGCCAGTTCGGCGGATCTCGTTCACAACGACCGCGAGAGCCGTAGGCACATCGAGCAGGCGCAGACCGATCTGCAGCAGGCGCAGAAGGCTCTGACCGCGGGAAATCCCGAGGGGGCGCTGGATCTGACGGCCGCGGCGCGGACTCATCTGGTCGATGCGGAGGCGAACGTCGACGGCGTCACCGATCGTCTGCTGTTGCTCCGGGAGGTCCGGGAGAACCCGCGGTCGAAGGAGAACGAGATCAGATTTCGCCTCCGCGACGCCCAGATGTTGGCTGTCAATCGTGGGCTCGTGAGGGAATGGGGGTCGGTCCTGGACGCTCAGCTCGAGCGAATCGACCGAATTGCAGGGACACTGACCGGGCGGCATCCCGACTACTGGGCGTACGTCACCCAGCTCGATGCCGTGTCGGCGTTCATCGCCGAGGTGGTTCAGAAGATGAGAGGACACACAGGGCAGCGATGACACGGGGGGACGATGAGCATTAGCGAAGAGGTTGTGACGACGGCGGTGCCGTCCGGTGTGACGGCGGTGCGGCACGTGCGGCACTTCCATCATCTGGATCCGGAGACGCACGGGCGGTTGTTCCTGCACGCTCCGCAGGCGCTAACGCCGGACGAGGAGCGCACGGTGCTGGCCGTTGCGCTGGGCGCGACGCTGTACGTGCCCGCGAACAGGTCCGACCTCGCGGAGACCATCCTGCGCCGGTCGGCTGACGGCGTCTGCTCGATGGTCCTGGACCTCGAGGACGCCGTGGCGGACGACCAGGTGGAATCGGCGTTGCTCAACGCTGTCGACGCACTGGATCTGCTGGCGACCCGTGGTGGCGCGCGGATGCAGCTGTTCGTGCGGGTGCGGGCCGCCGAGGACCTGCGGCGGATCGCCGACCTGCTGACCACGGGTGTCGAGGTGTTGTCCGGGTTCGTGTTCCCCAAGTTCGGCGGCGCGACGGGCGGCGCGTTCCTCGACGAGCTGGCCGCGGCGTCGGAGCGGCTCGGCAAGCAGTTGTATGCGATGCCGGTGCTCGAATCGCCTGCTCTGGTGCACCGCGAGTCCCGCGACGACGAACTCGCGAAGATCGGCGCACTGCTCGTCGAACACCGCGAGCGGGTTCTCGCCGTGCGCATCGGCGCCACCGACATGTGCGCCACGTTCGGCATCCGCCGCGACCGCGACCTGACGATCTACGACGTGCGGGTGGTCGCGGACGCGATTGCCGCCATCGTGAACTTCCTCGGCCGCGCCGACGACACCGGGCACGTGATCACCGGTCCGGTGTGGGAGTACTTCGCCGATCACGAGCGGATGTTCCGGCCGACCCTGCGCGCCACGCCGTTCGAGGAACACAACGAGGTGCGGTTCCGTCAGCAACTGGTCAGCCGGGACTTGGACGGTCTGCTCCGGGAGATCGCCCTCGACCGTGCCAACGGCATCCAGGGCAAGACGGTCATCCACCCGACGCACGTCGCGGCCGTGCACGCCCTGTCCGCGGTGACGCACGAGGAGTACCACGACGCGCTCGACATTCTCGGCGCCGAGGGCGTCGGCGGCGTTCAGGCGTCGGGGTACCGCAACAAGATGAACGAAATGCGCCCGCACCGCAGCTGGGCCGAGAAGACACTCGTCCGGGCGAAGGTGTTCGGCGTGACCAACGAAGGAATCACGTTCGTGGATCTGCTGACCGCACTGGCCGTCCGATGAGTTCACCCACCGCAGTCCGCGCGGTGCCCTGGGCCACGGAGCATCTGGGGTTGACGCTCGCACACGGGGATTCGAGTTCGGGTCTGACGATCCCCGAACTCGTCGAGCCGGGTCTGCGCCGCAACCCGCGACGCGCCCACCTGCTCGTCTCGACGGTCCTCGGTAAGCACGTGCCCACCGATCCGGGCGCCGTGATCGGCGCCGGTGACCGGCTCGGTGATCTGGTCGCCCATGTCCTCGGACCGGATGCGGACCCCGTCGTGCTCGGGTTCGCGGAGACCGCAACAGGTCTGGGTCATTGCGTCGCCGCGCGGCTGCGCGCCCGGTGCTACCTGCACTCCACGCGCCGGGACGTTCCCGAGATCGGGACGTCCGCCGGGTTCGAGGAGGGGCACTCGCACGCGACCAGCCACCAGCTGCAGCCGACGTCCGTCGAGTTGTTCGCGGGCGATCGTCCGCTCGTCCTCGTGGACGACGAGATCTCCACCGGCGCCACCGCGGTCGACGCGATCCGCGCGCTGCACCGGCAGAACCCGCGCAGCCGGTACGTCGTGGCGTCGCTCGTCGACATGCGCGACCAGAGCCACCGGGACGCCGTCGACGCCGCGGCCACCGAACTCGGTGTGCAGATCGACAGCGTGAGTCTGGCGTCGGGGCGCACCGAGCTTCCCGACGGGCTGATCGACGCCGTCGGTGCGCTCCCGGACCCCGTGCTCAACCCCGTCGGCGCGCGGACCGGGACCGTGGAGCGGGCCGACATTCCCTGGCCCGCGGCAGTTCCGGAGGGTGGGCGTCACGGCTTCCTGCGGGAGGACACCGAGGCGTTCGATGCGGCCGTCGCATCGGCGGCCGCGGCGCTCCGTGACCGTCTCGACCCGCAGCGTCCGGTGATCGTCGTCGGACACGAAGAGCTGATGTACCTTCCGCTGCGGCTCGCGGACACGCTCGCCGCATCCGGGTTCCGGGTTCGGTTCCAGACGACGACACGGTCGCCCGCCTACGTGCTCGACCAGCCGGGATACCCGTTGCGCCGCGGATTCCGCTTCACCGCCCCCGAGGACGGGGAAGAGCAGCCTCGGTTCGTCTACAACGCGCAGTGGCCGGACGAGGACGCCGTCGTGGTCGCGGTCGTCGACACCGCCGCCGACACCGACCGTCTCACCGCGCGCGGCGGACTCCTCGACGTCCTCACCGCGGCGGGAACCGATGTGCTGCTGGCCGTCGTGTCCGGCGCCGACCCGCGGTCGCTGCGGGCCGCACGCGCGGGAGCCTCGTCGTGACGGCACCGCTGACCGGCCCGGCGTTCGGTTCGTACGCCGCCGGCGAGGTGGGCTGGCTGCTCACAGACCTGTCGCACGTCGACCTCGAGGCCGACGTCGCCGAGCGGGAGCGCCGCATCCAGTCGGGTGAAGCCCACTACGCGGAGACGCTGCCCATCGAATACCAGCCCGACGGGGAGTACCGCGAACTGTTCGAGAAGGTGCTGCAGGACAGCTCCATCCGGCTCGCGCGCGCGGTGGGGACGGTCACCGACCTCGTGCTGGCCGAACGGGGCACCGACGTCACCCTCGTGTCCCTCGCGCGCGCCGGAACCCCGGTGGGCGTGCTCATGCGCCGCTGGGCGCGGGACGTCCACGGCCTGACACTGCCGCACTACGCGGTCTCGATCGTCCGCGACCGCGGGATCGACGCCGTCGCGCTCGACTACCTCGCGCGTCACCACGATCCGAAGAACGTGGTCTTCGTCGACGGCTGGACGGGCAAGGGCGCCATCGCCCGCGAGTTGTCGCAGGCACTCGCCGAGTACCGCGACGCCGGAGGCGCCGAGTTCGACGACGACCTCGCCGTCCTCGCGGATCCCGGGCACTGCGTCCGCACGTTCGGTACCCGCGACGACTTCCTGATCGCGTCGGCGTGCCTGAACTCCACCGTGTCGGGTCTGGTGTCGCGCACCGTCCTCAACGACACACTGATCGGCCCCGGCGACTTCCACGGCGCCAAGTTCTACGCGCACCTCGCGGGCGAGGACGTGTCCAATCACCTCCTCGACGCCGTCAGCGCGTCCTTCGCGGACGTGCGCGAGCACGTACCCGGCGACGTCGAGGAACTGCTGCGGTCGGACCGGACCCCCACCTGGGACGGCTGGAAGTCCGTCGAGGCGGTCCGGGAGCAGTACGGAATCTCGACTGTGAACTTCGTGAAGCCCGGTGTCGGCGAAACCACCCGGGTGCTGCTGCGCCGGGTGCCGTGGCGGGTGCTCGTCCGCGACCTCGACGCCCCCGAGCACGCACACATCCGGCTACTCGCCGCCGCGCGCTCGGTTCCCGTCGAAGAGGTTCCCGGCCTGGCGTATTCGTGCATGGGCCTGATCAAGGATGTGACATGACCGCGCTGATCGCGACCGACCTCGACCGGACCATGATCTACTCGCGCGCGGCGATGGAACTCGCCGTCACTGAAAGCGACGTGGCGTCCGCGGCCGGCGACGACGATCTTCTGTGCGTCGAGGTGTACGACGGCAAACCGCTGTCCTACGTCACGTCGGCCGCCGAGGCCATGCTGCGCACGCTCACCGCGTCCGCCGTGGTCGTGCCCACCACCACTCGCACCGTCGCGCAGTTCGAGCGCATCGACCTGCCGGGGGCGCCGTGGCGGTACGCGATCACCACCAACGGCGGGAACATCCTCGTCGACGGCGTCCCCGATGCGGGCTGGCGGTCGGGCGTCGACATCGCGATCGCCGACGGCGGTGCGTCGCTCGTGGAGGTCGGGGCCGAGCTGAGCCGACGGATCGACGACAGCTGGGTCCGGTCGTCCCGGGTGGCCGACGAGTTGTTCTCCTACCTGGTCGTGGACCTCGACGCGATGCCCGCGGGCTTCGTCGAGGAGTGGAGCGACTGGTGCGGGGAGCGGGGCTGGGGAGCGTCCCGCCAGGGCCGCAAGATCTACACGATGCCCGACGCGGTGTGCAAGAGCCGTGCGGTCGCGGAGGTCCGTTCCCGGCTCGTCGACGACGGCGTGCTCGCGCCGGAAGCGCCGGTGCTCGCGGCGGGGGACGGGGCGCTCGACGCCAACATGCTCAGTGCCGCCGACGCCGCGATCCGCCCCCGGCACGGCGAACTCGAAACGCTCGACTGGCAGCATCCGACTCTGTCCGTGACCGGAAGCAGCGGGATCGCCGCCGGTGAGGAGATCCTGCGCTGGTTCTCGGACCGCGTCGGGCGGGGTGCGGGGACGACGGCCGCCGGCGCTCTTTTGTAGGTTGTAGGCAAATATACCAAACGGGACAAACCCGACGCTCCCACAGTGAAGGAACCACCGCAGTGTCCACTCCGCTAGCCAAGGGCCAGAACGGCCCACTGAGCGTCGACGACGTCATCGTCTCCCTCGAGCTGACCGCCGCCGCCGACCTGTCCGCGCTGCTCGTCACGGACTCGGGGAAGGTCCGGTCGGATGCCGACTTCGTCTTCTTCAACCAGCCGTCCGGTCCCGGGGTGCAACTCGTGCCCGGGGCCCCCGGACAGGCGGCGTCGCTGAAGGTGTCGCTCGGCGCGGTGCCCGCCGACATCGCCCAGGTGCGCGCGGTCATCACACTCGACGACGCCACCAGCAACTTCGGCCGCTTCGCGCCGCCGACGGCCCGGGTCGCCGACGGTGCCGGAAACGCGCTGTACGAGTACCGGATCGAAGGGCTGAACTCCGAGTCGATCGTCATCGCGCTCGAGCTGTACCGCCGCCAGGGCGCCTGGAAGGTGCGGGCCGTCGGGCAGGGCTACGCCGGTGGGTTCGCCGCACTCGTCACCGATCACGGCGTGTCCGTCGACGACGCACCCGCACCCCCTGCGCCCCCGGCTCCGGCCGCTCCGGCCGCTCCGGCCGAGGTCAGCCTCACCAAGTCGCGGCCGGTCAGCCTGAGCAAGGGCCAGAAGGTCACGCTCCGCAAGGACGGCGGCGTCGCGCTGACGTACATCCAGATGGGACTCGGCTGGGATCCGATCGAGAAGCGCGGCATGTTCGGAAACCGTTCCGCCAACGTCGACCTCGACGCGTCGGCGGTCCTGTTCGCGGACAACAACATGGTGGACGTCGCCTACTACGGCCAGCTGACGTCGAAGGACGGGTCGATCCGGCATCAGGGCGACAACCTCACCGGTGAGGGTGCGGGCGACGACGAGGTGGTCCTCGTGGATCTCACCCGCATTCCGCCGCACGTCTCGACCATCGTGTTCATCGTGACGTCGTACCGCGGGCACACGTTCGAGCAGGTCAAGAACGCCTTCTGCCGCCTGGTCGACACCACGTCGAACGCCGAACTCGCCCGGTTCACGCTGCAGGGCGGGATGCCGTTCACCGGAATGGTGATGGCCAAGGTGTACCGGGTGGGCGGCGAATGGAAGCTGCAGGCCATCGGTGAAGGCATCCAGGCCAAGCACGCCGGTGAGGCCGCGCCTCAACTCGGCCGGTTCCTCGGCGTCTAGGGGCAGTTGGTGACGGTCCACCTCGTTCCGGGGCAGAACGCCCCGCTGCCGTCGCGCGTACTGCGTTTCCGCGCAGTCGACGCGTCACCGGTCGACGTCTCGGCGTTGATCGTCGACGGCGATCTCCGCGCGCTGTCTTCGGACCATTTCGTGTTCTACAACCAGCGGCGCGGCGCCGGGGTGGAACTCGACGCGGACGGAACGGTCCGGCTGCAACTGGACGAGGTGGACGCCGCCGCGGCGGGCGTGCTCTGTGTGGTCAGTGTCGATCCGGCATCCCCGGGCGGTCCGGCGACGCTGGCCCGCGAGGGCCTGTCGGCCACGCTCACCGATGAAAGCGGCCTTACCGTGGTCGTTTTCGACGTCCCGCTGGTCGGCTCCGAGGCGGCCGCGATCTGCCTGGAGATCTACCGCCGCGGCACCGGCTGGAAGGTCCGCGCCGTCGGGCAGGGATACGACGGCGGCCTCGCCGAACTCCTCACCAGGCACGGCGTCGACGTGGACGAACCCGAGAACGTTGTCGCCGAGGAGGTTCCGGCGACGACCGGCCCGGCGGGCATCCCGCTCGACCCGGCCCACTCGTTCGAGAGAGCGTGGATGATCTTCGAGGACGCCGCCCGGTCGGCGGCCTCGTTCCGATCTTCCCGCGACTACGCGCAGGCGCGGCTGGACGACGAACTGTCGGCGTCGGTGGCCGACCCGTCCACCCGCAACAGTCCGGCTGTCGCGCAGTCGCAGGCCAGGGCGCAGGAGCGGTCCGATGCTCTCGTCGCCGAGGCGCAGCGCAAATTCGACGGCGAGACCTCGCAACTGGCCGAGGAACTCCGCGCCATCGACCCGCTGCTGCCGCGATCGCTGGCGACGTTCGAATCCGCCGCGTGGACGAACCCGGTCACGAGCAGCGCCGTGACGGACGGACTGAGGCTCGGCGAGTTGTCCGCACCCGACCTCGGCGAACTGCGGATCCCGTTCTGCGTCCACTACCCGCTGGGGCGTCCCCTGTGGATCGTCGGCGAACCGGCCGAGGCCGCACCGGTGGTCGCGGCACTGGCCGCGCGCATGCTGGTGGCATCGCCCGCGGCGGCGGGGCGGCTGGAGGTCGTCGACCTCAGCGGCTCGCTGCGCACGTTCACCGAACCCCTCGGAGCGCTCCTGGCCTCGCCCGTCGTGTCCGCGGCCTCCGACATCACCGCCCGGCTCACCGCGCTGTCCGAAAGCGTCGACCTCGCAGAAATGGCGGCCCGCAGCGGAATCCGGGACAACTTGCCGGAACCCCGGCTGGTGATCCTCGGCGACTTCCCGCACGGGTACGGCGCCGAGGACGCCGCCCGCATCGTGCACCTCGCCGACCACGGTCCCGCGGTCGGGACGTCGCTGATCATCGTCGGCGACAGCGCCGGCGCCGCTTCGGATCCGGGAGTCGCGGTGCTCGAACGCATCGCGCAGCAGGTTCCGACGTCGGGGGTTCTCACCGTCGCCGACCCGTGGACGGGCAACGACTGGATCCTGACCCCCGACCGGCTCCCGGACCACCCCCTGCACCGGGCGTCGGTGCTGGATTCGCTGACCGGGCACTAGATCCCCCACGGGCGCGAGTCATTCGTCGGGTAGTTCCACTCCGAGTTCGCGGGCCTTCGCGGTGACGGCGTCGGGGAAGACATTGCGGAACAGGAACAGGTCCTGTCCGATCACCCAGCCGGGCGCGAGTTCGGTGGCGTAGCGCTCGAAGTAGCCGAGTTGCTTCCCGAACAGGACGAGTTCCTCGGGGCTGGCGACGCCCCATTTCTTGCCGATCCCGATGAGGGCCATGATGAGTTCGCTGAGCCGCAGCTCGCCGAGGTCCCGGCCCAGCAGGGGGGCGAGGGCGGCGGCCACCTGGAGGCCGATCTCGTCGTCGGTGGCGTCGTTGTCCTGCGCATAGCCGAGGTTGCGGATTCCGCGGGCCATGCGCGAGAAGTCGCCGTCGATGAGGGTCGCGTAGAACATGTCGCGCAGGATCTGCCGCCACGATTCGGGTAGCTCGCCGACGATGCCGAAGTCGAGCATGGCGATGCGTCCGTCGTCGAGGACCCACAGGTTCCCGGCGTGCACGTCGCCGTGGAACGGGCCGTGGAGGATGACGGACTCGATCCACACCTTGACGCCGCGGCGGATCAGCATGCGGGTGTCCATGTGGACGAGGTCGGGGAACCGGTCGAGCGGCAGCCCGTACATGCGTTCCATGCAGATGACGTGCGGACCGCAGTAGTCCCAGTACACCTCCGGGGTGGTGACGCCCTTGTTGTCGCCGAAGGCACCGATGTTCGTCCTGAACCGCGCCTGCCGGTCTGCCTCCACGGCGCTGTTGAGTTCGGTCATCGTGGCCGCGTGGAGATCGCGGATGATGGCGGTGGCGTTGGCGATGCGGAAGAACTCGAACAGTTTCTCGAGGATCCGCGCACCCCAGTACGCGGTGCGCAGGTCCACCACCATGCGACGGAAGATGTCGGGGCGCTGCACCTTGATGACGGCTTCCCGGCCGTCGGGGAGCACGCAGCCGTGCACCTGTGCGACGGATGCGGCGGCGAGGGGGACGTCGTCGAACGACGCGAACAACGCGTCGACGGGATGTCCCAGATCTGCCTCGATCACCCGGCGGGCTTCCTGCGCGGGTACCGGCGGCACGTCGTCGAGACATCGCAGGCAGGCGTTGGCCAGCGGGGCGGGGAACACGCCGGAGGACGACGCCATCAGCTGCCCGACCTTGACGAACGTCGGGCCGAGCACCTCGAAGCCGTTGACCAGGCCTTCCGACGCCGCGTCCGCGAGGGTGCGGCCGCGACGCCGGACGGGCCAGGTGACGAGCGCGAGCAGTGTGTAGGCGACGACGACCACGCCGATGACCAGCGCCCGCCACAGCTCTGCGGCGCGGAACCGGTCGAGTCTCGCCGAATGCACGGTCAGGGCTGCAGGTGGCGGCCCCGAAGCGTATGGGCCGACCGGACGTGGCGTTGGCTCGTGCACAGTTCCTACCTTGCGTTCAGTCCTGCCTGCCGTTCAGAAGGGGACCATACCCCCACCGTTTCGGCGAACGCCTTTCAGTATGCGGTACCCGCCATCACACTATTTCGTTAGCGGAACTCAGAGTCCCAGCGCGCCCGCGAGTTCCCGCAGGGCAGGGATGGGATCGTCGCCGGCGGGCAGCACCTGGACAGCGACGTGATCGGCGCCCGCGTCCAGATGCTCGCGGAGGCGGCCGGCGATGTAGGAGGCGTCGCCGTGGGCGGCGAGGGCGTCGATCAGCTCGTCGCTGCCGCCGTTCGCGATCTGCTCGTCGGTGTACCCGAGCCGCTTCAGGTTGGTGACGTAATTGCGCAGGTGCAGGTACGGATTCTCGACCGCCTCGCGTCCGACGGGGCGCGCCCGTTCCGGATCGGTGTCCAGCACGACCTTCTGCTCCGGTGCGATCACCGTGCCGGGACCGAGCAGCTCACGCGCTTCCCGGGTGTGCTGCGGAGTGGTCAGGTACGGGTGGGCGCCTGCGGCGCGGGCCGCCGACAGTTCGAGCACCTTCGGGCCGAGCGCGGCGAGCACGCGTCGCCCGGCCGGGACCCCGGCGGCGTCGAGGACGTCGAGATACTCCACGAGCGCGGCGTACGGCTTGCTGTAGTTCAGGCCGGGTTGTTCGGGATGGCCGACGCCGATGCCGAGGAGGAAGCGCCCCGGATGACGGTCTTCGAGGCGGTGGAAGGAGGTCGCGATCTCGTCGGCGGGTGCGGTCCAGATGTTCACGATGCCGGTCGCGACGGTGATGGTGGACGTCGCGTCGAGCAGGCGTTCGGCGACGTCGAGGTCGGCAGGCGGCGAGCCGCCGATCCAGATCGCGCCGTAACCTGCCGATTCGATCGCGGCACCCACGTCGGGTGCCAATCCGCCGGCGTGACGCCAGACGCCGAACTGTCCGAGCTGCGGGGTTTCTCCTGAGGTTTCCGTCATGAGGCGTGCAACCTTCGCTCGCGGACATTCATTCCGGCATCTCAGATCTGGTGGAGCCAGGACCGGAACAGCGGCGCGCTCAGCGTGAACAGGGCACGGCGAGCGGAGTCGGTGGTGAACGTGTTCACCGTGGTCGAGTAGGTCTGGTCGGCAGACGTGGCTCGACGGTATCGGCCGACTCCGCGGCCGCACATCATCCTGCAGAACGATATTCGCCGCCGCAGGCGGTAGGGTCGATCAGCTGCCGGGCGCCCGGTATTGGGCGTCGCGGCGCACCGCGTCGTCCACCTGCTCCGGTGTCAACAGCGCCACCGATTCCGACCGTGCCGCCCCGGAGGCGGTGGTGCGGATGCCGAGCGCGGCGGCGGCCACGTCGTCGGGCACGTCACCGATCACGAACAGATCCCGGCCACCCAGTGCGAAGTAGCAGGATTCGACTGTGCCGCCGACGCTTTCGACCATCTGGGTGATCGCGTCGCGTCGTGCGGTGCCGCCTTCGGTGAGCAGTCCTTTCGCGCCTTCGGGTGAGTACGTGACCTGCCAGAGGTATCTCGGCATCGGTGCCTCCTCGATTGTGGGGTCTTCTCATGGTTCTCCCGGGACGGGCCACATGCAATAGGTTCCGGCGCTAGGGTCGGGAGATGGCGCAGGCCCGCGTAGGTATTTCCGGCTGGACGTATCCCGGGTGGCGCGGCGACTTCTACCCGGAAGGCCTGGCGCATCGCAAGGAGTTGGCCTACGCCGCGGGGCGTTTGACGTCGATCGAGATCAACGGTTCCTTCTATGCGTTGCAGCGGCCGACGAGTTTTGCGAAGTGGCGTGACGAGACGCCGGAGGATTTCGTGTTCGCCGTCAAGGGCGGTCGCTACATCACGCACCTGAAGCGGCTGGTCGGTGTCGAGGCGGCGCTGGCGAACTTCCTCGCGTCCGGGGTGCTCGCGCTGGGCCCCAAGCTCGGACCGCTGCTGTGGCAACTGCCCCCGACGCTCGCGTTCGACGCGGCGAGTCTCGCGGCGTTCCTGGACCAGTTGCCGCGGACGACCGCGGAGGCCGCGACGCTCGCCGCGCGGCACGACGACAAACTCACCGACGACCGGACGTGGACCGAAACCGACGCCGACCGCCCCGTCCGTCATGCGCTCGAGGTTCGCCACCACAGCTTCGAGGAGGAGGAGGCGCAGGAGTTACTCCGCGCGCACGACGTCGCGTTCGTCGTCGCCGACACGGCGGGCCGGTACCCGTTCGTGGAGGCGGTCACGAGCGATTTCGTCTACCTGCGGTTGCACGGGGACAAGGAGCTGTATGCGAGCGGTTACACCGACGAGGCCCTCGACGAGTGGGCGCGCAAGATCGAGCGGTGGCGCGGGCAGGGGCTCGACTGCTTCGCCTACTTCGACAACGACATGAAGGGGTACGCCCCGTTCGACGCGCTGCGGCTGATCGAGCGGCTGCGCTGACTGTCGGTGCGCCATGGTTCAGTAGCTACGGTTCGACGGATACGAGAAGGGGATCTACCGGATGTGGCCCACTCACTGGCCTGCTGTTGCGCGTGACATCGCCGAAGCGCTGGACGTTGCCCTCGTCGCGGCGCGGGCGTCGGATGCGGCGGCGCTGACCGAGGCGACGGAAGACCTGGCTGCCCTGCCCGCGGAGCAGGTCGGTGCGGTGTTGGCGGGGGTGGTCCGGGAGCTCCTCGAGACGCTGCACCCGGACGGACTGACGGGGGAGGACGTGCAGGACGTGCTCACCCGGTGCGCGCGGGCGGCGGCGCTCTGGTTGCCGGCAGTGGACGTCGACTCGCTGGTCACGGTGCTGACCGGCGCGCTCGGTGTGGCCGACGTCGAGGAGAACCCGCGCAGGCCCGAGCGTGCCGTGGAGGCCGCGATCCTGGTGATCGCCGACCTTCTGAGCGCGGCGGAGGTGCCCGCCGACGGCTACGTGCGCCGGGCGCTCGACGAGATCGCGCGCGCCGAAACCGTGGAGATGCCCTGAGTCGTCAGAGTTCGGTGCGGATGTGGTCGGCGAGCCGACCGATCTGGTCCTCGTTGCGGCGGTAGTGGGTCCATTGGCCGATCCGATGGCTGGTGACCAGGCCGGCGCTCTGTAGGGCGGCCATGTACTGCGACGCCGTCGACTGGGAGACCTCGGCCCTCGCCTGAATGTGCTTCAGGCATACGCCCACTTCTTCGGCGGGTTCGAGTTGTGGGGGAAAGCTGTCCGGGTCCTTCAGCCACTGCAGGATGCGCACGCGGGTGGGGTTCGACAGCGCCTTGAAGACGAGGGCGAGGTCGTCGGGTTCCGGAAGTTCGCTCACGAAAACCAGCGTACCGCTATATCGCGATTTTCCGATATGTGTGCTTCACTCAACGTATCGCAATTTCGCGATATACCGATAGGAGCGAGTGATGGCGAAGCGCAGAATGGCAGTGGTCGTCGGTGCTCGTGGTGTGATCGGTGGCAATCTGATCGACCACCTCGAGGCGACCGGGGAGTGGGACGTCGTCGGACTGTCCCGCCGCGGTGGGACGGACACCGAGCGGGTGCGGCACATCGCGGTCGACCTGCTCGACGCGGGCGACGCCGCCGAGAAACTGGGCGAACTGCACGAGGCGACGCACATCTTCTACGCCGCCTACCAGGACCGTCCGTCGTGGGCGGAACTCGTCGCTCCCAACGTCGCCATGCTCGTCAACGCGGTGAACGCGCTCGAACCGGTGGCCGCCGGGCTCGAGCACATCAGCCTGATGCAGGGTTACAAGGTGTACGGCGCCCACCTCGGACCGTTCAAGACGCCGGCGCGGGAGAGCGACCCGCCCCACATGCCGCCCGAGTTCAACGTCGATCAGCAGCAGTTCCTCGAGGACCGTCAGCGCGGCAAGAGCTGGACGTGGTCCGCCATCCGGCCCTCGGTCGTGTGCGGATTCGCGCTCGGAAACCCGATGAACCTCGCGCTCGTGATCGCCGTCTACGCCACGATGTCGAAGGAACTCGGAGTGCCGCTGCGCTTTCCGGGCAAGCCCGGCGCGTACACGAGTCTGATCGAGATGACCGACGCGGGACTGCTGGCCGAGGCGACGGTCTGGGCCGCCACCACTCCCGAGTGCGCCAACCAGGCCTTCAACGTCAACAACGGCGACCTGTTCCGCTGGGACGAGATGCTGCCGAAGATCGCCGACTTCTTCGAACTGGACGTCGCGCCGCCGCTGGCGATGTCGATGGACGTCGTCATGGCAGACAAGGAACCGGTGTGGAACGGCCTCGTCGCGAAGCACGGACTGGTGCCGACGCCGTATTCGGACGTCTCGTCGTGGGCGTTCGGCGACTTCGTCTTCGGCTGGGACTACGACGTCATCGCCGACGGGTCGAAGGCGCGCAGGTTCGGTTTCCACCGACATGTCGAGACCGAGCAGATGTTCCTCGACATCTTCCGCGACCTGCGGGCGCGGAAGATCATTCCCTGACGCGGACTACGGGCGCAGTCCGGATTCGACGTTGGCGGCGATTCGCCGGAGCAGCCCCGCCAGCACCGCGCGTTCGTCCTCGTCCAGTCCCTCGAGGAATTGCCGGTCGCGTTCGACGCGCTGCGGGAATTCGGTGTCGACGAGGGCGCGTCCGGCCTCGGTCAGGTGGAGCAGCACGACGCGGCCGTCGCGTTCGAAGGGTAGCCGTTCCACCAGTCCCAGCCGGCCCAGGCGGTCGACGTGCTTGGTGGTGGAGGCGCCGCTGAGCATGGTCACGGCGGTGACCTCGCTGGCGCGCAGCGGCCGGTCGCTGCGGGCGAGCACGCACAGGACGTCGAACTCGGCGCGCGAGACCCCGCTCGCGTCGAGGGCGCGGTCGAGTTGCTGCAGGGCCTGGGATCCGATCCGGGTGATGCGACCCATCACCTCGATCGGTGACGTGTCCACGTCGGGATGGGTCTCCGCCCATTCGCGTCGTACGCGATCGGTGAAATCCTCATCCGGGCGTGGGGCAGGGCTCATGAAAACCATCGTAGCGACCGACTTCACACTATTTCACAACTATTTTACTAGTGAAATATACGGTACGCTGAGGCCATGCAGGCTTCTCCTCGACACGCACCCGACCTCAGCCGGCTCCATCACTCCCGTGGGGCGCTGGCCCACTCGGTGGCGCCGTCGACGTGGCGCCGGGCGTTCGAGGTCCGGACCGCGGACGCCACCATCGCGCCTGCCATGCGCGTGGGTGCGGCGACGGCGCTGGTGCTGGTGATCGGCGGCCTGCTCGGGCACGGCAACCTCGCCGGTTTCGCGGCGCTGGGGGCGCTGACCGCCGCGTTCGGCCGGTACGAGCCATACCCGCGGCTCGCCCGCAAGACGGGTCTCGTCGGTGTCGCACTCGTCGTCTTCGTCGCCGGGGGAGCGCTCCTCGGTGCGGCCGGACTGTCCCTCTGGCTGCAGATAGCGGTCATGGCCGTGGCGTCGGGGATCGCCGCCTGGCTGCTGGCGGCGTTCCGGATCGCCGGCCCCGGTCCCGTCATCCTGATCTTCGCGGCCACCGCGGCGGTCGGGTACTCGACGCGGCTCGCCGATCTCGGGCCGGCGGTCGTGGCCGTGGCGACCGGTGTCGTCGTGGGCTGGATCGCCGCCATGACGCCCTGCCTGTTCGTTCCCCTCGGTCCCGCGCGACTGGCGGCGGCGCGGGCGCTCGCCGCCGTCGCACAGCTGGAACGTGCGCACGACGCCTCCGCGATCGCGGCCGCCCGCAAGGCCATCGACAACGCGCGGGACGTGATCGCGCACAGTGGCCGGGGCCGGGACGGTCACTCCCATCAGTTGTTCGCGCTCCTCGCCGAGGCGGACACCGTGGTCGACCGGTGGGCGCACGAGCGCGACCACGACACCCTGCGTGCGCTCGTCGATCACGAGTCGGAGCTTCGTAAGGTGAAGCGCCGCAGCGAACTTCCGGCTTTTGCCGCGGAGGCCGCGGCGCTGCCGGAGCCGGACGGCTTCCTCGCGGAAGGCGTCCGGGGGCTGCGGTCGCGTGAGGGGATCGTGAACGCCGCCCGCATCGCCGCCGCTGCCGCGCTGGCCGGATGGATCTGTGTGGCAGTGGGATTGGAACATCCGCTGTGGGCGTCGATGGGTGCGATGGCCGCGATGCAGGGGTTCAACTTCAGTCAGACGGTGCAGCGGGGGATTCAACGTCTCGTCGGCAACGTGGCGGGCGCCGTCCTCGCCGCCGGGCTGATCGCCGCGGCGATGGGGTACTGGCAGACCGTCGTGGTGATCGTGGTGCTGCAGACCGTGACCGAACTGGTGGTCATCAAGAACTACGCGTTCGCGTCCGTCGCCATCACACCCATGGCGCTGCTGCTGACCGGTCTCGGGTCGGCGGTGGCGCCGGACATCGCGGTGAGCCGCGTCGTCGACACGCTCGTCGGTGTGGTGGTCGGTGTGATCGTCTCGGCCGTCGCGATCAGCCGGACCGACCACCATCACGTGGTCTGAGGGCGCTCAGATTCCCGTCGCGGAAACGTAACCGGCGAATCCGATCGCGCACGCGCCCGCGCAGAGGACGAGGGTTCCGCACGCCACCGGCCACGCGAGCGTGCGGCGCGCGATGCGGGCGATCGTGACCGCGCCGCCCACCACGGTCACCAGTGCCGCGACCGCGAGCGCGACGCACACCGCGATCCACGCGTTCTCGGTGCTGCAGGATTGCGGCGGGCAGTAGTCCAGGAACAGCAGCCAGAAGAACGCCGCGACCGCGGAGATGCTGGCGACCGCGACCGCGACGACGATCGCTGCCGCCGACACCGCCACGTCCCAGCCGTTCGGTGACGGGCGCTGTTCGTCACCGGTGGGTGGATGATTCCATGGTTGTGGCGCAGGCCCCCCTTGCTGCATGTTCGTCACAGTACATCCGCGGCCGGGGGGATCGGCGGCGGCAGCGGTGACCCGTCCGGGCGCAACCCGGCGAGGAACACCGTGATCAGCCGCGGAACGAGATTGGCCGTCGTGTCCTCGAACATCAGCACGTGCGGCCGGGTGAGCATCGCGATCCCCATGATGATCTCGAGCGGCACGACGTCCTCGCGGATGAGCCCGAACTCCTGGAGCCGGTGAATGAGTTCGGTGACCGACGCCTTCGTCTGCTCCCGCGTGTCGCGCACGTCGGGCGGCAGTTCGTCGAGGCTGTTGACCAGTGCGGGCACCAACGCTCCCATCCGCAGATCGACCACCGCGTCGACGAACCGTCGCCATGCCGCCTCGGGTTCGTCGGCGCACTCGTCCAGCGCCCGGGCCGCGAGTTCGCGGACCTCGGTGAGCGTCGTGCGGGCGACGGCGTGGGCGAGGTCGTCCCGGCTCGGAAAATTCCGGTAGAGGGTGGCGATTCCGACGCCGGCGTGCGCGGCGATGGCGTCGAGCGGTGCATCGTGCCCGCGGTCGGCGAACACCGCCCGGGCCGCCTTGATCAGGGTGTTGCGGCGTTCCAGCGCGTCGGCTCGCATCGGGGCACCTCTCTCGTTTGACAACCCAGCATAACCGGAGGAATATTCTCCACAAATACTGGAGGAATTTCCTCCACTTAGTGGAAGGGGAGTCCGATGAGCGCCGCGGATACCGGGACACTCGACCCTCGCATCGAACCCGTCGGGCAGGCGAGCAACGGCCCGTCCGATCCGGTGAAAATGATTGCCGTCGTGCTGGGACTCACCGCCGTGATCGCCGTGATGCTGCTGGCGTTCGCGCTGCCCGCCGTCCACAGCGGCCCGCACGACCTGCGGCTGGGTGTCGCCGGGCCCGACGCGGCCGTCACCCGGATCGATGCCGCCCTCGACGCGGGCCGCCCCGGGGGTCTTCGCCACCGAGCGATTCGCCGACGCCGAGGCGGTCCGGACGGCGATCGAGCACCGGGAGGTGGTCGGCGGAATCGTCGCGACACCGGAGGGCATGAAGGTCCTGTCCGCCGGCGCGGGCGGGGCGCCCATCGCGCAGACGATGAACGGTCTCGCGGCGGGCATGAGCGCGACTGCGGGACAGCCTGTTCCGGTCGAGGACGTCGTTCCGTTGACAGCTGACGACCCTGCCGGGGCCGGCCTCGGCGGCTTGGCGCTTCCGTTGGTCTTCGGCGGCATGATCCCCGCGATCGTGCTGGTGCGACTGTTCCCGCGCAGCGTCACGAGCAGGGTGGCGGGGGCGGTGCTCTTCGCCGTGAGCGCCGGACTGGCGTTGACCGCCATTCTGCAGTTCGGTCTCGGAAGCGTCGACGGCGACTACTGGACGACGTCCGGTGCCGTCATCCTCGGGATCGCTGCCATTTCCCTGACCGTCCTCGGACTCGAATCCGTTCTGGCCATCGCGGGGTTCGCGCTCGGAGCGGTGACGATGATGTTCCTCGCCAACCCGCTGTCGGGGCTGGCGACCTCCCCGGCGTGGCTGCCCTCGGGGTGGGGTGCGTTCGGTCAGCTCCTGCCGCCCGGAGCGGCGGGAACCGTGGTGCGGTCGACGGCGTTCTTCGACGGACACGGAGGCGGCGCGGGCCTGCTCGTGCTGACCTGCTGGATCCTGTTCGGGCTCGGCCTGTGCGTGGTATCCGGACTGCGTGAGCGGCGCGCCCCTCGAGAACCGGCCGTCGCCTGACGCTGTGGTTTGATGGCGGCATGGGGGAACGACGGATCGTCCGCCGACTGGTCGGCATCGGAGCGGGCCTCGGCGCGCTCGCGGTCCTCGTCGTCGCGGCCTCGACGGTGTGGATCTCGCGCGAGGCCGAGGGACACGTCTACGACGTCGAGGACGCACCCGAAGCCCCGGTGGTCATCGTTCTCGGTGCGCAGGTACGTGACGGCAAACCCCGGGAATATCTGGCCGGACGCCTCGACGTCGCCGTCCGCCTCGTGCAGGACGGGCGGGCGCGGGCCGTGCTCGTCTCGGGCGACGGCGCGGGCAGATCCGGTGACGAGATCGCGGCGATGACGGAATACCTGGTCGAGAAGGGCATCGACCGCAGCCGGATCGTCGGCGACCGGTACGGGCTCGACACGTACGACACGTGCGCGAGGGCCGTCCAGACGTACGGAGTGACCAAGGCGCTGATCGTCACTCAGGGTTTCCACGTCCCCCGGGCGGTCGCGCTGTGCCGCGGCGCCGGGATCGACGTCGCCGGTGTCAACGCCGGGTGCGAATGCCGCCCGATCACGATGGCCAGGAACACCGTGCGCGAATCGCTGGCCCGCCCCAAGGCCGTCCTCGACCTGCTGTCCGGGCGCGATCCGGTGGTGGTCTCCGAACCCGAGGACTCGCTCGGCAAGGCCCTCGCCGCCGGGGGCTGACGTCGAACCGCCGCGGTGCGGTAGTCACGTCGGTAGGCTTCGACGCGTCGACGATCGGGAGGTTCACGATGGTTGCGGGTGCACGACCGGATCCCGGTCCGCGTGAGGTCCGGAAGTGGCGTCGCTACCTCGCCGACGAACGCGCCGAGGCCGCCGTCTACCGCGATCTCGCGAAACGCCGCACCGGTGAGGAACGCGAGATACTGCTGGCGCTCGCCGACGCCGAGGGACGGCACGAGGCGCACTGGCGTGCACTGCTCGGCGAGCACGTCGGCAAACCCGTTCGCGGTGACGTCCGCACGCGCATCCTCGGCGTGCTGGCCCGGCGGTTCGGATCGGTGTTCGTGCTCGCCCTCGCGCAACGCGCGGAGACCCGGTCGCCGTACCCGACGGACGTCGACGCCCCCGCCGCCATGGGGGCGGACGAGCGCATCCACGAAGAAGTGGTGCGGGCGCTGGCCGCGCGTGGGCGAAATCGTCTGTCCGGCACGTTTCGTGCTGCCGTGTTCGGTGCCAACGACGGCCTGGTCAGCAATCTCGCCCTCGTGCTCGGCATCAGCGGCAGCGGCGTCGACAATCACATCGTGCTGCTGACCGGTCTCGCCGGTCTGCTCGCGGGCGCGTTGTCGATGGGTGCGGGCGAGTACGTGTCCGTGCGGTCGCAGCGTGAACTGCTCGAGGCGTCGGCGCCGGGGGAGGGGGCCCGCGCGGCGGTGCCGCTCCTCGACGTCGACGCGAACGAACTCGCACTCGTGTACCGGGCGCGGGGCATGCCTGCCGACGACGCCGAGAAACGCGCGGCCGACGTGTTGAAGAGAGCCGCTGCGCCCGAGCCTGTTTCGGGTGCGGAGACCGTCGACCAGCACGAGGCCGTCGGCACCGGACTCGGTGCGGCGGCGGCGAGTTTCTGCTTCTTCGCGTCCGGTGCGGTGATCCCCGTGCTGCCGTATCTCTTCGGGATGGAAGGCACCGCGGCGCTCGTGGTCGCCGCCGCACTCGTCGGCGTCGCCCTGCTCGGAACCGGCCTGGTGGTCGGGTTGCTGTCGGGTGGGCCCCCGGTCAAACGGGCTCTACGTCAACTGGCAATCGGGTACGGCGCAGCCGCCGCCACCTACCTGCTGGGCATGCTGTTCGGGACCGGCGCCTGAGAACGTCATCATCACCACGGGTGTGGAACCGTAGCCGGGCACCGGAAACGCGCGCACCGTGTGCCGCGACCACGACCCGTCCGACACGGCTACGCGGGCCGGCCCGGGACGGCGGCCGGTGATCCGCTGCCGCACCGCCGCGAGGTCGTTGCCGTGCAGCAATCCGATCTGGCCACCCTCCGCCTCGGGTGACAGCCCCGCCAGCGGCGCGGTGATCCACTTGATGACGTAGCCGTGTTGTGAGTCGACCAGTGCCGCATGGACACCCGCGACGGCGTGCACGGTCGATGCGACGTCGGAGTCCATCACCCGGATCGCCAGTTCGCCGACGTCGGTCTTGTGCGTGACATCGTGGTCGACGCCCCGCAACACCACCCCTTCGGGGGTCGCGACGGCTCGGCGCACGAAGCGGACGAGGCGCAGCGTCCCGTCGTCGTGCCGGGCGATCAGTTCCCCGGACAGGAACTCGCCGTCCCGGGCGTTGTCGACGCGTTCCATCAGCACCGCGATGTCGGAGATCCGCGGCACTCTCCGGTACAGGTCGGCGAGACCGAAGTGGCCGTGCTCCGGCCGGGTGTCCGCCACGCCGTACAGATTCCGGAACTCGCGTGTCCATCGGGTGCGTCGCGGACCCGCCGCCACGGACAGGTTCCATTCCCAGCCCGCCGCCGCGTGCGGCAGTGGCACCGGACCGTCCGCGCGCCCGGTGTAGATCTGCACCGCCAGGACGTCGCCGCCCGGACCGAGCACCGGCCTTCCCACGACGAGATCGATGTCGCCGACGGTCTCACCGAGGGCCACCTGCACCGGCTGTCCCGACGACTTCACCGTGTCGATGGCCCCTGCCACCAGCGTCAGCATCCTGCCGCGGTACACGTTGCCGAGCGGACGGCACTGCCGCTGCTTGATGCCCTCGGCGATCACCGTCGGTGCATCCCCCAGGGTTTCGACCAGGATCCATCCGTCGCCGCGTCCCCGTTGTTCCACTCGTACCGCCCCCCCTTCGGCGCCCGATCATCGCACGACGACGACCCTCGCGCGCGGCGAGGAACCTCAGGCCGGTGCGGTCGCCACGGCGTCGAGGAGCCCCGGGAAGCGGGCGTCGATGTCGGATCTGCGCAGCTGTGCCATCCGCGAATTGCCGCGGTCGACCTGCTTGATCAGCCCGGCTTCGCGCAGAACCTTGAAGTGGTGGCTGCGGGTCGATTTGGACACGGGCAGCCCGAACGACGTGCAGTGGCGTTCCGCGCCTTCGGCTTCGATCAGGAGTTTCTGCACGACCTCCAGTCGCAGGGGGTCGGCGAGTGCGGCGAGCACGGAGACCAGTTCGATCTCGTCGACTGCGGGATGTCCCTCGGCGTCGGGCACGGCGCACCTCCAGGTTCGGTCTTCGACCACCAGACTGAAGGTTCGCCTTGCATCGAACCTCGCTCTGGTGCATGGTTCGTATTGTATCGAACCTCTGGTGCACGGGGGCAACGCACACTTCAGGAAGGATCGACATGAGCTCGGAGCTGACCACGTCGGACGCCACGACGCCGACGCCACCACCCGACACGACACCGGCCGCCCCGCGACGCGGGAATCTCACCCTCGCCGCGGTCCTCCTGGCCGTGCTCGTCGTCCCGATGTCGATCTCCGGGACCGCGGTGGCGCTGCCCGCGATCTCCGCAGACATCGGCGGTGGCGCATCCGGCCAGCAGTGGGTGGTGAACAGTTTCAACCTGGCGTTCGCCTGCTTCACCCTGGTCTGGGGGTCGCTGTCGGACCGCTTCGGCCGGGGCCGTCTGTTCGCCGCCGGGGCCGCCACCTTCGCGGCCGGGAGCATCGCCAGCGCGCTGGCCCCGAACATCGTGGTCCTCGACGTCGCCCGCGGCGTCGCCGGTCTCGGTGGTGCCGCCATCTTCTCGTGCGGCGCGGCGATCCTGTCGTCCGCGTTCGACGGGCCCGCCCGATTGCGCGCGTTCGCCCTGTTCGGGACGACCGCCGGCATCGGTGTGGCGCTCGGACCGACGCTGTCCGGTCTTCTCGTCGACACGGCGGGCTGGCGGCCCATCTTCGTGATCCAGGCCGCCGTGCTGCTCGTGGTGCTGACCTCGACCCCGCTGATCGGACTGGCCCGACCGGCCGGCGACGCCCCCGCGAAGTTCGATCTCCTCGGCACCGTCCTCCTGGTCCTCGGTCTGCTCGCTGCGATGGTGGGCATCGTCCAGGGCGGGCCCTGGGGTTGGGGCAGTCCGGCGGTCGTGGCGTCGTTCGTCCTCGCCGCCGCGCTGCTGATCGGGTTCGCCCGCGTCGAATCGCGACGCCCGGCCCCACTGCTGGATCTCGAACTGCTCACCCACCCGCGGTTCATGGCCCTGTGCCTCGTTCCGGTGGCAGCGTCGTTCGGCTTCGTCACGCTGCTCACCTACTTCCCGACCTTCCTCCAGTTCGTGGCCGGACAGTCTTCGGCGAAGGCGGGCCTCGTGACCGTGCTCCTCACGATTCCGGTCGTGGTGGGCCCCCTCGCGGCGGGCCGTGTCGTCGGCGCCGGGGTGAACCCGCTCGTCGTGATCTGGATCAGCCTGGGAGCGTTGATCGCCGGCGACCTGGGTCTGCTGCTGGCGGGCCCCGACACGGTGATCGCGGTCATCGCGGTGCCGCTGCTGCTCGCGGGATCCGGAATGGGACTGTCCGCCGGTCTCGTCGACGGTCAGGCGCTCGCACTCGTCCCCGAGGAGAAGGCGGGTATGGCTGCGGGCGTGGTGAACACGATGCGGCTGGGCAGCGAGGCCCTGGCGGTGGCCGTGTACGCGGCGCTGCTCACCGGCCTCGCCACCCGCCGTGGCGAGGAAGGGCTGACCGCGGTCGACGCCTACGACAGCGCGTTCCACACGACGCTCGTCGTGCTGGCCGTCGTCGTCGCCGGGTTGTCGGGTCTGATCGCGGTGCTGCTGCGACGCGGGGCGAGCACATCGTGACGACGGGAGCCGACCTGCGATCGCGCTACCAGGTCGTGGTGGCCGGGGGCGGCCCGGTGGGATCGCTGACCGCACTCGAATTGGCGCGCAGTGGAATCGACGTCCTCCTCCTCGAGGCGGCGCCACACACCACCGACGTTCCGAAAGCGGGGACGATCCATGCCCGCAGCATCCAACTGCTGACGCGCCGCGGGCATTTCGCGGCGCCGGACGTCGGCTCCGGCGCCGTGTCGACGACGTTTCACTACGCCGGCGTGTGGGGGCTGGAGATCACCGCACCGCCCGGTGAGGGTCCGGCCATCGCCGGTATCGGTCAGAGCGACCTCGAAAGGCTGTTCACCGCACGGCTGATCGGACTCGGCACGCCGGTGCTGAAGGCCGCGGTCGTCACCGACGTCGTCCAGGACGACGCGGGGGCGACGGTGACGTTCACCCACGAGGGACTCACGCGGACGGTGACGGCCGACTGGGTGGTCGGAGCGGACGGCGCCCGCAGCATCGTGCGGCGAAGCGTCGGCTTCACCGCGACCGAGACCGCGCCGACGGCCGCCGCGCTCCTGGGTCTCGCCGTCCTCGACGACCCCGCCGGCGCACCCCGGGGATGGGTGCGCACCGACCGGGGCTGGACCGTCCTCAACGTCAATGCTTCCGGTCTCAGCCGCATCATCACGTTCGACCTCGGGAGTCCGCACGAGGACCACCGCAGGCCCCTCACCGCGCAGGAATTGCAGGAGACCGTCGACCGGTTCGCGGGCCGACCCGTTCCGTTCCGGCACGCACGGTCGCTGTCCCGGTTCAGCGACTACTCGCGGCTGGTCGACACCTACCGGCTCGGGCGGGTAGTCCTCGTCGGTGACGCTGCGCACGTGCACTTTCCGCTCGGCGGGCAGGGATTGAACCTCGGCATCGCCGACGCCGTCGGCCTCGGGTGGCGCCTCGCCCTCGTCGCCCGGAGGCAGGCAGGCCCGTCGATCCTGGACGACTACTCGCGGGAGCGGCACGCCTGCGCGGCCGCGGTGATCGCCAACGTCGCCGATCAGCGTGAACGCATGCGGATCGGTGCCGTCGGCGACCGCCTGCGAACCGAACTCGATCGTCTGCTGGAAGACCGCAACCGGAACCGGGCGCTGGGGTCCGCGATCAGCGCTCAGCGCCGGCCGGCGCCCCGCGCACTCGCCCACGCGGCGCCCGGCGACTTCGCGGTGAACACGGTGATCGAGACGGACACCGGAATCACCGACCTGATCCGGTTGCACGCCACGGCAGGAAGCCGGGGTCTCCTGCTGTGCGGGAATGCGCCCGAATCCGCCCGCGCGCTCGTCGACACCGGCTGGGGCGAGCGGGTGGCCGTGATCCGCGTGCGGAACCTCGAAACCGACGTCCTCGTCCGGCCCGACGGCGTCGTGGCGTGGTCGGGGACTTGCGGAGACGGCAACGAACTCTCGGCCTGCCTGGCCGAGACGTTCGGTACCGGCGATCAGATCGCGGAGCCGCCGTTCGGGCTGATGGCCTGCCCGACGAGGTAGTGCTCGTCGCTCGCGAGGTGCAGCACCGTGGCAGCGTATTCGTCGACCGATCCGAAGCGGCCCGCCGGGCAGCTCTGCCAGAGCCGGTTGCGGCCGGTCTGGCCGATCTGCTCGAGATAGCCGTTGAAGGCGGGCGTCGCGACGCCGCCGGGTGCCATCGCGTTGACGAAGATGTTCGCGCCTGCCACCTCCAACGCCACGGAGCGGGTGAATGCGACGACCGCGCCCTTGGTGGCGCTGTAGTGCGGACTGTGTGCACTGCGCGCCGAGATGCCGGCGATCGACGCGATGTTGACGATGCGCCCGTACCGCTGCGGTTCCATCAGCCTCAGCGCTTCCCGGGTGCAGTAGAACACGCCGTGCACGTTGACGTCCCAGTACCGCAACCATTCTTGGTCGGTGATCTCGCTGGTGAACCGGAGCGAGTCGCGTTCCACCGGTGTCTGCAGATAGGCGTACAGCGTGTTGCGACGCTCGGTGTCGATCGGCCGGTTGGGCGTCAGCGCGGCGTTGTTGACGAGCGCGTGCACGGTGCCGAACCGTTCGACCGCGGCCGCGAACAGGTCGTGGACCTCCGCGCTCGACGACACGTCGCACCGCACGGCGAGGCAGGTGCCCCCGGCTTCCTCGATGTCGCGGCGGGCGTCGTCCAGTGCCGCGTCGCTGACATCGCAGATGACGACCTTCGCGCCCTCGCGGGCCAGGGTGACGGCGATCGCCTTGCCCAGGCCCGGCCCGGCGCCGGTCACCACGGCCACTTTGTCCTTCATCCGCATGTTCTTCTCCTCGTGGGTCAGGTGCGCGAGAACGTCTCGCGCAGTTCTCGTTTCAGTACCTTGTGGCTCGGTCCTGTCGGCAGCACGTCCACGACGTGCACCTGCCGCGGGTACTTGTGCTTCGCGAGCCGGGATCTGCTCCATTCGATCAACGTCGTCGGATCGAATCCGGCGGTCGGATCCGCCGGGACGACCACCGCGCAGACCTCTTCGCCGCGGATGGCGTCGGGCAGGCCGATCACCGCGACCTGCGACACCGCGGGATGTGCCGAGAGAACATCCTCGACCTCGCGGGGGTAGACATTGAATCCGCCGCGGATGATCACGTCCTTCTTGCGGTCGACGACGGTGACGAAGCCGTCGGCGTCCTTCGTCCCGAGATCGCCGGTGCGGAACCAGCCGTCGACGACGGCCTCGGCGGTCGCGTCCGGCCGGTTCAGGTATCCGGCGAAGATGTTGTGCCCGCGGATGACGATTTCCCCGACCTCGCCGTCGGGAAGCAGTTCGACGGTGAGTTCTCGTTCGGGGTCGGCGATCTCGACGTCCACACCCCACACCGGCCTGCCGACTGTTCCCGGCCGGGTACCGTACGCGGCCTGATTCGCGCACGCCACCGGCGCCGTCTCCGACAGACCGTACCCCTCGTACACGGTCGTCGCGAACGCGGCGGCGAACTCGTCGAGCACGTTCACGGGCAGTGACGCGCCACCCGAGATGCAGGTGCGCAGCGACGGAAGCGCGCAATCCGCGGCGCGGGCGGCGTCGAGCAGGGCGATGTACATCGTCGGCACTCCGTGGAAGACGTCGACGCCTTCGCGGACCATCATCTCGACCGCCGCGTCGCCGGAGAAGCGGGGCAGCAGGACGATCGTCGCGCCCACCCGGAATGCGGCGTTCATGGTGGCCGTCTGCCCGAACGCGTGGAACAGCGGAAGGCAGCCGAGCACGATATCCGACTTGCGGACGTCGTTCGCGTCGAGTGCCGACACCGTGGCGTTCAGGACCATGTTGAGGTGGGTGAGGACCGCGCCCTTCGGCGCGCCCGTCGTGCCGCTGGTGTAGAAGACGACGGCGGGATCCTCGGCCGACCGCGACACGTAATTCGCTGCGGTCGTCGTACCTTCGGAGAGTGCCCCACTCGCCGCGACCGCCACGTGTGCCTCGTCGGCGGCGCGGATCGCCACCTCCGTGGTCTGGCCGTGGCAGACGATCAGTTTCGCCTCGCTGTCGCGCAGCACGTAGGCGACCTCGGCGGCGGTGAGGAGGAGGTGGACGGGTACGACCACCGCCCCCGCGGTAAGGATTCCGAAGTACACGACCGGGAATTCGGAGACGTTGCCGATCATCAGCGCGACCCGGTCGCCCGGCCGCACACCCTGCTCGTGCAGGGCGGCGGCCACCCGCCGGGCACGGTCCCACAGGTCCCGGTACGTCAGCCGGATATCGCCGTCGACGACGGCCACGTCGTGCGGGTACTTCCGGGCGGACTCGGCGACGATCGCCGCCAGCGAGAGAGTGGCGTGGGGCGCCGAGACAGCCATGGAAATAGGACCTTTCACAGTTCGGAGGGGGTGGCGGAACGGTGCTCCCGCAGGACGGTGACAGGGATTCCCTTCACCATGACGACGGCGGCGACCATCAGCAGGGCGGCGATGACGAGCAGGGCGTTGTACAGGTTTCCCGTTGCCGTGGTGATCTGCCCGATGACGTTGGGGGTGACGAAAGCGGCCACACCGCCGATGCTGCTGATGAGCGCGATCCCGCCGGCGGCGGTGGCCGCGGACAGGTACGACGGCGGCACCGTCCAGAACACCGGCAGGGTGCCGAAGCACATCATGGCGGCCACCGTGAGGAGAGCCATCGACCCCAGGACACTCGTCTGGGTCAGCGGCAGCGCCGCGAAGCAGAATCCGGCGACCGCCAGGGGCACCGCGACGTGGAACCGGCGTTCCAGGCGACGGTCGGAACTCCGGCCGTTGACGATCATTCCGAGCACGGCGCCGGCGGCGGGCAGAGTGCTCAGGGTGCCGATCGTCGTGAGGTCGGTGACACCGAGCCCTTCGAGGATGGTGGGAGTCCAGTACGAGAACACGCTGAATCCCGCGTACATGGCGAAGAACACGAACCCCGCGATGTACACCCGCCGGTCCGTCAGGAGCCGGCGCAGAACGCTACCGGCCAACTCGCCGGCGTGCCGGGCGGTGTTCTCGGCGGCGAGTTCGCCTGCCGTGACGTCTCGTTCACGCGGTGTGAGCCACTTCGCGTCCGCGGGCCCGTCGGGCAGCAGGAACCAGGCGAGGACGCCGAGCAGGACGGCCGGGATGCCCTCGTAGACGAACAGCACCTGCCAGCCGTGCAGGCCGTGCGCACCGTCGAACGTGTTCATGATCCAGGTCGCGAGGGGTCCGCTGAGGATTCCGGCGGCGGGGACGGCGAGGACGAACATCGATGTGATCCGGCCACGTCGCGCGGCGGGGAACCAGTAGGTCAGGTACAGGATGATGCAGGGGAAGAAGCCGGCCTCGGCCGCGCCGAGCAGGAATCGGAGAATGTACAGCTGGGTGGGGGCGGTGACGAAACCGGTGGCCACCGTGATCAGGCCCCACAGGATCATGATGCGCATGACGGTCGCGCGGGCGCCGATGCGCTGCATGTACAGGTTGCTCGGCACCTCGAACAGGACGTATCCGACGAAGAACAGCGACGCGCCCAGGCCGTAGGTGGCCGTGCTGAGCCCGAGGTCGTCCATCATGCGGAGCTTGGCGAACGAGATGTTCACCCTGTCGATCGAATTGACGATGTAGGCGACGAAGAGGAAGGGGAGGAGGCGGAATGCGATCTTGCGGTAGAGCCGGTCGAGTTCGGCCTTCGTCGCCGGTGGGCCGTCGCTCCTGCCCGGGGCGCACGACTCCGTGCTCGCGGCGGCACCGCCGCGGGTTCGTGTGATTCTCATGGTGTCTCTTTCACTGGCACGGAAGTCGTGCGCGTCGGGAGGGGGCGGCGGTGGGCGTGTCAGACGCCGACGGCCTGGTTGCGCAGTTCCTGCTCCAGGATCGGCAGGGCGAATTCGTAGGACTCCTGGCCCTGCTCGGCGACGATCCGCAGGACCTCGTCGATCTGTGCGCGGTCGGCGCCGAGCGCGAGCGCGGTCGCGATGTGCCTGCGGGTGCCCGGGGAGTACATGTGGGTCAGCGCGGCATCGCCGGCGATGCAGAGCAATTCGATCCACAGTGGGGGAAGGATGTTGTCGCGCCAGATGCCGGCGCCCATCGCGAGGAACTTCTCCAGCCAGTCCCGGTCCCAGTTGTAGAGGGTTTCCCACAGCGGATTGAACTGGCCCTGTTTCCGCAGGGCATCGCAGACGGGTGTCGGGTGCACCGCTTCCGGGGGAGCCGACTGGCGACCGGCGTGGACGAGTTCCTGGGCCAGGATCGGCACACCCGTCGCGCAGGCGTGAATTCCGATCACCGCCGACAGCTTGATCACCTCGAGCAGTTCCTCGCGGGTGGCGCCGAGTTCGATCGCGGTCTTGATGTGCCGGCGGACGCCGGGCGCGTACATATGAGTGGCCGACACGTCGATCTTCAGTCGGACGAAGGCGGCGAGCTTCGGGTCGAGCATGGAATTCTGCATGTCGTCCCTCCGGTTCAGGAGACGCCGGGGACGGTGAATCCCCGCTGCCCGACGCGCCGGTTCGGGGCCATGCCCAGCTTCGCGATGGTCTCGTCGGTGCTGCTGTAGGTCTCACCGATCTTGTAGATCCTGCGGGCCTCCGTGCCGTCGGCGATGTCACGACCGAGTTCGCGGGCGAGGCGCACGGTCTGCTCGATCTGCTGCACCGACGTGATGCGTTCGCCCTTGCGGCCCCACAGGTTGTCCTCGATGCCGACCCGCACGTGCAGCCCCATCGCGATGGCCATCGCGTTCATCGGCAGCACCGCACGCATCGCGCTTTCCACCGTGAGCACGGCTCCGTCCGGGGTGCGGCGGACGAACTCCATGAGATCGGCCGGGTTGAACCCTGCCGCGCCGCCGCCGATCGCCACGTAATTGAGGATCAGCGGGCCCTGGTACAGACCCTTCCGGATGAGCCGTTCCACCGACTCGAGCTGGTGGACGTGGCCGAGCATGAAGTGGGGCTGGATGCCCGACTTGGCCAGCCGTTCGAGGTGCTCGATGTAGAAGGAGGGTCGCGCGTCCGACACCATCTCGGTGTACGCCTGGACGTACTGAGGGTTCTCCAGGATCGTGCCCTGGACGTCGTCCTCGGTGAGGAGTTCGACGATGTTCATCTGGCTGGTGTTGACGGCGACGGTCACCTGGTCGGGGGCCGGGTCCAGCTCCGCCAGCATGTGGCGGGTGTCGTAGTCGAGCCACGTGGCGGCCTGTCCCTCGTTCTCGGGCGCGAAGGAGATCGACCCGCCCACCTGGAGGACCATCTCCGGAACCGCCTCACGGAGCAGGCCCAGCATCTCGTTGAACTTGGACAGCTTCTTCGAGCCCTTGCCGTCCTCTTCCCGGACGTGGACGTGCAGCACGGAGGCGCCGGCATTGAAACAGTCGACGGCCTTCTGGATCTGGGCGTCCATGGTGACCGCGATGTCGTCGGAGTCGCTCGGCAGCCACTGTGGACCGTACGGCGCGACCTGGATGACCAGCTTCTCCTGGTTTTCGGGGTACAGGCTGTCGTCGAGAAAGTGCATGTCCATCCCTGGGTTTCGGGGGCAGATCTCCTGCTCGTCTGCCCTGTCGAGAACTCAAGGTAATGCGCATCACACCTGGCGTTTTATCCCTACGTCACTACTATTTACCTATGCGTTGCAGCCGACGAACGGGCAGTCGTGGCCGGTGAGAACACGGGCCTGCAGGCCCGGTCGATTCCCGTGGGCGCGCTCGCCAACCTGCCGAAGGTGATGGGCAGTTTCGGAGCGGACGCATGGCCCCTGCTCGAGTCGTACGGCGTCACCGCCGAACTTCTGACCGGGTACCCCCTGCGGTCGCTGCCGATCGAGACACACGGCCGAATCCTGCACGCCGCGGCGACCGAGACGGGCTGTGACCACCTCGGGCTGCTGCTGGGACAGTTCGCGTCGCTGGAGAACACCGGACCGCTGCGATTCCTCGTCACGAACGCCGACACCGTCGGGCACGCCCTCGACGCGGTGGCCCGGTTCGGCCCCATCTGGTATCGCGGGATCACCGCTGCCCTGGCCGTCGAGCGCGGCTATGCCGGCCTGTCGCTCACCCTCGACGGCCTGTTCCCGGGGCGCGAGCAATTGCTGACGGCGTACCTCGTCGCGTACGTGAAGATCCTCGAAATCCTCCTCGACCGATCCTGGCGGCCGACGTTGGTCCGCATCTCGTACCGCGAGCCGGCGTCGTCCGACGTCTACCGCCGATTCTTCGGTGCACCAATTCATTTCGACGAGCCCCGTCACGAGGTGCTGTTCCCGGAAGAAGTGCTGCAGCAGCCGGTCTCGGGCACCGACCCCACACTGCAGCACTTCTTCCACGGGCATCTGCAGCAGTTGCAGACCGGGGCGGGGCAGGACGTCGTGGGCCAGGTTCGCCGTGCCGTCGAGGAATCACTGCATGCCGGCGACTGCAGCGTCGACCAGGTGGCACAGCTGTTCTCCGTCCACCGCATCACCCTGTATCGGCACCTCGCCCGCGCGGGAACGACGTTCGAGGAGGTCGTCGATCAGACCCGCCGCGACCTCGCCGAACAGTTCCTGTCTCAGACCGACCTGCCACTCGTCGAAGTGAGCCGGCTGCTCGGGTACCGGAATCAGAGTGCGTTCAGCCGCGCGTTCCGGCGTTGGCACGACGTGCCGCCGTTGCAGTGGCGCCGCGGTCGCCGGGGTGAGGGGTCACCAGCGGACGGGCAGTGACGTCGGGCGTCGCAGGAGCACTCCCGAATCCCACGGAACCGCAGCGGGTTCGGTGTCGAGCCGCAGGTTCGGGAACTCCGTGGCCAGCCGGACCAGGGTCGTCGTGATCTCCATGCGCGCCAGGGACGCGCCCATGCAGTGATGCATGCCGTACCCGAACTGCAGGTGGCGTTTCCCGTTTCGGAACGGGTCGACCAGTTCCGGTTGCGGAAACGTGCCGGGATCCCGGTTGGCGGCGAACGCGTCGGCGTAGACCAGGGCGCCCTCGGGGATCACGGCGTCCCGCAGACGCACTTCACGGGTCGCGATCCGGGGAAACGTCGAGATGGTGCCCAGCGGAAGCACCCTGAGCAACTCCTCGACCAACTGCGGTGCCACCGAAGGTTCGTCCGCCAGGAGAGTCCACAGTGCAGGCGCCTGCACCAGCACGTACACGGCCTTCGCGAGCACCGACAGCACGTTCTGGTCGGCGCCGAGAACGGAACCCAGCAGGATCGCGACGAGTTCGTCGTCGCTGAGGGGCGGTTCCGCCTCGCCGCGTGTCGAGAGGAAGCGGTCGATCAACCCACCCTGCGTCACCGGTCGTTTCCGCTGCACGAGATCGGTCACGTAGTGGTAGACGAGCCAGAAGTTCGCGAGCAGGTCGGGGATGTCGGTGTCGTGGGACAACTGCACCACCCGCGAGGACGGACGGAAATAGTCGATGTCCGACTCCGGGATCCCGAGGAAGTCGGCATTCACCTCGATCGGCAGGCGGTCGAGGACCGTCGCGAACAGATCGGGGCTTTCCGCCCTGCGCAGCAACGCGATCCGCCGGTCGAGGATGCGCTGCACCGATCCCTTCAGCTTCTCGACGCCGGCGGGACTGTAGTCGGCGTTGACGAAACTCTTCATCCGCGCGTGATCCGGGGTGTCCAGATTCAGGAGCAGATCCGGTGGCATCGTCGTGGGCTGAAAGCTCGGTCCGCCGTCGACGTTGGTGTCCTTCCGGCCGAACGTCGGGTCCGTGAGCACCTTCAGTACGTCGTCGTAGCGGGTGAGGTGCAGTACGGTGTGCCCACTCGGCAGGATGATCTCGGGCAGTCCGGTGGCGCCTTCCGCGGTCGCCGGGGTGTAGGGGACCGGTGGGTCGAGGTTCGGAATGTCGTGGACGGACACCGCGACACCGGTCCGGCGTGCGGGGGGAGCGAGTGTCGAAACCTGGGTCGTCACGTCGTACTCCTTCTGTTGGTGGGATTCACAGGACTGCGGCGAGGCCGGTCAGCCGGGACAGCTCGCTCGACGCCTGGGCGTTGCCACGGAAATGGACGGCACGCCAACCGCTCTCGCGCGCCGCCCGCACGTTCTGCTCCAGGTCGTCGATCAGGATGCACCGGCCGGCGTCGACACCGGCGGTCTTCTCCGCGATTGCGAAGATCTGCGGGTCCGGTTTGCGTGCGCCGACCAGGCACGAATCGACGAGCGCATCGAGCGGGCCCGCGGGTTCGATGATCGGCCTCCAGAACTGCTCCCACTCGACCACGTTGTTCGACAGGACGCCGACCCGCAGGCCGTGAGCCTTCAGCCCGCGCACCGCGGCGGCCATCGACGCGTTGACGGTAATCCCGTCGAACCACTGCTCGCCGAACGTCTCCAGCCGTGCCCGGGTCAGGTCCAGAGCGGGGTCGGCGACGGCGAGGTGCTCCCTCAGCCGCGCGCCCCACTCGCGCTCGGTGATCTGGGCCAGTTCGATCGGGGCGAGGGGATGCGCGCCGAGGTCGTCGCCGACCGCCTGCATCGCCGCCTGCAGAGCGGCGGGCGAGACACCGGTCTTCGTCTCGTACGCGGTGAAGAGGTCCGGGAGCGGAGGTGAGAGCACGCCACCGAAGTCGAACCACACCATGGTGTCGTCGAGTGTCGTCATCGGACGATCCGTTCGAGAGCGGCCGTCGAGGCGCTCACCCGTTGCAGGGTGACCCGGCCGTGGGCGATCTGCCTGCCCTCCTGCGCCAGCGTGACGGACAGGACGACCTGGCGGGAGCAGATCTCGGCCTCGGCGACGGCCGCGCAATCGGTCGGCAGTTCCAGCTCGCCGAAGCTCTCGAAGACGGTGTCGCACCCGACGAGCACGAGCATCCGCGGTGACAGGCCGAACAATTCGTGCGCAGCGACGAGGGCCGTCTGACGCATGGCCTCGAAGATCACCGCGCCCGGCACATGGTCGAGGGGATGGTCGAACAGGCCCGGGTGGGACTGATCCACCAGAACCTGGCTGCGCACGGTGTCGCCGTCGACCTCCACACGGTTCAGCACCACGTTGTCGAACGAATGTCGAGCCACCTCCCGAGGCTCGACCCGCTCGTGCAACGGATACGGACGGGCGGGGTCGAGTTGCAGCGGTGCCCGGCCCCTGTGCCGCAATCGGTCCCACGCGTCGCCGGGCATCCACTGGATGGTCATGCTCATGGTGGCCGCGGCCGACCCGTCCAGTGCCAGGGTCATCTCGAGTGTGATTCCGACGATGTCGGCGCCCCGCTTCTTCTCCGCGGTGATCGTGGCGTCCAGAACACCGGCGGCGGGTGCGGCGCCCACTCGCACGGCGTCGAGGTCGGCGATCTCGAGGGCTCCCGCGTTGAACACGAACTTGGCGTCGAGTGGCGCGTCGACGCCCCGATGTGAGATCAGGATCGACGCCTGCCGGAACGTCTCGAGAAGGAGAAGCGGATCATACTGCCGCGCAACGATATTGTGATCGCTGTAATAGCTGTGCACCCGCGGAAGCTGCACGCCGAGCAGGAATCGGGGATGGCTCTCGCAGATGATGTCGGTGAGGAAGACCTCGCAGATCGCGGCGCGGTGCACGTGCGCCCGGGGGATGGACGACGAATAGGACAGGGTCGGTTCCAGGACGGCGGTCATGTCGATTCCTTTCGTTGACAATGGAATTCGCACGGGTCGAGGCCGCCGGACGAGGCGGTGGCCGCGGGGATGCGGGACCCGTGCAGAACGGTGTGTCGCGCTGGAGCGGAAGAACGCGGGCGTACCCGCAGCGCGGAGGGCGACGAGCTCGGGGTCTCGTCGCGGACCGGAGTGCACCGGTGGATGCGCACGATCAGTGAATACCGGGCGATCCGGAGCGTCAACAGATGCACTCGCGTGTTCACCGATTACTTGACGGCGTTCGGCAGGCGAACGCGACGGTCGAAAGTCGTTGACCTGCGGTATCGGTGACTCGGAGTACGGGCTACTTCGGTCGCCGCGTGTCGGGAGTCACAGCGGCTTTTCCGGATCGGGACGCAAATGTTACCGCCAGGTATGGCGTGTGGTAACCGGCGAGCGTAGAAGAGCGATGTTATGTTCCCCTCGCCGGGCGTGGCCGGAGTTGACGGAGGGGTCGGGGAATGTCGAAGAGGTGGGTCGCGTCGGTCGCGGCTGTGGCGATCGGTTCGGGCATGATCGCCTATTCCAACCAGAACGCCGCCGTCGCGGAACCCGAGCCGGTATCCAACGGAATCCCCGGCAGCGGGCCCTGCGCGAGCGAGGTGTCGAACGAGACGCACTCGCTCATTCCGGACAAGCTCGAAATTCCGATCCCGTACCCGAAGATCACGACGGTGCCCTATCCCGCCCCGGTCACGGACCCGGTCCGGGTTTCGCAGGCGTTGCCCGCCGACACGTGTACCGATCCGTGCCCCGATCTCACCGACGAGACGCATCAGGCGCCGGGAAACCTGTCGAGCGAGCTGAACATCCCGGACATCAGCGTGAAGTTCACGCCCTTCCACTTCGGCATTCCCGTCCCGGGCGCCGACATCCAACTACCCCCGCCGCCGCCCCTCGTCCACCCCGCGACCGAGGAGGCGCCGCGCAGCGCGGCCCCGGCCACCCCGAAGATCGGCGACGTGACCCGTGTCGCCAAGGTGACCGGCGCCGGCTCCGTCAGCCGCACCGACAAGCGCTACCAGGTCAACGGCACCGACCTCGGCATCATGTGGGAGAGCGCCCCCGATCAGGTCGCCGTCGCGTTCGGTGACACCGTCGGCAAGGGATTCCAGCCGCCCGGCGGTCAGGGCGACGACTGGCGCAGCAACGTCCTCGGTTTCAGCTCCGACCGCAACCTGTCCGACGGCATGAGCCTCGACAGCATGGTCCAGGACAGCCGGTGCCACGCGGCGGAACTGCTCGACAGCCGCAAACTCGACAACGTGGAGATCACCACCATCCCCACGTCGGGTTTCGCCGTCGGGAACAGGCAGTACATGAGCTACATGTCGATCCGCACCTGGAACAGCATCCCCGCCACGTGGTGGACGAACTACGGCGGCATCGCCTACTCCGACGACGGCGGATCGACGTGGACCAAGGACCCGTACGCGAAGTGGGACAACATCTTCGGGGTCACCAAGTTCCAGGTCGCGTCGATGGTCCCGGCCGGCGACTTCGTGTACATGTTCGGCACGCCCAACACGAGGCTCGGCGCCATCGGTCTGGCGCGCGTCCCTGCCGCCGACGTGCTGAACACGTCGGCGTACCAGTACTGGCAGAACGGGAACTGGACGCCGGTCGGCGGGTACACGGAGGCGACGCCGATCGTGGACGCCCCCGCCGCCGAACTGTCCGTGCGGTACGAGGAAGCCACCGGCAAGTGGCAGATGGCCTACCTCGACACGTCCAAGGCCGCCATCGTGCTCCGTGAGTCCGACTCGCCGCAGGGCGCCTGGTCCGGCGGGGCACCGATGGTCAGCGCCGTCGAGTACCCCGAACTGTACGGCGGCTTCATCCACCCGTGGTCCAGCGGGGACGAACTGTATTTCACGATGTCGACGTGGTCGGACTACAACGTGTTCCTGATGAAGGCGGATCTAGGCGCGTAGCGCCCGTGCGTGGTTGACGAGTCTCTGGACTCGTTAACCACGCACGGGCGGCGGAGCCGCCTACAGCAGGCCGTGCCGGGGCGGGACGGTGCCCGACAGCGTCCACCGGCCGATGTGCTGGATCTTCCACCGTGTGGGGTCGTGCAGGGTGTGGGTGCGGGCGTCACGCCAGTACCGCGACAGGTTGGACGTGTCCGACGCACTGCGGGTGCCGCCCAGTTCGAACAGCACGCTCGACGCCTCGAGGGACGCGCGTGCGGAGGCGACCTTGGCCGCGGCGGCGTCGACAGAGGCGACCGCGGCGGTCTGCTCGGTCAGATTCCGCCGCGCCGCGTCGATGCTGCGGGCACCCTCCCGGAGCAGTGCCGCCGCGGACCGGACGCCGACCGCCGCCTCTCCGGCCAGTTGGATCAGCAGCGGATCGTCGACGGCGTCGGCGACGCCCGCCTCGAAGTAGGGCCGCGCCCGGCGGGCGGCGCGCACGCCCTCGTTCAGCGCGGCCGCGGCGATCCCGGCGTCGATGGCGGCGTGCAGGATCTGCGCCTGCGAGCCGTAGGTGGTGGGTGCGTCGAAGATGGGGGAGAACGGCACGACGTGGAACGCGGGCACCCGGACGGCGTCGAGGGTGACGGTTCCGCTCGCGGTGGTCTTCTGCCCCATGCCGTCCCAGTCGTCGACGATCGACAGTCCGGCTGCGGTCCGCGGCAGGTAGGCGACGGCTTTGGCGGGCTTCCCCGCCGGCGTCGTCTTCCCGGGAAGCGTGGCCCGCACCGCGATCCAGTCGGCGAACAGCGCGCCCGTGCTGTAGAACTTGCGCCCGTCGACGACGAAATCCCCGTCCTGTTCGGTGAGGGTCGTGGCGTCGATGTCGATCGTCTTCGTTCCGCGCTCGCTCTGGGCGTTGGCGAACTGGCGTCCCGCGAGCACCTCGGAATAGAAGAACTCCTGCTGCGCCAGTGTGCCCTGATGACGCAGCACCTCGAGGAACGTGTAGTGGCTGTGCGGGATCTGGGCGATGCTCGGATCGCCCTCGGCGAGAAGCCGGAACACCTCGGCGAGGGTTTCGGTCCGCGCGTCGATGCCGCCGTGCTCGCGGGGAACGCCGAGCGCGAGCAGTCCGGACGCGGCGAGCGCCCGCACCTGCTCGTGCGGCAGCTGCCGCCCGGAATCGCGCGCTGCCGCCTCCTCGGCGAAGTGTGCGGCGAGATCGGCGGCGACGGTGAGGGCTTCGGCCTCGTCGCTGATGCGGTGGGCGTTCTGGACGGCGGTCATGGTTCTCCGTGGGTCGGTGGTGCGGACGCACCGAATCCGGCCACCGTCGACGGGTGGCCGGACTCGGGGTTCGGAATCGTTACGTGTACCAGGTGGGTTCGGGAAGTTCGCCGGTCAGCAGGTGGCCGCCCACCTCGCGCCGCTTGTACGCGACGGGATCGTGCAGGGTGTGCGTCCGCACGTTCCGCCAGAAGATGTCGAGACCCACCGTGTTGGACGTGGCACGCGCACCGGTCAGTTCGAACACCTTCGTACCGATCTCGAGGGCGACGTCGGCGGCGCGGATCTTGGCGGCGGCGATCCGGACGGCGAGATCCCCGCGCGCCTGTTCGGTGAGGTTCTCCCGCGCGTCGTGCAGCACCGCGTTCGCCTCTCGGTTCACCTGATCGACGAACGCCTCCGCCGCCCACAGCTTCGACTGCAGGTCGCCGTAGCCCTCGCGCAGGTACCACTCGTCGGTCGCCAGTTCCTTGTCGTCACCGCCGTACGGCCACGGACGGGTCCGGGTCCGGGTGTAGTCGGCCGCGGTGTCGAGTGCGCCGCGGGCGATGCCGACGTAGAAATTGGCGAACACGATCTCGAGTGCCGGGAAGTTCAGTGTGTTGTAGACCAGCGGCTGGAACTCCTTGTCCACGAACCCGGCCGCCCCGGACCAGTCCACCTCGACGTCGTTGATCTCGACCGTGCCGGAGTCGGTGAGGCGTTGCCCGAGATTGTCCCAGTCACCCCGGAACACGATGCCGTCCTGCGCCGTCGGCACGATCGCGAACACGTGTGTGGCCGTGCCCTCGATGATGCCCTCCAGCACGGTGAGGTCGGTGGCGCGGCCGCCCGTCGAGAACGACTTCACCCCGTTGTAGACGAGCGTGTCCCCGCGGTCGACGATCGTGAGGTCGGTGTCGCGCGGGTTGACCGCCCCGCCGAACAGGAAGCGGTTGCTCGTGTACAACTCCTCGACGGCCCCGATCTGCGGTTCGGTGCCCACGAGTCGCACGGCCCACGCCCACAGGTAGTGGTAGCCGAGCAACTGTCCGAGGGAGCCGTCGCCGCGCGCGATCTCGCGGACCACCTGGTAGGCGGTCTCCCACGGCTGTCCGGCGCCACCGAATTCGGTGGGCCCGAGCAGGGTGACGAGCCCGCTGTCCTTCAGGAGCCGGACCTCCTCGAACGGTGCACCGCCGGCGCGGTCGCGTTCGACGGCGTCGCGCGCGAGGATCGCGCTGACCTCACGCGCACGCGCGATCCAGCCGTCGGCGGTGGCCGGGGCGTCCGACCAGATCTTCTGTTCGGTGATGACGGTCATGCCTTGTCTCCCTCTGCGCTCGGTGCGGTGCCGATGGCCCACACGTAGACGGGTTCGGTTCCGTTGATCTCGTAGTCGCCGACCACCTTGGCCTTGAACACCACGGGGTTGTGGCTGGCGACCGTGCGTGCATTCCGCCAGAAGCGGTCGAGGTCCCAGGCGCGGCTGACCCCGGACGCGCCGAGTGCGTCGAAGATCGTGGCGGTGGCGGGGACGACGAGCGCGGTGGCGGAGATCTGGCCCTGCGCCGACGCGATCTCGGCGGCGATGTTGGCGGACTTCTCCTCGTCGGGGCTGCCGGTGAACGCGGCCTCGTACGCCCACTGGGCGGGTTCCGCCGCGTGCAGTGCGATCGCCTCGGCGGCGTGCGCCGCCGCCGACACCTCGCCCACCACCTGCTGGATCTGGGCGTCCTGCGCGTAGGTGGGGGCGTTGCCGTGGCTGAACGTGCGGGTGCGGTCCGCCACCCGGCGGGCGATCGCGTCCGTCGCCGCCCGCGCGATGCCCGCGAGCGTGGCGAGGTGGAACAACTGGTAGAAGGCGGTCTGATACTTGAACCGGGTGGAGAAGTCGAAGATGTTCTCCGGCTGGACGATCGCGTTCTCGTACGTCGACGTGCCCGAACCGGTGGTCTGCTGGCCGAAACCGTTCCAGTCGTCGCTGTGCGTGACGGCAGGCTGGCGCGCCTCGACCGCGGCGATCACGAACGCGCCGGTGTCGGTGCGCTGCGAGTACAGGTCGATCCAGTCGGCGAAGATCGAACCGGTGCTGTAGTACTTCGTCCCGTTCGCGAAGAAATGGGCCTCACCGGGGACGGGGGACACCTTGGTGTTCGCCTCGCCGAGCGGAACGTCGCCGATCTCGGTCCACGCGTTGCCGACCAGCTGACCGTCCGCGAATCTCCGAAGCCACGTGTCGCGGTCGGGACCGTCGGCGGCGACGAGGCGGTCCTCGACGAACGCGAAATGTCCGCGCAGGGCCTGCGTGACGTTGGAATCCGCGGCGGACAGTTCGACGAGCAGCCGGAACAGCTGGGGGATGCTCGCGCCCGACCCACCGTGGGATCTCGGCACGCGCACCGCCCCGAAACCGGCCTTCTTCAGGGCGTCGATCTGCTCGTAGGGGAGGACGTGGTCGCGTTCGCGTTCCACCACACCTTCGGCGATGTCGGCGAAGAGGGGGCGGAACCTGGCGGCGAGCGTGTCGTAGTCGGTCTCGCTCGCGATGGGCTGTGCAGCTCTTCGTTCCTGTACGGCTGTCATGCCGTCGAACCTCACACGGTCCCGCGAGCCCGGTGAAGGGTTGGACGCGCGCTGATTGGAAGGGTGGGCGTCTGCCGGGCCGGCGGGTTCCATGCTGGGTATGTCAACCGAACACATCGCTGAGCAGATCAAGTTCGCCTACTGGGTGCCCAACGTCAGTGGCGGGCTGGTCACGTCCGACATCGAACAGCGCACCAGCTGGGACTACGAGTACAACAAGAAACTCGCCCAGACCGCCGAGAACAACGGGTTCGAGTACGCGCTCAGCCAGGTCCGGTACGAGGCCAGCTACGGGGCCGAATTCCAGCACGAGTCGACGAGCTTCAGCCTCGCACTCCTGCTCGCCACCGAGCGGCTGAAGGTGATCGCCGCGGTCCACCCCGGTCTGTGGCAGCCCGCCGTGCTGGCGAAACTGGGGGCCACCGCCGACCACCTGTCGAACGGCCGGTTCGCCGTCAACGTCGTGAGCGGCTGGTTCAAGGACGAATTCACCCACCTCGGGGAGCCCTGGCTCGAGCACGACGAGCGGTACCGGCGCAGCGCCGAGTTCCTGCAGGTGCTCCGCAAGATCTGGACCGAGGACGACGTCGATTTCCGCGGCGACTTCTACCGCATCCACGACTTCACCCTCAAGCCGAAACCGCTGAACACCCCCGACCGCCCGAACCCCGAACTGTTCCAGGGCGGAAACTCCGCCGCCGCGAGGCAGAACGCGGGCCGGTACTCCGACTGGTACTTCAGCAACGGCAAGGACTACGACGGCATCACCGAACAGATCGACGACGTGCGACGGGTGGCGCGCGAACACGACCGGGAAGTGAAGTTCGGGCTCAACGGGTTCATCATCGCCCGCGACACGGAGAAGGAGGCCCGCGACACCCTCCGCGAGATCATCGAGAAGGCCAACAAACCGGCGGTCGAGGGATTCCGGTCCGCCGTCCAGCAGGCGGGCGCGTCCACCGCCGACAAGTCGGGGATGTGGGCGGACTCCACGTTCGAGGATCTCGTCCAGTACAACGACGGATTCCGCACACAGCTGATCGGCACGCCGGAGCAGGTCGCCGAGCGCATCGTCGAATACCGCCGCCGCGGAGTCGACCTCATCCTGGGCGGATTCCTGCACTTCCAGGAGGAGATCGAATACTTCGGCGCCAACGTCCTGCCGCTGGTCCGCGAACTCGAGGCGTCCGAGAGGCTTGCGCCCGTGAGTGGTTGAGGAGTCCAGGGACTCGTTAACCACGCACGGGCGGCGGAGCCGCCTACCGGGCCAGCGCGCGACCTGCGGCCCGGCCGGAGAAGATGCAGCCGCCGAGGAAGGTGCCCTCGAGGGCGCTGTACCCGTGGACGCCGCCGCCGCCGAACCCGGCGACCTCACCGGCGGCGTAGAGGCCCTCGAACGGGGTGCCGTCGGGCCGGATCACCTGCGAGTCGAGGTTGGTCTCGAGCCCGCCGAGGGTCTTGCGGGTGAGCAGGTGCAGCCGAACCGCGATCAGGGGACCGTTCTTGGGGTCGAGCAACTCGTGCGGCCCCACGACGCGGGTGATCTTGTCGGCCAGTAGGTTCCGGGCGTTGCGGATCGCCATGACCTGGAAGTCCTTGGTGTAGGCGTTCTTCACCTCCCGGTCGCGGGCCACGATTTCCCGTTCGAGGTCCTCGTACTTCAGCGGTGCGTCGGGGGTGAGGGCGTTCATGCCATCGACGAGGTCGCGGAGGTTGTCGCGTACGACGAAGTCGGCGCCGTGCTGCTTGAACGCCTCGACGGGACCGGGCGCCCCCTTCTTGAGGCGTTCGGCGAGGAGCTTGAAATCGCGGCCCGTGATGTCGGGGTTCTGCTCGGACCCCGACAGCGCGAATTCCTTCTCGATGATCTTCTGGTCGAGGACGAACCAGGTGTGGTGGTGGCCGCTGTCCATGATGTGCTCGAGGGTGCCCATGGTGTCGAAACCGGGGAAGTTGGGGCTGGGCAGGCGTTTGCCGTTGCCGTCGAACCACATCGACGACGGTCCGGGGATGATGCGGATGCCGTGGTTCGGCCAGATCGGGTCCCAGTTCTGGATGCCCTCGGTGTAGTGCCACATCCGGTCGCGGTTGACGATGTTGCCGCCGGCGTTCTCGGTGATCTCGAGCATGCGGCCGTCGACGTGCGCGGGAACACCGGCGAGCATGTTCTCGGGAGCCTTGCCGAGACGCGCGGGCCAGTTCTTCCTGACCAGATCGGGGTTGCCGCCGATGCCGCCGGACGTGACGACCACGGCCTGTGCGGAGAATTCGAATTCTCCGACCGGGGTACGCGAACTCTTCACGCCGCGTGCCTCGGTGGACGGTTCGAGGACGGTGCCGCGCACTCCGGTGGCGGCGCCGTCGGTGACGACGATCTCGTCGACCTGATGGCGGTGCTTGAACGTGACGAGCCCCCGCTTCGACGCGGCCATGACGCGGGTGAGGAAGACTTCGACGACGCCCGGACCGGTGCCCCAGGTGATGTGGAAACGCGGAACGGAATTACCTTGTCCCAGAGCGGATCCGCGTCCGCGTTCGGCCCACCCGACGTTCGGCATCAGACGCAGCCCGAGGTCGTGGAGGTACTGCCGCTTCTCGCCGGCAGCGAATTCGACGTACGCCTGCGCCCACAACCGCGGCCACTGGTCTTCACGTTCGCGGTCGAAGGCGGCGGTGCCCATCCAGTCCTGGATCGCCAGTTCGTACGAGTCCTTGATGCCGAGGCGTCGCTGTTCGGGGCTGTCGACGAGGAACAGGCCGCCAAGCGACCAGAAGGCCTGCCCGCCGAGATTCGCGGGACTCTCCTGGTCGACGACGAGGACCTTCCGGCCGGCCTTGACCATCTCGTAGGTGGCGACAAGTCCGGCCAGTCCGGCGCCGACGACGATCACATCAGCCTGTTCGGTCACGAGGACCCCTCTTTCCGGTGTGTGTGGGTGTGGGTGGTGTCGGGTTCGGTGTAAGCGGCGACGACCCGGGTGAACAGTTCGAGCCGCAGTTCCCGGGCGGCCGCGTTCTCGTCCTCGATGAGGCACTGGACGCTGGTGCCGTCGTGCAGGGCCACGAGCGCGCGGCCGAGCACCCGGGGATCGCCGTCGACGCGGCGCCCCAGCCTGTGCAGAGCTTTCTCGAGGATCGGCACGATGGTGTCGAGAATGGTGTCCTCACGGGCTGCGAGTGCCTTCTTCAGCGGCGGGTTGCGCAGCGCGTGGGCGGTGAATTCCGCATTGATCCGGTACCACTGGTCGTCGACGGGGACGACTCCGAGCACCAATTCGGTGCCGGCGCGCAGTTTTTCGGCAGGCGTGAGCCCGGAGAGGTCGATGCTCGAGGAATCGGCGGCCAGCCGGATCTGCGCGAGCATCGCGCTGGAGCGCTGCTCCCACATGGCGAAGAACATCTCGTCCAGCGACGCGAAGTTGGAGTAGAAGGCGCCGCGCGTGTAGCCGCCGCGTTCGCAGATCTGCTCGACCGTCGACCGTCCGAACCCGTTTTCGGCGAACACCTCGACGGCGGCGTCGAGCAGACGCCGCCGAGTCTGGCCGCGCCGTTTCGTCACCTTCCGGGGTGTGTCGGTGGCAGGGTCGGAGGAGCGCGCCGGTGAGGTCGGCATGTTTCCTCCGATCGGGTCGACAGCAACCGTCGATACACTAGCGTATCGGATACACCAGTGTATCGAACGTGGCCGTCAGCACCCGTTCGGAAGTGGGGCGGTCTCAGAGGTAGAGGTCCTGCTTCCGGATCAGGGCGGTCGCCACGACGCTCACGACCGAGGTCGCGACGAGGTATCCGCAGGCCAGCCAGGGAGTACCGCCGGCGGCCGCGATCAGGGCGGTGAGGATCATCGGGGTGATGCCCGACGCGTAGATCCCGGAGAACTGGTACACGACGGACAGTCCGGTGTAGCGAATCTCGGTGGGATACAGGCTCGCGTACAGCGTGCCCTGCGCCCCGTAGAAGAGCGCGTGGACGACGCCGAACACCAGCACCATCGCGACGCCGAACAGGACGACGTTCTCCGTCCCGAATAGGGCGAACGCGGGGAAGACCGCGAGTCCGTAGGCCCCGATCCCGACGAGGTAGATCCGCTTGGCCCCGTACCGGTCGACCAGCAGTCCGGAGAACGGCAGGAGCACGGCCATGACCGTCGCGGCGACGGTGACGACGAGGAGAACGGGAATCTTGGCGAACTCCAGATCCTTGGTGGCGTAGGTGATCGCGAAGACGCCCCACGTGTTGAACGCGGCGCCCTCGCCCCACCGCGAGAGCAGACCGAGGACGGTGCCCCGGCGCACCCGGCCGCGGAACACATCCTTCAGCGGAGCGGAGGAGCGCTTCGAGAGGTCGTGAACCTCCTGGAACGCGGGAGTCTCCTCGACCTTCAGGCGGACCACGAATCCGACGAAGACGAGGATCAGGCTCAGCAGGAAGGCAATTCGCCATCCGTACGTGAGGAACTGAGCGTCGTCGAAGATTACTTGCAGTGCGGCGAAGACGCCGGTGCCCAGGGCCAGGCCAAGCGCCAGACCGATCTGGGGGATGCTGCCGAAGATGCCGCGCTTCTTCGGGGGGCTGTGTTCGACGGCGAGGAGCACCGCGCCCGCCCACTCGCCGCCCAGCGCGAACCCCTGCAGGATGCGCAGCAGGAGCAGCAGTACCGGCGCGATCACCCCGACCTGCGCGGCCGTCGGCAGCACACCCATCAGGGCGGTGGCGATGCCCATGATGAACATGGTGAGTGCGAGCGTCTTCTTGCGCCCGATGCGGTCGCCGATGTGGCCGAAGACGACTCCGCCGATCGGCCGGACCACGAAACCGACCGCGAACGTGGCGAACGCCAGCATGGTGCCGACGAACGAACTCTGGTCGGGGAAGAACAGCTGGTTGAAGACGAGGCTGGCGGCCGTCGCGTAGAGGAAGAAGTCGTACCACTCGACCGTTGTCCCCAGCAGGCTGGCGGCGACGACGGTGCGGAGCCGCTTTCGCCGTTCGAGGTCGGATTCGTTCGAGGATGTGTACGGGGCGTCGGACAGCGTAGTCATAGCGCGGCGACCGTAACCTTGCCGGCTGCGGTCGGGCACTACTCCGAATCACGGTGATCGAAACCCTCGCGGCCCGGCTCCGTCGTTGATGAACTGGCCTGCGCTGCCCATCTGTCGTCGACAAGAGGATCGCGCGTGTCTCTGCATTTCCACTGGTTCCTTCCCACCTACGGTGATTCCCGCAACCTGATGGCGGGTGGTCACGGGAGTTCCATGGCAGGAGACCGTCCCGCGACGCTGCGATACCTCAACCAGATCGGCGCGGCGGCGGAGTCGAACGGTTTCGAATCGGTTCTGACGCCCACCGGCGCGTGGTGCGAGGACGCCTGGCTCACCACGGCCATGATGCTGGAGACCACCGAGACGCTGAAGTTCCTCGTCGCGCTGCGTCCCGGACTGCTCAGCCCCACGCTTGCCGCGCAGATGGCGGCGACGTTCCAGTGGCAGTCGCAGGGACGGCTGCTGCTCAACGTCGTCACCGGCGGTGAGGACCACGAACAGCGCACCTACGGCGACTACCTGGACAAGACCCAGCGCTACGCCCGTTGCGGCGAATTCCTCGACGTCATCCGAAAGCTGTGGGCGGGAACCGGGCCGGTCGACTACGCGGGTGAATACATCCGGGTGGAGAACGCCCAGTTGCAGCGCATTCCCGACCCGGTGCCGCCGATCTTCTTCGGCGGGTCGTCGCCGGCGGCGGGCACCGTGGCGTCCCAGTTCGCCGACACCTACCTCACGTGGGGCGAGCCGCCGAGTGCCGTCGCCGGGAAGATCGCCTGGATCCGCGACCTCGCCGACGTCCAGGGCCGCACCCTCGACTACGGCATCCGGCTGCACGTGATCAGCCGCGACACGTCCGAGGAGGCGTGGGCCGAGGCCGACCGCCTGCTGTCCGCTCTCGACCCGGCAACGGTCGAGCAGGCGCAGCAGAGCCTGGCCCGCTCGGGTTCCGAGGGCCAGCGGCGTATGCGGGAACTGCACGGCGGCGGTGCCGCCTATTTGCGCAGCGGTGGGAGCGCCTCTTCGAAGACCGCAGGAGCGCGCGCCCTCGAGGTAGCCCCCAACCTGTGGTCCGGGGTCGGACTTGTCCGCGGCGGCGCCGGCACCGCGCTGGTCGGCTCGCACGAGGAGGTCGCCGACCGCATCGCCGAGTACGCCGCGCTCGGACTCGACCACTTCGTCCTCTCCGGCTACCCGCACCTCGAAGAGGCCTTCAACTTCGGCGAAGGGGTCCGGCCGATTCTCGAACGCCGCGGGCTCGTGCAGTCGCGCAGCCACCGGCCCGGGGATCTGTCCGGGTCGACGGCGTTCCTGTCCTCGAATCGGTAGTCGAGAACTGGGAGTACACGGGGGAGGATTCGCACCTCGGGTCAGCGGGCTCGGTGGCGTCGTACGGCGTCCCGGTTCGCGCACCTGGGTGAGCAGTACCGCTGACGGCCGTTGCGCGAGGTGTCGGCGTAGATGGCGGTGCACTCCTCGAGCGCGCAGCGGCCGAGTCGGTGCATGCCGCGCCCGACGAGGTGCAGCGCGGTGCCGACCGAGAACAGCGCCTCGAGCACGCCCGCGAGGGACTGCTGGTCGTCGCGGTAGTGGAGGTGCCAGCCGTCGCCGGCGTGGTTGGTCAGCCGCGGGTACGCGGACGCTTTCGTGAGCAGGAGGTTGACCTGTTCGGCCCGGGCTTCGTCGCTCGTGGCGTCGGCGATCGCCGACCACCGGTCGAGCATGGCGAGCACGTCGGTGAGGTCGGCGTCGGTGACGGGGAAGTCGACGACGATGCCGGCGTCGACGCATCGGTCGACGAGTTCGCCGGTCGAATCGGGCGGGTGATTCGCGAGGTCGGCGGCGAGGGTGACCGCATACTCCCCGTAAGGGTTGAGATGCACAATGCCATTACATCATGCTGGGTGCATGAGCGAACATCACGAACACGACTGGCAGGAAGTCTCCCGGCATCGAACGAGCACGGGCGTGGTCACCTATCTCGGCTGCGCGTGCGGCCGGTGGCAGTTGTCGCTGGTCGAGGCATCGCTAGAGGAATCTAGCCATATCTACGTCCGGTCGTAGATCTGAATAGATTCGTATACGGACCGCCGTTTCCCGGTCGAGGGTCTGGCATTTTCGGCACGAGGCGCACATAATCACCACGTGAGCCAAGTTACTGTTACTCCGAGTTCACTCATTCTTGCCCAAACGGGCGGAGAGGGTGGCGGTGCGGCATTCGACCAGATCGTCGGAATCACGGTGGCGACGGCGATCATCACCGTGGGTCTGCTGTGGATCGCGTACCTGCATCGCACACGCAAGATCACGTGGCTGCAGACGATCGCCGACGCCGCGTCGCGCGCACTCGACCGGCCCCCGTGGGTGGCCCTGCCCCTGGTGACGTTCGTCGGGACCATCCTGACGGCATTCTTCGGTTTCATCTGGGACGTCAGCCTGCACATCGGGCGGGGCCGCGACGACGGGCCGCTCGCGAACCCCGCGCACTACTTCATCCTCGTCGGGCTGTTCCTGCTGTTCATCACCGGAATGCTGGCGATGATCCTGCCGCGCGACGAGAAACCCGGTCCGGCGGCGATCAAGATCACCCGCACCTGGTACGTCCCGGTCGGCGGCGTCCTCGTGGCCGGAGCTGGTTTGTACGCCCTCATCGGGTTCCCGCTCGACGACGTCTGGCATCGCATCTTCGGCCAGGACGTCACGCTGTGGGGCCCGACGCACCTCATGCTGATCGGTGGTGCGGGACTGTCGCTGATCGGTGTGCTGCTGCTGGATTACGAGGGCCGGATGGCGATGTCCGGTGAGGCGAAACCGGACAGCAGGCTCATCTGGTTCCTGCGGTGCGGCACGTTCGGCGGTCTGCTCATCGGCCTGTCCGTGTTCCAGATCGAATACGACTTCGGCGTCGAACAGTTCCGTCTGGTCCTGCAACCGATGATGATCGCCGGTGCGGCCGCGTTCACCCTGGTGGCGGCGCGCATCGTTCTCGGACCGTTCGCGGCGATCGTGGCCGTGGCGGTGGCGGGTGTCGTGCGCGCGATCACGGCGCTGATCGTCGGACCGGTTCTCGGTGCCCCCACCAACGTGTTCGAACTGTGCCTCGGCGCCGCCGTGGTGATCGAATTGCTCGCGCTGACACCGCTGATCAGGAATCGGGTGGCGTTCGGGGCCGTCGGCGGACTCCTCGTCGCGACGGTCGGGCTGTGGCTCGAGTCGCTGTGGATCGACGCCGTGTACATCTACCCCTGGCCCACCAGCATGTGGCCGGAGGCGCTGGCCATGGCCGTGCCCGTCGGCGTCGCGGCCGGAGCCTGCGGCGCGCTGCTCGGGCGGGTGCTCCGCTCCGAGGGTCTTCCACGCCCCGCGGTCAGCCGCACCATCGTCGTCGCCACCGTCGTGGTGATCGCCGGCGCCACGGCCAACGGCCTCGTCGCCACGGTCCCGGACAAGGCCACCGCGACGATCGCTCTCACGGAGGCCGCTCCGGACGGCGGCCGCATGGTCGACGCGGAGGTGCGCATCGACCCGCCCGACCTCGCCGGCGAGAATCCCGAATGGGTGTCCATCCTGTCCTGGCAGGGCGGTCCCGGACTGGGCAACGGTTTCACGGTCGACCGGCTCGAACGCACCGGGCCCGGCACCTACCGGACGCACGAACCGGTCCCGGTCCACGGAACGTGGAAGACGTTGCTGCGGGTGCAGGACGGGCGCACCATGACGGCCGTCCCGATCTACCTGCCCAGCGACCCGGGCATCGGCGCGGAGGAACTGCCCGCCGTCGCGTCCTCGACCCGCGACTTCGTCCCGGAGATCACCATCCTGCAGCGGGAGCGGAATTTCGACCACCCGTCCTGGCTGTTCGGCGCCGCATCGCTGGTGGTGCTCGTGTGCACCCTGGCGCTGATCACCGCGCTGGCGTGGGGAGCGGGCCGGATCAGCAAGTACACGCAGGGGCAGGCGGCCACCGGCACCCGCGAGGACGTGACGGTGACATGAACCCGGTGCACGATCCGGACGTCGTCTACCTCGCCGATCATTCGGTGCTGCTGGCGATTCCGGCGTTCGTCCCCGCGTTCCTGGTGGCCGGGCTGGTCATCTACCTGGCGGTCCGGGACCGCAAGGCGGAAGCCGCCGAGAACGCCGAGAACGCGAAGCACGGCCCGAGCGAGAACGAAGAGGAGATCTAGGTGATCAGGCGGTTGGCCGGAATTGTCGTCGTACCCGCTGTCGTCGCCGCCCTGGTGTCGGGCTGCGGAGGCGACGACGACACACCGCCCACGGAGGACGGCATCGTGATCGACGTCGTCATCGAGAACGGCACGGTCACACCAGGCAACGAACGCATCGAGGCCACGGTGGGGGAGACCGTCACGGTGCGGATCGACAGCGACGCCGACGACGAGTTGCACGTGCACGCCGTCCCGGAGCACTCGTTCGAGATTCACCCCGGAACACAGGAAACCCAGTTCTCCGTCGACGTTCCAGGCCAGGTGGCGGTGGAGTTGCACGACACGGGTAAGACGGTGGCCACCCTGCTCGTGCGTCCATGACCGCTGTTCTCGCGCACGGTCTCGGCGGATCCACCGACCTTCCCATCCCGTTCACGTATGCGCTGGTCGGGGCGAGTTGGGCGCTCACGGTCTCCTTCGTGGTGCTCGCGTTCGCGTGGCGCACCCCGAAGCTGGATCCGGACAACCCGGGGCGCAGGCTGCCCGGCTGGGTGACCCGGTTCGCCGACGCTCCGGTCACGCGGAACGTGCTGGCTGCGGTCGGTCTGGTGTTCGCGGTGTGGGTGGCCCTCGCGGCCTTCTTCGGGCCCTCGGAATCGTCGGAGAACGCATTGCCGGGCGTGTTCTACGTGCTGCTCTGGGTGGGGCTGGTCGCGGCGTCGCTGGTGTTCGGGCCGGTCTGGCGGGTGCTGTCCCCGGTCCGCACCGTGCACCGGTCGGTGTGCGCGGCGACCGGCCGCTCACCGGCGGAACATGATGCGCGGTACCGCAACTCGTGGGGATACTGGCCCGCGGTCGCGGGATTGTTCGCCTTCGTCTGGCTGGAACTCGCCTCCGGCGACCCGGGTTCCGTGGCCGCGGTGCGCACGTGGCTGCTGGTGTACGCCGTGATCACGGCCGCCGGTGCGTTCGTGTGCGGCGAGCGCTGGTGCGAGCGGGGCGACCCGTTCGAGGTGTACAGCACGCTGGCGTCCCGGTTGTCTCCGCTGAGCCGCGATCGGAGCAATGGACGGATCGTGCTGCGCAACCCGCTGGATCACCTGGGGTCGATGCCAGTGCGGGCCGGCTCGGTCGCGTTGATGGCAACCCTGCTGGGGTCCACGGCCTTCGACAGTTTCTCGGCGTTCCCCTGGTGGTCGCGTCTGATGGACGGGATCGGTTCCCCGATCGGCGCCACCCTCGCGCGGACGGCTGGGCTCCTGGTCTTCGTCGGCTTCGTCGGCGTGTCGTTCTGGGTGGCCTCGCGGGCCGCGGGGGGACTGCGGCCCGAGCAGCGCGCCGCTCTCCCGGGACTGCTGTCGCATTCGCTGATCCCGATCATCATCGGCTACGTCTTCGCGCACTACCTGACGTATCTGGTGGAGAAGGGGCAGGCGACGGTGATCCTGCTGGCCGACCCGCTGGGGCGGGGATGGAACCCGCTGGGGCTCGGCGACGCCGAGGTCTGGTACGTGCTGTCCGAACACCCCGCCGCCTCGGCGTCGATCAAGGTGCTGTTCGTCCTCGCCGGGCACGTACTGGGAGTGATTGCGGCACATGACAAATCGGTACGGCTCCTGCCACGGGGCCATCAGCTGACCGGGCAGCTGGCACTTCTGCTCACCATGGTCACGTACACGTTCGGTGGGCTGTACCTGCTGTTCGGTGGCTGACGGCCCCCAGTCTGCGTCAGCGGGCAGTGTGCGTCAGCGTGCGAGAACGACTGCCGCCTCCGCGGTGAGCGAGGCGAACGTGAACGTTTCCTCGAGGTAGAGCGTGACGTCGTCGGCGGTGTGGCTGTCATAGCCGATCGACAGGTCCGTGCCGAGGGTCAGCTGGTTGTCGCCACCACGCGTGGACAGCACGTACCCGCCGCTGATCGCGGGGGCCCAGATGATGTCGCCGGTGACCAGGTCGCGCAGGTGGTGGAACACCGGATGCCCCTCGTCGCGGGTCTCGCTGACCGCGGTGTACGCGTCGGCGTCGAGGACCACCGAGTACGGTCCCTCGACTCCGGCGAGTCGCAGCGCCGACAGTGCGGAGGCGACGGCGTCGGGGATCAGCAGCGGATCCTCCGGAAGACTGAGAACCGGGTTGTCGCTGGACGGTCCGAGTCCGCGGATGCCCGCCTCGTCGAATCCCTGGAAGATCGACTGGTCTTCCGCGAATGCGACCGCCTTCGCGGCGTCCTTGACGGGCTGCCAGTCGGAGTCGAGGGAACCGCGGGCGACGTCGTCGACCTCGGCGCGGCTCAGGGTGAACGGGAACCGGAGTTCGACGAGCGGGTCGACCTGCCGCTGCTGGGCGCGGATCCTGCTGTCGGACGCCTTGATCGGGTTGACCCGGCCGAGGTTGTGGGCCGAATAGGAGTATCCGAACGGTCCCGCGACGTCGACCACGCGCCTGCCCGCGACGTGGCGCTTGAACGTGCGGGTGGCCTCTTCGCCGATCTGCTGCCAGGCCGCCTCGGTGACGGGTGCCAGATTGCGGTGCAGATTGCTCGAATCACTCATTGCGATACTCCTTTGAGACCACCGATTTTCAGGGACAGTTCGTACGGGTCGGCCGCGGCGGGCTCGACCGGGTCTTCGGGCACAGACTCCGCGACGACCGGTGCGTCGCCGAGCGATTCGAGCACGTCCCGGCTCGGCACGAAGAACAACGTGCCGGTGGCCGCCGTGGAGAAGTCGAGGATGCGGTCGTAGTTTCCGGGTGGCTCGCCGAGAAACATTCGCCGCAGCATCAGTTCGGTGACGGCGGGATCCTTGGCGTACCCGATGAAGTAGGTGCCGTACTCGGCCTCGCCGAGGCTGCCGAATGCCATGTTGTCCCGCAGGATCTCGTGCTCGACGCCGTCGTCGTCGACGATGCTGTTGAGGGTGACGTGCGAGTTGCTCGGCTGGACGGCGTCGTCGAGTTCGATGTTGTCGAGCTTGGTGCGCCCGATGACCCGTTCCTGTTCCTCGGTGCTCAGCGTGCTCCACCCCTCCATGTCGTGAAGGTACTTCTGCACGATCACGTAGCTGCCGCCCCGGAAGTCGGGGTCCTCGTCGCCGATCAGCGCGGCGTCGGATGCGCCGTCTTCGGTGGGATTCTCGGTGCCGTCGACGAATCCGAGGAGGTCGCGGGAATCGAAGTAGCGGAAGCCGTGCACCTCGTCGACGACGGTGGCGGCGGAGCCCAGCGCGGAGACGATCTGGCGGCCCAGTTCGAAGCACAGGTCCTTGCGGGAGGCCTTGATGTGGAACAGGACGTCGCCGGGTGTGGAGGGTGCGCTGTGGGCCGGGCCGGACAGCGGGACGAACGGGTGCAGGTGGGCCGGCTTCGACGACGCGCGAACGCGGTCCCAGAACTCCGCACCGACACCGACCACGCAGGACAGGGAGCCCGCGAGTTCGCGGAATCCCACGGCCTTGAGCGGGCCGTCGATGCCGGAGATCACGTCGCACACCGTCGCGCGGTCTTCGTCGGAGGGGCCGGCGACGAGAACCAGGAACAGGGAGGCAGGGCTGGGCGGAGTGAGGACTGCTTGGGGTGCCAATCTCGCGACTGGGCCTGGCATCTGTGTCTCCGTTCACTCCGACGTACGACGCTGCACTGTCCGGAACCTCAGGTCCCATCTAACCGTTTCGGACCGTCAGGTTCCATTCGATCGGCCCGCGTGCCGCCGCGGACCGCCGGAATGTGTCGGTGGGGGCTCCTATCGTCGAGGTCATGCCATTGTCTGTGTCCGAGCGCGAACAGTTCCTGTCCGAGCCGCACATCGCGGCGCTGTCGGTCTCCGCCGGTGAGAGCCGCGGACCCCTGACGGTCCCGATCTGGTATCAGTACGCCCCGGGAGGTGAGCTGTGGGTACTGACCGGCGCCGGTTCGGAGAAGGCGCGCCTGATCGAGGCGGCGGGGCGATTCACGATGATGGTCGAGCGAGTCGACCCCACCGTCCGGTACGTCTCCGTCGAAGGCGCGGTGACGCGAACGGCACCGGGAACCGACGCCCATCTGCGGGAGATCACCGAGCGCTACCTCGCGCCGGACAAGGTCGACGCCTACCTCGACTTCGCCAGGTCCGAACTCGGAGAACAGGTCGTTATCCACCTCCGCCCCGAGCGCTGGCTGTCGGCGGACATGGGCGCCGTCTGAAAGCGGTATCTAACCGTACGTAGCTGGGAAACATCGAGCATACAGCTGTGAACTGTGCGAACGGGAGATCTGTCGCGCGAGCGGGAAAGCGTTTACAAATTCGGTGACGTGGGTCATAGTAGTCGGGTTCCGGCAGTTCCTTTCCACAGTCAGGAGTTCTCGATGGGCATGACCGAACTCGGCACCGAGCGGTCGACCGCGGTGCCGCACGGGTCGGCGGGGCAGCAACGCCGCCGGGTGATCAAGGCGAGCGCGGCGGGAACCGTGATCGAGTGGTACGACTTCACGCTCTACGGACTCGCGGCCGCCCTCGTCTTCGGGCCCCTCTACTTCCCCGGGGCGGGATCCCTCGCCGGCACGATGGCCGCCTTCGGGACGTTCGCCGTCGGCCTCGGCGCCCGCCCGATCGGTGGGCTGGTCTTCGCGCACTTCGGCGACCGGATCGGCCGCAAGCCGATGCTCCTCATGACCCTGCTCGTGATGGGCGCCTCGACGACGCTGATCGGCGCACTGCCCACCGCGGACGCGATCGGCATCTGGGCGCCGATTCTCCTGATCGTCCTCCGCCTGTTCCAGGGCGCAGGCGCGGGCGCCGAGTTCGCCGGGGCGATCACGATGGTCACCGAATCGACCGACAGCTCCCGGCGAGCGCTCTCCAGCGCCTATCCGGGGGCCGCGATCTACGTCGGAACCGGCGGCGCCACCGCGATCTTCGCGTTGCTCACGCTGATGCCCGACGACCTCTTCCTGTCCTGGGGGTGGCGTCTTCCGTTCCTGGCCAGCGCGGTCATCGTTCTCGTCGCCGGGTACCTGCGTCTGAAGGTGAACGAGACGGCGGCGTTCGAGGAGGCCGCCCAGCACGGTGAGGTGGACCGTGCACCGCTGGTCGACGCGGTCCGCAACCACTGGCGGCAGATCCTGTGCGGACTGGCCCTGTTCAGCTTCGTGATTCCGTGGGCATACGTCATGCAGGTCTTCGCGCTGTCGTTCGTGACCAAGACCCTCGGGGTGGATTCCACCCAGGCCCTGATCGGGTTGATCGTCGCCGAGTTCTGCGCCATCCCGGTCATCCTCGGCTTCGGCCGGCTCGCCGACCGGATCGGTCGCAAGCCGGTCCTGTTGTCCGGCGCGGTCTTCGGGATCGTCTTCCCGTTCCCGATGTTCATGATGCTGGACACCCGGTCGCCGTGGATGGTCGGGCTGGCGCTGATCCTCGGTATCTGCCTCGTCCAGGGCACGACGTCCGGACCGGGCGGCGCGCTGCTCTCCGAACTGTTCCCCACCAAGATCCGCTGGAGCGGTATCGCGATCTCCCGGGAGATCCCCGCCGCGGTGGTCGGCGGCACGATCCCGCTGGTCGCCACGGCCCTCGTTGCCGTCGCGGGCGGAACACCCTGGCTCGTCGCGAGTTATCTCATGGGCCTGAGCGTGGTGGGTCTGATCGGCATCGCCCTGCTCCCCGAGACTCTCGGCCGGAGCGTGGGTGCGCGCACCCCCGTCGAGGCGGCGTCGTGACCCGGCGTGTCGTGGTGGTCGGCGCCGGTCTCGCGAGCGCCGCGCACCTCACGGCCCTGCGGGCGGTCGGCGCCGACGTCGTCGGTGTGGTGACGCGCGACGGGACGAGGGCGGCTGCGGCCCGCAGGCTGGCACCGGAGGCGCGGATTCTCCCGAGTCTCGCCGCGGCCGCGGCCGCGGCCCTGGACGCCGACACCGCGGTGGTGGTCACGCCGCCGTCGAGTCACCTCGCGGTCGCGTCTGCGCTGGCCGAACGCGGTCTGGACCTGGTGATCGACAAGCCGCTGGCGGCCTCGTTGTCCGATGCGCAGGCGATCGTGGACATGGCGGAGCGGACCGGTGTCCGGGCCGCGGTCACGCTGCAGCACCGCTACAAGGAGGCGGCGCGCCGCGCGCGGCAACTGCTGGCGGACGGCACGATCGGCACGCTCCGTTCGGCGACCGTCACCGTTCCGCTGTGGCGGCCGGACTCCTACTACGCGGAGGCCGGGCGCGGCACCTGGGAGCGCGACGGCGGCGGAGTGCTGATCACCCAGGCCATCCACACCCTCGACCTCCACCTGTCGCTGACCGGACCGGCGCGCAGTGTCGTGGCCGCTGCCTCCACCAGCCGTGGGCGGCTCGAGGCCGAGGACACGATCCACCTGCTGATCGACCAGGGCTCGAATGCGGCGTCGGTGACGGCGAGCACGGCGTCCTGGCCGGGCGGCGCCGAGACGATCCACCTCTTCGGCGACGCGGGACAGCTTCGGCTGGCCGGTGATTCGCTCGTCCTGATCGACGACAATCCCCGCACGCTCGTCGACGGGTCCGTCGATGCGTCCGGACCCGACCCGCTGTCGATGACGGCGTGGTTCCGGTCGTTGTACGAGGACGTCTTCACCAGTTGGGCGGCGGGGGCGGCGCCGCTGTCCGATGCCCGGTCCGGGTTGCGCGTGCAGTCGGTGATCGACGCCGCCTACCGGTCCGCCGCAGCAGGCACGACGCCGGAAATCGTCTCCGAGGAAAGGGAAAGTGCATGTCAGTCTTGAGTATTCGGGTCGACGGTCCGAACGAGTATCGCCTCGACCGCGGTGACGTGGCGGAACCCGCCGAGGGGGAGGTGCTCGTGGCTCTCGACTCGGCCGGGATCTGCGGCGGCGACCTGTCGCATCTGCGTGGCCGCAACGCCGTCGCCGCGTATCCCACGGTGCTGGGCCACGAATGCGCCGGACGCGTGTCGCGGGTGGGCCCGGGCACGAGTCTCACCGTCGGGCAGGCGGTGATGGTCTACCCGACGACGGGATGCGGCCGGTGCCGCGCCTGCCGCGACGGCAGGATCAACAACTGCCCGAGTATCCGGGTATTCGGGCTGTCCGATCCGCGCGGGTGTTTCAGTGAGGAATTCGTCGTCCCCGAGACGCAGTGCGTGCCCGTCAGCGACGCGGTGCTGGACCGTTTCGGGGCCCTCGTCGAACCGCTCGCGGTCGGCGTGCACGTCGTCCGCCGCGGCGGCGTGTCGGCGGGGGACACGGCGCTGGTCGTCGGGACCGGGGCGATCGGTCTCGCGACCACGCTGGTGGCCCGGAGCCGGGGCGTCCGGGTGCTCGGCGTCGATCGCTACACCGAACGGGAGCGGCCCGCCCTGGCGTGCGGGATGAGCGACTTCACGACGGAGTCGGGCGACGCGCTCGAGGGCTGGCTGCGGGACCGGACGGAATCGGTCGACCTCGTCTACGACACGGTGTGCTCCCAGGAATCCGCTCGGCTGGCGTTGCGGGTCCTCGCTCCGGGCGGCCGGTACGTGGCGATCGCGTCCGCGAAACCCGGACACGAAGTGACGCTCGATTACAGCGCGCTCTACGCCCGCGAACTGTGCGTCGTGGCGTGCCGGAACTACGTGCGGCAGGACTTCGTCGACGCGGCCGGACTGCTCGAGTCGGGGCAGGTGGACGCGTCGCCGCTGCACACCGCGACGTTCGCGCTGGACGACTTCGGCCGCGCGGTCGAGGAGCTCGAATCGAACGGCAGCAGGCACGTCAAGGTGCTGCTGACGTCGCGGAAACTGCTCGGAACGCGCGCGTTGTTGCACGGGGTGTGAGCGTCCGCGTGATCCGTGGCTTCCTTCGCGCTACGCTGTAAGCGTTTCCACCCTGTGCTGGGTGGACGGTGGCGATGGCGACGAGAGATGCAGAGGTAACGATGGCTGATCAGACCCGGGTGCCCGCGAGCCGTCGCGTTACGATCAACACCGTAGCGAAGGCCGCCGGCGTCTCGATCGCCACCGTCTCCCGCGTCATGAGCGGCAGCTCGTCGGTGACCCCGGACCTCGCGGCCCGGGTCCACAAGGTCGCCGAGGAGCTGTCCTACCGGCCCAGTAGCGCCGCCCGCGGACTCGTCCTCGGGTCGCTGAGAAACATGGGCGTGATCCTGCCCGACCTGGCCAACGCGTACTTCTTCGACGTCGTCAAGCAGATGCACCACGGCGCCACCGCCGACGGATACCGCATGCTCGTCGCCGACTACTCCGGTGACGCGGCCGACGAACTCGCCACCGCCCTCGACCTGCTCGGCCAGGTCGACGGTCTCGTGCTGCTCTCGTCGAGGATCCCGACGAGCGGGCTGAAGGAGCTCGCCAGGCAATCGACTCCCGTTCTGCTCGTCAACCGGGTGGAGCTGGGGGTCGATCTCCCCATGGTCGCGGTCGACAACTTCACCCCGATGATGGAGCTGTGCGGGCACCTCGCGAAGCTCGGCCACCGCCGGATCGTCTACGTCAAGGGCTCGGACCTGGCCTGGCAGAACCGTGAGCGGTGGCGGGCCATCGAAATGGCGAAGGTGCTCGGGATCGAGGCGACGGCGGTGCCGTCCGACGGGACCATCGAGGGTGGCTACGACGTGGTGGAGGAAGCGCTCACGCACGAGCCGACCGCTCTCGTGTGCTTCAACGACCTGACCGCGCTCGGCGTCATCTCGAAACTGCGGGAGCGGGGACTCCGTGTCCCCGAGGATATTTCGGTCACCGGGTTCGACGACATCGACATGGCGCGCCACCTGGCGCCGCGCCTGACCACGGTGGTGAGCCCGAAGATCGACCTGGGCGACCAGGCGTGGTCGCTGATGCGTGCCGCCCTGAACAACGAGACCACCACTTCTCCGCCGCTGATCTCCGCGAACGTCGTCATTCGCGAGTCGACCGGCCCCGTCCCGAGCTGAGCCGGATCGGCGGCCGAACCGCCGATCGTCCATGTCACCCCGGCGCACAGTGCTGCGTCGGTGCGGTGAAGCAGGCCGACGCGACAATCGTCGGTGAATCGTGTTGTTTCCGGTCGCCGGACAGATCTCGGAAACTTTCTGTAATCGCTTTCTTGATGTTGTTCATCTCACACTATAGTGTGTCAATACACGAGGTACATGGCGTTCATGAACCGATTGGCAAGATGTAAGCATTTACAGGAGCGGATATGACACAGCCGGGAACGGGTGCCGCGGCGAGGCGCTGGACACCGACCACCGCCACACGAGCCGTGAGCGGCATCGCGCCGGGATCGACGATCGCGCTCACCGGTTCGGGCGGCGGAATCCTCGAACCGGACACCGTGCTGAAGGCGCTGGAGGAGTGCTTTCTCGCGACCGGATCGCCGAGGGACCTCACGATCGTGCACGCCCTCGGCATCGGTGACCGGGTGCGCCGCGGAACCAACCACCTCGCGCACAAGGGCATGATCAAGCGGGTCATCGGCGGGCACTGGACGTGGTCGCCGACGATGATCGAACTCGTCCGCAACGACGAGATCGAGGCGTACGCGTGGCCCGGCGGCGCGATCAGTCAGCTGCTGCGGGAGATCGGCGCGCGCCGGCCCGGCCTCGTTACCGCCACCGGCCTCGACACGTTCGTCGACCCGCGGCACGGTGGCGGCAAGTTCACCCCGTCCGCCACCGAGGACCTCGTCGAACTCCTCACGCTGGACGGTCGTGAGTACTTGCGCTACAAGCCGTTTCCCGTCGACGTGGCCATCGTCCGCGGCGATTCCATCGACCCGTCCGGCAACGTCACGTGCTCGAGGGAGGCCGCGCAGCTCGACGCGCTGGCCGTCGCCCAGGCGGCGAAGGCCTGCGGCGGCCGGGTCATCGTCCAGGTGAAGAACCTGCTGGACCGGCCGATCGATCCGCGGCTCGTGCACATCCCGGCGGTCCTGGTGGACGACGTGGTCCACGCGCCGGCCCAATGGCAGACGTACGCAGGCGAATTCGACCCGGAACTGTCCGGCGACGCGGCGAATGCCGGCTTCGGCGCGACGGAGCACGACCCCATCCGCATGCTGATCGCCCGGCGGGCCGCCTCCGAGGTCCGGGACGGCGACGTCCTGAACGTCGGCTTCGGGGTGTCCGCCCTGGTCGTGGACGCGCTCGCCGAACAGGATCGCCTGGACGACGTCACCCTCGCCATCGAGCAGGGGCTGATCGACGGCATCCCCGTCTCCGGTGACCTGTTCGGGGCCGCGCGAGGACCGAAGGTCGTGCACTCGTCGACCACCCAGTTCGACCTGTTCTCGGGCGGATTGCTCGACGTCAGCTGCCTGGGTATGGCCGAGGTCGATGTCACCGGCGCCGTCAACGTCAGCAAGATCGGCGGCGGCATCGTCGGACCGGGCGGATTCATCGACATCTCCCAGAACTCGCCGCGCGCCGTGTTCTGCGGAACGTTCACCGCGCGCGGACTGGATATCGAGATCGTCGGGGGAGAACTGGTGATCCGGCGGGAAGGGTCGGTGCCGAAGTTCGTCGACCGCGTCGACCAGGTCACCTACTCCGGCGCTCTCGCCGTCCGTGAGGGACGCGAGGCGGTGTACGTCACCGAACGCGCCGTCTTCGTGCTCACCCGGGACGGCCTCGAACTCACCGAGGTCGCACCCGGAATCGACATCGATCGGGACATTCTGCCGCACATGGGATTCCGTCCGATCATCAAGAACCCACGCCGGATGGACGCGGGGCTGTTCGCCCCCGTCGCCGTAGAGATCTGAGGAGAGAACCACATGCCCACCGGAAACAGTGTCATTCCGTCGTCCGTGCTCGGAACCGACGAACGCAAGCTCGTCGCGGAGTTCGTCGACGAACGGATCCGGCCGGTCGCCACCGAACTGGACGAGACCGAACGATTCCCCGAAGAGATCTACGCCGAGATGGGCAAGATCGGGCTCTTCGGCATCACCGTGCCCGAGAAGCTCGGCGGATTCGGCGGCACCGCCCTCGATTACCTGTTCGTCATGGAGTCGCTGTCCTACGGTTATGCGTCGGTGGCCGACCAGTGCGGGCTCGTCGAGATCCTCGGCAGCCTGCTCGGCAGTTACGGCACCCCCGAGCAGCAGGAGCAGTACCTGCGCCCGATGCTCTCCGCCGAGAAGCGCTGCGCCTACGCGCTCACCGAGCCGGGCTCCGGATCCGACCTCGGGTCGATCACCACGCGGGCGGTGCGCAGCGGCGACGACTGGGTGCTCAGCGGCGAGAAGATCTACATCCACAACGCCCCGGTCGCGGACTTCGCGGTCGTCCTCGCCGTCACCGATCCCGAACTGGGGAAGCGCGGCGGCATCTCGGTGTTCCTGGTGGATGTCGACCAGCCCGGCGTCAGCCGCGCCTACCACGAACACAAGATGGGTCAGCGGGCGTCCCAGGTCGGCGGGCTGGTGTTCGACTCCGTCCGGCTGTCGTCCGACTCCCTCCTCGGCGAGGAGGGCAAGGCGTTCGGTTACATGATGAAGGTGCTGGCCAAGGGCCGTCTCGGGATCTCGGGACTGAGCCTCGGCATCAGCCGCGCCGCACTGGACGCCGCCACCCGGCAGTCCCTCGACCGCAGCCAGTTCGGCAAGCCGATCTCCGCCAACCAGGGCATCTCGTTCTCCCTCGCCACCGTGGCCACCGAACTGCGGGCCGGCACCGCGTTGTCGGTCGAGGCGGCGCGAGCCCTCGACACCGGAGCGGCGGACGCCGAGACGCTCTGCTCGATGGCGAAGCTGTACGCGTCAGAGGGATGCGTGCGCCACGCCGACGCCGCCGTGCAGGTGTTCGGCGGCAACGGCTTCATCCGCGGGTACGAGGTGGAGCGCCTGTACCGCGACGCGCGCATCACGAAGATCTACGAAGGCACCAGCGAAATGCAGCGGCTCATCATCAGCCGGGCCGTGCTGAAGGGTGCCGCGGGCACCGGATCGGACGAACGATGACACCGGCGAACCGATCGGTCAGGGCGGCAGTCCGGGCCGTCGGCGTTGCCGCGGCCGTCTCCGTCATGGCGAGTTCCGCCGTCGCCTGCTCGACGGGATCGGAACGGACCGAGCGGGACGGCGCCACCGTCGACCGCGGCGACATGGTGATGGTCTCCGAGGTCCGGTCGCTGACCAACCCGTACGAGGCCGCGTGGGTGCAGGGCAGCCGCGCGTACGCCGAATCGCTGGGGATCGAACTGAAGGTGATCGTCTACGGCGGCGACTCGCAGAACGCGCTGTCGCAGTTGCAGTCGGTCCTCGCCGCGGGAAAGACCGTCCTGCTCAACATCAATCCGAACACGAGCGCCGACACCCCGGCGATCGTGCGTGCCGTGCAGAACAGCGGCGGGTGCGCGGTCACCCAGTGGAGCAAGCCCTCGGACCTGCACCCCTGGGACGTCGGCAACGGGTGGGCGTCCTACGTCGCGTACGACGGTGTCCAGCAGGGCGCCGACACGGGGAAGGCGCTCGTCGACTCGCTCGGCGGCACCGGCGGCGTGATCGCGCTGCAGGGACTGCTCGCCAACGAGATCAGCCAGACCCGGTTCCAGGGCTTCCAGCAGGCCATGGACGGGCAGTCCGGCATCACGCTGCTCGACGACCAGCCCGCCGACTTCGACCGCAACAAGGCGTACACCACCACGCAGACCCTGCTCAACAAATACGGCGACCAGGTGAACGGGATCTGGGCCGCAACCGATTCCATGGCCCTCGGCGCACTGCAGGCGGTGCGTGAAGCGGGCCGGGCGGGCGAGATCAAGATCGCCAGCGCCGCGGACGCCACCCCGGAAGGGCTGGGCGCCATCGCCGACGGCGAACTGCTCTCCACCTACACGACCGACCCCTACTTCAACGGCGCGATGGGACTCGCCATCTGCTACCAGGCCATGACCGGGGACATCGACGTCGCGTCGCTGCCCCGCGAGAACCGGGAATTCTACGTCGACCAGTCGCTGATCACCGCGAGCAACGTCGACCGGTTCCGCACCGTGCCGAGTGACGAGGAGATCGTGCGGTCCGTGCAGGATCCCTTCTCCCGCATCACCGGTCCGGTGGCGCGGTAACCCCCTCACCATTCACGAACCACACAACCTTCCGAAGGAGTGACGATGTCGACGACCGAAATGACGGGGGAGGTGACGACTCCCGATCCCGCCCTGCCCGTGCGCGCCACACGACCCCGCGTGCGCCGGTTGCTGTCCACCGCAGGCCCGCTCACCGCCCTGCTCGGACTGTGCGCCGTGTTCGCCGCACTGGCTCCCGGGTTCGCGACGGCGAGCAATGCGATGGCGATCGTGGAGCAGGCCGCCATTCCCGTGATCCTCGCGATGGGCGCCACGCTGGTGGTCCTGGTAGGCGGCGTGGACCTGTCCATCGAGGGCGTGATGGCGGCCAGCGGGCTGACGTTCGTCCTGCTCGCCGCGAACAGCGTCAACGGCAACGACCTCGGACTCCTCGCGGTCCTGATCGCGCTGGGCGTCGGTCTGCTGTTCGGGGTGGCCAACGGCGTCCTGCACGTTTTCGCCCGGGTGCCGTCCTTCCTCGTCACACTGGGAACCTGGTTCGTCGGGCTCGGTGTCGCCACCGTGCTCTTCGGCACCGCCACCCCCCAACTCGCCGACCCGACGCTCGCCGCCTGGGCGGGCGGCCACTTGCTCGGACTTCCCGTCGTCGTGGTGTTCGCGCTCGCCGCCGTCGCCGTGACGGTGCTGCTGTGCACGAAGACCCGGCTCGGTATGCACACCTACGCGATCGGCGGCGACGAGGCCACCAGCCGCCTGGCGGGCGTCCCGGTCGGGCGCACCAAGATCATCCTGTTCGCGGTGGCCGGAGTCCTCTCCGGGCTCGGGGGAGTGCTGGCCACGATCCGGCTCGGCGTCGGCGACGTGAGCGTCGGATCGGGAAGCCTGTTCCTCACCCTGTCCGCGGTGGTCGTCGGCGGCACCCTGCTGTCCGGCGGGCGCGGTGGGCCGCTGCACTCCCTGGTGGGCGTGCTGCTCCTCGTGGTCCTCGGCAACGGACTGCTTCTCTCGGGCGCCAGCCCGTACATCCAGCAGGGCGCGCAGGGACTCATCATCGTGGTCGCGGTGATCGCCACCGGGTGGCCCGCCCGCAGTCGATTGAGGGTCGTGAAATGACATCGCTCCTGGAACTCCGCAACGTCACGAAGAAATTCGGACCCAACACCGTCCTCGACGACGTGAGCCTGTCCATCGCCCCGAACGAGGTGGTGGGACTGATCGGCGAGAACGGCGCCGGAAAGTCCACGCTGCTCAAGATTCTCGCGGGAGTACACCGGCAGGACGGCGGCCGGATGGTGCTCGGCGGGCGCGACGTGAGCTTGTCGAGCCCGGCCGACGCGGCCGACCACGGAATCGGGGTGGTGCACCAGGAACAGTCGCTGCTGCCGAACCTCACCGTCGGCCAGAACCTGATCCTCGGGCACGAAGGCGACACCGCCCGTGGCGGATTCCTGCGCCGGCGCCGGATCCGGGCCCGTGCCCAGGAGATGCTGTCGGTGGTGGAGTCGACCGTCGACCCGGGTGTACTCACCGAGACGCTCGGTTTCGCGCAGCGCCAGATGGTGGAGGTGGCGCGCGCCGTCGCGTCCAGGCAGTCCGAACACCCGCCGCTGCTCATCCTCGACGAGCCGACGTCGGTGCTCGAACCCGAGGACGTCGAGGTGCTCCACCGCCGGGTCGCCGCCCTCAAGGAACGCGGCTCCGTCATCTTCGTCTCGCACCGCCTCGACGAGGTTCTCCGCTTCTCCGACCGCGTGTACGTGCTGCGCGACGGCAAGGTGGTCGGCGAGAGAATCGCTTCGGCGGCAACCGAATCCGAGCTGTACCAGCTGATGATCGGGAAGGGTGCGGCCGAGGAGATCTACTCGTCGGAGCGCAAGCGCGCCGTCCCCCGGACCGGAACGCCGACGCTGTCGGTCCGCAATCTCACGTGTGGCGGCAAGGCGACGGACGTCTCGCTCGACGTCCACGCCGGCGAGATCGTGTCGGTGGTGGGGGTGGTCGACTCCGGCCGCGAGGAGGTGGCCCGCGCCGTGTTCGGCGCCGTCCCCGTCGACTCCGGAACCGTCGAGATCGACGGGCAGCGTTCGGCGCCGGGATCACCCGCGGACGCCGTGCGCTCCGGTGTCGCGTACGTTCCGGCCGAGCGTCGCGTCGAGGGCATGATCGCCGGGGCGACCGTCGCACAGAATATCGCGACGGTGCATCCGGTGAAGGCGGGCGGCGGCCGCATCTCCTCCGGCGCCCGGGTGCAGGAGACGGCGCGCACCTGGATCGACAGACTCGGCATCCGGCCCGCCGACCCCGACGCCGACATCGCGCGACTGTCGGGCGGCAACCAGCAGAAGGCCGTGGTCGCCAAGTGGATCCTGGGCGACGGCCTGAAGGTGCTGGTGCTCGACCACCCCACCCGCGGGCTCGACATCGGCGCGAAGGAAGACCTGTACGCCCTGTTCCGCGACCTGTCCGAGCGGGGAGTGTCGATTCTGGTGCTCGCCGACACCCTGGACGAGGCGATCGGCCTCGGCCACCGCGTGATCGTGATGCGCGACGGTGAGATCACCGCCGAGTTCGACTCGCCGCCCGGAAACCCGCCCAGCAAACTCCAACTCCTCGAGAAGATGATGTGATCGCCGTGGCAACAGAAACTTTCACCGAGAGGACTTCCGCCGAGACGCGCGCACCCGGGGGTGCGGCGGCCGCGGTGTCCCGGACGGCGCGGGACCGGCTGCGTCTTGCGGGGCCGTCGGCCGTGCTGGTCGCGCTCGTCCTCCTCGTCGCACTCGCCGAACCGAACTTCCTGTCCGTGAACGCCCTCGCCGTGGTCTCGGCGCAGGCGGTGCCGATTCTGCTGCTGGGGCTGGGGCAGATGTTTGTCATCCTCACCGGTGGCATCGACCTGTCGGTAGCGGCGCTCGCGTCTCTCGCCACGGTGATCCTGGCGACGGCGATCGGCGCCCTCGGTCCGCTCGCCGTCGTCGTCACGCTCGTGGCGCTCACCCTGATCGGCGCGCTCACCGGTCTGCTGATCGTGTTCGGGCAGGTCCCGTCGTTCGTCGTCTCGCTCGGTGCGCTGGGATTCTGGGGTGCCGTCGCGCTCGTCGCCTCGGGGTCGACCACCATCTACATCAGCGAAGGCTACGACGCGATCTTCTGGCTCAGTTCGTGGACGGTGCTCGGACTGCCGATGGCGGTGTGGGCGGGCGTGGCCGCGGTGGCCGCGGTGTTCTGCGCGATGCGGTTCTCGCCGCGGGGCAACGTCTTCCACCTCGTCGGGCTGGGGGAGATCGCGGCGATGATGAGCGGCGTCCGGACCCGGGTGGTCCGAGTCGGAGCGTTCGCCCTGTCCGGTTTCTTCGCGGGAGCCGCGGGTATCGTGTTGTCGGCCCAGCAGCAGAGCGCCGCACCGCAACTCGCGGACTCGCTGCTGCTTCCCGCGATCGCGGCCGTGCTGGTCGGCGGCTGCGCCATCACCGGTGGAATCGGCGGCGCGTGGCGGGTGCTCGTCGGCGCCCTGGTGGTCACCGTCCTCCGGGTGGGCGGTTCGGTGGCCGGCATCGATCCCAGCTTCCAGCAGATCGTGTACGGCGTGGTCGTCATCGTCGCGGTCGCCGTGACGCTCGACCGCAGCCGGCTCTCGATCATCAAGTAAGACTCTGTGTCAGTGTGAGATTCGAAGGAGAACGATGAGTACGACGGCACGCGGTGCGGTGATTCACGAAGTGGGCGGCAAGTGGGAGGTCGACGATCTCGTCCTCGCCGAGCCCGGTCCCGGGGAGGTGCGGATCAAGGTGATGGCGTCCGGGCTGTGCCACTCGGACGATCATCTCGTCACCGGCGACATCCCCAACACGCTGCCACTGGTCGGCGGTCACGAGGGTGCCGGGGTGATCGACGCGGTCGGTCCCGGGGTGACCCGGCTCGCCGTCGGCGATCACGTGGCCACCGCCTATCTCCCCGCCTGCGGAACTTGCGCCTGGTGCGCGCAGGGGATGCAATATATCTGCGATACGGGGGCCGGTATGGAGGCTGGTTTCATGCTCGACGGAACGGCGCGGTTCGCCACGCAGTCGGGGCGGCCGATCGGCGCCATGCAACGCCTCGGCACGTTCGCGAACTACCTCGTCACGTCCCAGGCGCAGGCGGTGAAGATCGACGCGGACATCCCGTTCGACGTGGCCTGCCTCGTGTCGTGCGGGGTCGCGACCGGCTGGGGCTCCGCCGTGAACGGCGCGGGCGTCCGTCCCCGGGACACGACGCTGGTCGTCGGTGTCGGCGGTGTGGGGATCAACGCGGTGCAGGGCGCCCACCACGCGGGGGCCGCGCACGTCGTCGCCGTCGACCCGGTGGCGTTCAAACGCGAACGCGCCCTCGAACTCGGCGCCACCCACGCGTACGCATCGATCGACGAGGCCATGCCGTTCGTCCGCTCGGTCACCAACGGCCAGGGCGCGGACAACGCCGTCGTCACCGTCGGGGTGGTGGACGGTCAGCTGATCGCCGACGCGTTCGGCGCCGTCCGCAAGGAGGGCACCGTCGCGGTCGTGTCGATCGGACAAAACGCACCGGGGATCCCGATCAGCCCGCTCGAACTGGTGGTCTACGCCAAGCACCTGCGCGGGGTCCTGTTCGGCAACTGCAACCCCACCCGGGACATCCCGGCGCTCCTCGACTACTACAAGTCGGGGCGATTGAAGCTCGACGAACTGATCACCAGGCGATACGCCCTGGACCAGGTGAACGACGCCTACGCGGACCTGCACGCAGGGCTCAACCTGCGCGGCGTCCTCATCCACGAACACTGACAAGGAACGGCTCCAGATGTCGACAGTCGAAGCAACACACCTCCGCACCTACGGGCACTTCATCGGTGGCCGGGCGGTGCCCCAGTCGGACACCACGTTCGAGCGGGTCAGCCCGGCCGACGGCCGCGTACTCGCGACGTACACCGCGGGCACGCGCGCCGACGCGCTGGGCGCCGTCGCCGTCGCCCGCACGGCGTTCGACGAGGGGGAATGGCCGCACTGGACCGCGATGGACCGCGGCCGCGCGCTCCTGCGCTGCGCTGGGCTGATGCGCGAACACGAGGAACACCTCGCCCGCGTCGACGCCGAGGAGACCGGGAAACCGATCACCCTCGCCCGCGGAGACGTCGCGGCGAGTATCGAGTTGTTCGAATACGCCGCGGCCCTGGCCATGACGATGCACGGCGAGGCACACACGGCGCTGGGCGACGACTGCACCGCCATGGTGGTCCGCGAGCCGGCCGGTGTGGTCGGCATGATCATTCCCTGGAACTTCCCGCTGCTCCTGCTCGCGCAGAAGCTGCCGTTCGCGCTCGGCGCCGGCTGCACCGCCGTGATCAAGCCCGCGGAGTTCACGTCCGGCACCGCACTCGAACTGGCCCGGTTGCTCACCGAGGCCGGCGTTCCCGACGGCGTGGTGAACGTGGTCACCGGTGCCGGTTCGGTGGTCGGCGCACCCCTCGCGGAGAGCCCGTTCGTCGACATCCTGTCGTTCACCGGGAGCACCGAGACGGGCAAGCGCATCGTGGAGGCGTCCGCGGGCAGCGTCAAGCGGCTGTCGATGGAACTGGGCGGCAAGGCCGCCAGCGTCGTGTTCGCCGACGCAGACCTCGACGACGCCCTCGACGGTGTGCTGTTCGGGGTGTTCTTCAACCAGGGCGAATGCTGTGTGTCGGGTGCCCGGCTCCTGATCCAGGATTCGATCGCGGACGCCTTCCTGAGCCGCCTCGTCGAGGCCGCCGGCCGCATCACCGTGGGCGGTCCGCTCGACGAGGCGAGCGAACTGGGTCCGATGATCGACGCGGGCCACCTCGCGACCGTGCTCGGCCACATCGACGCGGCGCGGCGTGACGGTGCAACCGTCCTGACCGGTGGCGGGCGGCTCGACGGCGAGAACTGGGGACGAGGACATTTCGTCGCACCCACGATTCTCGACGGCGTCGGCGAGGAATCCGCGGCCTTCCAGGAGGAGATCTTCGGCCCCGTCCTCACCGTCACCCGGTTCAGCGACGTCGACGACGCCATCCGGCTCGCGAACGCCACGGAATACGGACTGGCCGGGTCGATCTGGACCAAGAACATCGACAAGGCGCTGCGGGTGGCTCGTGAGATGCGCAGCGGCCGGGTGTGGGTGAACACCACCATCGACGGCGCCCCGCAACTGCCTGCCGGCGGCATGAAGCAGAGCGGGTTCGGCCGCGAGATGGGCCAGGCCGGCTTCGACGAGTTCACCGATGTCAAGACCATTCAGATCCGCACCGGACCACGCACGCGAGTGTTCCCGAACTGGACCGGAGGCAACCGATGAGTGCCGGCACCTACGACTACGTCATCGCGGGCGGTGGCACGGCGGGCTGTGTGCTCGCCGGGCGGCTGACCGAGGATCCGACGGTTCGGGTTCTCCTGCTCGAGGCCGGCGGCAACGACCGGCATCCGTTCATCCACGTGCCCGCGGGATTCGCGAAACTCACCGCGAGTAAATACGACTGGGGATTCTCGAGTGTTCCCCAGGAGCACTGCAACGGGCGCGTCATCCCGCTCGCGCAGGGCAAGGTGATCGGCGGGGGCGGCTCGATCAACGCCCAGGTGTTCACGCGCGGCGCGCACGAGGACTACGACGAGTGGGCGCTGAAATACGGTTGCGCCGGATGGTCGTTCGACGAGATCCAGAAGTACTTCCTCCGGTCCGAGGACAACGAACGACTGTCGGCGCCGTACCACGGGACCGACGGGCCGCTCGGTGTGTCCGACCCGATCAACCCGCATCCGCTGTCGAAGTCGTTCGTCCAGGCGGGGCAGGAATTCGGCTTGCCGTTCAACGGTGACTTCAACGGCGAGCACCAGTACGGTGTCGGCCTCTACCAGACGACCACGAAGAACGCCCGCCGGTGCAGCGCCGCTGTCGCCTACCTCGGACCCGCCAGGAAGCGCCCCAACCTCACGGTGCGGGAGAACGTCGTCGTGTCGCGGGTACTGCTCGACGGCGGACGCGCCACCGGGATCGAGGTGCTCACCCCGCACGGCGTGGAGACGTTCCGCGCGTCCCGCGAGGTGCTCGTCGCCGCCGGCGCGTTCGGATCGCCGAAGATCCTGCAGCTGTCCGGGATCGGGCACCCGGACGATCTGCGGGACGCGAATGTCGAGGTGGCCCATGCCCTTCCCGGGGTCGGCCGGAACCTGCACGATCACTGCGATCTCGACGTCATCTACGAACTCCGCGAGTACCAGAGCCTGGACCGCCTGAACCTGATGCGTCCGGCCACGGCCAAGGCGGGGCTCGAGTACGCCGCCTTCCGGCGGGGTCCGCTGGCGTCGACGGTCGTCGAGGCCGGTGGATTCAGCTTCGGGCACGCGCAGGAATCGATCCCGGACCTGCAGTTCCACTTCCTGCCCGCCGCCGGCGTCGAGGCCGGCGTCGCGGCGGTCCGCCCGGGATACGGCTGCACCCTGAACTCGTACGCGCTGCGGCCGGAGAGCCGCGGGTCGGTGAAGATCCGGTCGAACGATCCCACCGCCCAGCCGCTGATCGACCCGAACTTCCTCGCCACCGACTTCGACCTCGAGTCGAGCATCGAGGGGCTGCGGCAGAGCCGGGAGATCATGGCGCAGTCGTCGATGGCCCGGCACATCAAGGCGGAGCACCTGGCCGGGGGACTGTCGGTGAACACGAAGGACGATTACGTGAAGTTCGTCCGCGCGTACGGCCGCACCTCGTACCACCCGGTCGGCACGTGCGCGATGGGCGTCGGGGACGACGCCGTGGTCTCCCCGGAACTGAAGGTGAGGGGCACCGAGGGTCTGCGGGTGGTCGACTCGTCCGTCATGCCGCGGATCGTCAGTTCCAACACGCAGGCTCCCACGGTGATGATCGCCGAGAAGGCCGTCGATCTGATCCGTGGGGAAGGATGACCGGATGACCACTTTTTCCGGACTGACCGCAGACGTCGCCAGTGAGGCCGTCGAACTCGCCCTCCCGTCGATCGAGAACCTCTCCCACGGAAGCCCGGGGCACCTCGTCGTGCTCCGGCCGGGCGTCGCCCCGTCCGCCGATGCGGAGTTGCCCGTCGTCTACCGCCGCAGCTGGGGTGAGAAGAAGGACTGGCGCGGGCCGTACGACGCGATCGCCGAGTCGAAGGCGCGGATCAGCTGGACCACCGGACTGCCGTCGCACGCCGTGCAGCAGTTGCACCCGTACCTCTACCAGCAGGGGTGGACCAAATGGGGTGGTAGCGCGGTGGGCGAGGGCGGGCTCGTCGTGGCGTACAGCGGCGACAAGTGGTTCCACGACCAGTTCTATTCGGAACTCGTCGTCTCGGCGATCAAGGTGGTGTGCCTCCGCGAGATGGACGCCGTGATGCGCGACCCGGGCACCCTGTTCCTCGGCAATGGAAGTGAGAATTCATGAAGGTGAACGACACTCGGGGATTCGGGCGCGCCGGCTTCGACGTCACCCTCCTCGGATACGGCGGTGCGCCCATCGGCAACATCTTCCGGCCGATCCCCGAGGTGGACGCCCAGGCGCAGATCGCCGAGGCGTGGAACATGGGTGTGCGGTCGTTCGACACCGCACCCATGTACGGGCACGGCCTGTCCGAGCACCGGTTGGGCCACGCACTGCTGACGGCGGACCGCGAAGACTACGTGTTGTCCACGAAGGTCGGGCGGACGCTGACACCCGCGGCGCGGGGGTCGTTCGACACCGGGATCTGGGTGGACACCCCGCCGTTCCGGGCCGACTTCGACTACTCGTACGACGCCGTGCTGCGGCAGGTGGAGGACAGCCTGCAGCGCATGTGCCAGGACAGGTTCGACATCCTGTACGTGCACGACGTCGACCGGTACACGCACGGCGACGCCCAGCCCGCGCGGTTCGCGGAGGCGCTCGCGGGTGCGTTTCCCGCGCTGATCCGGTTGCGGGACGAGGGTGTGGTCCGGGCGATCGGTATCGGGGTCAACGAGGCCGACGTCTGCGTCGACGCCCTCGAACGCGTCGACCTCGACTGCGTCCTCCTCGCGGGCAGATACACACTGCTCGAGCAGGATCCGGTGACCGACCTGCTGCCGCTCGCGGCGGAACGCGACGTCGCGATCGTGCTCGGCGGTGTGTTCAACTCGGGCGTCCTGGCCACCGGCGCGGTCGCGGGCGCCAAGTTCAACTACCAGCAGGCGCCGGAAGAGGTGCTCGGCCGGGTACGCGACTTCGAGAAGTTCTGCGCGCGCCACGGGGTTCCGTTGGCGGCCGCGTCGATTCAGTTCGCGGCCGCGCATCCCGCGGTGCGGGAACTCCTGCTGGGCGCCAGGAACTGCGACCAGTTGCGGCAGAACGCGGCCTGGCTCGAACACCCGATCCCAGCCGAATTCTGGCAGGACCTGCGCGCCGCGGGGCTGATCCGGGAGGAGGCGCCCACCCCGGCCTGACCGGCGGTCACATCGTGTACGGAGACGTCGAGTTCTGCAGTTCCTCCAGGAAGTCGGAGGGCACCGTCGGCCGGTCCGGGGGCCAGTCGCCGGCCAGTTGATCGGCCCGCAGATCCGCGATCAGTGCGACGACGAGGGGCCCGCCGTCGGGAAGTACCCGGTGGAGTCCGCGCGCCGCACAGATCGCGGCGATGGACGCGAGTGCCTGCTTCGCCTCGTCTTCGCGGCCCGCCGCGGCGAGGCACGCCACCCGGAGGCGCTCGGCCAGCAGGTGGCCGCGGTTGCGGCCGGTGCCTGCCAGCCGGTCGGTCCACTCCTGCGTCCACACGCACGCCGTCTCGATGTTCTCGCGGGCCCCGGTGGCGAGCAGCATCCGAACCGCGGTGGCCTCCTCGACCTGCGCGACGATCTCGTCGATGCCCGCCACCGGGCGCCGCCGGTTCTCGTAGCGGACCGGGTCCGGTGCGCCGAGGGTCGGATGCGGGGCGATGCCGAGTCGCCGGCGTTCGTTCTCGACGCGGGCCCGCAGGCGGGCGAGGGAGAAGGTCCCGGCCACCTCGAGTCCGGCGTGGAGGCGTTTCGTCGCTTCCTCCCGGTCGCCGCGCAGCGCCTTGACGTGCGCTCCGGTGACGAAGCGGGCGACCTTGAAGTCCACCCCGCCGGTCTCGATGGCCAGGGTGTATCCGTCGTCGAGGAGACGCTCGGCCTCCTCGACGTCCCCGCGTTCGTAGAGCACCTCACCGAGCAGCGACCCCGCGAGCCGGGCGGACGGTGCGCGCGGGCCGCCCAGTTTCCGGCCTGCGCGGCGGGCGCGCCGGAAACGGTCGACGGCATCGTCGATGTCGAGTTGCTCGTACGAGGCGACACCCAGATAGCTCTGTCCGTGAACGACGTTGTGCGGTCCCTTGTTCCGCTCGTAGAAGGGCCGCGCGACCTCCTGGATCCTGCGCACTTCCGCGAAGTCGAAGCGGTACACGGCGGCGAACGTGGTGACGTTGAACGCGGCGCACACCACCCACGGGTGCAGCGACTCCGGGCGGGCGAGGCAGTCGCCGACGAGTTCGTCGATCCGTTCGGTGCGGTCGTTGCGCAGTTCCGCCACGGCACGCACGACGCCCGCCTCGGCCCGCAGATCCGCCGTGTCACCTGCGCTCGCGTCGCTGTCCGCGAGCGCCCGTTCGGCGCGTTCGAGGGCGCGTTCGGCGGTCGTGGTCCGGTTCGCCATCGCGTTCGCCCACGCCGTCGTGACCTGCAGCCGGGCGCTCGCGGCGACGAGACCCGGCGGCAGCATGTCGACCACCGCGGACAACGTCGCCGACTGCGACTGCTCGAGCAGCAACAACCCGTCGGCCTCGACGAGTTCCACGGCACGTTGCTCCTCGCCGCCGGCGAGGGCGTGCTCGACGGCCTCGCGGAGCAGGCTGTGGTCGCAGAACCAGCGGGAGGCGGCGCGGTGCAGTTCCCGGATGCGGTCGGGCTGGTCGCGTTCGAGCCTGCGGCGCAGGAACTCCGCGAACAGCGTGTGGTAGCGGAACCACGTTCGCTCGTCGTCGATGTGGCGCAGGAACAGGTCCCGGTCCTCGGCCGCCTCGAGCAACGCCTGCCCACGGGCGGTGCCTGCGAGCGTGCCCGCGAGACTGCCGCACGTGCGTTCGGTGATCGAGGTGGCCAGCAGGAAGTCGAGCATCTCGGGTTCGAGGGTGTCGAGGACGTTCTCGGCGAGGAATTCGCCGATCGCGTGGTGGCGCCCGGACAGTCCGGCGATCAGCTCCGACGGATCGGCGCGCCCGCGCAGCGACAGCGACGCCAGTTGCAGCGCCGCCACCCAGCCGTCCGTCGAGTCGCGCAGTTCGGTGACGTCCTCGGTGTCGAGGGGCAGGCCGCCGAGGTCGACGAGGAACGACTGTGCCTCGGAATCGTCGAAACGCAGTTCCGAATAATCGATTTCGACGAGTTCGTCCTTGACCCGCATCCGGCTCATCGGCAAACCGGCCCGGGTCCGGCTCGTCACCACGACCTGCAGGTGGTGGCACCCGTTGTCGAGGAGGAACTCCAGTGCGGCGATCGTCGCGGGTTCCGACACCCGCTGCCAGTCGTCGATGATCAGGGCGATGCGTTCGCCGCTCTCGTGGATCTGGTTGACGAGCGAGGTGAGCACGTACCGTTCGGCCTCGTCGTCGTGCTCCTCGAGGACCTGGCCGAGTTCCTTCGCCAGGTTGGGGCGCACGCGGCGGATCGCCTCGATGAGGTGCGCGACGAACCACACCACGTTGTCGTCGTCGCTGTCGACGGTCAGCCACGCGACCGCGACCCCTTCGTCGGCGAGGACGTTCCGCCACTGGGCGGCGAGGGTGCTCTTGCCGAATCCGGTGGGACCGTGGATCACGGTCAGCAGGCGCCGGCGGCCTGCCCGCAGCAGGTCGATCAGGCGGCCGCGCTCCACGAGTTGCCGGGTCGCGGCGGGCGGCCGGAACCGGGTGGCCGGCGCGGGCGGCGGCGTCGACGCATACTTCGCCCGTCCCGTCGTGGAGGTCCGGAACGGACCGGACACGGTCGAGACCGTGCCGTGCGAGGCGTCCTCGCCGTGATGGACGCCGGGGTCGACGGGCATCGCCATCTCGTCCACGGCCAGACCGTGGTGGCGCTCGACCTCCCGCAGTTCGTCTCCGAAGGCGGCGGCGGACGCGGGGCGACCGTCCGGTTTCCCGGCCATCGCCCGCTGGATCACGGCGCTGAGGTCCTCGGGGAATCCCTCGCTGCGCAGGTCCGGGACGGGCTGGGTGGTGATGCGCAGGAACTGCGCGATCACCTCCTCGCCGTTGTGCCGTTCGAACGCGGCGTGCCCGGTGATCGCGCTGAACAGGGTCGCGCCGAGGCTGTACACGTCGGACGCGGCGGTCGGGGTCCGCCCCGACAGCACCTCCGGCGCGGTGAACGCGGGGGATCCGGTGACGGTGCCCGCCGTCGTCTCGAACGCCCCCGACATGCGGGCGATCCCGAAATCGGTGAGTTGGGGTTCGCCGTACTCCGTGAGCAGGATGTTTCCCGGTTTGACGTCGCGGTGCAGGATGCCGACCCGGTGCGCCGTTTCGAGGGCGCCGGCGAGTTTCACCCCGATGCGCACGGCGTCGCTCCACGGGATGGGCCCGCGCCGGCGGATCTGCGCGTCCAGCGAATCGTGGGGGTGGTACTGCATCACGATGTACGGCCTGCCGGTGTCGGTGGTCCCGACCTGCATGATGTTGACGATGTGCGGGTGGCCGCTCAGCCTGCCCATGGCGCGCTGCTCCCGCAGGAAGCGTTCGAGGTTCTCGGCGTCGAGCGCGGAAGTGAGAACCTTCACTGCCACCGTGCGGTCGAGTTCCGGTTGCGCGCACCGATATACCACCCCGAACCCACCGTGCCCGATCTCCTTGGCGTCCTCCAGCCCGACCGCGGACAGCTCGGCCGTGAAGGTCGCAGACACCGACTCACGCTGGGTGGCGAGCGGGTCGAAATCGGTCATGCCACCACCTCTTCGCTCGCCATCGAGCATATCGCGGCACGGGTGACGCCGAGGCCGGACAATCGAGCGATGCCACACGTGCGGAAAGTCGTGGACCTGTCCCACACCATCGGGCCCGGGATGCAGGTGTATCCCGGCGACCCGGTGCCGACCCTGATCCGGCACTGCACCCTCGAGCGCGACGGGTACAACGTGCTGGACGTCCGGATCGGTTCGCAGTCCGGGACGCACGTCGACGCCCCGGCGCACCTGAAGGCGGGGGCGGCGACCATCGACCGGCTGGCGCCGGAGTTGTTCGTCGGCCGCGGCGTCGTGTTCGACGTGCGCGGGCTCGGTGCCCGGCAGCGGATCACCCCGGACGTGATCGGATCCCGCGCGGACGACGTCCGGCCCGGCGACATCGCCGTGTTCCATACCGGGTGGTCTCGGTTCTACGGAGCGGACGCCTATTACGCGCATCCGTTCCTCGACCCCGCGCTGTGCGCACTGCTGCTGGAGCGGGGAGTGCGGACGTTCTGCCTCGACGCCCCGAGCGTCGACGAGACACCGGCCGACGAGCACACCGATGCCGGATATCCGGTTCACCATCTGATCGCCGACGCCGGCGGAGTGATCGGCGAGAACCTGTGCCGGCTCGACCGGATCGACTTCCCCGACCCGCTCGTCAGCCTCCTGCCGATCTCCCTCGAGGCCGGCGACGGAGCCCCCACCCGGGCGGTGGCGATGCACCTGGCCGACTAGCGTGCTCAACCACCGGCGACGGACTGCAGGATCTGCAGTTCCTGCCCGGGGGTCACCGCGGTGCCGACGCCGCCGAGGAGCCGGACGTCCTCGCCGTCGACGTAGACGTTGACGTACCGCCGCAGGGCGCCGGTCTCGTCCCGAATCCGGCGGCCGAGAATCGGGAACTCTCCCGCCAGGACGTCGAGCACGTGCGAGACCGTCGACGCGGAGTCGAGGGGCACGTGCACGGAGCGCTCTCCGCCGACGATCGACGCCAGAGCCCGCGGAACCCGAACGGTGACGCCCTCGCTCATGATTCGATCACCGCGGCCCGCACACACAGGACGTCGGGCAGGTGCGCAGCGACCGTGCGGAAGGTTGCACCCTCGTCGGCGCTCCCGTAGACCTCGCCGCCACGCGTGCCGAAATACACCCCGACCGGGTCGGCGGTGTCCACGGCGGCGGCGTCGCGGAGCACCACGTTGTAGTCGCGGTCCGGCAACCCGCTGTCGAGGCGCGTCCAGCTGTTCCCGGCGTCGTCGCTCCGGTAGACGGCCGGCCGGCCGTCGGGCGGGATGCGCTCACCGTCCGCCTTGATCGGAACCACCCACACCGTTCCCTCGCGGCGGGGATGGGTGAGCATCACGAACCCGAAGTCCGTCGGCAGCCCGTCCGCGATCGACTTCCAGGTGTCGCCGCTGTCGTCGGATCGGTAGACCCCGTGATGGTTCTGGGCGTACAACCGGTCGGGGACGACGCCGTCGCGGGCGATCTTGTGGACGCACTGGCCGAACTCCGGGTTCGGGTCCGGCAGGAAATAGGCGGTGATCCCGGTGTTGCGCGGCTCCCAGGACGCACCCCCGTCCGTGGTGCGATACACACCTCCGGTGCTCATCGCGACGTGCACGGTGTTCTCGTCCCGCGGATGCGGGACGACGGAATGTGCTGCGGCACCACCGTATCCGGCTCCCCATTCGGGCCGGTGCGGATGGTCCCACAGCCCGCGTTCGAGGTCGAAATGCTCGCCGCCGTCGACCGACCGCCACACCGAGATGGGCTCACACCCCGCCCACACGACGCCGGGACGGTCGTCCGTGTCGGGCCGGATCTGCCATACCCGCTCGAGTGCGGCGCCGTCACCGTCGCCGAAGCGGATGGCGCCGTGGTCCGGTTCGGTCCACGTGGCGCCCAGATCGTCGGAATGCGCGACGGTCGGACCCCAGTGTTCGGACCGGACCCCGACCAGGATGCGGGTGCGTCCACTACGGGTGTCGATTCCGATGCTCGGAATCTCGTTCATCAGGAAATGCGGGCCCGACATCGACCAGGTGGTGCGGTCGCGGCTGGTGGCGAGCCACAGGCCCTTCTTCGTTCCGATCGCGAGCAGGACGGTGTCGGCTGCGCTCATGACTCCATCGGACCACTCGGCCCGCCGGATGGCAACGACCGGGCGGGAACCTCAGCGGGCAGGCCCGTGCCCGATCCGCGCCCGCAGGTGGCTCAGCGCCCGGTGCTGCGCGACGCGGACGGCGCCCGGTGTGGTGTCCAGGACTCGTGCGGTCTGTTCGGCCGACATTCCCACGATGACGCGCATGAAGAGGATCTGCTGGTGCCGGACCGGGAGGGTCTCGAGGAGCAGTCCCATCTCGCCGCGCAGTTCGTCGCGCAGGACGTGATGCTCGGGGCCGTCCTCGACGTCCACCACGTGATGTGCCGCGGCGGCGCGCGCGGTCGGCGGTACGGACAACCGGGTGGCGCGTCGCCGCGCGTCGGACACCTTGTGTGCGGCGATGCCGAAGATGAACGACAGCAACGACTTTCCCTGGTTCCGGTACGTCCGCAAGGCGCTCATCAACGCGAGGCACACGTCCTGGGTGACGTCGTCGGCGGTCGTGTGCGGGTGATCCACCGACTCGAGCCGGGTGGTGCAGTAGCGGTGCACGAGCGGGTGCGCAATGCGGAGAACCTCTTCGACGGCGTCTTCGTCGCCCGCCGCTGCGTACGGCGCGAGTCGTTCCAACTCGGCTCTGGTGTCCAATTCGATCATGGTGTTCTCCCTGTTCCTGCGGCTGCATCCAGCCTCGGGGGAACACGCGATCGTCGATAGGCACCGCAGGGTGCGGAAGTCACCACCCCGGCTACGACTTCATAGCGGGATCTAGGACACGCGCTAGATGAGCGCAGATTCGGCAACAGAGGTTGTTACCTTCGTGGCCATGGACCCTGTCCGTAACCCCTACGCACCCGGCGCGGGGCAACGCCCGCCGGAGCTCGCGGGCCGAACCCGGCAGCTCGACGCGTTCGACGTGGTGCTCGAGCGGATCGCGCGCGGCCGCCCGGAGCGCAGTGTGATGCTGACGGGTCTGCGCGGGGTCGGGAAGACGGTCCTGCTGAACCACCTGCGGTCGGCGGCCATCTCCCGGCGGTGGGGGACCGGGAAGATCGAGGCCCGCCCCGATCAGGATCTGCGGCGGCCGCTGTCTTCGGCGTTGCACATGGCGATTCGGGAGATCGCGGGCTCGCACCGCGACCCCGACCGCGTGGAGGAGTTCCTCGGAGTCCTGAAGTCGTTCGCCCTGCGTGCGACAGCCGACAAGGGCATGCGCGAGCGGTGGCAGCCGGGGATCGACGCGCCCGCGGTGAAGGGTCGCGCCGATTCCGGGGACATCGAGATCGACCTGGTGGAACTGCTGCTCGACGCGTCGTCCCTGGCCCGCGACGTCGGCGTCGGGATCGCACTGTTCATCGACGAGATGCAGGACCTCGGCGTCGCGGACGTCTCCGCGGTGTGCGGGGCCTGCCACGAACTCAGCCAGGACGCGGCCCCGCTGATCGTGGTCGGCGCCGGACTGCCGCACCTGCCCGCGGTGCTGTCGGCGTCCAAGAGTTACTCGGAGCGGTTGTTCAGCTACCACCGCATCGACCGGCTGGATCGGGTGTCCGCGGACCGGGCGCTGATCGCGCCCGCCGAGCGCGAGGACGTGAAGTTCACCGACGAGGCGCTCGACGCGTTGTACGCGGCGGCCGACGGTTACCCCTATTTCGTTCAGGCGTACGGCAAGGCGACGTGGGACGTGGCCGCGGCGACCCCGATTACGGAGGAGGACGTGCGGGTGGCCGAGCCGACCGCGGAGGAGGAACTGGCGGTCGGGTTCTTCGGTTCGCGATACGAGCGCGCGACGCCGGCCGAGCGGGAGTACATGCGCGCGATGGCCGATCTCTCGGGGGACGACGGCCCGGTCGCGACGGCGGCGATCGCGTCGGAACTGGGCCGCAAACCCGCGTCGCTGTCCCCGGCGCGGGACGGGCTGATCAAGAAGGGCCTGATCTATTCGGCCGAGCGCGGGTCGATCGGATTCACCGTGCCGCATTTCGGGAGGTACCTGCGCGCGCAGAACGACTAGCGCAATCTAGCCCTCTCTACGATTTTGCGTAGAAAGCCGAATATTGTCCTGGCGAGTGCCGGACGGTTCCGGCCGCTGGCCCTCGCCGTCGCTCCGGCGCATCCTGGAAGGACGACGAAGGGATCAGCGATGTCGGACACTGTCGCCCGCAAAGTCATCGGTGCGCACCTCCTCGAAGGCCGAATGGAACCGGGCGAGGAGATCTCGATCCGGATCGATCAGACCCTCACCCAGGACGCCACCGGAACCCTGGTGATGCAGGAACTCGAGGCGCTCCACCTCGACCGCATCAAGACCGAGTTGAGCGTGCAGTACGTCGATCACAATCTGCTGCAGGCCGACGAGAAGAACGCCGAGGACCACGAATTCCTCCGCACCGCCGCCCTGCGGTACGGGCTGTGGTTCTCGAAGCCGGGCAACGGCGTCTCTCATCCGACCCACATGCAGCGCTTCGGTGTTCCCGGCAAGACGATGATCGGTTCCGACTCGCACACCCCGGCAGCCGGATCGCTGGGCATGCTCGCGATCGGCGTCGGTGGGCTCGAGGTCGCCATGGCGATCGCGGGTCAGCCCCTGCACCTGCGGATGCCTCAGATCTGGGGTGTGGAGTTGACCGGCAGGCTCCCCGACTGGAGTTCGGCGAAAGACGTCATCCTCGAGATGCTCCGCCGCCACGGGGTGAAGGGTGGGCTGAACAGGATCATCGAATACCACGGGGAGGGGCTTGCGACGTTGACGGCGATGGATCGTCACGTCATCGCGAACATGGGCGCCGAACTGGGCGCCACGACGTCCATCTTTCCCGCGGACGACGCCGTCCGCGATTTCCTCCGCTCCGAGAGCAGGGAGGACGACTTCGTGGAACTGCTCGCCGATGCAGGCGCGGAGTACGACGTGCACGAACACCTCGACCTGTCGACGATCGAGCCGCTGATCGCGAAACCGTCGTCACCGGGAAACGTGGTTCCCGTCCGGGACGTCGCCGGCGAGGACGTCAGCCAGGTGGTGATCGGGTCGTCCGCCAATCCCGGACTGCGCGACTTCGCGATCGCGGCGGCCATGGTGGCCGGGCGGCAGACCGATCCGAGCGTGAGCTTCGACGTCAATCCGAGTTCGCGCGAGATCCTGGCCGATCTGACCAAGATGGGCGCCACGCTCGAACTCGTCGTAGCAGGCGCGCGAATTCACCAATCCGGGTGCATGGGCTGTATCGGCATGGGCCAGGCACCGGCGACCGGGCGGAATTCTCTCCGGACGATGCCCCGCAATTTCCCGGGGCGTTCGGGCACCCGCGAGGATTCCGTGTGGCTGTGTTCACCGGAGACGGCCGCCGCATCGGCTCTTACCGGGGTGATCACCGACCCGCGGGACTGGGCGGAGAAAGAGGGCATGCCCTACCCGGAGATCACACTTCCGGACCACGCGACCGTCAACACGGCCATGCTGGTGGCTCCGCTGCCGGAGGAAGAGGCTCGGCACGTCGAACTCGTGAAGGGACCCAACATCTCGTCCCTGCCCGAGTTTCCACCCCTGCCCGAGCGCATCGAGGCTCCGGTACTCCTGAAGGTCGGTGACAACATCTCCACCGACGAGATCTCTCCGGCCGGGGCACGGGCCCTGCCGTTCCGCTCCAACATTCCCAAGTTGTCCCGGTTCACGTTCACCCAGGTCGACGAGACCTATCCGGCGCGCGCGGAGGAGACGGCGAAGACCACCGGGCATTTCATCGTCGGCGGCGACAACTACGGGCAGGGTTCCTCCCGTGAGCATGCCGCGATCACCCGCGGTACCTCGGATTGCATGCGGTGATCGCCACCTCGTTCGCCCGTATCCACTGGCAGAACCTCGCCAACTTCGGTGTGCTCGCGCTCGAATTCGAGAACCCGGACGATTACGACACGATCCGGCAGGACGACGTGCTGGTCCTCGACGGAGTGCGGGAGGCCATTCGTTCCGGCCCCCGTCTGACCCTGCTCGACGCGACCCGTGACGTGGAGATCCCGGTGCGTCATCGGCTCTCGCCACGTCAGATCGACGACGTGCTCGCGGGCGGATTGATTCCCCAGCTGGCTCGCAGGGAGTGATCAGCCGGTCGCCGTACACTCGGCGCCGATGACTGGAATTCACTCGTTGTGGGAGCGCATGAGCGCCGTCAGCCCCGCGCCGGCTCCCTGGATCGTTCAGGTCACGGCGGTGGTGGCGGTGATCCTCGTCCTCGAACCGCACGCCTGGCGAATCACCCGCAACGTCGTGACCATCGTGCACGAGGGTGCGCACCTGGTGGTCGCCCTGCTGTTCGGCCGCACGTTGAAGGGGGTGCGGTTGCACTCGGACACGTCGGGTGTGGCCATCTCGTCCGGGAAACCGACCGGGCTCGGCGTGGTCCTCATGACGTTCGCCGGCTACGTGGGTCCCGCCGTTCTGGGGCTCGGCGCGGCCTGGGTGCTGGGCACCCAGCACGCGGTCGCGGTGCTGTGGATCGGTGTCGTGGCTCTCGCGGCCATGCTGATCCTCGTCCGGAACCTGTACGGATTGTTCTCCCTCACAGTGGTCGGGGCGCTGCTGTTCGGGCTCGTATGGTTCGGCACGCAGGACCAGCAGGTGGCCGCGGCCTATCTGATCACGCTGTTCATGCTCGTCGCCGCCCCGCGGCCGGTCCTGGAACTGCAGCGTCAACGCGCCCGCGGCGCGGCCCCGGAGTCGGACGCGGATCAGTTGGCGCGGCTCACCCACGTTCCCGGCATCGTGTGGGTGGGATTGTCCCTACTCGTCACGCTGAGCTGTCTCGCGCTGGGTGGCTGGTGGATTCTCCGCCCCGTCGGCGGCTGAGGCGCCGTCGAGGTAGCCGGCCAGGATCGGTCCGATGACGGCCAGCGCCTCCGGGCCGGTCATCTGCGCGTGCGGGCGGTCGACGGTGTGGGCGATCACCTCCCCGCCGATCCACGGCCGCCACGTCGCGCACGCGGCCACGGGTTGGGAGCCGTCCCCGGCCGCGGCGAAGAACAGCATGCTGCCGTCGAAGTGCCCGGGCGCGAAGTCGGCGGCGGCGTCGATGACGTCGACGTAGTCCTCGTACAACCGGGCCAACTGTTCCGGACCCAGCTGTTCCGCTGCGTCGCCCCCGAACTCGGCGAGCAATTCCGGCAGTGTCGGTACCGGGGCGCCGCGCTCCGCCGACGCGTAGCTGTCGATCATCGCCAGCACACGCACGTCCTCGCCGCACGACCGCAACTCGACCGCCATCGCGTGCGCGATCACGCCACCCACGGAGTACCCGAGCAGGTGGTACGGCCCCCGCGGCTGCACGCGGCGGATCTCCTGCACGTAGCGCGCCGCACGGTCCGTGATCGTCGTGAACCGGTCGCCGCCTTCGGTCACGGCGGGGGATTGCACACCCCAGACCGCGCGGTCGGGGCGCAGATGCACGGTCAATCCCGAATAGCACCAGGCCAACCCGACGGCCGGATGGATGCAGAACAGCGGCTCCCGCTCGCCGTCCGCCCGCAGCGGCAGCAGCACCTCGAGCGCCGCGGAGACGTCGGAGGCCGCGGCGAAACTCGACGAGATCCGCGCGGCGATGCTCTCCGCGGTCGCGTCGGTGAAGAACCAGTCGAGGCGGACCTCGACGTTCGTCGAGGTGTGCAGCCGCGACGCCGCCCTCGTCGCGGACAACGAATTGCCGCCCAGCTCGAAGAAATTGTCGTCCAGCCCCACCAGTCCGGTGCCCAGCACGTCCGCGAACACCGCGGTGACCAATTTCTCGGTGCGGGTCGTCGGGGGACGGAACCGCTGCGCCCGTGGCACACCCGGATCGGGGAGCGCGCGCCGATCCAGTTTGCCGTGGGGTGTCGACGGCAGTGCCTCCAGCACCACGATCTGGTTGGGCACCATGTACCGGGGCAGTCGCAGCGCCAGTTCCGCCGACACGGCACGGGTGTCCACGTCCGCACCCGGACGCGGCACGACGTAGCCGACCAGCCGGGATCCCGTGGCAGGGGATTCGTAGACGGCCGCCGCGGACTGCGCGACGGCGGTGTTGCGGCGCAGTGCCGTCTCGATCTCCTCGAGTTCGACGCGCTGACCCCGGATCTTCACCTGGAGGTCCCGCCGGCCGAGGTAGTCGATCGTGCCGTCGCGCAGGCGACGGACCACGTCGCCGGTCCGGTACATCCGCTGACCGGGCGGCCCCCACGGATTGGCCGGGAACCGGGAGGCCGTCGTTCCCGGCTGCCCGAGATACCCGCGGGCCAACTGCGCGCCCGACAGGTAGAGCTCACCCGGGACGCCGACAGGCACCGGGTGCAGCCGCGAATCCAGCACGAGCGCACCGACACCGTTCTGCGGCACACCGATCGGGACGGTCGCAGCGACAGGACCGACGACCGTGCGGGTCACGGCGACGGCCGTTTCGGTAGGGCCGTACTCGTTGTAGAGCACGGTGCCCGGGCACCGGGTGTGGACACTGTGCGCGGTGTCCGCAGGCAGAACCTCGCCGCCGCAGGACACCTGCCGCAGTGACGTGAGATCCGCGTCGGGGATCGCGAGGATCTCGGCCAGCATCAGCGGAAGGAAGTATCCGGCGGTCACCCGGTGCCGTCCGATCAGCTCGGCGAGATGCCGGGGGTCGCGGTGGCCCTCCGGTCGGGCGATCACCAGCCGTGCACCGGCGATCAGCGGCCACCAGAATTCGCGGACCGAGGCGTCGAATGTGTACTGCAGCTTGAGTATCACCGTGTCGCCGGCGCCGAGCGGGTCGGTGTCCTGCCGCCAGTTCAGAAAACTCACGACGGCCGCATGGGTCACGACGACCCCCTTGGGGGTGCCCGTCGATCCCGACGTGTGGATCACGTACGCGGGGTTCTGTGCTCTCAGGGGAGCGGTGCGGTCGCGGTCGGAAATCGGCGACGGATCGACCCCGGACAGGTCCACCCGGTCGACGACGACGAGCCGTGTGTCCGCGGGCAGGACGTCGGCGAGGTCGAACCGATCGCGTTCGGTGGTGAGGACGACCCGCGCGTTCGACGCCCGGATGATCTGGGCGTTGCGCTGCGCGGGCTGGTCGGGGTCGATCGGCACGTACGCCGCGCCCGTTTTCGCGACCGCGTACATTGCGACGAGGAGGTCGGCGGAGCGGCGAATCGCCAATCCCACCAAAGACTCCGGGCCCGCACCTGCGCCGATCAGATGGCGGGCGAGCCGATTGATCTCGCGGTCGAGTGCACCGTAGGTGAGCACGCGGTCGCCGGCGACGACGGCATCCGCGTCCGGCGACGTGGCGACGTGCCGCTCGAACAGATCGACGAGGGTCTCACCGGAGGACGGCGTCGTGGTGGGAACATCCGGATCCGGATCGACGAGGGCGAGGTCGCCGACAGCCCGATGCGGGTGCGCGACAGCCTCGCTCAACGTCCGGAGGAAACGTTCCCCGAGATCCACGACCGTGTGATGGTCGAACAGATCGGTGGCGTAGGTGAACACGGCCGTGCGCCGGGTGCGTTCCGTCGACGGGCCGGGATCGGCGGTCACGGTGAGTTGCAGGTCGAATCGGGCCGACCCGGGAGGGGGAGTCGTCGCCGACACCCGCAGCCCGGGCAGGGTGAGCGGGGTGTGGTCGAGGTTCTGGAACGCCAGGGCCACCTGGAACAGGGGATTGCGGGCGCGTGACCGGGTGGGATCGAGCGCCTCGACCACGGTCTCGAACGGGACGGTGGAGTGCGCGAACGCGTCGAGGTCGTCTTCCCGTACCCGGCCGAGCAGGTCCGCGAAGCTTTCCGCCGGACTCACCTCCGTGCGCAGGACCAGGTTGTTGACGAACATGCCCACCAGTTCGTCGAGCGCCTGATCTCCGCGTCCGGCGACGGGGGTGCCGATCACGATGTCCGTGGACCCGCTCAGCTTCGCGAGCAGCACGGCGAACACGGTGTGCACCACCATGAACGGGGTGACGGCGCACGTCGACGCGGTGTGCTCGACGGCGCGGTAGAGCGCGTCGTCGAGCGCGAAGTCGACGGTGCCGCCGCGGTGCGACGCGATGGCCGGATGCGGCCGGTCGGTGGGCAGCGACAACTGTTCCGGTGCACCGGACAACGTGTCCTTCCAGTACGACAGTTCCCGCGCCGCGACGGACTGCGGATCGTCGCTCTCGCCCAGCAGTTCGTGCTGCCACAGGGTGTAGTCCGTGTACTGGACGGGCAGTTTGGCCCACCGCGGCGCGTCGCCCGCGACCCGCGCCTCGTAGGCGGTCATCAGGTCGCGGACGAGCAGCGGCACCGAGAACCCGTCCGCGCTGATGTGGTGGACCATGACGGCGAGCACCCACTCGTCGGCGGCGACGGCGAACAGCCGGGCGCGGATCGGCGGTTCGGCGCCCAGCGTGAAACCCTGCGACGCGAACGTCGCGACTCGTGCGGCGACGTCGCCCCGGGCCACGGGTATCGGCCGGAGGGACGGGGTGGCCCGCGCAACCGGGATCACCTGCTGGTACGCGACGCCGTCACTGTCCGGGTACAGGGTGCGCAGCGGTTCGTGCCTGCCGACCACATCCGCCACGGCCGCGGTGAGGGCGGCGATGTCGAGTGTTCCGTCGAGCCGCAGCACCATCGGGATGTTGTAGTCGGGGGAGCAGGGTGCGAGGCGGGCGAGGAACCACAGTCGTTGCTGCGCAGGCGACAGCGGCACGCGGGGCGGGCGCGGGCGCACGGTCAGGGGCACGTGCGTCGCGCCGTCGGTCTGCTCGGTGACGGCCGCCGCGAGTGCGGAGACGGTCGGGGTGTCGAACACCGCGCGCACCGGCACCGACGTCTCCAGCGCGGCACCGATCCGGGACACCGCGCGCGTCGCGGACAGCGACGTGCCGCCGAGGGCGAAGAAATTCTCGTCGCGCCCCACGAGGTCGAGCCCGAGGATCTCGGCGAACACTGCCGCCACCACCCGTTCGGCAGGTGTGTGTGGGGCCTCGAAGTCGGTTGCCGCCGGAACGGGGTCGGGCAGCGCCGAGCGGTCCAGTTTCCCGTTGACGGTGAGCGGCACGGCGTCCACCACGACGACGATCGCGGGTACCAGCGGTGCGGGCAGGCGCGTCGACGCACAGCGGATCAGCTGATCCGGATCGACCGTCTCGCCCCGCTCCGGGAGCACGTACGACACGAGTGCGTCGACACCGTCGCGCAGTTCGCGCACATCCGTCGCCGCGAACCGCACGCCCGGGTGGGTGAGGAGGGTCGCGTCGATCTCGCCGAGTTCGATCCGCACACCCCGCAATTCGACCTGCGCATCATTGCGGTACAGGTACTCGATCGACCCGTCCCGGCGCCACCGGCCGACGTCGCCGGTCCGGTACATCCGTTCCCCGGCAACGCCGAACGGGCAGGCGACGAACCGTGCGGCGGTGAGCGCGGGCCTGCGATGGTAGCCGCGCGCGACGCCCGGACCGCAGAGGTAGAGTTCGCCGGCCACCCCCGTCGGAACCGGGTGCAGGCGCGCATCCAGCAGGACCACCGCGGCGCCGCGGACCGGGTGGCCGATGGTGACCGGCTGATCGGCCACCAACGGGTCGCTGATCGTCGTCATCACCGTCGTCTCGGTCGGACCGTATCCGTTGAACAGCGACACATGTTTCTGTGGCGACCAGACTTTCACGAGTTCCGGCGGGCAGGGTTCGCCGCCCACCACGACCACCCGCAGGTCGTGCAGGTCGTGGGGATCGACCGTCGCGAGAACCGTCGGCGTGGTGAACACGTGGCTGACCCGCTCACCGGCCAGCACGTCCGTGAGCGGCACGTCGCCCTGCACCGTCGGCGGTGTGAGCACCATGCACGCGCCCGCACCGAGAGCGAGCAGAATCTCCAGCACCGCGCCGTCGAATCCGGGGGACGACGCATGCAGCGTGCGCGAGGCCGCCGTCACCGCGTAGCGGTCCCGCTGCTCCGCCGTGAAATCGGCGAGACCGGTGTGAGTCACCGTCACACCCTTGGGTTTTCCCGTCGAGCCGGACGTGTAGATCACGTACGCCGGATGTCGCACCTCCAGCGGACGTGAACGTTCGGAGTCCGCGATCACGGCCGGCGAGCAGCCGCGACACTCCGTTCGGAAGTCGGGGTCGTCGAGCAGCAGCCAATCCGTCCCGGCCGGCAGGGCCTCGCGGTCCGTGACGGTGGTCAGCCCGAGCGCGGCCCCGGAGTCGCCCAGCAGGTACTCGATCCGCGCGGCGGGGTAGCGCGGGTCCACGGGCACGAACGCGGCACCGGTCTTCGCGACGGCCCACACCGAGACGACGGACAGCGCCGAGCGCGGCAGCGTGAGAGCGACGATCGTCTCGGGTCCGGCCCCGCGCCGCATCAGCGCGCGGGCGAGACGATTCGACGCGGCATCCAGTTCGCGGTACGTCATGGTCCGGCCGTCCGCCGTCAGCGCCGGACCGTCCGGATTGGATGCGACGGCCGCGGAGAGCAGGTCGGGAAGTGTCCGTTGCGGCAATGACGCCGGGCCTTCGTGCCGTGCCTGTTTCTCCTCGCCGCCCCGGATGTCGATGTCGCCGATCACGACAGTCGGATGGGCGAGTGCGGTGTGGAGCACCCGCCGGAACCTGTCCGCGAATTCGGAGACGGTGGCCTCGTCGAACAGATCGGTGGCGTAGGTGAAGACGCAGGAGAGGGGTCCGGGGCCGCCCTGATCGTCCAGCGATTCGGTGACGGTGAGCTGGAGGTCGAATTTCGCCGTGTGCGTGTCGATCTCGACCACGGACGCGGACACCTCTGGCAGATCGACCACGACCGGTGCGGTGTTGTGATAGGCGAGCGCCAACTGGAACAGCGGATTGCGACCACGCGACCGCTCCGGCGCAACCGCCTCCACGATCTCCTCGAACGAGACGTCCGAGTGCGAGTAGGCGGCGAGGTCGACGTCCCGCACGCAGGCGAGGGCGCCGGCGAACGAGTCGTGGAGTGCGAGGTTCGTCCGCAACACCAGCGTGTTGACGAACATCCCGACGAGGTCGTCGAGTGCGCGCGGCCCGCGCCCCGCGATCGGAGTGCCGATCACGACGTCCGCGGCACCGCCGAGCCTGGCCGCGAGGACGGCCAGCGCCGCGTGCACCACCATGAACGGGGTGGCGTCGTGGGTGCGCGCGAGGGCACGAATCCGCCGGTGCGTCTGCGCGTCGAGGGTGAACGCGACATCGGCGCCGCGGTGCGTCGCAACCGGCGGGCGGGGACGGTCGAACGGCAGGGTGAGCAGTTCGGGCATCCCGGACAGGGTCTGTGTCCAGTACGCCAGACCCGGTTGCCGGTCCCGCAATTCACGCTGCCAGAGGGCGTAGTCGGCGTAGCGGACCGGCAGTGGCGTCCACATCGGTGTGCCACCCTGCGCCCGCGCGCGGTACGCCGTCATCACGTCCCGGGCGAGCGGTCCCAGTGAGAACCCGTCGGCACTGATGTGGTGGACGACGAGGGCGAGCACCCACTCGCCGGTGCCGACCGCGAGAAGTTCGGCGCGTACCGGCGGTTCGGCGGTGAGGTCGAATCCCGCCGCCAGCATTTCCCCCACCCGGCCGGCGGGGTCCGCCGTCTTCCGCACCGTGCACGGCGGCACGGCGGTCGCGGGGAGAACGTGCTGGCACGGGATCCCGTCGTGCTCGGGATAGACGGTGCGCAGGGGTTCGTGGCGGTCGATCACATCACGCACGGCCGCACACAAGGCCGTTTCGTCGACGGAGCCGGTGAGGCGGAGCACGACGGGAATGCTGTCGGTGGCCGAGTGTCCGTCGAGCCGGTTCAGGAACCACAGGCGCTGCTGGGCGAGGGACAGCGGCACGTGGGCGGCCGGGGCACGGGCGACCAGGGGCGCCTGCGCGGTCTCGTGTGCGCGGTCCGCGAGATACGCCGACAGTTCCGCGACCGTGGGGTGGTCGAACAGTGCGCGGAGGTCGACGGTGGTTCCCAGCGCCGCTCCGACGCGGGCGGCGGCCTGCGCCGCGGTCAGCGAGTTTCCTCCGGCGGCGAAGAAGTTGTCGCCCCGTCCCACGGACGCGGTGCCGGTCACCTCCGCGAACACGAACGCGATCACGTCCTCGGTGGGGGTGGCGGGCGGATCGGACGCAGGCCTCGCGGGCGCCGGTTCCGGCAGGGCGGCGCGATCCAGCTTTCCGCTGGACGTGACGGGCAGTTCGGGAAGCGGGACGACGGCGGAGGGGATCATGTAGGCCGGGAGCAGTCCGGCGAGACGGCCGGTGATCCGGCGCTCGTCCGGCGGTACACCGTCCGCGGTTACGACGTACGCGATCAGCCGGTCTCCGGCGTCCCGGTCGCGATGCACGGTGACCGCCGCTCGGGTCACCGCCGGGTCGGACGTCAACGCGGTTTCGATCTCGCCGGGTTCGATGCGCTGGCCGCGGAGTTTGATCTGGAAGTCGCTGCGCCCGAGGTACTCGAGCCTGCCCGCCTCGTTCCACCGCACCACGTCGCCGGTGCGATACATCCGCGCGCCCGTTCCACCGAACGGTTCGGCGACGAAACGTTCGGCGGTCAGGTCGGGGCGTCCGGCGTAACCGCGCGCCAGGTACGAACCGGCAAGGTACAACTCGCCGCTCGTCCCGACCGGCACCGGTCGCAGCCGGCGGTCGAGCACATACGTACGTACGTTGTGGACGGGGCCGCCGAGGGAGACCGTCGCGCCGATCTCGTTGCCGTCGACCGACTCGGACGTGGCGGCCGCCGCCTCGCACGGGCCGTACCAGTTGTAGAGCGCAGCGGCACTGCGTTCCGCGAACCGTGCTGCCGTGGCAGCGGGCAGCGACTCGCCCGCCGAATACACGCGACGCACGGTCGGGGGTACCTGCGACCCGCAGTGCTCGAGGAAGGCGTCGAGCATCGACGGAACGACGTGGAGCGTCGTGATCGATTGCTGAGCTACGGTCCGCGCGAGATAGCCGGGGTCCTGGTGTCCGCCGGGCTCGGCGATCACCACCCGTGCGCCGGTGTGTAAGGGCCAGAACAGTTCCCATGCGGAGATGTCGAACGTGAGCGGCGTCTTGTGCAGCACCGCATCGGTACCGTCGAGCGGCGTCAGCGTCTGCGCCCACCGGAACTGGTTGACCATCATCGCGTGGGTCACCGTCACGCCCTTGGGTCGTCCCGTGGAACCGGACGTGTAGATCACGTACGCCGCGTTCGCCGGGCGCAGCGGTGCGCGTCTCTCGGCATCCTCGACCGGGCGGGGGTCGTATCCCGCGACGTCCAGCCGGTCGAGATCCACGACTGCGACTCCGTCCGGCACCGTGCCGTTCCCGGTACCGGACGTGAGGACCAGTGCTGCCGAGTCGAGTACGAGGGTGGTGCGTCCGAGCGGATGCTCGAGGTCCACGGGCAGGTACGCGCCGCCGGCCTTCAGCACCGCGTGCAGCGCGACGAGCAGCCGAATCGAACGGGGAACCGCCACCCCGACGACGCTTTCCGGTCCCACGCCCCTCGCCGCGAGATACCGGGCCAGCCGGTTCACCCGTGCGTCGAACTCCTTGTACGTCAACCGATCCGCGCCGAACACCACCGCCACGGCACCGGGCGAACGCTGGACCTGCGCGTCGAACAGGTCCACCAGGGTGGCCGAGGGCACCGGTGCGTCCGTCGCGTTCCAGGTGCGCAGCACCCGCTCCCGCTCCGCCGCACCGAGAAGATCGAGGTCGCCGACCCCGACGTGCGGATCCCGGCAGATGCCGTCGAGCACGCGGCCGACCCGCGCGAGCAGGGCCTCGCCGTCGTACCGGTGTGACCTGCATTTCGCCGTCAGCCGCAGGGTCGGGGCCGCGGTCACCGCGAGCGTCACGGCGTAGTGCGAGGCATCGTGTGCGCGAACGCCGTCCAGGATGAGACCGTCCAGAGGTTCCGGCAGCGCGGTGCGATCGACGGGGTACGACTCGAACGCGACCAGCGTGTCGAACAGGGGCGTCACCCCGGCCGCCCGCTGAATGTCTGCGAGGCCCAGCCAGTGGTGTTCGAGAAGGTGAACGTGCTCGGCCTGCAGCCGGGTGAGCAGGGTGGCGACGTCGATGCCGGGATCGAGGGGTATCCGCACGGGGACGGTGTTGACGAACAATCCCACCGCGCTCTCCACGCCGGCGAGTTCCGGGGGCCTGCCGGAGACGGCCTCCCCGATCACGACGTCGTCGCGTCCGGTCGCCTGCCCGAGGACGATCCCCCAGGCCGCCTTCACGATCGTGCTCAGCGTGACTCCGAGTTCGCTCGCGCGGGCCGTCAGCGTGCGGGTGTCCTCCTCGCTCATCTCCAGCACCGACTCGGACGGGGTGGGGGCGTCGTCCGCCGGGGCGGCCGGCTCGGTGATGCCGTCGAGCGCAGCCGCCCACGCCCGCGCCGAGGCGTCGGTGTCCCTCGCCGCGAGCCACTCCAGGAAGTCGCGATAGGGGCTCGAATCCGGTCGCTCGGTGCGGGAGTCACCGCGTCGGTAGGCGGTGAAGAGTTCACGCACCAGCAGCGGCATCGACCAGCCGTCCAGCACGATGTGGTGGGCGGTGATCGCCAATTCGGCACGGTCCGGCCCCTGCGACAGCAGGGTGAAGCGAACCAGCGGTGGGGCCGACAGGTCGAAGCGGGTGGTGCGGTCGTCGAGCAGGATCTCCTCGGCGTCGCGGTCGGTGACGTCGACGTGCCGCCACCGCGGCGGCACGTCGCCGAGTACGAGTTGCACCGGGACGCCGCGACCGTCGCGCACGAACGCGGTGCGCAGATTCGCGTGCCTTGCGAGGACGGCGCTGCACGCGTTTCGGAGCCGGTCCCGGTCGAGGTGCCCGGACAGGCTCAGGACCACCTGCATCGCGTACGGATCGCCCTCCGCACCTGCGAGCGCCGCGTGGAACAGCAGCCCCGACTGCAACGGCGTCAGCGGCCACACGTCGAGCAGGCCCGGCCGGTCGCGTTTCCACTCCTCGATGTCTTCGCGGTCCACGGCGACCAGCGGCAGATCGGACGGAGTGAGCCCACTCGTGTGCGGAGAACGCGCCACCGCGGCGAGGGCTGTCAGCGCCTGCTCCCACAGATCGGCCAGAGCCTGCACGTCCTCGGCCGCAATCGCACCCGTCGGGAACGCGAACGTGGCGTCGAGGACGCCGTGACTGGTGAACGCGGTGATGTCGATCAGGGCGGTGACCGGCATCGACGGTTCGGCGGAGGCGAACACGGCGGTGCCGTCCCGCACGGGCCGCCAATCACGTTCGGAATCAGCGCTGTCGAGCCGCCCGAGGTAATTGAACGCGATCTGGCCGGTCTCGTCCCCCGCGCGCCGCAGCAGGCCGTAGCCGACGCCCTTGTCGGGCACCGCACGCAACTGTTCCTTGACCACCGTGATGGCGGTGCCGGCATCGTCGAGGTCGAGGTCCTGCAGATCGAGACGGATCGGAAAAATACTGGTGAACCACCCGACGGTGCGCGAGAGATCGGCACCGGGCAGCACCGCCTCCTCGCGGCCGTGACCCTCGAGCCGGATCGTCGGCACCGTGGCCGGTCGACCGCGGCGACGTTGCCACTGCGCGAGCGCGAGGGCGAGGGCGGTGAGCAGGGCGTCGTTGACATCACAGCGGAAGGCGGCCGGAAGGTCGATGAGGACCGAGTGCATTGCGGAGGTTCTCGCGTGAATCCGGTCCACCGTCGAATTCACGTCACGTCTTGGGTCGAGTGGCCGGATGCCGAGCGGCGGATCCTCCGCCGCGGTCATGGCGCGCCAGAAGGGCAGTTCGGACCTGCGGCCGGGGCTCTGCGCCTCCTCGGCCAGTCCGTGCGCCCACCGGCGCAGCGACGTGCCGACAGGGGGAAGGCTGGGCGACGCTCCCGATTCGAGTTGCGCCCACACGTCGGCGAGGTCGCCGATCAGGATTCGCCACGAGACTCCGTCGATCACCAGGTGATGCGCGACGAAGAGCAGCCGCCCACGACGGGTGGTATCAGCCGCTCCGGGATCGAGCCAGATGCACTGCATCATCACGCCCGCAACCGGATTCAGCCGCCGGACCGCGGTCTCGTGCTCGTCCCGCGTCCGCTGCGCGAGGTCCGCGTCGACGGGGAGCGCGACCCGCGTGATCGTGTCGTCCGGCAGCGGTGTGCCGGCCGGACTCACCGTGAGGAACGCCGTCCCGTCGGAGCGGCGTCCGAGGCGCGCCCGCAGCGCGTCGTGCCGATCGACGACGGCGCCGATCACCGTGTGCAGCTTCTGCGCGTCCACACCCCGTGGCAATTCCACCACCACGGCCTGGGCATACCGGTCGACCACCCCGACGCGGTCGAGGAGGAACCGGGCCGCCGGGGTGAGCGGCATCTCGCCGATCCCGCCGCCGGGAAGCTCCTCGAGGGTCGGTCCGCTTCGGTCGTCGCCGGCGACGACGCTGAGCCGGGACACTGTCCGCTGCTCGAACACGTCGCGCGGGGTGAACGAGATTCCGGCGCTCCGCGCCCGGGCGGCCAGTTGAATCGCCATGATGCTGTCGCCGCCGAGCGCGAAGAACGACTCGTCCACACCGAAATCGGACGTCCCGAGGATGTCGGCGTAGAGGGCGTGGAGCGTCCGTTCCCGGGCTCCCTCGGGAGCGAGGTTGGTAGCCGACCGGGCGTGCGGCTCGGGAAGGGCAGCGCGATCCAGCTTGCCGGACGGGGTCAGCGGAAGGTGGGGGAGCACGACGACGTCGGCAGGCACGAGATGCGGGGGCAGTTCGGCGGTGAGGAACGACAGCAACTCCCGCTCCGTCACGGCGTCGGCGTCCACGTACGACACGAGCCGATCACCGGTGGCCTGTGAGCGAATCACGGTGACGGCGAACCGAACCGCCGGATGCCGGCGGAGCGTGGCGTCGATCTCCCCGGGCTCGACGCGCAGGCCCCGGAGGTTCACCTGCTCGTCGCTGCGGCCGAGGTACTCGAGTTCGTGGTCGCGGGTCCAGCGGACCGTGTCGCCGGTGCGGTACATGCGGGTGCCCGGCGGTCCGTACGGATCGGCGACGAACCGTTCCGATGTCTGCCGGGCCCTGCGGTGATACCCGCGGGCAAGGGCGGCCCCCGCGACGTACAGTTCGCCGGCCACGCCGACCGGGACCGGGCGGAGCCGGTGATCGAGGACCACCACCCTGGTGCCGTCGATCGGCCGGCCGATGGTGACCGGTGCGGAGCCGTGGAGCGGGTCGCTGACGGTCGCCATGACGGTCGTCTCCGCCGGGCCGTAGGCGTCGATCATCCGGCATCGGGACGCCCACCGCGACACCAGTTCCGGTGGGCACGCCTCCCCGGCGACGACCAGGGTGCGCAGACCTTCGACGTCGGCGGGCTCCATCGATGCCAGCACCGACGGGGTGAGCACCACGTGGGTGACTGTTTCGGTGGTCATCAGCTGCGCCAGAGGGGATCCGCCGTATGCCGCGGGCGGAGCGACGACCAGTGCGGCACCGGAACCGAAGGCCATCAGCATCTCGAAGACCGAGGCGTCGAAACTCGGCGACGCGACGTGCAGAACCCTCGCCGACCGGTCGAGGTCGAGTCGGATGCGCTGCGTGGAGACCAGATTCGCGATCCCGCGGTGCGTGACCACCACCCCCTTGGGGGTGCCGGTCGATCCGGACGTGTAGATGAAATACGCGGCGTCGTCGAGTCGTGTTGCCGGCGTGCCGAAACCGGGATTTCCAGAGCGGGCGGCCTCGTCGAGCAGCAGCCACTCGGTGCCGTCCGGCAACGTCGAGGCGAACTCCGCGGAGGTCAACCCGATCGTCGCGCGGGAGTCGTCGAGCATGTGCCGAACACGCGGCGCCGGGTACGTCGGGTCCACCGGCAGGAATGCGGCTCCCGTCTTCGCGACGGCCCAGACCGCGCAGAGATAGTCGAAGGACCGGGGGAACGCCAGCGCCACGACGTCGCCGAGCCCGACGCCGAACCGTGCCAGCGTCGCCGCGATCCGATCCGACCACTCGTCGAGCTCCCGGTAGGTGACCTCCCGGCCGGCGCAGACGACGGACGTCGCGTCCGGGTCCCGGGCGGCAGCAGCGCGGAACACGTCGGCGAGAGTGACCGGCACACTGTCCGGCGGTCCGGGGTAGGGGACCAGCGCCGCCGTTTCGTTCTCCGTGAGGACGGGGAGAGCACCGATCGGGTGCGCGGTCTCGGCGTCGAGGAAGCGCTGGAAGTACCGCAGGAATCTCGTGTGGTGACCGTCCAGCTCGTCCTGCGAATACAGGCGCGGATTCGCCTTGAAGTCCAGGTGCACGCGTCCGTGGGGTCCGGAGCGGTACAGGTTCACCAGCAGGTCCTCGATCGGACCCGAGGACAGCACATGCAAGTGACTCCGCAGGGAACCGAGTTCGAGTTCCTCCGGAAAAAGCATGATGTTGACGGCGGGGCCGAACAGTCGCGGCCCGGACAGCGCGTCTCCCACATCGGCGCGGATGTCCTCGTGCCGGTACCGCTGATGCCGCAGGGCACCCGACATCACGAGACGCGTGCGGGCCACCAGATCACCGACGGTCGCCGTCCCCGCACCCGGGATCCGCAGCGGCACAATATTGGACACCATCCCGCCGGACCGGCGCAGCGCCGCCGTCGTGCGAGCCGACACCGGCAGGCTGAGCGTGACGTCGTCCTGGCCGGTCATGCGCGCCAGATAGCCGGCGACCGCGCAGACCGTGAGTGTCGCAGGATTGACCCCGTGCGCGGCCGCGCATTTCTCCAGCCGATCGACCAGTTCGGTGGACAACGTTCCGCTGACGTCCCGGGAACCGGCGGCCGCAGGCGCGGAGTCGCGCGCGAGGGTGCTCGGGCGGGTGACGCCACGCATCGTGGAGGTCCAGTACGCCCGGTCGGCGTCCCGGCGGGTCGAGTCGCGGTAGTCGATCTCGAGGTCGTGAATGCGTCGCAGGCCGAGGGTTCTGCTCGCGGGCGGCGGCAGTCCGTGCACCGCGGCCGTGTAGAGCGCGGCGATCCGGTAGACCATGGTGATGGACCCGAAACCGTCCAGCGCGACGTGGTGGGCGCGCGAATACCAGAAGTAATGGTCGCGTCCGACGTGAAGAACGAACGAGACCGTCAGACGGTCGCGCCGGACGTCGATCGGATCGGCGGACTCGGCGCGCATCCACGCATGCGCCGACGTTTCGGGTTCCGGAGCGTCCCGGAAGTCGACGTAGCCGACGGTCGCCTCGAGACTCGGATCCACCCACTGCCGCGGTTGCCCGTCGACCTCCGTGATCTGCAGGAAGAACGACTCGAACTCGGCTGCGGCGCGAGCACACGCCGACGCGAGAGCACTACGGTTCAGCGCGCCGCGGATGTCGACGTATTGGGCGACCGACACGGGAACGGCAGGGTCGACGCGCTGCGCGAGCCACATCCCCATCTGTGCGGGCGACAGCGGATAGGCGCGCGCCGGCCAGTCTCCGGGACCAATCGGGGTCGGTGAACTCATCGCTGACTTCTTAGAAACGTCTAGATACTGCTACTTCCGGTTGCAGTTTGTGCGATCACGCCACCTCGTCCTCACCGCCAGCAGCGACTTTCCGCAGGCCACGGTAGGCGCCCTCCGGCGTCTGCCGCCCCGCGACGACCGCCTCGACCTCCGCGGCGATGGGCATGTCCACGTTGTAGTCGCGGGCCAACTCCATCACGGTGGGTGCAGTCTTGACGCCCTCCGCCACCTGTCCCAGCTTGGCGACAGCCTCCTCGACGGTCATGCCGCGGGCAATGAACTCGCCCACCCGCCGGTTGCGGGAACTCGGGCTCATACACGTGGCGATCAGGTCTCCGACGCCGGTGAGCCCGGCGAACGTCCGCGGGTTCGCGCCCATCGCCTCACCCAGCCGGGTCATCTCGGCCAGCCCGCGTGCGAGGACCATCGCGCGCGTGTTGTCGCCGACGTCCAGCCCGTCGGCCATCCCCGACGCAATGGCCACGATGTTCTTCAGCACACCACCGAGTTCGCAGCCCAGCACATCGGTGTTCCGGTACACGCGGAACACCGCCGACGCGAACAACGGCTGCAACGCGGTCGCCACCCGGACGTCCTGGGTGGCGACGACCGACGCCGCCGCAAGTCCGTCGACGATCTCCCGCGCAATATTGGGACCGGCGAGAAGCCCGACCGGATGCCCCGGCAGGCACTCGGCGATCACCTCGGTGGGCCGCAACCGTGTTCCCGGCTCCAGCCCCTTCGCCAGCGACAGCACCGGCACCCACGCCCGCACCTCGTTGGCGATCTGAGTAAGCGTGCTGCGGACCGCATGCGACGGCACCCCGACCACGAGAACGTCGGCTTCGTGCGCCGCTTCCACCAGGTCGGCCGTCGAGCGCATGGAGTCGGGGAGCGCCCGCTCGCCGAGATAGCGGGAGTTGCGATGCTCGGTATTGATCTCGTCCGCGGTATCCGAATTCCGCGCCCACAGCAGCGTCGGTGTGTTGCGGGCGGCGAGACCGGCCACCGTCGTTCCCCACGAACCGGCGCCGAGCACGACGACGCGCACCGGCCGGGCCATTACCGATCACCCATCGAATTGATGCTGTCCATGGTCTCAAGCGTGGCACTTGTGAAGCGTTCACGAAGCTGATTCGGCAAGTCCCGGCGGTCGGTGTCGTCCAGGCGTGATGGCACCGTCACGACGCACGTACGTTCGCGATGAGCACCGTCTCGACCTCCGATTGCCGCGCGGCGGCCGGGAGTGGTGGTGCCGCAGATCGGTAGTGGTGCCCGGTCGGGGTGCCGAGGTCGACGAGGTGGGTGCGGCCGGGGCGGCATATCGGGCGGGCCGTCCAACCGTCGCCTTCTTTCGCGTAGTTGCAGGCCTCGCAGAGCCCGGACCCGTTGCGCACACTGGTCTCACCAGACCTCCGCCGTGAGCGGATGTGATCGTGATGTCGGATCGGCGCATCACACCACGGGGTGCGGCACGTCTGATCCCGCAGATCGATCAGCTTTCGCAGGCTTTTCGGGAACGTTCGAGATTGCGATTCCATCGCCGTCAACGACCCCGACTGCGGGCACGAATACACGCGCTGCAACGACGCCTCGGTGTCACGGTCGAGGGCGTCCGCCACCAGCTGTCGCGCGATCCCGGCCGGCACCGGCCCGAACCCCTGAAGCTGCGCCGCCTCGTGACCGCCTGCCAGCAGCGTCTCGTCCGAGAGCACCAGGTTCACCGTCACCGGCACACCCGACGCCACCGATGATCCGGTGCCGCGTTCGAACAACAGGTCCACCATCAGCTGATTGCGGGTGCGGCCACCACTCTCGCCGGTCGCGATGAGACTGTCCGCATCCCGACCCAGCGTGGCCTGCAAGCAGACCGCCTGCTCCACCGGCATCAGCGCACTCAGATAGGCCATCGAATCCGGGGCAGGTCGTGTCGTGACCCGACGCTCGGACACGGCCTTGCGATGTCGCCGGACGACCGCGGCGGCGTCGAGTTCGACCGCCAGGGCTTTGGCCCGTGCGATCAGGCCGCGGTCGCCGACTCCGTCGAGTGTGGCTGGGTCCGAACACAACCGGCGATCCACGACGGCCCGATCGGCCGCGGACAGGCAGGCCGTCTCCCGCACGAGTAGGGTGGCGCGCCATTCGTTCAGCCGCCCGGTCTGCAGCATGGCCAACGTATGGGGCATTTCGTGCACCAGCGCTTGCGCGAACCCCAGATGCCGCCCGCCGCGGTTTGGAGACTCCCTGCGCGCCAGCGCAATCTGCGACCCGATACCCCGACTCCACTCGGATCGCGGAAATTGCCGAGCCCTGCGGTCCGCACGGATACTCGTCGCGACATCGTCGGTGATCACCGCCTGCACCGCAGACCCGACCGATTTCAACGTCTCGATCGCATCGAGCAGGTCGATGCCCAACCCCGGATCCCCACTCGCCGCTTCGGCGCATTGCAGTCGCGCCGTGAATGCGCGCAATTCCTCGAGAAGCATTGCCCCCACAATCAACCTCCCCCAAGGTAATTCGATTATATGTTCGATATTAGCTGAACGCGCGTGGCGAGGCAATATCCGAATCACAGGTGCTGCCCACGCGGAGGGGCCGGTGCTGGCCGTCAGCCCACGCGGATGCCCTTGTCGGCGAGGAATTGGCGGGGTTTACCCAGTCGACGGTCGGAGTAGAAGGCTTTCCATTGCAGGACCAGGTCCGGAATGCTGCCCACACCTTGGCCGCTGTGGCGGCACTCTGCGCCGCGGGCTTCCACGTCCGGCGGGGTGCATCCGTTTGCCGAGGAACAGGTCCGCACCGTCGCCGACTCCTTGGTGTACGTGCTCGCCGATGGGGGGTGTTGCCGACCCGAGTGAGGTGCTGGGGAAGATGTCGGTGGAGTAGGACACACTCCTCACGGACAGGCGAAGAAGGGGAAGAGGACGACTGATGGCTCTGCATCTTCCGAAGCCGCGTACCACGAAGTTGCCGCAGGAGGTGGTCGGTCTCGACGGTCTCGAGGTCTCGGTCGCGACTGCGGCGACCAGAGGTGTGGAGAAGTCGAAGCATGTCGAGCATGGGGGACTGGCAGGACTGACCAGCAAGGTCTCCGTCCAGCAACTGTGCGCGGAGCTCGGCAATGAGGGCCTGCGCCAGGCGGCGATCGATGCCGACCGCACACCGCCGTCGGACGGCACGTTGCGCCGGTGGGCTCAAATTGGCCGCATCCCGCACGCCGACGTCGTCGAGCGTGCGCAACGGCGTGCGGCGATCGAGCGCCTCGGTGGCATCGATGCCGTTGCCGCCAGGATCGGGCGGTCCCGCTCCGCCGTCTCCCGATACCGGTCCGGGGAAACAAAGGAGTTGCGTGCCGATGCCGGCAAGAAACTCGAGAACATCAAGGCCCAGGACATCATGAAGCGCGCCGGCGTATTGCGCCCGGACGGAACACCGAAGAGGGCGATCATCCGGGTCACGGGCGGGGTCACGGTCCGCAACGGTGCCGACGAGGGATACGACTACCGGGTCCGCACCCTAGATTTTGCGAACTCCGATACACCGTTCGGCTGCGACGAATCCCGCGAACTCGCCGCCGCTCTGGTGGGCGATGATCACGCCCGGGTCGTTGCACTGCTCGAACGGCACGCCACCCTCTGCTACCCAGAGAACAAGGGCTTCGACACGTACAGCGAGCAGTTCGGATTCCACTTCGACCACATCGACTCCGTCCACATCGACTGGATCTGACTACCAGCGGATTTGGCCGCGCGCGGTCCAGTTCGTCGCGGCGTTGACGCCCTCGGTCAGGGGGTGTTCGGCCCGCGCAGGGCGTAGCCGAGTTTGTGTAGGGCCCTGCGGAACTTCGGTTCGTGTTCGACGGGGACCGCGAGGTGAGTGCGCGGTCGCGGGTGATGAGCGCAGCGGGTGCGGCATCGGTGCATTCGATCACCCGGGCGTGGCCGTGGTCGGTGAGCTGGGTGGCTCGGCGGGTGACGTCGTCGATGACGGTCCGCAGCGTGCCGGGCAGCTCAGGGCGGTGAGCCGGATCGCCTGCAGTCCGTCATACCTGCTCAGCGCGTCCAGGTCGTCACCGCCCCAGTTGGCGTGGAAGTCCGACCGTGCGCCGGTGGGGTGGAGGTGGTCGAGGTCGAGCAGGCCCAGCGTGCCGGCGTACTCGAACAGCACCGCCATCGTGTAGCGGCCCTCGAGGATCTCCCACCGGTGGTAACCGTCGTAGCCGAGACTGCCGTACTGCGGGTCGACGAGATAGAGCTTCCACAGCGCGCGCTCGCTGCGTGCGACGTTGGGGCTCATGCCTTTCCGTCGCATTGCCGTGAACAGTGAATCCATCCCGATCCACTCTCCAGGTGGGCAGCTTGCCAAAGCCGCAGCGACGGTCTGCCGGCGGGTCCGGGCGGAGGTGAGGACGTTGTGTGCGCGCTGACCCTTGATCTGTTCGATTCGGCTGAACTCGTCGATCACCGCGTGGGTGAGCCAGCGCCGCCACAGTGGGGAGATGGCCTCGGCCGTCGGCCGACGCAGGGCGGTACGGCCCTTTGGGGTCAGCCGCAGGCGCCCGCTCTCGATCGTGGCGAGCCCACCGGCCTGGATGGTCAGGGGCCACGCGAACGACGCGATCGGGTCGTCGAGGTAGAAGTGGCCGTGCGCGAGCGTTGAGCCCACGGCAGCGACCGTCGCCGCGGAGGGGCGGTGCGTCTCCTCGCTGCACCGCAATTCACCGGCCGCGCAGAGGTTCAGCACCGTGTGCAGATTCGACATGGCCTCCTGTTCGGTCATTCGTATCCGGTGTTCCCCGGTCGCGCTCGGGGGTGCGGTGTCGCCGGTGTTCATGCTCGTGTCCTCACCTATCTCAGCCAGTGGCGGTATGCCTCGGTCCACTCGGCACCGTCGGGTGGCGGTGCCGGCAACGGTAGGTCGAGGTTCTCGTCGAGCATGGTGTAGAAGCCGGTGACGCATTCGCTGTCGTTGTAGCAGTCGATCGTCGCCTCCGCCCTGAGTTGGTGCGGGTCGAACCGCTCGCTCGATCACCCCGCGATCGCCGACGCGGCGAAGGCCCTCCAGCGCATCGTCGAGGTGTACGACAACTCGGCAAGTCCCGGCGGCGGCTGCTACCGGGACTTGCCGAGTTGATGTGGTCCGGCGAAACCTAGACCTTGGCCGCGGCGGCGGCGCTCTGCGCCGTGAGCTTCGCGAGTCCGGCGGGGTATGTCCGCTTGCCGAGGAACAGGGCGATGATCGCCAGCACGTACACCAGCGGTGCCAGTTGCAGTGCGCCGAGCAGGCCGAGGCGGTCGGCGAGGATGCCGATGACGAAGGGGCCGGTGGCCAGGCCGAGGACGTTGTTGGTCACGGTCAGGCTGCCGAGGGCCGAGGCCCGCACCGACTGGTGGGTCAATCCCGCCACCATGGCGGCGGTGGGGCCGGACGAGCCGGCGGCGAAGAAGGCGCCGATGCCCAGCAGAATCAGCTGGTACGCACCGGTTTCCAGCTGGAATGCGATTCCGAGCGAGGCCAGCGAGATCGTGCAGTAGGTGATCGCGCTGGTCCACTTCGCGGCCGCGTTGCTGCGGCCGACCCGGTCTGTGATCATGCCGCAGACGATCATGCCGAGGGCGATCAGCAACACGAACCCCGACGCGACGGTGCCGGCCTTGTCCGGGGCCATGCCGTAGTAGCGGTTGAAGTAGCTCGGGGCCCAGGCGAGCAGCACGGCCGCGTTGAACATCTGCAGTCCGCCGCCGAGGTAGGCGCACCACACGGTCGGGTTGGTGAACAGTGTCGACACCGGCACGCGGATCGCGGGTTCGTCGGGGCGGGCGGATTCGGCGGTGTCGTCGGTCGCGGCGTGCTCGGCGAGGCGGCGTTCGGTGACAATCGTGCGGAATGCCAGGACCAGGATGAGTCCGAGGACCGCCATCGCGGCGAACGACCAGCGCCAGCTCAGGTGCACGGCGATGACGGCGCCGAGCGAGACGCCGACGACCGAGCCGAAGGAACCGCCGGCCATGAACGCGCCGCTGAGTGTGGAGTGGACGCGTGGCGCGAAGACGCTGAGAACCACGGCGATTCCGACACTTCCGTACGCGGCCTCGCCGACACCGACGAGGAAGCGCGCGGCGAGCATCTGCTCGTAGCTGGAGGCGATCGCGCACAGCAGGGTCGCGACACTCCACAGCGTGGCCATCAGCACCAGGGACTTCACGCGCCCCCATCGGTCGGCCAGCAGGGACAGCGGGAGGGTGAGCAGCCCGACCATCAGCGCGACGATACTGGTGAGGGATGCGAGCTGGGAATCCGTCAGTGCCCAGTCGGCCTTCAGGAACGGGAAGACCGCACTGAGAACCTGGCGGGACATGTAGTCGGACAGCAGCAGCGCGAACGCGAGGGCGAAAACGAGCCAGGGGTAGAACGAGGAGCGTCGGGTGCGGCGGTCGGCGGTCGGCACGGAACTCGACGGGGCGGCGACTGCGATCTCGAGTTCGGACGTGGTGGGATTCGGTCCCATGGATGCTCCTGAGGGTGCGGATGGAGAGGGAGAGAGTGTGGGAGCGGCGTTCAGTGTGCCGGGCGCCGGGACTCGTACGCGTCGAGTTCCTCCGCGAGGATCGGCACACCGAGATTGCAGGCGTGGATCCCGAGGACGCTGACCATCTCGAGGACGGTGAGGATCTCCTCCTTGGACACGCCGAGTTCGAGTGCGGCCCGGATGTGCCTGCGCACTCCCGGCGCGTACATGTGGGTGGCGGCGGCATCGATGGCAATGCTGAGCAGTTCGACGAACTCGGGCGTGAACACCCCACGCTGCACAGGAGTGGCGTTCATGGCCATGAACTGCTCGGTCCACTCCGGATCCCACTGGGACAAGGTGTCCCACAGAGGATTCCAGCTCCCGGCACTCTTCATTCGGTCGAGTGTCGGGGTGGGTATCGGCTCAGCGGTCATGGCGGCTCGTTTCACGGAGAACGAATCGGGTGTGACGCGGGCTACGGCCCGACCCGATAGTGGCCTGCATCACGCTACGTGGCGTGTGGGTCGATTAATTGCCTCTACGGGACGGAATTCTTTGCATTTCGGGACATCGGTCGCACGGCCACCTATCCGGTGGTGTGTTTGCGCCACTCGCGAGGACTCATGCCGAACTGCTGATGGAACCACCGGGAGAAACTGCTCGGCGTCGAGAAGGCGAGCATCTCGGAGATTTCCGTCAACGAGTAACGCCGCCCGGTGACCATGCGTTTCGCGAGTTCGGCGCGGGTGGAGTCGAGGACCGAGGTGAAGGTCTCTCCCGATTTCGCGAGGTGCCGATGCACCGTCCGGCGGTCGACGCCGAGGCTGCGGGCGACCTGCTCGATCGAGCAGCGCCCGCTCGGCAGCAGCAGTTCGACGAGTTCGCGCACCCGATTGGTGAGGGTCGGTTCCTCCGGTGTGGTGAGCGTGTCGAGGATCTGTTGCGCATAGGACCGCAGCAGCGGGTCGGACAATCTGTTCGGCTCGTCCAGATCTCCCGTGTAGACCAGGATTCCGGAGTACTCGCCGTCGAAGTGGAGTGGCGCGCCGAAGACCTGCCGGTGCGTGGAGTCGTCGGCCGGTCGTCCGTGTTCGAAGCTGACGGACACCGGATGCCACCGCTCGCCCAGCAGTTGCCGCAACAGCTGGTGGGTCACCGCGACCGCCAGTTCGACGGACTGCCGGACCGGCACGGGTTCGCCGGGGTCGAAGCTGATGCGGATCGTCGCCAGGCCGTCGCGCTCGGACAGCCGGATGTGCAGCGCCTCGTTGTACGTGTGCTGGAAGCGGATCAGCATCCGGAGTGCGCTTCGCGCGTCGGGCTCGTCCCGGATGCCGACGCTCAGTGGGCCGAGGGTGGACAGGCGCCGCCGCTCGGCCAGCTTCAGCGCGAAGTCCTGGCGACCCGACGTCGCCGCGGACAACTCCAGCAGACGGGCGACCGACGACGCGGGCACCCAGCGGTCCTGCAGGTCCAGCCCGGCCGGGTCGAGTCCGACGCTCGTCAGCAGCGTCACCGGGTCGAGCGACAGTGTGCGGCTCAGTTCGACGAAGCCGGTCAGCGCGGCATACCGGGCGAGGGGCTTGGCCATTCGCGTCACCTTCCGTCGCAGGCGTCCCCTCGGCCGGGTGTCCCGAACGGGAAACAAATATGTCCCGTCAGGGTAAGTCTGGATCGCATCCCGTGGCTACCGTTGTGTCAGCTGAGTCACAGTCCCGCCGTCCGCAATCTTTCCGAAACGGAGAACACCCATGCATTTCCACGACGACGCCCTCTTCCCGGAGAACCAGGAGAAGCTGGTCATCACGTGTGCCCCGTACGGTCCGGAGTGGGAGCCGGACGACTTCCGCGAGGACCTGCCGTTGACGATGGACGAGCACGTGCAGAAGGCGGTGGACTGCTACGAGGCCGGCGCCACCGTGCTGCACATCCACGTCCGCGAACTCGACGGCAAGGGCTCCAAGCGGCTGTCGAAGTTCAACGAACTGCTCGCCGGACTGCGGCAGGCGGTGCCGGAGATGATCCTGCAGGTCGGCGGTTCCATCTCGTTCGCCCCCGAGGGTGAGGGCGCGGACGCGAAGTGGCTCTCCGACGACACCCGGCACATGCTCGCCGACCTCGATCCGGCACCGGATCAGGTGACGATCGCGATCAACACCTCGCAGATGAACATCATGGAGTTGATGACCGCCGACGACATCGCCGGCACCTCGATGCAGCGGCCCGAGCTGGCCGAGGCGTACCGGGAGATGACGGTCCCGGCCGGTCCGGCGTGGGTGGAGGAGCATCTGCGCCGGCTGCAGGCGGCCGGGATCCAGCCGCATTTCCAGCTGTCGAGCATCCCGCAGCTCGAGACGGTGGAGCGGTTGATCCGGCGTGGGGTGTACACCGGTCCGCTGAATCTGACCTGGGTCGGTATCGGTGGCGGTTTCGACGGCCCGAATCCGTACAACATCATGAATTTCGTGCAGCGGGTGCCGGACGGTGCGTGCCTGACCCTCGAGACGTTGATGCGCAGTGTGCTGCCGGTCAACGCGATGGCGATCGCGATGGGTCTGCATCCGCGGTGCGGGAACGAGGACACGATCTGGGGTCGTAAGGGCGAGAAGATGACGTCGGTCGCGCAGGTCGAGCAGTTGGTCCGGGTGGCCGGGGAGCTGGGCCGGGAGGTGGCCACCGGGAAGGAGGCCCGCGACATCTACCGGATCGGCCAAACCTACGCCGATGCCGACGAGACGCTCGCCAAGCTCGGTTACGCCCCGAACCGCCGTCCCGGCCAGGTGGGCTTCACCCAGCACGCCTGACCGGCGCGTGGTTGCTGCCTACCACTTCCGCGCGGTGAGCAGGAGGTACTCCCAGTTCATCACGGTACTGCCGGTGCCGTGATCGAAACGCCGCGCAAGGTCGGCGAGTTCGTGGTCCAGCTGGGCCACCCGGGCGGGGTCGTCGGCGATGTGCTGATACACCGCGATGGTCGGGCCGTAGCGGGTCTTGAAGTAGTCGCGGAAGTCTTCGGGGGTCCGGAACTGATCGATGCGGACGGTGTGCCGGGTTGCCACGACGTCGGTCACCCGATGGCCGAACAACGCCCGGACGTGGTCCTCGCGACCCCACAGCGGCGGCGGCTGCGCGCCGGGAGGGGGCGGGGGTGCGTACGGTTTCATCGTCGCGAACATCTGACCGATGAACCCCTCGGGGGTCCAGCTGAGCAGTCCGATCGTCCCGCCCGGCCTGCAGACACGGACGAGTTCGTCCGCGCTCTCCTGATGGTGCGGGGCGAACATGACACCGACACAGGACATCACGGTGTCGAATTCGTTGTCGGCGAACGGCATCGCCTCGGCGTCGGCTTCGCGCCACTCGACCTCGGCGCCGAGTTCGGCGGCCCGGCGGCGTCCGGCGTCGAACAGTTCCGGCGTGAGGTCACTGGCGACGACGCTCGCACCGGACAGCGCCGCGGGGATGGCGGCGTTGCCGGAGCCGGCCGCGACGTCGAGGACACGGTCACCGGGCCTGACCCGGCTCGCCCGGACCAGGGCGGGGCCGAGGCCGGCGATGATGTCGGTGGCCAGGGCGGGGTAGTCGCCGAGAGCCCACATGGCGCGGTGTTTGGTCTTCAGGTCGCGGTCGGCTCGTACTGCGTCGATCGTGTCATCCATCTCGGTACTCCGGTGGGTCGGCTGTTTCGGTCGTGATCCAGCCTGGCCGGTCGGCGGTACCCGGAACAGGCACCCTCGGGGTGGGTTCCCGCCACCCGGGACGTCACTCCTGGTCGCGGAACTGCGCCGCGAGTTCGCTGCGCGAGCGGATGCCGAGCTTCGCGTAGACGCGGGTCAGGTGGTATTGCACGGTCTTGACGGACAGGAACAGTTCGCCCGCGGCCTCCTTGTTGCTGGCTCCGCCGGCGACGAGTTCGGTTACCGCTCGTTCCTGCGGGGTCAGTTCCTCGAGCGTGAACCTGCTGCGTTTGACGTTGAGGCCGCCCGCCTTCAGTTCGCGGTCGCACCGCTGCACGTAGGAGGCGGCGCCGAGCGCGGAATACCCTTCCCGGGCGGCCTGCATGACGGCGTCGGCTTCGCGTCGTTTGCCTGCCCGGCGCAGGGTCTGGCCGTACGCGAAGTTCACCCGGGCGCGGTCGTAGGGGAGGGGCAGGGTGTCGAGTTGGGTCAGCGCATTCTCGAACACGTCCCTGGCGGTGTCGATGTCGCCGCGCGCACCGGCGATGCGACCGCGGGCGTAGCCGAGACGCGCCATCGCGGACCGGTGCCCGCGTTCCACAGCCCGTTCCTCGTGCGGGGTGAGGAAGGCGTCCGCGGCGTCGACGTGCCCGGCCATCACGAGCGCGTTCGCGTACACGTCGGGCCACTGCCAGAACCCGGGCTCGTCGACGCCCTCCCGGGGCTCCAGACGGGTGAGGGGCTCCAGCGCCCTGATGACGGCGGCGTAGTCGGCCTCCACTTCGGCGCACTGGGCGCGCGCCAGTGCGGACGGGATGAACATCATCGGGTAGTCGTGCGAACTCGCAGCGGCGAGGCGGAGATGCTCGTGGGCGGCGGGCCAGTTCCCGCGCAGCGCGTGCGTCTGCGCGCCGGTCCAGTGGACGAGGGGCCGGAGGAGGTCGAGCGTGGCGTCTTCGAGTTGGTGCGCGGCACGGTCGACGGTGGCGATGGCGCCGTTCCAATCCCCGAGGGCGAATTGTGTTCGCGCCAGCCAGGATTGCGCCCACAGTGAGATGCGGACCGAGCCCATCCGGAAGGCCGTGGGGACGGCGCTCTCGAGTTCCTGGCGCGCCGATTCGGGGTCGTCCAGCGCCAGGTCGAGCCAGCCCCGGGCCATGTCGAAACGCTGGGATTGGGCGCCGAGGGCGATCTTCGCGGACAACGTGTCGTAGGCGGCCCGCGCCTCCGCGATCCGGCCGGTGGCCGCGAGTCCGAGCCCCATGATCGCCGCGGATTCCACCGCCGACGGATCGGCCGAGTCTACGAGAGCGACTGCCCGGGAACCCCATTCGACGAGGTCCGGTCCGTGCCAGCGGGCCAGCGAGTCGAGGACGCGCCGCTGGCAGATCAAGGCGGCGGTGGCCGGATCGGTTTCCGGATCGCAGGCGGACCAGGACTGGGTGAGCAGCGCATCGGCCTCGGCGGGACGGCCGCGTTGGATCGCGAGGTACCCGAGCACGGCGTCGCGTAACGGGCTTTCCGGGAAACTTTCGATCTCTGGGGCGAAAGCCAGTGCGTGGGAGAGGTTTCCGGTGCCGAGGAGGGCATCGACGGCGCGAATCAGCCGCTGCTCGCGTTCCCCCCGGTCCGCGGTGAGGCGGCTCGACTTGATCAGTGCGTCCGCGACCGCCGACCACGCCCCGACCGTCGCCCTGCTCGCGGAGTAGCGGTCGAGTTCGTCCGCGAGCGCCGGGTCGGCGAACGGGGCGGCCGCGGCGCGGTGGTCCAGGCGCCTGCCCTCGTCCTCGACGATCCGCGCGGCGTGATCGTGCAGGTCGCGCAATCGGATCGGCCCGAGGCTGTGGTACACGGCGGCGCGGGTGAGCGGCGACGAAAAGGTCAGTACGGTCACGCCGCGGTGCTCACCGGCGGTGAGGAGGCCTGCCCGGTGAAGTTCGTCGAGCGCGCCCACCGGGTGTGCGATGCCGGCGAGTGCGGCGGCGTCGGCGAATTTCGGATCCCCGGCCAGGACTGCGGCCGCTTCGGCGAGCGCCCGGGCCTGCGGGGAGGCCTCCGACAGCAGCGACCGTACCTTCGCCGCGAACGTGTGCGGCACCGGGAGGACCGCCTGCCAGCGTCCCCACAGAACAGGATCGACCTCCTGGAGGAGTTGCGTGAGGTGCCGCGGGTTCCCGGCCGTGTGCTGGACCAGCTGGTGCGCGACCGGGGTGGGAAGGTCGACGTGCGCGAGGCTGCTCGCGAGGGCGCGAGCGTCGGACGCGTCGAGTGGGCGGACACGAACCCGATGGCGACTGTGCCGGTCGAGAACATCGAGGACGTCCGCGGGAACACCGTCGGGCGGATCCGGGTTCGTGACGAGGACGATCAGCCCCGGGCGGTCGAGTAGATGCACGGCGGAGGTCAGCGACTGCAGCGACACCAGATCTGCCCAGTGCGCGTCGTCGACCACGACGACGAACGGCGCGTCACCGGCGCGGGGAGCCACCGCCGTGACGAATTCACGGGCGACGTCGAGAGGTTCCTGCGACGTGACGGCCGTACCCAGGAGCTGCTCGGCGACTCCGAAGGGACGGCTCGACGCCCACGGGGCACACACCGCGGAGAACACGGGCACGTCGGAATGCGCGGCGAGGAAGTGTTCCACCAGAGTGGTCTTGCCGATGCCCGGCACGCCTTCGACGACCACGACGACGGGCGCACTCCGGGCGGTCTCGTGCAGGGCCGCCTCGAGTTCGGCGAGCTCGCGGGAACGTCCGACGAACTCGATAGTCCCTGGGTCACTCACGTCACTCACCGTATCGCGACGCGCTATTTCGGCGTCTTCCTGGCGAAAATTGGGAACGCTTGTAACGTGAGGTCAGAAGCTGCTGGTCAGAGCGAACACGAGTCGAAGGATTCGGTGAATTCATGACGGAGGCGAACTCCACGAAGCTGGAGCGGGTGGCGATCCGCTTTGCCGGAGATTCGGGCGACGGTATGCAGTTGACCGGCGACCGGTTCACGTCGGAGGCGGCGGCGTTCGGCAACGACCTCGCCACCCAGCCCAACTTCCCCGCCGAGATCCGGGCGCCGCAGGGCACGCTGCCCGGTGTGTCGTCGTTCCAGATCCAGATCGCGGACTACGACATTCTCACGGCCGGCGACCGCCCGGACGTCCTGGTCGCGATGAATCCGGCGGCGTTGAAGGCGAACGTGGCCGACCTGCCGCGCGGCGGCATGATCATCGTGAACACCGACGAGTTCACCAAACGGAATCTCGCGAAGGTCGGGTACGCCACGAGTCCGCTCGACGACGACTCCCTCGCGGACTACGTGGTGCATCCGGTGGCGATGTCGACGCTGACGTCGGGTGCGGTGGAACCGGCCGGGCTGAGCCGGAAGGACGCCGAGCGGGCGAAGAACATGTTCGCGCTCGGCCTGCTGTCCTGGATGTACAACCGCCCCACCCACGGCATCGAGCGGTTCCTGCAGGTCAAGTTCGCGGAGAAGCCGCAGATCGCGGAGGGCAACCTGCTCGCGTTCAAATCCGGGTGGAACTACGGGGAGACGACGGAGAGTTTCGCGACGACATACGAGGTGTCGGCGGCGACGCTCCCCCCGGCCACGTACCGCCAGGTCACCGGGAACACGGCCCTCGCCTACGGGGTGGTGACGGCGGGGCAGCTGGCGTCGCGGGACGTCTTCCTCGGCACCTATCCGATCACCCCGGCGTCGGACATCCTGCACGAGCTGAGCAAGCACCGGAATCTCGGCGTCACCACGTTCCAGGCGGAGGACGAGATCGCCGGGATCGGCGCGGCGCTGGGCGCGTCGATCGGCGGTGCGCTCGGGGTGACGAGCACATCCGGGCCCGGGCTGGCGCTCAAGAGCGAAGCGATCGGGCTGGCGGTGATGACGGAGGTTCCGTTGCTCGTCATCGACGTCCAGCGCGGCGGTCCGTCCACCGGTCTTCCGACGAAGACCGAGCAGTCGGATCTGTTGCAGGCGATGTACGGGCGCAACGGCGAATCGCCGGTGGCCGTGATCGCACCGTGCTCACCCGCGGACTGTTTCGGCGCGGCGATCGAGGCCGCGCGGATCGCATTCACGTACCGCACCCCGGTGCTGTTGCTGTCGGACGGTGCCATCGCGAACGGAAGCGAACCGTGGGCCGTCCCGGACGTATCCGCACTGGAGCGGATCGATCCCGGTGTCGACACGGCACCGCCGGTGGACGGCGAGTTCGCACCGTACGTCCGCGACCGGGAGACACTCGCGCGCGCCATGGCGGTGCCGGGAACTCCCGGGCTCGAACACCGCATCGGCGGTCTCGAGAAGGCCGACGGCAGCGGCGACATCTCCTACGATCCCGCCAACCACGACCTGATGGTCCGGTTGCGTCAGGCCAAGATCGACGGAATCACCGTTCCCGACGCCGTCGTCGACGACCCGTCGGGGGAGGCCGACCTGCTGCTCGTCGGGTGGGGCAGTTCGTACGGGCCCATCGGCGAGGCCTGCAGGCGTGCTCGCCGAGAGGGCAAGAAGGTTGCCCACGTGCACGTGCGCAACCTGAACCCGCTGCCCGCGAACCTCGGTGCGGTGCTGCGCGGTTACGGGACCGTCGTCGCCCCGGAGATGAATCTGGGGCAACTCGCGATGATCCTCCGCTCGCGGTTCCTCGTCGACGTGCAGTCGGTGACCAAAGTGAAGGGCCTCGCGTTCCTCGGCGACGAACTGCACGAGGTGATCGACTCCGCGCTGGCCGGGACGCTGCGGGAGCACGAACTCGCGAAGACGTCCGACGCGCTCGCGTCGGCGACCTATCGATCGACCGGACCCCGGCAGGAGGAGTCGGCGTGACGCGGATGATCAGTCGTGTTGGTGCGGATCTGGGACTGAGTGCCACGGCGCACGTACCCCGGACCGACGAACCGCAGAAGGCGAAGGACTTCACGTCGGACCAGGAGGTCCGCTGGTGTCCGGGGTGCGGAGACTACGTCATTCTCGCGACGATCCGAAGTTTCCTGCCCGAGTTGGGACTTCGACGCGAGAACCTGATGTTCGTCTCCGGTATCGGATGCTCGAGCCGGTTCCCGTACTACCTGGACACGTACGGACTGCACTCGATCCACGGCCGCGCGCCCGCCATCGCAACGGGTCTGGCGGTGACGCGCCCCGATCTGTCGGTGTGGGTGGTGACCGGCGACGGCGACGCACTGTCGATCGGCGGCAACCATCTCATCCACGCCCTGCGCCGGAACGTCAACCTGACGATCCTGCTGTTCAACAACAGGATCTACGGGCTGACGAAGGGCCAGTACTCGCCGACGTCGGAGGTCGGGAAGATCACCAAGTCGACGCCGCTGGGGTCGGTCGACCACCCGTTCAACACGCTGTCCCTGGCGCTGGGCGCCGAGGCGACGTTCGCGGCCCGCGCGATGGACTCGGACCGCAAGGGGCTGACGGAGGTGCTGCGGCAGGCGGCGGCCCACCGCGGCACGTCCTTCGTGGAGATCTACCAGGACTGCCCGATCTTCAACGACGGCTCGTTCGACGTCCTGCGCAAGGACGGTGCGGAGCAACGCCTGATCCCGCTGACCCACGGCGAGCCGATCGTGTTCGGCGGTTCAGGCGAATACTGCGTGGTCCGATCGGGTTTCGGTCTGAAGGTGGTCGCGACCGACGACGTCGACCGGGACGAGATCGTGGTGCACGACGCCCACACCGACGACCCCGACTACGCCTACGCTCTGTCGCGGCTGTCCGATCAGGATCTGACGCACACCGTGACGGGTGTGTTCCGCAGCGTCGCGCGGGACACGTACGACGACATGGTGCGTCTGCAGAACGAGATCGCCCGCGAGACGGACCCGGTCGACGACGGTTCGCTGCAGCGGTTGCTGACCGGTCACGACACCTGGACGGTGGAGTAGGACTCCTCGCTCGTGGTCGCAACCGCATCCCGTTGGCGCGGGACGAAGAACGTCACGATCCCGCCCAGGACGGCGATGCCCGCGAAGACGTAGAACGCCACCTGGCTGCTGATGCCGGCGCTGATCAGGGCGCCGCCGATCAGCGGGCCGAAGATGCCGCCCAGCCGGCCGAACCCGGCGCACCAGGCCACCCCGGCGCCGCGCGCGGACGTCGAGTAGTAGTTGGAGACGAATCCGTAGATCAGGACCTGGGTGCCGATGGTGCCGACTCCGGCGACGGCGACGGACGCGAGGAGCACCGGAAGCGGGAAGCCGAACGTCAGGAGGATCAGGGCCAGCGCGGCGAGACCGAACGTGGTGGCGACGACGCGTTGCGGTCCGATGCCGTCGGCGACCTTCGAGGCGATCAGGCCGCCGAGGATGGCGCCGCCGTTGAGGACGAGCAGGAACGACAGCGACCCCTTCGCGTTGAACCCGGCGTCCTCCATGATCTTCGGAAGCCACGTGTTGAGCCCGTAGGTGAGCAGCAGGCCGGAGAAGCTCATCAGGCCGAGAAGCGCAGTGCCCCAGGCGTAACGGCGCGTCGCGAGTGCCGCGAAGCCGACCTTCTCGACCGACGCCCGTTCCGCGGCGATCTCCTCGGCGCCGGGCATCGGGATGCCCGTCCGTTCGGAGACGCGACGGGCCTTGTCCTCCTGCCCGCGGGCGACGAGCCACTTCGGCGACTCCGGCAGTTTCGCCACCGCCAACGGAAGGAGGATCACGATGGGCAGTGCGCCGATCCAGAAGAGCCCGCGCCACCCGATCGTGTCGCGCAGGACGATCGCGAGGAGGGAGGCGAGCACACCGCCGGCGGGGACGCCGCTGTAGACGATCGCGTTGTACAGGTTCCGCTTTCCGGGAGGGGCGAACTCCGCCACCATCGCGCCCGCGGTGGCGACGAGGCCCCCGACGCCGATGCCGGTGAAGAACCGCAGCAGGCCGAACATGGTGACGTTCGTGGCCAGCGCGGCGAGCCCCATCCCGACGGAGAACCATGCGATGTTGACGAGCATCATCCGGCGCCTGCCGAGGTAGTCGCCGACCGCGCCCGCGGTGAGTGCGCCCACCATGACGCCGATCAGCGCGTACGAGCCCAGTGCGCCGGCCTGCTGGGCGGAGATCTCGCCGAGTTGGCCGGGATCGTTCATCAACGTCGGGAGGATGGTGCCGTACACGACGAGGTCGTAGCCGTCGAAGATGATCGCGATCGTCGCGATCGCGACGATCCAGGTGACGGCGCTTCGGTGCCTCGGACTTGCCCAGGTGCCGGGGGTGGATTGAGTCATGGTCATCTCCGCTCGGTGGTGTGACGGGGAACCGGGGTCGAGGCGCTCGAGACCGTGGGGCTAGCCGAGGTCGCCGCCGGCGACGGGCAGGACCGAGCCGGTGATGTACGAGGCCTCGTCCGAGGCGAGGAAGACGATCGCGGCGGCCTGCTCGTCGAGAGTGCCGTACCGCTTCATCAGGGACGAGTCGACCGTCTGGTCGACGATCTGCTGGTACCAGGCCTTTTCCTGATCGGTCTCCGCGCCGGGACCGCGGGGGACACGACGCGCCGGCGCTTCGGTGCCGCCGGGAGCGGTGGCCACCACGCGGATACCGTACTGCGCCGCTTCGAGCGCGAGGGAGGCGGTGAGGGCGTTGACCCCGCCCTTCGACGCCGCGTAGGGCACACGGTTGACACCCCGGGTGGCCACCGACGACACGTTGACGATGGTGCCCGACTGCTGCGCGATGAGGTGGGGGAGGACGGCACGGCACGTCCACAGGGTCGGGAACAGTGAGCGCTGCACCTCCGCCTGGATCTGCTCGGCGGTGTAGTGCTCGTACGGTTTGGCCCAGATGGTGCCGCCGACGTTGTTGATCAGCACGTCGAGCCGGCCGTGCTGCTGCCGCGCCTCGTCGATCGCCGCTTCGGCGTCGGCGAACTGCTCCAGGTCGGCGGTGATGCTGTGCGCCTCGGTGCCGTTCTCCCGCAATCCCTTCGCGACGTCGTGCACGAGGTCGGCGCGGTCGATCAGGATCAGCGACGCGCCCTCGGCCGCGAGTCGGGTCGCGACAGTCAGGCCGATGCCCTGCGCTGCGCCGGTGACGGTGACGACCTTGCCGTCGAATCTGTGCGGAGTGACGAATCCACTCATGCGACGGCACTCCTCTCGATGGCGCGGCACATGGTGGCCTTCGCGTGCGCGCTGTGGCTGACGATCAGGTCGTGGGCGGCGGCGCGGTCACCCTTCTCGAACGCGGCGACGATGTCGAGGTGGTCGTGCTGGATGTGCTCGTCCACCCAGTCCGCGGTGCGGAGCACCGTCGTCATCAGCTGGGTGACCTCGAGGCGGTTGTACGCCTCCAGCAGTACGTCGTTGGCGGTGCAGCGGAACAGGAACTCGTGGAACGAGGCGTTGGTGTCGGTGAACGCGCCCGCGTCCGTGAAGTGGTCGTTCTCGATCGATTGGCACGAGGTCTCGGCGAGGATCCGGTACTCGGACAGCTGTTCCCGCGTCATCCGGCCGATGGTCAGTTCCATCGCGCCGAGTTCGAGTGCCATGCGGGCGTCGAACTGCGCATCCGACTCGGACAGCGGCTGGTGTTCCTCGCCGATCTCGTACTCGGGAGCGGCCTCGACCATCTCGACGACCTCTGCTTCCGGCGCCGCGGCCGCCGCCGAGCCACCCGGTGTCGCCGCGTTGTTGAACTTCTCGAAGTAGAAGTTCGCCGGCGTGACACCCTTCGCCTTCAGGTGGTCGCGCACCGCCTCGACCATCGGAGGCGGGCCGCACAGGTACACGTCCACGTCGCCGTCGTTCAGGTGCGCGGGTTCGAACAGGCCGGTCACGTACCCCTTGTTCGGGGCACTGCTCGCCGGGTCGGACACGCAGTAGTCGAACGTGAACTGCGGCAGCGACTTCGTGTACTCCTCGAGCTTGTCCAGTTCCACCAGGTCCGCGTCGGACGACACACCGTAGATCAGGTGCACAGGGAGGGCGGCGGCGTCGGCACGCATCTTGTCGAGGATCGACAGCAGCGGGGCGAGCCCGGTGCCGCCGGCGAGCAGCAGGGCGCGGCGCTTCTGCTCGCGCAGGAAGAAGCTTCCCATCGGGCCGGTGAACTCGAGCGCGTCGCCGACCTGTGCGCGGTCGCGGAGGTACTCCGACATCAGGCCGCCGTCGGTGATCTTGACCAGGAACGACAGTTCCTTCGACGTGGGTCCGGTGCTGAACGAGTACGACCGCGTCGCGTCGGTTCCGGGAACGGTGATGTTCACGTACTGGCCGGGGAGAAAGACGAGGTCGTCCCGGTTCGCTATCTCGATCGTGAACCCGATGGTGGTGTCGGAGAACTTCCGGATCTCCGTGATCGTCGACGTGAACGTGCCCGCCGCTGTCTTGGCGACATCCGAGGTGGTCGGGATCTGCAGCACCAGATCGCTTTCCGGCATCATCTGGCACGGAAGGCAGTAACCCTGCTCCGCCTCGTCGTCGGTGAGCGCTTCCTCGATGTAGTCGCCGCCGTCGTACGTGCCGGACTCGCAGAGCGACTTGCAGGTGCCGCACGCCCCGTCTCGGCAGTCGAGAGGAATGTTGATGCGTGCGCGGTAGGACGCGTCGGCGACCGTCTCGTCGCCGTCACACTTGATGAAGCGGGTGATCCCGTCCTCGAAACTCAGTGCAACTTGGAAAGTCATGGAAAACAGCTCGATTCGCGAAGAATGGAAGGAGATCAGATGTGATAGATGTCGACCACGTGGTGGATGTAGTCGTTCTTGAGCACAACCTTCTTCTTCAGGATCAGAGGCTGCTCGCCGGAGAAGTCGATCGTGTAGAACGAATTTCCGAAGTACGTGTCGACCGTGTTGTACCGGAAATACAGGGTGAACCAGTTGAACCGGACGTCCACGACGTCGCCGCGGCGCTCGATCACCTCGACGTTCGAGATGTTGTGCCCGGTGCGCGGTTCCGGGAGGCTCGTCGCACTCGACCGGTCGGTCTTGATGCGGAACACCCGGTCCTCGATGCCGCCGCGGTTGGCGTAGTAGATCAGGGAGATCTCGGTCATCGGGTCGGTGGTCAGTTCACCGTCGTCGGCCCACGCCGGCATCCAGAACTCGGAGTCGGGGTGATAGCACTCGATCCACTCCTCGAACTCGCGGTCGTCGAGGTAGCGGGCCTCACGGTAGAGGAACTGCTCGATGTCGTGCTGGGTGACGGTGCTTTCGGCTACTGCAGTCATGGTGATCGTCTCCCTCAGCGGTTGTTCGCGGCAACGTCGGCGTCGAGCGCCTTGGTGAGCGCCTGCACCCAGTAGCCGTGCTGGATCGGGTAGAGGCCCTCGTCCTCGGTCTTCACACCACTGGAGATGGGGTTGATGCCGATCTTCTTGGCGTCCTCGTCGGGGCCCCGGAGCTGGTGGGTGACACCGCGGCTGAGGTCGTTGAACGGTGCGGCGCCGGCCTGGTACGTCTTCTGGCAGGAGCGGAACTCCTCGAGATCGTCCGGGGTGGCCATGCCGGTGGCGTTGAAGAAGTCCTCGTACTGGCGGATGCGGGCGGCGCGTGCCGACCGGCTCTCACCCTTGGGGGCGATGCAGTAGATGGTGACCTCCGTCTTGTCGACGGAGATCGGACGGAAATGCCGGATCTGCGAACCGAACTGGTCCATCAGGTACACGTTCGGGTACAGGCAGAGGTTGCGGGACACCCCGATCATCCAGTCGGCGCGGTCCTCGCCGTACTCGGCGACCAGTTCCTCGCGGCGCTCGTTGAGGGGACGGTTGGCGGGGTCGGCCCACTTGGTCCACAGCAGCAGGTGGCCGTTGTCGAACGAGTAGTAGCCGCCCTGCTGCTTCGACCACTTGCCGGCGTCCATCGCCTTCGTGGCGTTGGTGGACTCACCGGATTCGCGCCGCGACGTGGTCGCCGCGTAGTTCCAGTGGGTGGCGGACACGTGGTAGCCGTCGGCGCCGTTCTCTGTCTGCAGCTTCCAGTTGCCGTCGTAGGTGTACGTGGACGCACCCCGCAGCACCTCGAGTCCGTCGGGGGACTGGTCGACGATCATGTCGATGATCTTCGTGGTGTCCCCGAGGTGTTCCTCGAGCGGCGGGACGTCGGCGTTGAGGCTGCCGAACAGGAAACCGCGGTAGTTCTCGAACCGCGCGACCTTGGTGAGGTCGTGGGAGCCGTCCTTGTTGAACTGCTCCGGGTAGCCGGCCTCACGCGGGTCCTTGACCTTGAGGAGCTTGCCGGAATTGTTGAACGTCCAGCCGTGGAACGGGCAGGTGAACGTGGTCCGGTTGTCCGTCTTGCGCCGGCAGAGCATCGCGCCGCGGTGGCTGCACGCATTCACCAGGGCGTTGAGTTCGCCCTCCTTGTTGCGGGAGATCACGATCGGCTGGCGGCCCATGTACGTGGTGAAGTAGTCGCCGACGTTCGGGATCTGGCTCTCGTGGGCCAAGTAGATCCAGTTGCCCTCGAAGATGTGCTTCATCTCCAGTTCGAACAGGTCCTCGTCGGTGAAGACGCTTCGTCGCACCTGGTAGCGGCCGGTTTCCGAGTCTTCGATGAGTGCGTCGGCCAGCTTGGCGCGCACGTCCTCGGACGGCGCTGAGTACAGGGTTTCAGTCATGGGATCCTCCAAGATCTCCGGGGGCTTGCGCCCTGCGGGGGCGCCCGGGTCCGGCAATGGATTCCACTCTTGCAGCCTGTGCGCTGCATCACACTAGGCATTTGCCGAGTACTGACTAGGACGTGTTCGGCATGCGCACGCATGCCGCGATCGGACGGCAGGACCCCGGACACGCAGACGCACCCTTTCTCCGCGTCCGCACCCGAATTCCGTTTGTTGCCGTTTGTTGCCAGGGTGGTCGTGAGACACATCGTGGCAGGGGCGCGGGGAAGCGAGTGATGCATGATCGACATCGAGATCGGACGCACCCCGACC
>NZ_JBHVEY010000016.1:0-203492 GCF_042802055.1 Rhodococcus sp. NPDC057529
GCTCCCGGTGCTCCGCACCGGGAGACGGGGCGAGTCGCTGCGCTCCCCGCCGGGGAGCCGCTACGCGGCTCGCAGTGGGCCTGTCCCGTTGCCGTCGATCGAGTCGCTTCGCTCCTCTGGGTTTCGCAGATTAGGCTCTCACCTGCGTTTTTCATCGTCCCGTTCGATACGGTACCCAACACCCGAACGAAGCTGGGGAAGCGGGCGGGTGCGCCGGCCCCATCGCCCGCTCGCCTTCCCGCACCGCTCATCGTCATACCCACAAGCATACCACCCACCCCAGGGCACCCCCAAACATCATAAAATCTGTAATCACCCAAATACATTGTTGAACAAACGATTACGTATACTCCAACCCGATTGAAGTGCAAAGTCAGCGAAAAAATCTCAATAACAACTGATTACCCAAATATGTTGTAAGGCAATATATTTCAAAACTCTCTCAAAACGGGCGAAACGGGCACCCCCACACCCCGGTGCCGGCACTCCCCACGGGTGTCGCCGGCCCCCACACATCACAAACCGGGGACATGCCATCACACCAGGTCACAGCCCCATCACAAGCAAGGATGCTATGCCCAAAGACGGGTCATCACGCTGATGATTGTCGCCGCGCCTTTCACATGGCGCCGATCGCAGTGGCGACGCACCGTTCCCGCCGCGATCAAGCCTGCCCATGCCGAGATCATGGCAACTTCGCAGTCATCGCCCCTCGTCCGCGCGGGGTCCACGCCGGTCGCGGACCCGACCGCGGTTCTTTCGCGCATCCCGGGACGTGTCATCTTTCCTGGTCAGCGCGCTGCCCGAGGCCTCGGTTCTTGCCGTCCATCCACGCGATCACATCGAAGACCCGCAGCGCCGAGATCCCCTCGGGCAGCCCGGCCGCGGCCCGGATCTTCAGCAGCCGCCCGTGCAACGCCGCGTCGTCGGCGCGCAACGCTTCCCGCACCGGGTTCAGGTGGGCCCGTGCGGTGCCCACAACGCCCATCACCACCGAATCCCAGATCGGATACAGCCGGGGACGTTTGCGGGCGATCAGCTTCGTAGCTTTCGTGCGGCCGATACCCGGCAGCGCCCACAGGGCCGTTTCCAGGTCCCAAGCGGGCCACCCCGGGCCGAGCGGGTCCGATTCGTCGACCAAGTCCCGATCCGGTCCCACCGCCGTCAGAAGGGCGTTCAGCGCCTCCGCGTCGGTGTCCAGGATCGCCCGCGCCGCCCGGGGCGGGACCTGCACCGACAGGAACGCCCGCCGCCACCAAATCATCCGCGGTGAACCGGTCCGCCTCCCCCGCCCGATCACCGATGCTCGACCAGGAATCGAAGTGTGCGCCGACGTAGGCGTCCCCGCCCAAGTACGGGTGACCGTAATACCGGGTCAGCGCCGCGATCGCCGCAGCATCCGAATCCGTCGCGAGAGTGGTCGGCAGCCGGAACGTCATACCCCGCACCCTCCCACCCCCAGGCGCCGACCGCCGGGAACCGGGGCCGGGGTGGGTCGCTACACGCCGGCCCGAAATCGGTGTCGGTGCCGGTGCCGGCCGCGGCGCGGCCGACTGCAGTCGCGATCGCACTCCTGCCGGTCGGGTCCAGCTCCCAGGCGGGCCACCCCGGGGCCAGCGGGGCCGGTTCGTCGACCAGGTCCCGATCCGGGCCTACCGCCGCCAGAAGGACTCAGCGCCTCCGCCTGAGTATGTAGGATCGCCCGCGCCGCCATCCGGGAGATCTGCACCGACAGGAACACCCGCCGCGACCAGATCGTCCGCGGTGAACCGATCCGCCTCCCAGTCCCCGGTACCCGGTGCTCGACCACGAACCGAACTCGCTCCTCTACTGGCAAGTGGGTCGTATCGGACGACCGATATCGTGATGCGTATGGCAATCGGAGGACCGAACGAGGCAGACACCTGCCGTGATTTCGTTGTGCCGGCGGTGCTGGCATCCGGATGGAACCCAACCCAGATCCGCGAGCAGCACGCGGTCAAAGCCGATTCACCCACAGCGCTTGGCGCAACACGGATCGGCCGACGTGCCGACTACGTTCTGGAACTCGTCCCTGACCTCCCTCTGATCGTGATCGAGGCCAAGCGCCTTTGGGCAAAGCCCGGCGACGGCATCCAGCAGGCGATGCACTACGCGAAGAAGCTCGACGTGCCGTTCGCGTTGTCGACCAACGGGACCAGTTGGGTTCTGCACAACCGTGTCACGGGTCTGCAATCCGCGGTGGACGGGATCCCAACTCCCGAGGAGACCTGGGATATGTACTGCACTTCCCGTGGTCTGACGGACGAGGCTCAAAACTATCTTCGCGGGACTTTCGACCAAACGCTCCGCAACCCTGACGGAAGCGTCAAGGCACTGCGCTACTACCAGCGGCGGGCGATTCACGAGGTGCTCGTCGCAAAAGCCGCAGGCGTCACACGAATCCTCGTGGTGATGGCGACCGGCGCCGGGAAGACGTTCACGGCCCTGCAGCTGGCCTGGAAGCTCACCAACTATAGAAGGTTGCAGCAGAAGTCCGCGCCTGGCTTGCGAAACTACCGTGTCCTCTATCTTGCCGACCGCGACATCCTGGTCAAGGACCCCATGCTGAAGCACTTTCGGCCGGTGTTCAGAGAGGCTGTCACCCGGGTCCGCACCAGAAACACCAAGTACTCTCCCGACATCTATTTCGCCACCTATCAGGTCCTGAGCACTAACGCTCCGGACAACGAACCCGACTCCGGGGAGACGAGCGCGCTCCTGGCCGCCTACCCGTCTGACTTCTTCGATCTCGTCATCATCGACGAGTGTCACCGCGGCAGCGCGCGGGAGGAATCCACTTGGCGGCGGATTCTCGATCACTTCTCGCCCGCCGTTCAGCTGGGACTGACCGCGACACCCGTCAACCGGAACGGCGCGGACACATATGCATACTTCGGCAATCCAGTCTTCACCTACTCGTTGAAAGAGGGGATCGCGGATGGGTTTCTCGCGCCATACACGATCCGACGTGTGGTATTCGATGTGGACGCAGCCGGATTGGAGGTCCTCGAAGGACAACTCGACGTGCGCGGCCAAGAGATCCCGGCTGGCACCTACGGCACCCGCGACTACGAGCGCAGACTTCGTCTTCCCGACCGGACGCGAGCTATGGCCCATCGCATCCTCGACGTTCTGGGCGACAGCCGTGACCGAGCGGTTGTGTTCTGCGTCGATTCCGCTCACGCCCTGACCATGTGTCAGGCTCTGCGGAACGGCCGTCCCGAGCGGACGCGCACCGAACCTGAGTGGGTCTCCCGCATCATGCACGACGAACGCGACAAGGACCGACTGCTTGAGGAGTTCACCGACCCTGAGCGCGACATCCCCCAGATAGCTGTAACGTCGAGCCTGCTATCGACCGGCGTCGACATCGAAGATCTGAAGTACGTCGTGATCTGTAGGCCGATCGGCTCGATCTCGGAGTTCAAGCAGATCGTCGGCCGCGGCACCCGGCTCTACCCGGACAAGGGCAAGTACGAGTTCGAGATCATCGACTTCGTCGGTGCGACCTCGCTCTTCCGGGACCCGGAGTTCGACGGTCCGCCATTGCGGCCGCCGGCAGTCGACCACGTCGACGCGGCCGGGGACCCAAAGTCCACAACAGACACCGGCTCGGACGAATACACGGCTGAGGAGGACGACAGCGGGCGCACCGCCCAGACCACGAACCACGAACCGGAACCTGAATACACCCTCGGTGGATCCTCCCAAGAGGCTTCGGATGATAATCGCAGACACGAGAAGTTTGAACTCGAGGGAGTACTTATCACCCTAAGCAGCGAGGGCTTTTACGTTCACGATGTCGATAGTGGACAGCCGCGGCTGGTCCGTTACCTCGATTGGGTACGAGGCGTAATCCTCGACAGGTTCGTTGCCCCGAACGAGTTGCTCGCCGCGTGGGCGAATCCGACGGGTCGAGAAAACGTAGTGGATCTACTGCGCAGTCGACACGTCGACTCGGCTCGGCTTACCGAGGAACTCGGAACGAGCACGGGGGCTCCCGTGGACACCGTGGACCAACTGCTTCATCTCGCCTTCGGATTGCCCACACTCACTCGTGCCGAGCGGGTCCGGAGGGCACGAAGCCAGCGGCAAAATGAACTCGCTGCGTATCCGGCACAAGCCCGCGCGATTCTCGAGACGTTGCTCGATCGCTACGCGGACCACGGGATTGACGAAGCGACCTCTGCAGCGGTGGTCCAGGTGCCGCCACTGTCCGAACTCGGATCGCCCACTGAGATCGCGATGGCGTTCGGTGGATCCGCGCAGTGGCATCAGGCCCGCGGGCAGATCCAGGATTGGCTCTACACTGCATAACCACAGGCAATCTACAGTTTTCACTGTAGACCACACTCAAAACTAAAGTTATCGATGACTTACATACTGTAGTAGCCTGCTCAGTGTGACCGATCGACTCGACCTACGCAGGCGCCTCCACCAAGTGGCGTTCACGCAGCACGGATACTTCACTGCGAGCCAGGCCAAGTCGGTGGGCTACACCTACCAGGCACAGAAGTATCACGTCGACCGCGGTAATTGGCTGCGGGTCGACCGCGCACTGTTTCGACTAGCCGAGTGGCCGACGTCCTCGGACGACGCGTTCGTCCGATGGTGGGTATGGAGCGAAGGTCGGGGCGTCCTCTCGCATCAGTCCGCAGCCGAGGCCCACGGCCTCGGCAAACTCGATCCCACCCGCGTTCACCTCACAATGCCGATCGGAGTCACAACCGGCAATTCACTTGTCTCCATACACAATTTCACCCTTACCGCTGACGACATCGAGTCCCGGTCAGGTTTCGCAGTCACGACGCCAACTCGCACCGTCCTCGACCTCGCCTCCGTTGAGATCACACAAGAGCAGTTGGTGGCGGCGATTGCCGCTAGTCTTCGCGCCGGATCATTGCGATCGAGAACATTGCGCCAACGAATGGACGCATTTGGCTCTCACGCGGCACTGCGACTTGAGCGAGCGTTGGCAACTGTGGAGGGAGACTCGTGATCTCACTGGCCCCGACTGGCATACGAGGAGCACCAAAACTAGAGGCTCAGCCGACCAGACAGGCCTCCGACCATAGCGCCGCGCAACCATGTGCCGACGCGAGGTACCAGGACGCACTAGACGACCCGTAACCCCCGCCCCGCAAGGCACCGCACCCCACCAATCCAAATCGAAGGCATTACATGTCCGCTGCACGCACCCGCCAGTCCACGCTGTCATCGATCATCAAACGAGCCCGCGACATCATGCGAAAGGACGCCGGACTCAACGGCGACACCGACCGCATCCCGCAGATCGCCTGGTTGCTGTTCCTCAAGGCATTCGACGACATGGAAGATAGTCGCACGGTCACCGACCCGTCTTACACTCCGGCACTCGCCGCTCCGTACCGATGGCGTGACTGGGCTGCCGATGCCACAACCCGACGCAGCGGCGACGCAATGCTCGACTTCGTCAACGACGACCTACTCCCGCACCTGCGAGAGCTACGCGGCAGCGGCAAGGCTGGCGATGCCAAGCAGAACCTGAGCGACATCTTCGGCGAAACACGTAACCGAATGCTCTCCGGATACCTCCTCGCCGACCTAGTCGACGAGGTGAACAAGGTCAGTTTCACATCTGCCGACGATATTCACACGATGGCGCACCTCTATGAGTCCATGCTGCGGGAAATGCGTGATGCGGCCGGCGATGCCGGCGAGTTTTACACGCCGCGGCCGGTCATTCGATTCGTTGTCGAACGCATCGATCCGAAACCAGGAGAGGCCATCATGGACCCTGCCACCGGTACCGGTGGGTTCCTTGTTGAGGCGTGGGAACATCTTGTCGCGCAGACCAAGACGGCAAAGCAGCGTGAGGCACTTCGCGGTTCCCTACGCGGCTTTGAGAAGAAGCCCATGCCGTTCTTGCTGGGCCAGATGAACATGATGCTGCACGGAGTCGACGGCGCGCAGATCGCCAGAGGCAACGCCCTGACCTTCTCCGCTGCCGAACAGCGGCGTGAAGGTGTCGACGTAATCCTCACGAACCCTCCGTTCGGCGGTGAGGAGGAGGACGACGTCAAGACCTACTTCCCAACCGGCTTGCGCACGCCGGAAACATCCTGGCTCTTCCTGCAATCGGTGATGGAGCGGATCAGCCGCAGTAAGACCGGACGTGCCGGCGTTGTTGTCCCGAACGGGGTCCTCTTTGCGGACGGCGTCGGCGGCCGTATCAAGAAGAAACTCCTCGAAAAGTTCAACCTACACACCGTCCTACGCCTACCCAATGGCATCTTCTCTCCATACACGCCTATCCCGACAAACGTGTTGTTCTTCGACAACACGGGTCCGACAAAGGATGTCTGGTTCTATGAACTACCGCTGCCTGACGGGCGCAAGAACTACACCAAGACGAAGCCCCTTAGATACGAGGAGTTCGCGGACTGCGAATCCTGGTGGGAGGAGGGCAACCTTACTAAACGCGTCGCGAACGACCAAGCGTGGAAGTTGCCAGCGGCGGACATTGCCGCGAACGGCTACAACCTTGACATGCACAACCCGAATCGCCCCGACGACCTCGCCCACCGGCCACCCCGGGAGCTACTCAGCGAGCTGATCGCAACCGAGAGGCAGATCCTTGATCTACTTGAGGGCCTCAAAGTTCAAATCGAAGGTGATGCCCGGTGAGCGTGCAATGGATGCGAGTCGGGGACATCCTCACGCTTCAGCGAAGAACCGTTCCGGTGGAAGTCGCGGAGAACTACACCGAAATCGGCCTTCGATCCTTCGGCCGGGGTGTCTTTCATAAGGAGCCTGTCTCCGGTGCCGACCTGGGTAACAAGCGAGTCTTTTTCATCGAGTCCGGAGACCTCCTTCTGAGTAATGTCTTTGCATGGGAAGGAGCGGTTGCGGTTGCCGGGTCCAATGATTCGGGCCTCATTGGCTCACACAGGTTCATGACTTGGACCCAGTTCGACAAAGAACAGGTCGACGTGTCGTACCTCTGTCACTATTTTCTATCTGATGTTGGACTTGCTCAACTAGTCGGCGCCTCACCCGGGTCTGCGGGACGCAACAAGACCCTCGGCATCAAAGCTTTCGAGAACCTTCAAGTCCCCCTACCCGACATCGAGAGCCAGCGAACCATTGCGAAAGACCTCGAGCACATCGCCGCAGTCGCGCATACGCGAAATCGCGACACGCAGACAATCTTCAGCGCATTGCGTGAACAAATTCTGGCTACCATCGCTGACTGTCCAACAAGCCCACTTCGGCAACTAGTTTCGCCAGCCACGACTGCCATATCCGTTGAGCAAGATAAGTCTTATCCGAACATTGGCCTCCTCAATCGTGGTCGTGGAGTCTTTGTCAAGCCAGAATTGAGAGGCGAGGAAACGAAGTACACACGCCTGTTCCCGGTTCAGACCGGCCAACTGATTTACAGCAAGCTATTCGGATGGGAGGGATCTGTGGCAATCGTTCCCGAACAGTTCGATGGACATTATGTGTCCTCGGAGTTTCCGCATTTCGACGTCGGGACGGAAGTCGATCTCGGCTACCTCGCTCAAGCCATCCGATCCCGGTCCTTTGCCGCGCAACTCGCGACAGCCACAACCGGAATGGGCCAGCGTCGCCAACGTGTCAACATCGAACAGTTCCTTGCGCTTTCAGTCCCCGTGCCAGGGTTTGATGACCAGCGAAAGGTTGCGAGTCAGCTCGAGCAACTTGATAGCGCAGCAATTCTGATCGAGCAGCAACGCACGGTTTGTGACGCATTGCCGAAGGCTGCACGCAACGAGATATTTGCCGAGCTCACCCGCTGATACCGCGATTCTCCGCTCCTGCAACGACCATCCGATCGAGGAATCCACCGAGGCCTGGGCGCAATCTTGGAAACGGATGGGACGCCCTGAACGCCTTCTGTAGGCGGTGGGGCCGGATCGGAACGGTGGTTCGGCGAACTGGGCTGCCCGCCCCGAGGTCTCTGCTTAGGACTTGAAGCCGTCCTGCGGACAATTCGGGCACTTGGCTCGGGGGCCGGAATTGAGGCCGAGCGCGGCCGTCGTTTGCGGATGACGGCCGCGCTCTGCTCAGCCGGGGAAAACGTGTGGGCTGGATCGGTGGAACAAAGCCGTAGCGACGGTATCCGCCACAGTTTTGTTCACCGCTGGGCACGGACAACACGCCGTACTCCGCGCGTCCGCCACCCGACAATCGTCTCGATCGCACACAATGTTCTGAGACTCTTCCTTGCTCGTTCATTCCGACGGAGGACCCCGGTGCAGATCCAGCAGCTTTCGGTTAGGAATCACTCACGTCTCCACGACTTCGAGATCTCGTTCCGCAACCACCTCGTCGTCGTTGGACCGAACGACGTCGGCAAATCGTCACTTCTACGCTGTCTCGATCTCTTGCTCGGGTGCAACACCGCACAGCTCTACCAACGCTTGTCGATCAACGACTTCCGGGATAGCAGCCAACCACTCTTCATCCAGGCGACCCTTTCCGAACTTTCGCCAGATGACAAAGCACTGTTTCCGGACGAAGCGTCTTGCGATCCCTCGTCCAAAGCAACGACGCTGACGCTGCAGTTAATTGCAAACGCCGACGGCCCCGACACCTTGACTATCCAACGAACCGCACCGACTGCGGGGACCGGACGACAGATCTCGCGCGAACAACTTGCGGGGATCAGATGGACTCTACTGAGCGCAACCGCTACGGCCCGCGATGTACGCGAGGATCGCCGCAACGCGATCGACGATCTGCTCGCCGCCATCGACCTCGGCGACGAGAAAGCACAGTTCGACGCCCTCAACACACAACTAGACGCGCTACTCGGCACATCAAAGGTGCTCCATCGCCTTCGCTCGGACCTCGCTCAACAACTCTCCAAAGCAATTCCCCACAACATCACCACCGACGACCTCGTACTGTCGCCAGGCTCACGCGTCGACAACGACGTGCTAAGCGACGTACGAGTCCAGCTACGCCGCGACGGTCAGCTTCGAAACCTCGTCGAACAATCTGACGGCACGCGCGCCCTTTACGCCATCGCCGTGTATGACCTCGTCAGCTCCGCTGCAAACGTCGTAGCCATCGACGAACCCGAAATCCATCTCCACCCAACCAGCCAACGCAGCCTCGCGAAGCTACTGCAAAACAGCACCACCCAGAAGGTGATCTCAACCCATTCAGCCGACATTGTTGGCGCATTCCCCCCGGACTCCATCGTCAGCATCCGCGCTGGCGGAACCGTCGTGCAACCCCGGGCGGGTTTTCTCAGCGACGACGAACGCATGGCCGTGCAATGGTGGGTACGCGACAAACTCGAACCGCTCACCGCGCGGTCCATCATCGCCGTCGAGGGGTCCTCCGATCGCATTATTCTCGAACGCGTATGCCAGCTAACCGGAAGAGACCTTGACCGGTTGGGAGCCTGCATCATCGAGACTGACGGCTGCGGAAACATGAGATCAGTTATCAAACTCTTCGGCAGCAACGGATTCGACATCCCAGTCGCCCTTCTTATCGACCTCGACGCCAAGGCCGACACCGCAAAAGTACTAGCTGTTCACGAGGACGATCTCGAACAGAACTCCGTGTGGGTCTCCGACCCCGACCTCGAAGCCGAGTACGTCGCCGCACTCGGCGCCGACAGTGTCTGGGCTGCACTTTCGGGATCCCACCTCTTCAACCAAAATGAACTCAAGAACTGCGCCGCAACCGGGCCTGGTGGATCCCGCACAGATGTGGACGTCGCCAACTTCTGCCGAAGGAAATCAAAAGCGACCAAGGTCAAGTCCGCCATGGTCGTCGCCACTCTGCTGGACGAGCCGGCTGCTCGACAAATGTCCAGCATCGAGAAGCTCCTCGCAGCAATCCTCGACGGAGCTTGACATGCTCGACCCGACCACAGATCAGATCAAGATCCGCGACCATGCCGGCCTCTCATTGCTGGTCATCGCACCGGCTGGCTGCGGAAAGACAGAAGCACTCGCACTGCGCATTGCCGCTTTGCTGCACTCAGGGACGGTACGACAGCCTCGTCGCGTCCTGGTGACGACTTTCACCAACAAGGCGAAGGAGAACATCACTGAGCGTCTCAACAACCACGTCGCACCTGCACTAATCCGAAAGCATGTGACGATCGCAAACTTTCACGGTCTCGCTGCACGGATCTACCGTGCACACTCCAACGTCATTGACATGGATCCGGCAGCACTCCTCCCAGAATCCGACTGGGTTACCGATCAGTGCCGCAAGCAGAACATTCCATACAAAGCTGCACAAGTCGCGAAGAAGGCGCTTCAGAGCGTCAAACTCGACGACGTCGACGACGGCGAGGTCGCTTCCCGCCTTCTCGAAGCCGGCGAGACACTTGCCCTACAGATCGAGAATCTTCGAATCAGCGAGAACGTTCTGACCTACGACGACCTACCACGGCTCGCAGCATTGATCTTGACGCATCAAGGCGTCGCGGAACTGTACAGCCAGCATTTCGGCGCGATCGTTGTCGACGAATTTCAGGACTTGACCCCTCAGCAGCTGCGGATTATCAACCATATCGGCGCTGGCAAGACCACTTTCGCCGGTGACCTGGCACAAGGAATCTATGGATTTGCCGGCGCCGACCCTGCCTTCGTCTACGCAGCGATCTCTAACGAATGCACCGACCGCCTTGAGTTTTCGACCTCACACCGCTCCTCACCAGCTGTCTTGACCGCTGTGAACGCACTCGCGGCCATCACTGGCAGTGTCGAGCTCACTGCCGCCACACCCGAATCTTGGCCGGGCGGAGGACTGGTAACGCGACTCGACTATGACAGCGCCGACGGGGAAGCCCAATCGATTGTCAAACTGTGTCGATACATCCTCGACAGAGGACAGCACCAACGAATCGGAATAGTCACACGCATCACCAGCCGCCGCCGTTTTGTCGACAGTGCTCTAGTCGGCAGCGGGGTTCCCTTCCACCGCTGGGACGACGGAGTTCTCGATTCCACGGCGGCCAGCCACATGAAATCGATGCTTTCAACACTCAATCCCACCGTAATAGCGGCAAGCGAGGACCCCTTGGGCGATCTCCGCGAGCACGCTGGAATCGACACTATTGCTGATCCGGACACCCGAAAAGCGGTGCTGGATGCCGTCGACTGGGTTTACGACCTGCTTCAGAGCGGCGAACGCCCGGACGACATCCGAGCACGCATACGCGTCGGTGGGACCTCAACGTTGCTCGATAGCCCGGGCGTACACCTTCTGACCGCACATGCCGGGAAAGGCCAACAATTCGACTGGGTCGTCGCTCTCGGCCTTGAGGACGGCCACATACCCTACTTCGAAGCGAAGGCTCCCGAACACATCGTCGAGGAAGCCCGCATCCTGTCCGTCATCCTCTCGCGCGCCCGCCACGGAATTTTCCTAACAGTTTCGTGCGATGTACCCAATTCCTCGGGCAACTCCTGGCACAGGAATCCCTCCCGCTTCTGGCAACATCTCCACGGCACCTACCTTGATCGCGTCGAATCCGCCCGCTGGCTCGGCGACGCAGACTGGAGTCAGATTCAAGCGAAATAGCGTATCCGCCAACCATGTGAGAACACTTAGCCAGTGGATCTCGGCGAGACAACAAACGCTGCAGCGTCTGCGGATCGGGGATGACGACGAGCGCGCCTGTACACAGTGACCTGTGCCGAAAGCAGAAGTCACGGCCGGCCTGGTTCGTCACCCACGATTCGAACCGGGTCCCGGAGGCGAGGGTTTCGATGTCGTACGGCATCATCAGCGAACCCGACCCACCCGCCGCGGCTGCGGGGTCGACGGCGGTGCCGGCGTGGCCGGTGGTGACGTCGTCGAGGTGTGCGTAGGACTCGCGGGCTTCGATGCCGAACCTCGACGGCAAGGGGCCCGGATACTCCTGGCGCACGATCGGGGCGGCTTCAGTGACGATCGGCACCACATGCCCGACGCGCAGGCAGCCGTCGATCGGGGCCGCTCCGACAGCGCCGCCGAACACCCTCAGCTGCGGGATCAGCTCACGCAGTTGATGGAGGCGACGTCCAGTCACCGGCTCGGCCTGCGTTTTCACGATCTCGCCACCGTTGCGCAGGGTGTGCGCAACCCCCAGCGGAAGCTGGCCCTCGTAGCCAAGGACCTCGGGCAGCAGATCCTCGCCGATCCGGCGCAGCACGCCGCGGAAAGAACCGAAACCAGCTCCACCGACCCGCCCGGCTGCAGGATCTTCATCCGCCGACCGGTCGCGGTCGTCCGATCAGCTCCCGGTGCGAGATCGGCGACCGGGCGGTCATCTCTATGTCCCACACCGCGACACCGTCACGACGCCAACCGATGCTCGGTGCGGGCAGCGCAAACCGCGTCCACAACGTCAGCGCCGTCGTCTGCTCCCGCATCATCTGTAGCACCGGCCGCGGCTCGCTTGTGAGCAGGGTGGCCAGCTCGGCCCGTTGCTGTCGCTGCGCAGATGTGACCCCAACCGGGCGGCCGACGCGGACCACCGCTGGTGCGGGTCGATGCTGTTCTAGGGCGTGTTTCAGAAGTGGTTCGGCTGTGGGTTTTCGATCGAGTGGGTGTGTCGTTGCCGTTGAATGAGCGAGGTCTCCGGTATCTGGGTTTAGCGACCAAGCAAAACCCGCACTGACCGCACGGTCGCGTACGGGCCGATCTGGGACTGGACCACCGACGACGTCTGGTCACACATCGCCCGACATCAGCTGCCCGCCAACCCCGTCTACGCCACACTCCGCGGGGTGGGAGTGCCCGCGCCGCAACACCGCATCACCCACCTCGTCGACGGCAACCACCTCGACCGCGGGCGCCTGAGTGGCTGCGGCGTGGGTGGCCGGCGCTCTACGAGGAGCTCGCCGATACCTTGCCCGGGTCCGCCAGCTGACGTGACAATGCACGTTCCGAACAGCACAGACAGTCAGGGGATTTGACTCTCATATGCCGGCGAAGTCTTCCCACCGTCCGCCCGATTGACGTTCACACTTGGTTGGACAGAAGCCGTATCCCGTCCATCGACTCGACGCCTGGCAGCTGGCTGTCGACCAGGTCAACGAAATAGAGGTAGGCAGCCCTGCACACCCACAGCGACTCGACGGAGGCTTCGATGAGTTCGTCGAGGTCGACCGTGCTGAAGGTCTCCTTCGTCGGGCCTGTGGGATAGCCGTGGGTTCCATGCACGATCCGGTGTGTCCCGGCGTTCCGGAGCAGTCGCGCATTGGGGTACATGCCGTCGTCGGTCAGATCCGCCGCCAGTTCCGACAGCGCCAGCAGGTGCACATTCCCGCGACCTTCTGCGGGCAGCTTCGGGCATGGCTCGTTGGTCTTCTTGTCCTTCCAGAATCCGGCGAAGTCGACCTTGGACGGGCTCAGCCCCACCTGGAAGTGCTCGTTCGCCGTGACCGCGATCTTGTCCAACACGTCCAGGGCGGCGCGCTGGGCAAGGAGCAGCAGTGCCGGACCTTCCCCGTAGAACGCACCGTCGAGGGTGTCGGTGTACAGTCCCGAGTCGTCCGGATGTTGGGTATCAGTGGCCTCTCGCACCATTTGCTGTCCGCGGTAGGCCAGCCGGCGTGCAACGAGATATTCCGCCTTCAGCACGTTCATGGCTGCGAAGATCGGTGGGACGGGTTCGTCGGACGACGCTGGGACGACGCCCACGATGCCGGCGCTGTCCCAGCGCTCGTCATGTCCTCCGAGGCCCTCGACGGTCGCGGCCAGCGCAAGACGGTGCTCGACGATCCACCGGTGATAGGGATCCAGTTCATCGCCGACGTGGCTGAAGTGGCCTTGCCCGCCGATGGTCTCGAGCGAGTCCCAGCGGTCGGCCACTGTCGCTCCGGCGACCTCGATGGTGCGTTCTCTCAGAGACTTTGCGAGCAGTAGGTACTTGTCGTACACCGCCGCGATGTGTCCTAGTTGGTCGGTTCCGTGCTCGAGCCTGCGGCGCAGGAGTTCGGTGACGTTGCCGGCGGCGTTGCCATTGGTGCTGTCTTCCCGCAGGGAGTCTGTGTAGGCGGTGTACGCCTCGACCCATCTCCCGGAATCGTCGAGGGTGTTGGCGAGGTTGCACAGTGCTCGGCTGCGCTGCGGCGCGGGTGAATATTCATTGTGGCCGGCAGATCGTAGGACCCGACGCACCGCCCGAAGGTCTTCGGCGTTCTCGATCCGGTAGAGCGGATTGAGCTGCTCGGCGTCGTCATCGAGGTCCCGCAGTTCACGGATCTGGTAGATCGAAGCCAGTCCGGTGCCGACGTTGTACAGCGCCTGGGCAGCGATCGTCTCGGGGGTCTTGTCGGAGTTGATCAGTCCTCGTGCCCATTCAACACCCAGTTCGAGGCCCTCGATGCTCTGTGCGTCCGTGGCGAGATCGTTCATCACTGACGAGAGGGTGAACAGCAGCCAGCTGCGCTCCCCGTCCGGAAATCCGGAGGACAGCACTTCCTGTTCGAGTTCTTTGAGCTCACTCATCGCCTCGGAGAAGTCCGACGGACCTACGGTGTTGCCAATATCGATCGCGGAACGCTGCAATTCCTCGAATATGCCGTCACTCATTCGGGCCCAATCTCTTACGGTCCAACGGGGTAGCGGTCTGCACCCAGTGGGTTCACACCTTATGTCCGTGCTCCGACAATGCCGCCGCACATCAGACACCCGGTCACCACCGACGAAGCCTCGAACCGCCGAGGACAAGAACCGACGGCTCGCTGGCAATCATCGGTGGGAAGTGCCATCACCACACTCCCGCCGAGTGTTGCTTCACGTCTCGACCACAGGTTCGCCACGAACTGCTCCTCGGCGGGCGATGCCCCCTGCGGTAGGTATCCCGTGCCACGATAATTGGCCGCAAACCCTACTAATCGGCCCGAAGTAGAAGATCCCGAAACTTTTTCACAGCCCCATCCTCTGCACATCGCATCCTTTCCAAAATGCGAATAGGACCCTACTAATGACGAGGAAGTATTTGCTCTCCCGGAGAAGTCTTTCTAATTGCATTTGATCTCCACCCCTACGCAAGCCGACTCGGCGGTAGACCTTGACCTGGGACGACGGTTGGCTCTACCCTGAAGACCCACCCGCGGACGCGGGCAGCTCGGCCGCACACCCAATTTATCGCCTGGCTTGAGGTCTGCCCAAAATCGCGGACGAAAAGAAGATAGTAATAATGTGTTTAATCAATCAAGGAGAACAATAATGAAAGATACTTCTGATAGTAATGTTATTTCAAGAACTGATAGGTATGGACGTTGGGTCAGTCAGCTCAGAAACCTCGCTTGGCGTTTCCTACGAGTGCTCTGGCTTCTGCTGCAGATCCTTCGAGTCATCGACACGATGCGCTGGCTGGTCAGCAAGACGCAGGGCTGCATCGAGGAACTCCGCAACGGTAGCTGGGGGGATGGAATCAGCTTCGGCGACCTGGTGGAGACGATCTAACCCCCGCCTGGGCTCCCGCCGGAGTGAACGCAACCACATTCACTCCGGCGGCGCCCGCCCGGCCGTGTTGCGAGAATCAGGCAGTTCGACCTTCGCCTTCCACCATGCGCGGTGCCGCCTCGATTCTGTCGATGTGTTCGCGTGCCCGCCCAGCAGTCCCGGACAGGTTGACCGCCTGCTGCGGCACAGTGTGCGGGAGGGTGACCGCGCAGTACACGATGTGGCCGCGGTCATTGAACCGTTCCGCGGACTGAATGGCCCGGTCCACCCGCCGCACCTGCAAGCGCAGCTTCTCCTCCAGTTGCTACGCGTCACCGCGCGCCGCCGACAACGCCTCCCCCACGGTGTTCCAGTGATCCGGATCGTCGATCAGGGCCCGCACCGCGATGTAGCCGACCTTCGGCAACGACGACTGCACCCGACGCTTATTGACCGACCGCACCTTCCGCTGACGGGAACTCAGGGGCAGGCGAATCGAATCCGGAATCGGCAACGCCCGCCGCTCACGCACGGACACCTCCGGCACCATGGTCCGGGGAAAGGCCCGCTCGAGATCCTTCCGGGCGCGAGTGAACTCGGCGTCCTCGACCATCCGATCCAGCTCCCGCGCCGAACCACGCTCCACAGCCCGGTCAGCATACGTGGCGGCCGGGCGGTAGCCGGCCGCCTTCGACACCGGTGTGGCGCCAGTACCGGCCTCCGGATCCAACCGGGACGGCGGCGCATCCGGGCTCACGCTGTACGCCACAAACGTTCCCTCCCCTTGTCGATCACACCCCCGATGTGACGAAGCGTGGCAGGCATGATGTCCCAATTGACGGCCTGCCACGCTCGGACCCACCCCAAGGGGTGGGTCTGCCGTGGGAGCAGCAATCCGGTGACCAAACCAGCAAGTCGCTCCCACGCGCACCGTCAGCGTCGCCGCCGACGACAACGAGCATACCGAAACACGCAGAGGTGGAACCGATCCGCGAGCCCGCCGCAAGACTTCGTAGTTCGGGCGGTTGACCTGCGGTGACGGCATGTCCCCTGACGAGAAGTGTTGAGTGGAGCTGCCGCCCTCTGCCCTCTGCCACCGTGGGCGCAATTCTGATCACCCGCCCGCTCAGGGGAGGATTGGCTCGTGAGCGACCGAACCGCAGCAGACCTCGAACGTGAACTCGCCATGCTCGCCTACGTGCGCGACCGCCTCCGGGCCTCGGAGGGCGAAGACTTCCGGCCTCCGACCACGAGTGTCGACCAGGTTCTCGATGAGCTCAACAGCCTCGAACACTCGCCATGGGATCCGACGTGATCTCACCTGGCATCACCCGGGTGCTTTGGAATCGGCTGGGCAGGGACGATCGGTGAGATCGTGGTCGGGCGGGCGCGCCGCCCACCTGACCCGGCCTCGTCCGGGAGGGTTGATTCTTCCGCTGCCGATCAACCGGCTCGCCGGGGTGCAGGGTCTGCTGAAGGTGACGGATCGCCTCGTCGTCGAGGTCGAGGTCGATGGCGACGTGCATCCCAGCACCGCCGACGGTAAGGCGCCGGTCGCGGTGGCGGTCGGCGACGAGCACGGCCGATGCCGGCACGCCTTCAGAGCAGCTTGCCCGGGGCGCGTAGCGGGCTTCTGCGGGTCCTGAAGGTCGGGGGATGGAACACCGAATCGGCGCGCGTAGGGCGCTCAGCGCTCCGGTTCAGAGATCGCGGCGCTCAGCACGGGGCACGGATCCTCCCGCTCCCCCGACGCAGCTTGTAAAGGACACCTTGACAACGACTCGCGTAAAGGTAACCTTTACAAGTGTGGATCACCAACTCAGCGCGTAGACACAACATCAGCGACACCGACATCACCCACGCGTTCGAGAATGCGATCCGCTACGTCGAGTACGAGTACGACGGCGAGGAACGGCTCCTCATCATCGGCACCGACACGGCAGGGCGACTCCTCGAACTGGTCGCCGTGCCCGCCGGCAAACCGAACCGGATCATCCACGCAGACCGCCTCCGTGCGAAGTTCTACGACTACCTGAAGTGAGACACATGAAGACCATCAAACACACCGACACCGACCCCACCGGCCTCGATCAACTCGACCCGAACACCACCGAGGCCCGAGACGCCAAGAACCTGCGGCGGATCATCACCGCCCGCAAACACCTCGCCGACGCCGAAGCCGAACTCCGCGCCGCCGTCACCGCCGCCCGCGAAGACGGCGACTCATGGGCCGCCATCGGCCTCGCCCTCGACACCACCAGACAGGCCGCCTACCAACGATTCGGCACCACCAAGTAGAGCCTCCAACACACCAGATCCCGACGCCCCAACCGCCCCGACTCGGACCAGCGGACTGCCCCGACCGGACACTTCCCGAGGTTGCTGTGTAATGCACCCGACTAAGCTGAGATCGTGAGGTCCTGAGGTGATGGCATGAGTGCACGGGTGCGGACACCTAGCTGCGGGGTCGATGGGTGATGGCCGAATTCGACCCGCTGGCAACGCAACGTGATTCGACTCCCAGCATCGCGGCAGAGCTGTCCGATGCAGGCGCATCACTTTCTCCAATACTGCACTCGTCCTCGCACACACGACATGGCGGCCTGGCGCAACCGTAAGGCCACCGGGACCACGACAAACCGTCGGTGAGCTGCTGGAAGACCTCCTCGTAGGAGCCTTGCGAATTCAATGCCATGCCGATCGAGAAGTACGCCGTCACGCGAGCGGTCAACGACCTACCGCGCTGCTCGGTCCGCCCGCATTCCGCGATCACCTCATCGACCAGGGGCGCGGGAAACACCCTGGTCAACAACCTCACCGACACCACATGCGACAACCGCCGATCCGAGACCGGCTTCACCCATCCACTCCGAGGCACACCTCATCGCAACCTAACCAAGGAACAGCTGACGCCATCCTGATCACTTCGGCCCAGGGTCAATACAGCGGCCCCGCCGATGTCTGGTCATAGGAAACGCACCGATCCGTCCGGCAGGTTTCCTCCCTCGTCCCGAGCTGTCTCGTGAGGGAGAGAAACCACCGGGCACAGAACCTCGGCGCAGATTGGCGTGCGCCTCCGGCGAACCCGGCCACTGCCTCCGATGATCACCATCGAGGGAAACAACGAGTCACCGACGCACAACGCAGGCATCAGAGCGGCGGAAACTACCCCGCCGAACCGAGCGCCACGGCAGATCCCGCCCACACACGGCTACTCGCCCCAACCACCACCGAACAATTCGCGAAAGGGCCGCGACGGCTCCACGCCCGCCGCCCGCGCTGCCTGACGCTTCGCGGCCTGCTCCCGCGCGACACCATTGAGGATCAGACCAGCCACCATCCACCCGGCCTACCAGGACCCGGCCAGGACATCCATTACCGCGGCGATCAACGCCGCCACCGCCAGCGTTCGCACACGAGATTCGTAGCAGCAAATCTCAGCAAACACCCACGTCACCGACCTGCGCCCGGCCTGCGATCTGGCATAATGGTCCCAATAGTGGTACGCGTCTGGCGAAACGGGAACGATGAAGCGACTGATCACACCGGCCACGGTGCTCGTCACGGCGACCGGCATGTACGGCCTCTACCTGACAGCAACCACCTGGTCACCCATCAAGTCCGCCGTTGGTCTCGGGGCGTGGGCGGTCAGTGCCATCGTCATCTTCCGCCACGAGTACCGGAAGAACACGCCGAACGCCCCTCGTGCGACGTAGCCCCACAGGGTGCGATCGATGGCACGGATTGCCGAGAGCCCAAGAATTGGCTTCCGCGCTCCGTATGAGCCCGTAGGAAACCCGGCCGCCCACCCGAACCGTCGTGCACCTCAGCACAGCGAACGGTGCCACCATCAAGCCTACTTCATGTGCGCAAACCTGACGCAGCCTCGCACATGACCTGAAAACGACGTCTACGCGTCGCCGTGCCGCGAATGCCCCCACAGCCTGACCGCCCGAGGCGCACCGCCGCCGTTCCCGTACACGAGGGGCAAGCCCGCGATCGACGCGCCGCCGATCACGATCCGGTCTACGGATCCATCCGTCATGACTGCAGCCTCCCATCAATACCTGGGTAGAACCTCGAGCGTGCACGTCACAGCGCGAACTCGGTGTAGGTGCCGACGGAGGTGAACCCGATCCTTTCATAGACCGGTGCGCCATCGGTGGAAGCTTGCAGCACCGCATGGGTCACGCCCTCCGCGCGGACGAGTTCGAGTGCCGCCAAGGTAACCGCGGTGGCAAGTCCCTGCCGGCGATGCTCCTCGAGCGTCACGATTCCATAGAGTCCGGCGACCCCGGCATGGACATGGATCTCCGCTCCCGCGACCGGTTCGCCGGAGCGGTAACCAACAACGAAGCGGCTCGCACACGTCGGGGCGAGAATGGCCGGGGCGGTGTGGGCGAAGAAGTCCACCACCGCCGCCGAAGGCGGATCCCAGTTCCGCGCCACCAGGGACGCGTAATCACGCAACTGCTCAGCAGATTCGACGGCGACCACGACCAAGTCGCCTCGGTGCGGCGCGGGCGGCACCTCGGTGAGCGTGGCAACCATCGCTTCTTCGGTCTCCGCTTCGACGAGACCATGCGCCCGCAAGACTATTGGCAGATCATCTGGGGCGGAGGTCGGAGCCACCCACCAGGAAAACGGGCGCTGCAGCGCTCTCACCTCCCCGACGACCGCGGCCACACGTGCATCGACGTCACGGTCGGAAAATCGGGCTCGGCAGATGATGTTGAATGTGTCATCGTGTAATCCGCTATCTGCCAGATACACGTCCGCACCATCGAGCACCCGCGCATTCGGAACCTGAAAGTGGAGATGCCCAGCATGCGAGGCCAGGTTCGCCTCCATAGACTCGAGAATATGTTCTAACATGCTGACAACACTACGGGCTTGTCGGCACAGAACGCCGCGTGGCCGCACCACAACACACAACCGAACCCGCCTCCCTGTGGGTATCTTCGATGCGGCGCCCCTCCGCTGACGTGCCACCCTCTCGGAGCGAATCGCCCTCGCTCATCTCGTTCGTCAACTTCCATGCGCGCATCTTCTGCACTGCCTATCCGAAGCCGAGCAGACGTCCACTGACTCGCGCACGAACACCATTGCCCACCAGCCATAGTCGACCGCCGGAGGTCGTCACGGCACAGAGCCCACACCGGCAAACGGACCTCACAACTGACATCTCCACACGATTCCGCAGCGTGTGCGCAGTCCCTCGGAGACAGGCGAGGAACGTGCACGCATACCGCTGCCATAGTGTCTTCCCCGCGGGAATCGAACGAATGTCGCTGGAGTTACCAGCCGGCACGGGCCGTAACGACTCGGAGAAAAAGGCGGGCGCGCACAATTGCGGTGCAAGACGTGCACACCTGGTCCGATCTGCCCCTGCCGACAATCCTAACCACCGATTCGCCCAGGATCAGCCGATACACCTTCACCTACTGGGTCGACCACGACAACCGCCGCCCAACTCCGCTAACTGGTGACGGTACGGTCTCTATCGGTCCCCGAGCGCCGCGCATTGCCGCAGCGACGTCGACAGGGGCGAGTCAGATCGCCCGCACGGGTACGCCGCGACGCCCGAACAGCCCGGATGGCAGGGTCGCCGCACGGCTGGAGAGGCGACCGATGGAGAGCTCCCCGACAATTCGCCAGTGCGGTGGCATGCACGATCGGGTACGACTCGTGCAGCACCCGCGGCCGCTGGGACACCGGGAGGACCTGTGATTCGGGTGCGATGCCACCGACCACTGCAAGGGGTTTGCGCTACCGAAAGATCAACCCATCAGCGTTGATTGGGTACGAGTTCACATCGAAGTCATAGTCGCCGTGCACACCACGAAGGTATCCACCCCAACTGGCGCGACTGTTGCAGATGTGGTCACCGCCGCCAAGCCACCCGTTGCATACCTGGAGTGCGGGCAACACACCATAGTCGTCATTCGCACCACCGAGCGCCGGAACCCATCTCAGATCGGTCGCCGCGAATCCGAGACCGCCACCCAGGCCGTCCGGCAGCTTGGGATCACCGATCAGGACGATGCTGGCTCTGCCCCGGAACTCTCTGCCGTTCTCAGTCGCCCAGAGGTGCACTACTGCTGCACCCCCCGAGAAACCCACGGGATGGATGAAGTCGTCAGGACATGCCCGGGCATGAGCCCGTACAAGCCGATCGAGTTCCCTCACGCCGGACCGCGTATCAAACGAGTTGTACTTAACGCGCTGGTCCTCGTTGAGGAATCCCACAGAGTCGTCATTGGTCAAGCCACCCACGACGACGTCCCATGTGCCACGACACGGAGCCGCGGCCGAGGCCACCGTGGGGGTGGCGACAGCAACACCTGCAGCGACACCCAGACCCAGAAGTGCTGCACCCACTGCCCTTGCGGACTTACGAATCATCGACTGCCTTACTGCTGAGCAACAGGTGTCTGGGCGTGATCATTGGGATGAATACGAGGTCGGGAACGGACACGGCCGTCCACCGATACCCGCCCACCCTCACGTAGTAGGCGCAAGCCTGGGGCCGACCGCGGAGACGCGCCTGACCGCCAACCAGAGTTCTCGGACTGCCCTCCGGACCCCTTCGTGTGGGCACATTCTGGCCATGCCCGGGCATTGCGCATCACGCTGCGCATTCCTCAGTCCTGCAGAGACTTTCGGTGCCGTCTCGACACCAGGCTCGGCAAACAGAGCACCTTCCAGGGGTGCGGGCGCGCCAGGGACGCCGGATTCGGATCAGGATCGGATGTCACCCGAACCTGTGTCGCACGCTCCGACCGAACGCAAGAAGGTCACGGGGTCGACCGCACCACCGCGGTGGATGCGAAGGTGCAGATGTGGACCCGTCGAGCTCCCCGTGTTACCGGTTGCGCCGATCGCCTCACCGACAGTGACATGATCCCCCACGCCGACCCACGTCTCGGAAAGGTGACCCATCTGAATCTGCTCGCCGGTATCGGCTTCCAGCTGAATGTAGGTTCCGTATCCGCCAGGATCATTCGGCCCGGCAACCGAGATCGTCCCTGATGTCGGAGCATGGAGCTCGGTCCCTACCTTGACGGCGAAGTCGGTGCCATCATGGCCGAGATGGAAGCCCTGCGACGGTGGACCATCGACCGGCCACTCCCAGTCGCACCCTCTGGGTGCCTCGGACGCGTCGTGCGCGCTGGCCGTGCCTGTTTGAATTACTCCGCCGGTGGTTGCGAGAGCAGCTGCTCCGGCAACAACTGCGATCACACGTCCTGCGGTATAGGCACTTCGTACCCGCTGTTTGCCCATGATTCTTTCCTCGGTCGAGATGGTCAGTAACAATCTCGACCCAGCAACTGCACTCAGGTGCGTCGCCGCGTACGGTGTGCAGTAGTAGCTTCCGTCAAACGAGACCTCTATAACATCCCGGTCACGAACACTACGAGCAACGTCCGAATTACCCGTGCATATACCTGTTTTCGAAAATCAGGCAGTTCGCGGCGATCCGTTGAACAGACCGGGTCGCGCGGACATGTCAAAACAGGCAATACTTCAGACACCGCGGATCGGACCGCTCGTGCGACCGCCCGACCACGCCTGACAAGCCACAACGAATGATGCGGATCATGATGTGCCTGGTTCTCGCCGCCGCCACAGGCAGTGCGGCAGTGCTAGTTGCCTCGTGCACAAGCGAACCCGGTGGCGCGGACATATCCCCGAGCCCGCCACCACATCACTCCCGCGCACCGTCTACGACACACGAACCACCAGCGCCGCCGCCACAACCACCGACGCGACAAGCACCGAGTTCAACGTCACGACATCCAACGAGCCGCTCATACCGTCGCGGCCCGCGCGGATCTGTATGCTCGCCAGTCCGATCCGCGGGCCCTCACTGAAACGGTGATCCCACACCTTCGGCAGTCACCCGATTGGTCACCCAGAGCGCGAGCAATCGAATCCAAGCCGAACGCAGCGTCCGCGCTGCCACCGCCGACGGCCGCCGACCCACGAGCCGGGCACCACACTGCGGCATCACCCGATGCTCAGGAGCGGCGACATTGTCGGGTTGCTGAACCCCAGCGAGGACAACTACCGCGACGTCCACCGGTCAGGCCCGCAATGCAGACCGTCCAGGGGCGGTCCTGCAGGGCATGAACATCGATTTCCAGCAGCGGTAAGTGCACACACAAGACACCGACGCACGGCGAAAAGGTTCGGTCCGGTTCGCGGTGTTCTAGTTCTTTGGTGCGGGCGCCTGGTTGAGGAGTTGCATGATGTGCGGACCGGTGGTTGCGTCGGCACCGAGATCTCCGGTAGCGGTCCCCGCCAGGCCGGACCCGGACCCGAGCAGTAGTGCGCCCCCGACGCATCCCGCAACGGGACCGGCGCCGAAGAGCATGACGGCGGGTGCGGACATGGCGGCCCCCGCGATGGCGCCGAGTAGGCAGCCGCCGACCAACCCGGTCGCCGCGCCCAGGGAAGTGCCGATCGCGGGCGTCAGCGAGAGTGACGGTGGACCGGCCTCGATCGGCGCCGGTCGGGCGAGGTCGCTGAGTGCACCGGTGTGGTCGACGGTGCCGGCGGCGGGGTCGGTGTTTGTTGTCAGCACGGCAGTGTCACCGGCTACGCGGGCCGCGACGGGATGGACGAGACCGTCGACCGCGAGGGTCAGTGGTACCGACGCCACCACCGCACCTTGACCGTTTCGGACGATCAGAAGGTTGTTCTCGATGGCCAACGAGCCCGACGCGACATGGACGACGACGTCGGTGCCGTCGCGGGTCACGGTCCAGTCGACGCCCTGCACGATGGACGGGGCAATCGCGGGGGTGCCGGCACTGTCCGGTGCGGCCTGGGCGGTGCCGGATGCGACGCCGAGGACACCGACGGTGAGGGCTGCGGTCGCGGCAAGCGTACGAATCTTCATGGTGAGAGGTGGTCCTTGTCGTTGATGTCGGCTGGAGGGATTACGCGGTCGGGGCCACACAGGATCGCTGCGACGTCGCGGTGGAGGTCGAGGGCGATGCACCCCCGGCACGGCATCCGCTCGGTCCTGCACCGGCAGGGCAGAGACGGAAGTATTCGGCGAAGAGGTTCGTCACGTTCGCCTCGACGTTAATGATGACGTCAAACACTGTTTTCCAGCCCGTCGGAGCCGTGTTTTGGTCGGCCCGGCGTGCGGTTCGAAGACCGGGAATCTCTCGCCCGGTCGGGTGTGACGAAACCACACCCGCACCGGTTGGCCGGTCGGAAGCGGGGCGTCGCAGTCAATCCACGAATACACCCACGGCCCCTCGTCGAGTGCGACGATGGCGACAATCGATGGGTTGGGCAGGCCGCAGACCTGGTCCGGTGCCCGGTCAACGGCCCTCCACGACACGATCACCCCGGTGCCCGCCGACGGGACCTGTTCGAGTTCGTCACTGCCGCAGTAGGAGCAGTACCTCGTCAAGGGCGCAAGCAGCGCGGCGCAGTCCCGACACTTCCAGATGATCAGCTGCCCCGTCCGCGTCGTCACTTGCGTGCGATCGGCGACTCGGGCAGTCATGCTGCCGCCCCGGTCGGGACCCAGTTCAGGACGGTCCGCATCGCGTTGCCGAAGTACTTCGGGTCGTTGATCAGCCATCCGTGGCCGCCGGCGACGGTGAACACCGGTGGTGTGCGGAGTGACTCTCGGAGCGATTCGAAGCTCGCCCGCGGTATCAGGCGGTCTGCGCGGCCCCACAGCAGCGAGACCGGCAGCCCGCGGTCGGCGATCCGGTTCAGCTCCGCCGTCAAGTTCGCTGTTCTGGCGATGTGGGCGGTGCGCCACACCGCTCCTGGATCGCGGAGTGCGGTCGGGGAGATCGCATGTGTGCTTGTTGCCGAAGCATGCGAGAACATGTTGCGCGACAATGCTTCTCCCAACGCCGCCGCTCCCCAATACCACAGTGGTCTCTCGTGGATCGAGAGCGCCGACTTACCCGGACCGGGACGAGCGTCTCCCCCGATCGAGTTGACGAGAACGAGTCGCGATACCCGATCCGGAAGATCGTGGGCGGCTTGAATTGCAATCGCCCCGCCGAACGAGTGACCCACGAGGATTACGGGGCCGATCCCGACAGCTTCGAGAAACCGGCCGAGCCAGGCTACATAGCTGTCGAGGGTCCGCTCTTCGAAGGGACGGTCGGATGCCCCCGCGAATCCTGGCACCGCTGGAGCGAAGACCCGGACGTTGTTTCGGGCAAGCTGAGCCAAGGCGTGACGGTATACGTGTGGTGCCAACTCCCATCCATGGATGAAGACCACGGGCGGACCACTCCCGGCGACACCGTACACCGCCATGCGGTCGTTGACTCGAACAGTTCTCCACTCCACCCGTCGATGACAGCCGCGGCGGACCGTCGCGGGCTGGTATCGATAGCGCATGGGTGGCCTTCGGTCGACGCGGGTGAGGCACATCACACAATGCCGCGTGTCTCGCAACGCGACGACCGCCGAAATACTTACAGGCATACCTACTTTCCAGAACTGAGGAAACCGGTCGGTACCAGAATTGGCGATCAGAATGGCCCGCCCGCGACTCGAACCCGGCCTGCGGCACCGCCGACCGCGATCGGCGGGTCGGCACTATCAGACGCCTCAACCGCCTGCCGCCACTCGTCCAGTTCGGGCAACACCGGAAATGCACGTATGGCATAGATCGCACTCTCGGCGCGCGACCGGCCGGCAGATCTACCATGTCCTCGCGACGGTACACACCCAGCGCACCTTGCCGATGCACTCGCCGCAGCCAAATCCCCACTTGCTAACCGGGATTAGCGCATACCGTTGCGCCGAGATCCACCGACCGGTGGAGAACTTCGCACAGTACATCGGCCAGGGCAGCCACCCAGTTACACCAATTCCGAACGGCACTACCCGCTCGGCAGCGCCGATTGCGGATAGGCATTCCGTGACGAGCGGTCAGAGCCCGGGTGGCAGCATCGGTGTTATACGTCCTGGCTCCGAGCACTGACCCACCGGACAGGGAACAGAACCACCGCATCACGGTCCACACGCGACGGGGCGGTACCGCTCCCCGGCACCGCCCGTCGCCGGTCCATGTCACCGGACAAGTGAGGCCGATCGCCATTGCCTGAACTACCATGTCCACACCGGAGATCCGAACCCGGCGTCGGGCAGCGAGGCCCAGATCCCGAGCAACACGATCACGAGCCGATCGGTGCACGGTGCACCCAGCAACAGGCAGAACACGACGCCGAAGAGCGACGCCTCCCACACATCGGCGCCCCCAGCGGCGCCAAGCGCATCACCGCCCGACACCATCGGGCGCACCGGCCCGCCCACGATGGTTTCCACCCCGCGTTGATCCCGGTGCTCGCCAGGACGCTGCAGAGCAAGACGACAACATGATGGTGATCCGTCCTCGAGAAATCCGCCCACACGGACAGTGCCCTTCGAACGGGCCGACGCTGGTGCGGGCCGGGCCGACGCACCGCCACGATGTCGGGAACTCGCGGAGCGCGCCGAATCTTATCCGGAACTAGTCGATCGGCTCGGCCCTATCGGGCTGCGGTCCGACCTTCCGCAGCGCTCCAATGAAGTCGTTGCTGCGGTCGGTCTCGGCGACGATCTCCCTCAGCCGGACCGTGAATCTCGTTGGAGACATTCCGAAGCGGATAAGTATCGCGTCATTCGGCGGCCCGCCGAATGACGCCCAGGTTCGCGCGAAGTCGATAATGTCCTCGGCGTCCGTCGGTGTCGTAGGAAGCGGCCGACCGGTAGCCGGCGGACTTCGTCGGCCACTATCATCAGCCGGTCCTGGGTTACACCTGGCCCTCCGGCTGGGAACTTGTGGAGGTCAACCCGGCACGAGTATGTCGAACGGCTCAAACCGGGAGACATGTTTTAATGTCGTACTCGGCGTCCGGGAGCTCGGTGACTTCGGGGACGAAACTACGCCGGCACCGTTGACTGTCGCCTCCGGCAAGAACGGTGCCGTGCTCGCCCGCGACCGTCGGTAACCGGCGTCTCTACGATGTCATCGATCCAATGAGCTTTGTGCGCTTTGTCGTTCAGTTCCGGCGCCCGAGAGCTCTACGACCAGTGGCGCGCCGCTGGCGACTTGCACCACCAATCGCCGGCATTCGCCTCATCGGAATCCTCCACGGCTACCTCCGCCACTGCACTCGTTACGACGAGCATATTGACGGGATCAGTCGCACCACCGGGGCTGCTTGACGAGTTACAGCCCTGGGATGACTAACTCTCAGGGTGCTACGAGACGGCGCACGGCATCCACGACTGTCTCGCGGTGCTTTTCCTCAGGTACGAGACTGAGGAAGTCGCAGTTTTGTAGTTGCCACATATTCGCGGTGCTGATGACGAGGGCGAGGAGTTGGCCTGCGCGGAAGCGGTCGGTGACGTCGCCACGGCGCTGGGCGGCTTCGATGGCCGCCACTTTCCCGTACATCGCGGCTGAGTTTGCGGCGCGCCCTCCTGCAGACTCGCCTCGTTCCAGTTGGTACCAGGCCATGAAGCGGGCAACCTCTGGGTGGGCTTTTGCGCCGTCGAAGAGACGTCCCGCATACTCGGCGAGGTCGTCGGCGTCGATGGGGATCGTCGTGACGGTTTGCTCAACGATCGAGTCGAGGACCGCATCGAACAGGCCGTCCTTTCCGTCATAGAAGGAGTACACGAGGCCCGCGCTGATTCCTGCGCGCCTTGCGAGTCGGTCTACGCGTGCGCCGGCAACGCCGTGCGCGGCGAACTCATCCAGTGCAGCTTGGAGGAGCTGTTGACGCTTGGATTCAGGATCGCGTGTTCTCACACACCTCAGTATTGCTAATGAATATTCATTTGACAACGCGGCGCACGGGGTTCATTGTGTTATTAAATGAACATTCACTATCGAAGGACTGGCTATGACGTATACGTCTCACTGGACCCCGGACGCGATCGCCGACCAGAGCGGCCGCACAGCATTGATCACCGGCGCGAATAGCGGCATCGGCTTGCAGACTGTCCGGGGCCTCGCTCGGCGTGGCGCCCGGGTCATCCTCGCTGGCCGCAGCCTAGCCAAGCTCGAGGAGGCGGCTGCCTTGATCGAGGCTGAGACTCCCGACGTCAACCTCAGCACACTCGTCCTAGACCTGGGGGATCTTGCTTCCATCCGGGACGCCGCGGGGCAAATCGCCCGCACGGAGACGGTGGATCTGCTGATCAATAACGCCGGAGTGATGAACATCCCCGAGCGCAGAACCACCAAAGATGGCTTCGAGATGACCGTGGGCACGAACCATCTCGGCCACTTCGCCTTCACTGCACAGGTGTTTCCCTCCCTCCAGCGTTCCGCCGCGTCTCGCATCGTCACGGTGAGCGCGATCGCGGCGACCTGGCGCAGTGGCGAGCTGACCGATCTGATGAGCGAGCAGCGTTATCGCCCGATGAGTGCCTATGCGAAGTCCAAGCGCGCCAACGTCGTCTTCACTCGGGAATTAGCCCGGCGTCTCGCCGGAACAAGCAGCAAGGCGGTCGTCATACACCCGGGGTCGGCGATAACCAACCTGCAACGGCACACCCAGGGCGTAGTCGCCAGGAGCCTGACCGGTCTGATGGAACGGTTCGTCATGGGCTCGCCCGAGGGCGCTGCCTGGCCATCCCTATACGCAGCGACGAGCCCCGAGGTGCGCAGCGGCCAGTTCATCGGCCCCGCAGCACGCCGCCAGGATGCCGGCACTCCCAAGCCGGTCCCCCTCCCCCGTGGAGCCGCAGACCCGGCAGAGGGCATGCAGCTTTGGAACGAGAGCGAACGCCTCACAAAGGTCAGATTCACCATCGGTTGATCGTGCCCGCAGGGCTTGAGGGGTCAATTTTTTACTCTGACAACGGATCTCAATATGCGTCGGCGGAGTTCGCCGACCTCTGCCGCGAGTTGGGGGTGACGACATCGCGGGGCGCTGTCGGGACGTCGGCGGACAACGCGGCCGCCGAGTCGCTCAACGCGACGCTGAAACGGGAGACGCTGCAGGGCCGGAAGCGCTGGAACAGTGCGGGTGCGCGCGTGCTGCGGTCTTCCGTTGGATCACGCGCTACAACACCAGAAGGAGGCATTCGAGCCTGGGCCAGATCTGCCCAGTCGAGTTCGAACGGCGATCGGCAACGCTACGCTGGCCACCGCCGCATAGGACCACTTAGCGGACGCAACAACCATGTCAACGCACCACTCCTCGCACACGCCTGTTCCGGAGAGTCCACAGTCCACGAGGAAGGCACGTCGTGTCGATTCCCGTCGAGATCATGAACGCCGAGGCGGGCTGTCGCGCTCTGCGCCGGCTCTCCCGAGACCTGGGCGATCGCCAGGTCGGGCGGCCGTATTGCCCCATGATCTCGCACCGCCGCGGCACGCTCCACCATGGACATCGTGGTCTTCCATGTGATGCAAGCGCGGGACAACACCTCACCCACATGAGAGACCGTCCCTGATCCGTCAGGCGCCGGGGATGAAAGACCCTGGCACCGCAACCCGATGCACCACCGCCCCATGCACCTATCCGGTCCCCGAGTACGCGATTCGACCCGTCGGCACCCGGAACACCGCCCGTGCCCGCTGGACCACACCCCACAGGACCGCGCAGTCGCCGCGCCCACCGACACCCCAGGGCGCTGCTCACTCGAGTTGGCCATCCAAGAACTGCGCAGACCCTCGACCGAACGACCAGTCCGCTCGAGTGTTCGCCACCACCGAGATAATCAGATCTGTTGACGCCAGCCCAGTTTCCACCGCAAGCGCTTCTGCCAACGCTTGATACATTGCCCGCTTCTGCTCCTCCGTTCGACCCTGCTGCACGATCTCGACAAGCACTATGTCGTCGGTGCGTTCGAACCCCAGCCCCGTATCCTCGGCAATGATTTGGCCCGGCTTGTGCTCGGTAATGACCTGGTAACGATCACGCGCAGGCGCTGCGAATGATTCGCGCATGACGGCCTGCACGACGTCCGCGATCTGACGCAATTGCGCTTGGGACCGTCGGTTCTCGACGAGGTGAATGTGGACGAGCGGCATTGTCTTCCTCTGCATGTGAACCTGGGCTGGGTGCTGGTTTCAGCAGCCCAGCCCAGGTCGGTGTCGATGTGGCTAGTTGTTCTGGGGGAAGCCGAGGTTGAGGCCGCCGTGGCTGGGGTCGAGCCAGCGGGTGGTGACGACCTTGCCGCGGGTGAAGAAGTGCACACCTTCGGCGCCGTGGGCGTGGGTGTCGCCGAACAGGGAGTTCTTCCAGCCCCCGAAGGAGTAGTAGGCCATCGGGACGGGGATGGGGACGTTGATGCCGACCATGCCGACCTCGACCTCGTTCTGGAACCGGCGGGCGGCGCCGCCGTCGTTGGTGAAGATGGCGGTGCCGTTGCCGAACGGGCTGGAGTTCACCAGTTCCAGGGCCTCGTCGTAGGAGTCGACGCGGATCACGGACAGGACCGGTCCGAAGATTTCGTCGGTGTAGACGCTCATGTCGGTGGTGACGTGGTCGATCAGGGTGGGGCCGAGCCAGAATCCGTCGGCGCCGCCGTTGGGCTGCACCTGCCGGCCGTCCACCACGATGGTGGCGCCTGCGGCCTCTCCGGCGTCGATGTAGGAGGCGACTTTGTCGCGGTGCACCTTCGTCACCAGCGGGCCCATGTCGGAATCGCGGGTGCCGTCGCCGATCTTCAACGTGTTGGTGCGTTCGGTGATTTTGGCGACGAGTTCGTCGGCGATGTCGCCGACGGCGACGAGGGCGGAGATGGCCATGCAGCGTTCGCCGGCGGATCCGAAGCCGGCGTTGACCATGGCGTCGGCGGCGAGGTCGAGGTCGGCGTCGGGCAGGACGATGGCGTGGTTCTTGGCGCCGCCGAGGGCTTGGACGCGTTTGCCGTGGGCGGTGCCGGTGGCGTAGACGTACTGGGCGATGGGGGTGGAGCCGACGAAGGAGATCGCCTTGACGGCGGGATTCGTCAGGAGTTCGTCGACGGACGTCTTGTCGCCTTGGAGCACGTTGAAGACGCCGGCGGGGAGGCCGGCTTCGGCCCAGAGTTCGGCCATCCAGATCGCGGCGGTGGGGTCCTTCTCCGACGGCTTGAGGACGACGGTGTTGCCGGTGGCGATGGGGAAGAACCACATCGGGACCATGGCGGGGAAGTTGAAGGGGGAGATGATGCCGACGGGGCCGACGGGTTGGCGGATGGAGGCGACGTCGACGTTGGTGGAGGCGTTCTCCGTCATGCCGCCCTTGAGCAGGTGGGCGATGCCGCAGGCGAATTCGACGACCTCCTGGCCGCGCGAGACTTCGCCCAATGCGTCGGAGACGACCTTGCCGTGTTCGGCGGTGATGATCTCGGCGAGTTCACCCTTGCGCTCGTTGAGCAGTTCCCGGAACTTGAAGATGATCTGCGTCCGCTTGGCCAGCGAAGTGTCGCGCCAGGTGGGGTAGGCGGCGGCTGCGGCGTCGATGACGGTGCGGGCGTCTTCGACGCTGGCGAGGGCGACCTGTCCGGTGACGGCGCCGGTGGCCGGGTTGGTGACGGGGGCGGTGTTACCGCTGGTGCCGGTGAAGCTCTTGTTGTCGAACCAGTGCGTAATGGTGTTGACCATGATTCCTTCGCTATCGGTGGTTTCTTGCGGGGATTTCGGATAGATCCGGTCTCACAGGATCGGTTCGAGTTCAGATTTCAACTTGATGCCGGTGACAACCTTGACATCCATTTCAGCGGACTTTCTTGCATCGGCCTTCGTCCGAGAAGTCAGTGTGCCCAGGATTCCCAGCAGAAATGCCAACGGGATCGTCACGATCCCGGGGTTGGATAACGGGAACCACTGAAAATCCATATGCGGAAGCATCGATGTTGTCCGCCCAGAGACTGCCGGTGAGAAGGCGATCAGAATGAGCGTTGATGCCAGCCCGCCGTACATACTCCACAAGGCGCCCCGGGTATTGAAGCGTTTCCAGAACAGGGTGTAGACGATGGTCGGCAGGTTCGCAGCGCCGGCAACCGCAAATGCCAGCGCCACCAGAAATGCGGTGTTCTGCCCGTTGGCCAGGATGCCGAGCCCCACTGCGACGACGCCGATCACGACCGCGGTGATGCGCGAGACGTGGACCTGTTCCCGCTCGGACACCTTGCCCTTCTTGATGACACCGGCATAGAGGTCGTGAGCGAAGCAGGCCGATGCGGTGATCGTCAGACCTGCCACCACGGCCAGGATCGTGGCGAACGCTACTGCGGCAATGGTGGCGAGCAGGACCGTTCCCCCGATCTCGAACGCGAGCAATGGAGCGGCAGAGTTCTGTCCTCCGGGGGCCCCGAGAATCTTGTCCGGCCCGACGATGGCTGCCGCACCGTATCCCAGCACGAGTGTCATCAGGTAGAAGGCGCCGATCAATGCGATCGCCCAGACAACGGACTTACGTGCGGCGTTGGCGGTCGGAACGGTGTAGAACCGCATCAGCACGTGCGGTAGCCCGGCAGTTCCCAACACCAGTGCCATCCCGAGCGAGATGAAGTCGAACTTCGACAGCGTCGATTTGCCGTATTGCTCACCTGGCGCGAGGACATCGCGCGCGGCCACTGCGGGATCCGACGAGCCCGAGATCGACTCCTGCGCAGCACCGAGAAGTGTGGAGATGCTGAACCCGAACTTGGCAAGAATCAGTACCGTCAGGACAAAGACGCTGCCGATCAGCAGGACAGCCTTGATGATCTGAACCCAGGTCGTTCCCTTCATCCCGCCCACGAGGACGTAGGCGATCATGAGGGCTCCGACCGCCGCGATGACGATCGACTGCTGCGTTCGATCGGTGATGTTGAGCAGAAGTGCCACCAACCCGCCGGCGCCGGCCATCTGTGCGAGGAGATACAGCAAGGAGACGGTCAATGTCGTCGATGCGGCCGCGATGCGTACCGGTCGCTGCCTGAGGCGGAAGCTGAGCGCGTCCGCCATGGTGAACCGGCCGGTGTTGCGGATCGCTTCTGCGACCATCAGGAGCGCAACCAACCAGGAGACGATGAATCCGATGGAGTACAGGAATCCGTCGTATCCGTACACCGCGATGGCTCCGGTGATGCCGAGGAAGCTGGCGGCGGACAGGTAATCGCCCGAGATGGCGACTCCATTCTGCATTCCGGTGAATTGCTCTCCGCCGGTGTAGAAGTCAGCGGCCTTCTTGCTTTTCCGCCTGCCGACGAGGATCACGATCGCCAGGGTAGATATCACGAATCCGGCGAAGACCGCCATGTTCAGCGCGGGATTCCCGACTGTCTGCGATGCCGCGAGGTAGTTCATCGGTTTTCCCACTTTGCACGAATAGAGTCGACGGCCGGGGTGATCTTGCGATTGGCGAAGGTCACATAGATCCCGGTGATGACGAAGGTGGATACGAACTGACCGAGACCCAGGAAGAACGCTACGTTGAGATTGCCGACGACCGGGGTGGCCATGAATCCCCGGGAAAAGGTGCTGACCAGAACGTATCCCCCGTACCAGGTCATGAAGAAGGCCGTGGCCGAGAAGATGAAGATTCGCAGGCGTCTACGGACTTCCCGAAACTCGGGGGAACGCTCGATCTCCTCGTAGGGGCTGAGTGAATCGAGAGGGTTTTCTGATTTTTCTGCGTCGATGATCATCGCAGATGGCTCCTCGTAATCAGTGGGAGAGAATGCGGGTCGAACATGGTCGGAATCGCTGCTCGGGCGGTGCGATCGTGCGGCGACACGAAGACGGGTAGTAGACTTGCTAACTGCAAGCCAGTGGAGGAAATGGGGAACCGAAATGCCGAACATCAAACGCGCCCTCTCCGAAGCCGCGTGCCCCATCACTCGTGCGGTCGACGTCCTCGGCGACAAGTGGACCCTGCTGATCTTGAAGAACGCCAACGTCGGGATGACCCGATTCGACGAGTTCCGATCCGACTTGGGAATCGCGGACAACATCCTGTCCGCCCGGCTCAGCCGCCTGGTAGAGATGGGATTGATGGTGCGTGTCCCATACGAAGGCACCGGCCGCACCCGGCACGAGTACAAGCTGACCCAGGCCGGCGCCGATATCCTGCCGGTGTTCCACACCCTCGCCGAATGGGGACAAAAGCACACCACGATCGAGGGCTTGCCTGCGACGCCGATCCTGTTCATCCACACCGCGTGCGGGAATCCGCTCGAACGGGGCGAGTACTGCCCGAGTTGCGATGTCACGGTCTCCCGCGAGGACGAGGCGTGGGTCAGGCCGTGGCGGACACCCGTCGTGGCCACACTCGCCGACCCCGCGGCCGAGGCGCCAACATCGTGAGACCGCTCGCTACCTGTGGGGAAATCGGGCGACTTCGTCTCACGTCCACGCTCCACCGGAGGTCACCCCAGCGCAATTAGCTGACTGCGCAGGTCCGGCGGCAGTCCATCGACCCAGTCCTGCTCCGCGCCCTGCTCGGGCAGTACACGCCCGAACTCGACCATGTCCGTATGAATAAGTTCGTTCAGGTACACCCAGATCAGCGATTCCTCGACTCCGGCCACCCGGGCCAGATGATCCCTGATCTCGGTGACCAGCCGGTTCTTCACCTCGGCCGTACGCCCGCCCCGGATGTGCCCATACACCCAGATCCCACCTTCAGCCGCGGGCTGCCCGCCGATGAAATGCCCGCCCGAGCTGAACTCCTGAAACACGCACTGCACAAACGAAACCGGCGCTCCCGTGGCCTCGCCGTGAATCCGGGAGATCCCCGCGGCCACCTCCGCCCGCTGGCCGTCGCTCAAACGCCCCCGATGGGCGAAGCACATGTAAGTCGGCATCACTAATCCCTTCCGCAGTTCCGTGCTGAATAGCAAAATGCAAGTCAGCTTGTGATCCACACCATAGAACGCTAACTATCATTTTGCAAGTCAGAAATGGCCCGCCAGCCACATAGCGTCGTATCATCGATTCCGATACCGCAGGTATTCGGTGCCCTGGCGGTCGATCGGTCAGCAGGTGCTGGTGCGCACCAGCGGCGACGTAGTGCAGATCTTCCACACCGAGCAGGTGGTCGCCACCCCACGTGCTGCACCTGTCGGGGCGGTCGACGAACCCCGAGCACTACCCGCCGCACAAGATCGCCTACACACTGCAGACAGTGTCCCGGTGTCGGGCGCAGGCCGAGCAGATCGGTCTCGGCGCGGTCGCGGTCGTCGCTGAGTTGTCGCAGGCAGGGGTAACCGGTGTTGCAGAATCCTGGGTCGGGGCCGGCGGCCATCCCGGTGAGAGAAGTCGACCGGCACTGGCCGCGACCGCGACCTGCGCGGCCGTCACCGCGCCGAGGACCGCGGCACTCCCGAAGCGCTCGGTGATCGCGGTCTTTGCTGCGTCCACCGCGGCGAGGACGTCGCCCCACACCGACTCCGCTTCCCGCGGCACCATGACATCGACACCCGCCGTGACCGCGACCGCGAGGAACCAGCCGCGCACCGCATCCGCGCGGGCCGCGGCCGCCCGCAACCAGCCGCGCACCGTCGACCCCGGGATGCCCAACCGCTGCGCGATCGGGCGATGCCCGCTCCCGCGGGCCCTCGCCACCAACGCCGCCCAGACCAACTCCGCGAGATATGCCCTGCGCAGCAACAATGTCACCGGCAGCAGCACGTGCGTCACTGCGCACCCCCGACAGCGGGCCCGCCGTGGGCGCACCGGGGTGACCAGGCCCGCCACCGGACGGCGCGGGCGAAACCCCACCCCGCCAACACCCCGTCCGAGCACGACGGGCAGGACATCTCTCCGCTCGACAGCCGGGACTCGACGCACGCAGGATCGACCTCTACCGTGACCACCAGTGCCTTCCGCACTACGCACGGTGCCCCCGTGAGCTCCGCCAAGAATTCAGCGGGGGCGCCGTGCACCCATCAGTTCCTCGTCACACTGACGGTGCAGACCAGGCGTGGATGTGTTCCATGCCGCGGCCGAGCTTGTCGGCCAGATCCCGCCCGGACAGGTGGATATATCGCAGCGTCGAGTCCGTGTGGCGATGCCCCGCGAACGTCGCGATCGCATGCAGCTCCCAACCCATCCGGGCCAGATCCGTCAAACACAGATGCCGGCTGGTGTGCGTGGAAAACCGCGGAACATCGCCAGCCAGCATGATCCGTCGCACCACCTTCGACCACGTCCACAGGCTCAGCGGTTGGGCGTGATTGCGGCGGGACTCCGACAGGAACAGCGGTCCGCGTGTCCTGCTGAGTCTCGCTCGGTGCGCGAGATAGTCCGACAGCAGCACCCCGGTCGGAGCCGAATACGGCACGACCCGCCCGAGCCGGTTCTTCGTCGTCTCCGCCCTAATACTGCAACGGCACTTATGGGAGGTGTCCGCGACGTCAGTAGTGGGAGGTGCGGGCCTGGTGTTGTCGGGGCATTACGGTGGACCACGAAGACTTCCTGAGTGAGTGAGTGATGCGTTCCTATACAGCTCGCACTTCACTCGGAGGTCTTCTCTGTGTCACCTCGCCACGCCGTCACCAACGTCCGTGATCAGTACAGCGAGATGCCCTTCAGCCGCGATCAAGGCACTCCTCGTTCGATGAACCAGGCTGCTATTTGCGCTCGAGAGGTGAACCCGAGTTTCTGGAGTATATGTTCCACGTGACCTTGGGCCGTGCGCTGCGAGATCACAAGCTTTGCCGCGATCGCCCTGTTGGTCATTCCTGCGGCGACCAGTTCTGCTACCTGACTCTCTCGTCGGGTGAGAATCGACTCGGTCGCCTGCGGCTCTGCCGTCTGCGAGGGGATGGCTTCGTCGAGTACGTAGGCGACGACACCCTCGAATGTCATTGACTTGCCTTGTTGAAACGCCGCCTCGTATGCGCGGTCACCAAGCGCCTGGCGACTGCGCCGTGTGCACTCCCTGTGATAGGTCACCATGCCGGGGATGTGGACCGTTGAGCCACCGACAGATTGGCGGAGTGCCCCTGCTGCGCCCATGAGTCGGGCGGCTCTGCCCTCTTGATGCTGGGTGGATGATATCCAGGCCAAAGCCTCGACGCACAGCGAGGCACAGACGGGGTCGTTGACATTGCGTGTGAGCCGCACTCCCTCTTTGAGAAGCTTCACTGCCCGCGCGGGATCGTCTCGATTCCACACCACCAACCCGAGCCCCCACAGGGAGTATGTCTGGTAGACCGACTCGCCGTGCCGTCTTGTGATCGCGAGAACCTCTTCGTGGATGGTGACCGCACGCGCGTGGTCTTGGAGCAGCCAGCTGGCCAAGCCCAGGCCGCTGAGTGCTTCGAGCAACCGCAGGGGGTTTCTCTGCGCGCGGAGCTCCTCGAGAATGCCTTCGAAGAAGTCGGCGGCGCGGCTTGGCTCGCCGCTGTAAAGTGCCAAGTTCCCTTCGAAGTAGTTGATTGCGTGTATGCCGTTGCCTCCTAACTGCTTCGCGAGAATTTCTGCGTCCATCAGTTTGGACCGAGCCGCATCGAGGTCGCCCTGCAATCCAGCCATCATGCTTTGGGTGCATAGTGCATGGGTACGCAATGCGGTCGGTGCTTCGCTCTGGGGCGCAAGGGCCCGCTCGATCCAGCTCCGAGCTTGGCTGAATAGACCGCGAGCAAACCAGAATGGATGCAGGGCGTTTGCGATCTGGAGGCCAGACTCGGCTTCCCCGGGTTCAGTGACGCAGAATTCCAACGCTTCCCGCAAGTTTGGTTGCTCCCGACGTAGGCGAGCGATCCATTCCAGCTGCTGGTTGGATATCCACCCGGCCTCTGCCTGCATGACCAACTGCTTGAACCAGTCTCGGTGTCGCCGTCGCAACGCGCTCCACTCACCGCTCTCTTGGAGCTTTTCTCGTCCATACTCACGGAGGATTTCGAGCATCCGAAAGCGAACCACCGAATCGTGTTCCTCGCGGATCAGGATCGACTTGTCGGTCAGCAATGCGATGGTGTCGAGTAGTTCAGTCGGGCTGAGGCCGCCGCCGCAGGCCCCCTCCGCCGCGTCGAGTTCGAATCCGCCCACGAACACCGATAGCCGTTTCCACAATTGCTGCTCTCGCGGCGTACAGAGCTCGTAGCTCCAGTCAACGGACAGCCTCATCGTCTGTTGCCGCGTCGGTGCACCGCGGCTACCGACGGTGAGTAGTGAGTATCGATCTGCGAGCCGGTCCAGAATCTGCGGTGCGGACATCACCCGCAAACGTACGGCCGCCAACTCGATCGGCAATGGAAGGCCGTCAAGCCGTTCGCAGATCTGAGCGATCACCGCTCTGTTGTCCTCGGTGAGCTCGAACTCGGGTACCGCCGCATGAGCGCGTTCCACGAACAATGTGATCGCGTCGCTTGTAGGGATTCCTCTCGGTGATGCAGAGTCACCCGGGTGGGGGACGGCAAGGGGCGGCACCCGCATGGCGATCTCGCCACCGATGCCCAGTGGTTCTCGGCTCGTCGCGATGATCCTCAAGTCGGGGCAGGTCCGGAGCAGTGTCTGCGTCACTTGCGCGACCGCATCGATGAGGTGTTCACAATTGTCAAGCACCATCAGAATCTGTCGATGCGCTAGGTAGTCGGTCAACAAGTCCAGCGGTGGACGCACGGAGCGTTCCTGAAGTCCAAACCCGGCGGCGATACGGTCAACGAGGAGTCCTGGGTCTGCGAGTTCGCCCAGCTCGATCAGCCACACACCGTCGCCGAAGGCACGTCGCGCCCCCTCCGCCACCCGTAGTGCAAGTCTGGTCTTCCCGACACCCCCGACACCTGTCAAGGTCACCAACCGTGACGTCGACAACAACTGCTTGGCCTGAGCCAATTCGTGTCGGCGGCCGACGAAACTTGTCAGTTCCAGCGGCAGATTCCCATCTTTAGTTCGAGCTGCGGGCGGCGAGTAGACGTACGCGTCGTTGCCGAGCGCGCGCTGGCCTTCAGAGTTTGCTGTCGGGTCTGTTGGCAACGCCATCTCGTCCACTACGCGGTAATGGCGTCGCTCTGCGTCGCGAAGCAACTCCCCGAGTTCTTCGGCGGAGGCGGGCCGATCGGCCGCGCTGCCCGCCATCGCGCGTCCGACGACAGCGCGAACATCGTCAGGAATCCCTTGCTCTGCCATCTCGGGGACGGGCTCCGTTGCGATCCGTAGAAACTGCGCGACCACGTGTTCTCCGGTTAATCTCTCGAACGCCGCGTGACCGGTAATGGCGCAGAAGAGGGTCGCACCGAGACTGTAAACATCGGAGGCCGCGGTCGGAGACTCTCCCTTGAGTACTTCCGGGGCGGTGAACGCCGGGGAACCGGTGACGGTCCCCGTGGACGTTTCGAAACCTCCTGATATATGGGCGATTCCGAAGTCTGTCAGCTGCGGCTCAACGTAGTCGGTGAGCAGAATATTCCCGGGCTTCACATCACGGTGGAGAATGCCCATGCGGTGGGCTGTTTCCAGTGCGCCGGCCATCTTTACACCCAGGCGGAGGACCTCGTTCCACGCGAGTGGGCCGCTCGTGCGGATCCGATTCTCCAACGATCCCTGCGAGTGGTATTGCATGACGATGAAGGGTCGGCCACTCCCCACAGTCCCGACTTCGAAGACGTTCACGATGTTCGGGTGTCCCGACAAACGTCCCATCGCGCGTTGTTCGCGGACAAAGCGTGCGAGATCCTCGGAGTCCAGTTCGGAGGTGAGAACCTTGATGGCTACGGTGCGATCTAGGGAGGGCTGTCGACAGCGGTAGACGATGCCGAATCCGCCCTGCCCAACTACGTGAATGTCCTCGAAATCGGATGTACTGAGCTCAGCCGCGATGGACAGCGCCAGATCGCGCTGTGTTGTGAGTGGATCAAAGTCAGCCATCGGTTGTGACGATCCCTTGCGGATCGGGCACAAGAGCGACATTCTGGCGGATCATAGGGCCGTTATTCAGACGGACTCGAACAACCGCTCGGTCCGTAATACCCTTCAGATGTACACCCATGCACTCACCTCTTGACGCACTTCCAGGATATCGCCCCGGTGTATCCCTCCACTCCCGGTCAGGGATTTTGTTTTGTATCGACCCATCGAACCCAGAGGCAAGTTCGACGCGCACTGCCTGTTCGGTGACGGTCGCCTACTGGGCGATTATCCGGGCTAACGAGATATTTTCTGCCTTGGGCGGCGCGACGCTGGCGAACTTGAGTTTGAGGTAGCGGCGCCCTTCGACGTTCATAGCGCCCGTTCGGTGAGGACGCGGCGACGGGACAGATGGCGTTGCCAGGGTGGCCCCGGCGAGCGAACCGAGCGTGAACCGGATCAGCGTCGGGTGGCTGTAGACCAAGGTTTGTGCAAGGCGAGACGAGAGGTGCGACGGTTATGAGGGTTTTGCAGAGTGCACGCCGCGTTGCGTTGCGGTTGGCCGCAACGCGGCGAGCCCAGCCCGAGATCAGAGGTCCCCCAGTTTCCGCCATTGCGGGACACGCGGAAGGTGAAGGACACGAGCGAAGGCCAGCCGGGCACCGTCCTCCTTGCTGGAGGTCTCATGCCTCAGAAGTGTCCTGCCTCAGCATCTGCCGGACACATTGAGCGTTCGACTGTTCCTCGGATCTCTGGCACGTGGGCGTTGGCCGCCGCGACGATCGGACGCGAACCACGTCCGAACATCGCAGACTCACGTTACGTCTGTTGGCACGCCGATCCGCCTCGCGCGAGTCCTGGCCTGCCTGGCCCCTCACCGCCACTTTCAAGGCCATTCGGCATGAGCAGTGACAAGGTTCTCGGTGTCAACAAAGACCAGGCGGCCGTCATCGAGCGCCACCGCCCACCTGCCGACCGGTGCCCACTTGCGGTCGTGGGGGTCGGCCGGGTTTGATATCGCGAAGTCCTCGACAATCACGCCGCACACCAGTCGTTCGCCATCGCAGCGGATTTGCACGTAGGCGCCCACCGCAATACTTGGCGCAGACGCGCCATTCATAACTTCATCAGGCATTAGTAGCTTTCGATTCGGAGATTCTGCGGATGAGCGTCTTCGCTCTACCGCCAGGGTGGCGATCTTGGATCGATGAAGTGCTCTCTTCGTGGAGAGAGCCTGCAGTGGTTTGCAACTCGTTGTTCACCGCAACTCTGAGTATGGCAGACGTCAACGTGACACCGAACGGCGCTCCGCCTGCAATTGGTCTTTGCGACCAGGCCAAAGGGCCGTCAGCTCCATGGTGTTGTCGTCGGCGCTTTCCTGTCATCGAAAACCTCGAAGCGAATTTTCAATCTAGTCGACTTTGAGGGGGCGCCCGGTCATGTCCGGAACAGTAAACAACACGCCCAATGTGACAGCAGCGAGCAACGTCACATAGATGGCGCCGACCATGTTGCTATGTGAGATGCCACCAAGCCAGGTCAACAAGTACGGTGCTGATCCGCCGAACAGAGCGACTGACAGATTGTATGAAATTCCGTGCCCGGTTACCCGCACTCGGGTTGGGAACATCTCGGCGAGAATCGTATTGGTGACGGATGCGTAACCACCTACCAGTGCACCGATGATGATGAGTCCGCACGCCATCAGGGCGAACGAGTTTGATGTGATCATCACGAAGCTCGGCCAGGACAGCACGATCAAACCACCGACACTCACCATCGCGATCGGCTTGCGGCCGATTCGATCGGCAAGGGATGCACCCACGAACTGCACGACAATGCAGGCGCTGAGGGCGATGACAGATGGTGCGAATGCTTCAATTCCGGTGAGCCCCAGACTGTTCTTTGCAAAACTCGGCAAATAGCCAGCCATCAGGTAGAAGGACGCGGCGCTGACCGCTATCAACCAGAACGCCTTCCACATCAGCTTGCGCTGCACACTGCCGGTCAACGCCGCCGCAACCGGATTATGTGCGGCAGAATGCTCTGCGCGCAGGGCGATGAACTGCGGTGTTTCCTCAAGACGCCGGCGAATCCAAAGCCCAGTGATGCCCATGGGAAGCGCGAGTACTAGAGGGATTCGCCACCCCCACGTCTCCATCGATTCGGCGGACAGTGCGATCAGGAGTAGACCCGGAAGTACGCTCCCGACGAGAGCGCCAGAGATCGCCCCGATCTGGATCATCCCCACATTGAAGCCGCGCCGGTTTACGGGGGCATGTTCGGCAATGAATGACACGGCTCCGGACATTTCACCTCCTGCCGCGAAGCCCTGCAGGAACCGCAAAACGATGAGAAGGAAGGGTGCGAGGGCGCCGATCGACGCGTAGCCCGGGAGTAGACCCATCGCTGCTGTGCAACCTGACATGAGAATGACAGTGAATGATAGGACTCGTTTTCTGCCTACCCTGTCTCCTACTGCACCCCATACGAATCCGCCGAGAGGTCGTGCAAAGAAGGCCACTGCAAAGACAGCGAGCGACGAAAGTAAACCAACAGTAGGGTCGACTTCCGGGAAGAACACTGCAGCGAAAGTTGTCGCAAGCACTGCATAGATTGAAAATTCATAGAACTCGACGAAGGTACCTACAGCGCCGCCCAAGACGGTGCGACGAAGTAGTTGGCGGGAACGGCCTTCTTCCGTGACAACGGCCTGGCTCATCCAGATGTTCCTGTCTTCTCAACCTAAAACAGTGGCTGTTACATCGATGGGGTTAACGTTCTCGATGACACACATGCACGCTACATGAGACTTAGTGCACATGGAAGGTATTCTGTGCGCTAGACGTCGGCAGGATTCACGAATGTGCAGAGATCATGTAGGCGCCCGGAGACACAGTCAGAACGATCGCTCTCGTCGATGCGATACGGAAAGGCCTGCAGATGGAGGCGTTATCGATTAGCCACGCCGGCCGATCACGTAGCAGCCGTGCCGCTTGCCGTCGGCCGCCGGCCGGTATCGGTCACGTCGCGGCGCGCCAGGGTTCCAGCAATCAGAGTGGCCAGCGTCTCGCGCAAAGTCGGCACGAAGTCCATCCGCATGCCCGCCAGTACAGGGTCGGCCGCATAGGCTTCGAGCATGCTCGGCGAGGGACGCGAGTGGGTCCAGATCGCTCCGATTACCATTATCGCTTGAGCACAGAAGGCTTCGGCGCGCTCGCCGACCTCAGGGAGATGCGCACGTACGAGCGACGCCAACTCCGAGACATTGTCGGACGCCTCATGCTTGTAGCGTGCCGCCACTTGCGGGGAGATGTTCTGTTCCAGCACACCCGCCTGTGCACTGAGCAAGTCGCACAGGATCCCGCGCCCGATCAGCGACTGACTCAATATGTCTGCGAGTTGCTCACCGCGTTGACCGGGGTCGACCCTAGGGGAGATGCCGACACGCAGCTGCTCCGGCAAGTCGACATTCCATTCGCTCCATGCTGCAGCCAAAAGCTCGAGCAGAATCGCTTCACGGGACTCGAAGTACCGCAGCACGTTGGATTTGGCGAGACCAACACGCCGACTGAGTTCGTTCAGACTGACCGCAGCCACTCCCACCTCATCCAGCATGGCTGCCGCCGTGTCGAGAATGACACGACGTCGAACCTGTCGCTGCTCCTCACTGCGGGCGCGCTGGAAATTGGTCACTGGCCCATAGTACAGACCGGCGGTCTTTTGACATCAGACCGGCGGTCCCTTACTCTCTTAAAAGACCGGCGGTCTATAAAATCGCAATTTGGTCTTCGAGAACAGACAATGGAAGGGCTGCCATGGCCAAGGTTTGGTTTGTCACAGGAAGTTCCCGCGGTTTGGGCCGCGCTATCGTCGAAGCCGCACTGGAGGCCGGCGATCAGGTCGTTGCCACCGCCCGCAGACCTGAACAACTCGACGATCTCGCCGCCCAGTACGGCGACCGAATCCTCCCCCTCGCCCTCGATGTCACCGACAACGACGCCGTCGTGGGAGCCGTGCACGCGGGCCTGACGAGGTTCGGACGATACGACGTGATCGTCAACAACGCAGGGTACGGTGATGTTGCAGCGATCGAGGACGTCACCCTCGACGATTTCCGCGCGCAGATCGACACCAATTTCTACGGGGTAGTGCACGTCACCAAGGCGACTCTGCCGATCCTCCGCAAACAAGGGGCCGGTCACATCTTCCAGGTTTCCTCTCTTGGAGGCAGGCTGGGCACTCCCGGACTGGCCGCCTACCAAAGCGCCAAGTGGGCAGTCGGCGGATTCTCCACCGTCTTGGCGCAGGAAGTTGCCCCGCTCGGTATCAAGGTCACCGTCCTCGAGCCAGGAGGCATGCGAACCGATTGGGCGGGCTCGTCCATGACTATCCCTCCGATCAGTGAGGACTACCAGCAGACGGTGGGCACGTTATCTGAGATGGTCCGCTCGGCGGCCGGATCCGAGGAGATCGAACCCGCCAAGCTGGCCCGCAAGATCCATGACCTCGCCAACCGAGAAGACGCCCCTGTCCGGATTCTGTTCGGCACGCAGGCATACCAGTACGCACAGTCGATCGCTCAGGCGCTCACCGAATCCGACGAGCTGTGGAGGACACTGAGCGAGTCCGTCAACTTCGATTGACGCTGCTGGGTCTGTCCCAGGTCGTAGTCGTATGAACGGACCGATTCGCCCCGACTTATGCCGCGACACTCGCGCGGACCCAACCGTTGCCGAAGCCGGCTCGAACAGAGGATATATATGCGTATCACCGTATTCGGGGCAACCAGCCCCACAGGTCGCGCCTTCATCGATCGAGCCGAGGCCCGCGGCAATGCGACTGTCGCAGTTGTGAGGGACCCCGCACGACTTCAGGACACCACCCCTACATTTACGGTCGTCGGATCAGTGTTCGATCGCGCCGTAGTCCGCGACTCGATCGCTGGATCCGATGCGGTGTTCCTCACGTTGGGGGCCAGGGGTAACCGGAAGTCCCACCTGTACTCGATTGTCACTCAATCCATTGTCGAGGCGATGCGAGCCGAGGAAGTCTCGCGAATTGTGGTCATGTCCGAGGCGGCATATGACCACCACACCACCGGCCTGCTGAACCGCATGATCTCCTTCGCCTACGCGGCGGTCTCGCGGCCGGTGATCAAGGAACGTCGACACCAGGATCAAATTCTCGCCGAAAGCGGGCTGAGCTGGACGATTGTGCGTCCCGGCGTGTTGACCGATTCTGCGGACGAGGAACCTCTCGAACGACGAACCCTCCCGCACGGGCGCCTCACCGACCGCACGGGACGTCTCCAACTCGCGGACCTGGTCCTGAACTCCCTCGACCACCCCGGTACGTACCAGAAAAGTTTGTACCCCTGATCGCGTCCACCTCACCGTGTCGCGACCGGAAACCGACCAGACGAGACCACAAGAGGAGAACAAGGTATGAAGCTCGTAGGCACCACAGCGATCGTGACCGGTGGCTCGAAGGGCATCGGCTACACGGTGGCGGATTACCTGATGGCGCACGGCGCCGACGTCGCCATCACAGCGCGCAATCAGGGTGAATTATCCAGCGCTGCTGCCATACTCACCGATCGTCACGTCGGGCGCCGGGCCATCCCGATCGTCGCAGACGTCAGCAAGTCCGCGGACGTCGAGCGACTGTTCGACACCACGGAGGCCGAACTCGGGCCAGTAGCGATTGTCGTCAACAACGCTGGCAACAGCACCCTGGACACCATTGTCAATCTCCCGGAGGAAGACTGGGATTCTGTCATCTCAACCCATCTCAAAGGAACCTTCCTCGGGACCAAGGCGGCTGTGATGCGGATGAAGGCGAGCGCAACTGCTGGGGTCGTGATCAACACCGGATCGGTAGAGACATTTGGCACCACCCGGGGCAATGCTCACTACACCGCCGCCAAAGCCGGAATCGACAAGTTCACCGAGGTGGCCGCACTGGAAGCAGGTCGACACGGGATTCGGGTGAACACCGTTGCACCGGGTGTCATCCAGACACCCATGGCAGAAAGCGTCACGACGCCCGAGTTCAAGGCAGCTTGGCACCGCAGCTTCGCGATTGACAGGATGGGTGAGCCAGCCGACATCGCGAAAGCGGTTGTCTTCCTGGCCTCCGACTACTCCAGTTGGATCACCGGCACCACTATCCTCGTCGACGGCGGCACACACCTTCGGGGTCTGCCCGACTATGTCGACTACCTCATGCCCGGCACGGAATAGCCGAACGGGTCAGTTAATGAATATGGCGTGAAACAACGATTCCTGTTAATCGCGAGAGCTGTCCCGGTGATGGGCGTCATCGACGCTATTCAGCGTCGTTCCGGCGGTGATGGATGGGCCCCGCTCCACTCCGCAGGGATCGTCCTTCACCGCCGTGTCGTGACGCGACAATTTCCGCCACGATGGAAACGGCGGTCTCGGCGGGCGTATGAGCACCCAGGTCGAGACCGATCGGACTGTGCAGGCGTGCAAGTTCGTCCCGCCCGAGTCCGGCTTCTCTCAACTGCTTTACCCGGTCTTGATGGATGCGCCTTGATCCCATTGCACCGATATATCCGAGGTGGGGGAGGCGTAGAGCTACGTCGAGTAATGGGATGTCGAACTTTGGATCGTGCGTGAGGATGCAGAGAACGGTATTTTCGTCGACACGGCCCGCTGTGACCTCCGCCGACAGGTGTCGGTGAGGCCATTCGACGATGAGTTCGTCGACATCGGGAAAGCGGTCCCGTGTAGCGAAGAGCGTCCGCGCGTCACACAGCGTGACGTAGTTTCCGAGTAGCCGGCCTTGCCGGGCGACTGCGGATCCGATCTCGGTAGCACCATAGATGATCATCCGCGGTGTAGGCGCCATGACTTCGACAAAGGCGGATATGGTGGACTCTCCCCCGTCGGTTAGCTGCATTACCTCACTTCGACCGACGCGCATCAGTTCACGCACCTGCTCGACGAAGACAGCATCCAGGTGTGCGGATCCCGTGGAACCCGTGTGATCGTCAGTCGAGACTGTCAGGTGCCTGCCGCGGTGCTGCAGCGACGGGTGTTCGAGCACCGTCGCGACCGCAACCATTCGGCGGCATTTCACGTCGTCGCGCAGCCGGATCAGATCTGGTCGGTCCGCCGGCGTCAGTTGTTCGACGAGGATTTCCATCTCGCCGCCGCAGGGCAGGCCGACTTCGAACTCATCGTCGGCGAGCCCGTACCGCTCGATCACTGGGGCGCCCGTAGTAAGCACTGTCGCGGCGACGTCATGGACTGCGCCCTCTATGCACCCCCCGGACAGGGAGCCGACTGCGCTGCCATCCGCACGCACGAGCATTGCGGTACCCGGCGCTGCAGGTGCCGACCGGGAGGTTCGCACGATGGTCGCGAGTGCGCAGGGTTCATCAAGCTCGAGTTGTCTGACAAGCGCGTCAAGGACGGCGCGCATAGGTACCCCTCCGGTGCGAAGCAGTCGTTCGTGAAGGACCCCGGTGCCCCGTCTGCCTTTAAGAGGCCGTGACGGGCACCGGGGTCGGGTACGAGACTCGACAGTGGTTCGGTGCGCTAGCTACTCGCGTTCTCCACGAACGAATTGTTGATGAACCTCTCACTTGGAGGGAGCGTTAGGTCGGCGGGCAGTGCGCCGACAGACTTGGCCCAGTCCACCGTGTTGTTGAGCAGCTCATCGGTCAGGAGGCCGTCAGCGTTCTTGAACGGTGCATTTGCTATGGCCCACTGCCCACTCCAGCTGTCCCCGAACAGTTTCTGCACGTCAGGGGTGAACATATCGTAGACCGTCTGGGCGTCACTGCCACTGGCCTGGATGTCTTTCAACGCCTGAATCATACCGGTGACGAAGCCTTGGACCCGATCAGGATGCTCGTCGATGAACTTCTGGGTGGTTGCGAAAGAGGAACCGAGCTGGGGGCCCCAGTAGTCTTTCGTGACAGCCGGGTCGCTCATGTTGAGTACGACGTAGCCGACCCCGCTGTCGACGGCCTTTGCTGCGGTGGTTGCGTCCATCGTCACCAGGTCGATGCGATCGGCCTGCAGTGCGGCAAGTATCGCCGCCTGCGAACCGAGAGCAGCACGCTCGGTCTGGTTCCAGTTGACACCGGACTTCTCGGCAACGGTCTGAAGGTAGAAGGTGCTGCTGGTGCCCTCTCGTGCGTAACCCCAACGCGAGTCCGCGAAACTCGCGATGTCGGTCCCGTGCTCAGCTTCGAGACCCTTTGCCGCGATGACGGCACTGCCGCTGGACGGAAGCGGTACGAAGATACTGACGAGGTCTGCGTTTTGCGCTCCGGCCCTGATCATGTCGAGTCCGCCGACCGCGGCGATGTCAACGGAGCCACCCGACAAGGCGGCCAGGGCATCTACGCCTGTCGCGAACTCTTGGGTCTCCACATCGACGCCCTGCTTGGCGAAGGCGCCGGACCCGTCGGCGGCCAGATAAGGGGTGAGGGATACGTTGGGCCCCCCAGGGAGGGCGACCTTGACGGCCCCCGCAGCCGAGTCGCCGCCAGAGCTGCAAGCGGTGAGGGTGGCGGCGAGAATTCCGCCCAATGCCAGGAGCAACAGGCTCGCGGACTTGGTACGTGTCCTTCGGATGGACATGATGGAACCTTTCTGAGGTGGGCCGCTGCGCGACGCGGCAACGTGCTCCGATGCGGGGGGGCAAGTGGCGACGGACACAAAGTTTCGAAGAGTTAGGCAGGGGCGGGCATCGCAGCGCGGCTTCGCTGCACTTCACCGCGCAGCTGCTCCCAGATCTCGTGGTGGAGGTCGACGAAAGCCGGATCGAAGCGGATCTCGAGGAGGTCCCGTGGACGTTCAAGAGGGATCGCGTAGTCGCCTATCACCTTTCCCGGCCCCGCTGACATAACAAGTACTCGATCGGACAGGCCGACGGCCTCCTCGAGATCATGGGTGATGAAGAGCACCGTGGGGCGGTTGACCGACCACAGGTCGAGAAGGTCGTTTTCCATCAGGTTGCGGGACTGGACGTCGAGCGCGCTGAAAGGCTCGTCGAGCAGGAGGACCGCGGGCTCGTACACCAGGGTCGCCGCGATGGCCACTCGCTTGCGCATGCCACCGGACAGCTGGTGCGGGTAGGAGGACGCGAAGGCCCCGAGTCCGACCCGCTCGAGCCATGCCGTTGCCCGCTCCTCAGCTTCCTTGCGAGGAACGCCACGGAACCGGAGGGGAAGCATGACGTTCTGCAGGGCCGTTCGCCAGGGAAGCAGAGCATCCTTCTGGAAGATGAGGCCTACGTCTTTCCGAACTCCGGAAACCTGCTGTCCGAGCACCGACACCGAGCCGGACTGTGGCTTCGCCAGACCGGCGATGAGCGCGAGCAGCGTGGACTTTCCACAGCCCGATGGGCCGACGACGGAGACGAATTCACCTCGCTGCGCGGTGATGTCTACACCTCGCAACGCAGTGAACACTCCACGGGCGGTGTCGAATCGGCGGTCGATACCGCGGAGGTCGAGGGCGGGGGCATCCGTATCTTCAGCCTGGCTGGCAACGGTAGTCGATGTGGTCATGTTGACACTCCCTATTCCGGCAGCCATTTGGTTGCGCGCCGCTCGATTGATCCGACGATGGTGAAGATGAGGAGGGCGACGAGCACGACGACGACGATCGCAGCCCAGATGGAATTGACGTTCAGCGATGCCTGGCCCATGACGACTCTGTACCCGATGCCGGACGTGGCGCCGACGAATTCGGCCACGATGGCGGCTGAGAACGCATATCCGATTGTCGTGCGGGTGGTGCTCAGGATCCACAAGGTCAGTGACGGGAGGTATACCTGCCGGCCGAGATCGAGGCCACTGGCTCCCATCAGGCGCATGTTCTGCGTCAGTTCGTCGGGGATCTCGCGGAAACCGGTGGCGATCGTGACTGCGACCAGCACGACGACGGCCAGGATGACCATCAGCAGCTTCGATGTGGTCCCGAATCCGATGACCACAATGAGCAGAGGGTAGAGCAGTAGGCGCGGCATCCCGTTGAAGAAGATGATGAAGGGTTCGGCAACGTCCCGAAAGAATGCATTCAGGCCGAGTGCTGCGCCAAGGAGTGCTCCTGCGACCAGGCCGATGAGATAGCCCGTGATCAATACGACCAGCGTTGCCTGAAGGTCGGTCACCAACTCGCCGGAGTCCCACCAGATGCGCAGCTCGTGGGCGATTAGGCTCGGTTCTCCGACCACCGTTCGATCGATCATGCCCTGTTGGGCCAGTAGCTGCCAGAGCATCACGGCCGCGAGGACAGTACCGATTTGCGCTGCAGTCATCAGCAGGCGGCCCAGCAGGCGGCGGCTTCGGTGCCGGGAAAGTTCCGCACTACTGCTCTCGGTGAAGGCTTCGCCGCTGTCGTTGGGCCCCGAGGATAGCGGCAGTGTGCTGTCGGTCTTGTTTGCGGTGGTCACTCAGAACACCCTCCATCGGGATACATGGGCCTCAAACCGTACGAGTGCGCGGTCGAGGATCACTGCAATGACGGCCACGAGGAGCAATCCAGCGACCACGTCGTCGGTGCGGAGCTGCTGCTGTGCCGACGCGATTTCGTAGCCGATTCCTTGGTTGGCGCCGAGGTACTCTGCGACGACAGCGGCGAGGAGCGCCCAGGCGCTACTGAGTCGGAGTCCCGCGATCACCCAGGTCAGAACCGCGGGAGCATAGACTTCCTTCACAAGCGCGAATCGGCGTGCGCCGAGCAGCCGCGCGTTATCCACGAGTGACTTATCGATCGCTCCCAGGCCGGCGTACAGGCCGTGGAAGATGATGAAGAAGATCGCCATCGAAACGAAGTACACCTTCGACTGCAGGCTGATACCGAACCACACGATAAACATCGGGGCAAGGACGACGATCGGCAATGCGTTCGCGGCCGCGACGAAAGGCGCCACGAAGCGGGCGAGAAGGGGCACGGGAACGATGATTGCAACCAACACGACGGCTGCTGTAACACCGAGGAGAAACCCCAGCACGGCTTCTTGAAGTGTGATGAAAAGTGCGCTTCCCCACTCGCCTTCACTGAAGGCAACCCAGAACGACTCGACTACGGCACCGGGGGTTGAGAATACGAGCTCTCGTGCCGGGCTACTGGTTCCGAATAGCTGCCAACCCGCGATCAGAGCGGCCAGTACTCCAATCCGCGTCATCCAGACGACGACTGCCCGGCGGGAGATCCGCCGGGTACGGTCCGCCGACGCCGGCTCGGCCCATGGGTCGGACGTCGAGACCTCGGACACTTCCTTCTCTGTTGTCACGCTCATTGCACCAACTCCGACGAAAAGAACAGGGACGCGCGTCGCAACGCATGACCAATGTCACGAAGTAACATCATGTGAGACATCATGCAGTGAGAGGTGGATCACGTCAAGAGGGAGGGATGAATCGCCACACCCCCGACTTCTGCCGTGCACCAGACGTGCGGATGCCCGCCGACGGGACATGCCTGCTCCATCTTCCCCACCAGCTCCTTCGCTGAAACTGCATAGGGGGCCTAACAAATAAGGCCGCGCATTCGGTCAGTGAAGACGGCAAGATGAAGGTGAGGTCGGGCCCGGCGAGAACAAGCAGCGAGTGGCGGTACTAGGCAGAGCAGGGCAAGCGCTCGCAGACCCCATCTGCAATCGCCGAGGCGGCGCTACGGCCCGCAGTGGAGCGTGACTTGCTTCCGCGGGGGCGATCCACCGCCGACGGGAGGGATCCCACCTCAGGTACCTATGAGTCGCCCCTCGACGCGCGCAACACTTTGCACAAATTACACTGCGTGTGCCGTTATGCACTGTTGGCCACGACTTGGACGAACGAGCAGGACCTGGCCGTTAACTGCCGACACCGCCCGATGCCCCGGGGACCGGAGAGGCGGGCTTCCTTTTGCGCGTGACCGGAACCGCTCGACTTCTGGACTGTCACATAATTCACAGATAGTGTCATTTCCGTTCGGGCTGACGACCCTCTGTCGCGAATCCAGCCCCAGCACACTTCCGAGGAAAGGACCAAACACCGATGACAACACACTCCACTGCAGAACCTCAGGTGGTCACTACTGCTCCGTTGTCGTCCCTCTCAGTGGGGGAGGTGAAAGTCACGTTCCTCCCCGACGGGATCCACCATGTCGAAGCGCACACGCAGTATCCCGACACCGAGGCTGGTACCTGGCAGGAACATCCCGAGGTGTTCGACGACGAGGGGCTGCTCGTCATGAGTGTGGGCAGCTTCCTGATCCAGACTCCGGAACATAACGTCCTCGTCGATGCCGGCTTCGGCCCTGGACGGGTCGATATCGGCGCCATCACTGCAGGGGCCTTCCGGGGCGACCTCATCGGTGGAGAGATGCTGGAAAGCCTCGCCACGGTGGGACTCACCCCGGAAGACATTGATGGAATCGTCCTGAGCCACCTTCACCTCGACCATGTCGGGTGGATCCCCTCCCCGTCGGACGCCAAGTCGCCGACGTTCCCCAACGCTCGCTATTTCATGGATACCCGCGAACTCGCGTACTGGGTGGGCGAGACGGACCCCCTCGAGCGAGCCAAGGGGGCATCCGACGAGCAGATCAATCTGATTCGCCGGGCGCTCACGACGACTGACGGCGAGGCGGACATCTTTCCCGGTATCCGCGTGATACCCACGCCCGGACATACCTTCGGCCACGTCTCGGTCCTCGCCCATTCCGACGAAGGGCGCGTCCTGGTGTTGGGCGATGCTCTGCACTGCCCTGTCGAACTCCAGCACCGCGGTATGGCTTTCGTGTTCGACCACGATGCCGAGCAAGCGACTGCGAGCCGGGCGATGATCGAGAAACTACTTCATGAGCCGGACACCTACTTCGCCGGTGGGCACTTTCCGAACAAGGTGTTTGGCCGCCTGGCCGATGGAGATGCGTTACACACCCACGCGCTGCACTACATTCACGACTAGCACGCCGGAAGGTAGAACCATTCTCCGCAGAATCCGCTGGCCCTTGCGCCGAGCGGATTCTGCGATGCAGGGAGTGGATATGTCGAGCGGCCGTGCAACACGGTGATCTTGTTGTGGGGCTAGTGAGCCGAACCTGCCCCGGAGGGTGGTGCGGCTCACGTGCCCAACAACTGCTCCGTGCACTGTCACGGCCTGGCTTTGCGTCATCCAGGGGCCTGTGTCAGCTCTCCTGGCCCCTCCCCAAACGGCCATGCTTCCATCCAGCAGTCACTGCCGAGGTAAACGAAGGATCTGTTGTCTCGCTCCTGCCCGGTGTCGGGGTTTCGCCAGACACCGTCGTCCGATAGATGCCAGCCGTCGTGCCGTGCCTCACTGCGCCAGTCGAACACATATTCTGTCACCGCCATAACGGATCCTCCGTGTCTATCTCGTGATGTCAGTATCTCTCCCCGGCACGGCCGAGCAACGTCGCCGAGCGTGAGCACCGAGGTGTGCTACCCGGACTGGGACTACACGAGATCAGCGCTGGACAGCGCTGATCTCCAGAAACTCCTCAATGCCGTGACGCCCCAGTTCACGTCCGATACCGGAGCGTCGGAAACCGCCAAAGGGTGCTAGGGCATTGAACCGTGCCCCGTTGACGTCGACCTGGCCGGTCCGCATCTGTTGTGCGTACGTCAGGGCCTTGTCCTCGTCCTGCGACCAGATCGCGCCGGCAAGCCCGAACTCGGAGTCGTTGGCGATCGCCACCGCATGATCGAGCCCGTCGTGCGGGATGATCGTCAGAACGGGGCCGAAAATCTCCTCCTGTGCGAGGCGCGCTGCAGGATCGACGTCGGTGAAGACCACGGGCGCAACGTAATAGCCACCGGGGTGACCACCGTCGTCCACGGTCCCCGTCGCCAGCAACCGCAACCCGTCCGCTTTGCCTGCACGAACATAAGCCTCGACTGACGCTTTCTGCTCGGCAGATGCCAGCGGACCGAGACGGGTACCGTCCGCCAGCGGATGCCCGACCGGCATGCGTGCGATCTCGGTAGTGACCAGTTCCTCGACCTCGCCGAGTTTGCTGCGTGGTACCACCAGACGGGTCCACGCAGTGCAGGTTTGTCCGGAGTTCATCAGTCCGTGCCGCACCGACGAACGCACCGCGGTGGACAGGTCCGCATCCTCGGCGATGATGCTCGCCGATTTCCCCCCGAGTTCCAGTGAGACCTTGGTGATGTTCGCTGCTGCGACCGCCGCGACACGCGCGCCAGCGGAAGTGGATCCGGTGAAGGACACCGCTTCGATACCTCGGTGGCCAGCGATTGCCTCGCCCACGGTCCGACCCGCACCGGGTAGGACATTGAGGAGCCCGTTCGGCATACCTGCTGCAATGGCGGCCTCAGCCAGGTAGAAGGCGCTCATCGGGGCAATGTTGCTGGGCTTGAGGACAATCCCACAACCGGCCGCGATTGCCGCCCCAACTTTTGCGACGATCTGATGCAGTGGATAGTTCCACGGCGTGATGGCGCCGACGACGCCGATAGCGTGGCGGTTGACGACGGAATGCCCGATCGCTTCGCTGAACGCGACGTCCTTCACCGATTGCGAGAAGCCTCGCAGCACAGAGACCGGCAGGCCCACCTGCAGCACGGTGGACGTGCGCAGCGGCGTCCCGACTTCCAGTGCCGCCGTGCGCGCGATGACACCGCTCCTTACCTCCAGTTCGTCGGCGAGCCGGTCGAGCAGCGCGGCGCGCTCCTCGACCGAGGACCGGGACCACTGGTCTGTTGCGGCCTGCGCGGCGTGCACAGCCACGTCGACGTCCTCTGTGTCTGCCTGAACGACCGACGCTAGGACCTCACCGTCCCCGGCATTCATCACCGGAACCATCGGATGCCGCGAGCGCGGTTCGACCCACGCTCCGTTGATGAAAAGCAGCTCTCGCTTGTCGACCGCAAGGGTCAGGTCCTGGTCCGTCGTGGTAGTCACGGAAGCTCCCTATGTGCGAACGTTGAGGAAAGGATGGATCAGATGTTTACAGTTCAAGAGTGAGTTTTGTTGTTCTGCTGCGTGATACGCAGATCATCATCACGTCGCCCTCGTCACGTTCTTTGGCGGTCAGGTAGGAGTCACGATGGTCGGGTTCACCGGCTAGCACACGTGTCTCGCACGTGCCGCAAATGCCTTCCCTGCAGGACGAGAGCACGAAGACCCCTTCGCGGTCCATGGCGTCGAGGATGGTCTCGTCGGCGGCGACAGTAACCGTGCGGCCAGTGTCGACCAGTTCGACTTCGATCGCCTCGTTCTGCCCGCTACCTTCCTGCTGGCCCGCAACGAACCGCTCCAGATGCAGGGACCAGGCCGCGCCGTCTGCTCGCTGCTCGAGAGCAGTCAAAAGCCCTTCTGGACCGCAGGCGTACACGGCGGCGCCGGCGGCGAGGGATGCCAGAATTCTGTCCAGATCGAGGACGCCCGCCTTGTCCTGCGGTATGAGCGTGACACGGTCGCCGTACCGGCGGGACAACTCGTCCGAGTAGGCCATCGAGGCTCGGCTCCGACCACCATAGGCGAGCCGCCACGGAACACCACGACGGTCGACCTCGTCAATCATCGGTATCAGCGGGGTGATGCCGATACCACCCGCGATGAACTCATAACGGTCGGCCTGCTCCAGCTCGAACCGGTGACGTGGACCGCGTCCGAGTAGTTCCGTGCCGACTTCGAGACGGTGCATTGCATCGGAGCCACCGCGACCGTCCTCTGCACGGAGCACAGCAACTCGCCACCGGTCCAGGGACAGATCACCACACAGCGAGTAATGCCGCACGAGTCCGTCCGCAAGCTCGAACTCGACGTGAGCGCCGGGCTTCCACGGCGGGAGGTTACCTCCGTCGGCCGCCTCGAACTCGACCTCGGCCACCCCTTCTGCAATGATCCGGTGACCGGATACGACCAGCGTCAGTTCAGTCTCGACAACTGCCGGTGCCTGCAACGTAGTGGTCGCGTCAGTCATGGGAGTGATCGATACTTATCTGGATGCTCTTGGGGTACGTCATCTCTTCGTATCCTTCGATGCCGCCGAGGCGCCCATACCCGCTCTCGCCAATACCACCCATGGCGAATGCCGGGTCGCCCCGTCGGTACTGATTGACCCAGACGACGCCTGCTCGCATCGCATTACTTACACGGTGCGCCCTATCGAGATTCTTCGACCACACCGCGAGGGAGAGCCCGAACTGCGTGCCGTTGGCCAGGTCCACGGCTTCCGACTCCGTTTTGAAGCGCGACACCGCCAGAACTGGCCCGAAGACCTCCTCTTGGAAGATCCGCATTGTCGGCGTGACGTCGGTGAACACCGCCGGCCGAATCAGCTGCGGGTGCACTTCGGTCAGCACCTCCCCGCCGTAGAGCAGATGTGCCCCCTCCTCACCTGCCAGTTCGACGTACTGACGGATGCGGTCGAGCTGGGTCGGCGTCGCGGTGGGACCGAGATCAGTTGCGGCTTCCGCCGGGTTGCCTATCACCAGTTGATCGAGGTAGGCGACGACTTTCTCCATCACTTCGTCGTGGATGGAGTCCTCGATGATCGCGCGCCCGCCACACATGCAGCTCTGTCCTGCGGCGGCGGTGAAGCCCCGGGCCACCGCAAGCGCGGCCTCCTCGACATCGGCGTCGGCGAATACCACGTTGGCCGATTTGCCGCCCAACTCCATCACTACCGGGACCAGTCGCTCGGCTGCCTGTCGGGCAACCCTTCGACCTCCTTCGGGGCTGCCGGTGAACACCAACTTTGACACGTCCGGGTGCGAGCACAGGCGCGCCCCTACCGGGTCCCCGAAACCGGTGACGACGTTGAAGACACCGGGAGGGATGCCGGCCTCGTGTGCAAGCTCCGCGATGACCAGTGTAGAGACGGGTGCGATCTCCGAGGGCTTGATAACAAGTGTGTTGCCCGCAGCTAGGGCCGACGCAGCCGACTGGGCAAGAATGACACCGGGGGTGTTCCACGGCGACTGAATGCCGACCACTCCGAACGGGACTCGTCTCGTGATGGAGAGAATCCTCGAATCACTCCCGACGGGAACGGCGTCGGTGCGCGTCTCCGCGACACTTGCGGCAAATCGGAAGTAGCCGCTGACGGACCCGTACATCCCGAGCTCTTCACGGATGATTTTGCCGTTGTCCTGCGATTCGATGTGCGCGAGGCGTTCTGCATCTCGGTCGATCAGGTCCGCGAACGCGCGGAGGATCCGCGCGCGCTCGTAGGGGCTTTCGGTCCACCCGGATTCCCGAAAGGCAGTCAACGCGGCCGCGACCGCGCGGTCGACGTCACTCTCATCCCCTTCCGGTACGACTGCGAAGGGCTTCTGGGTCCACGGGTCGATGCTGTCGAAGGTACGGCCGGAATGAGCCTGGACCCATTCCCCGTCGATGTACATCCGGTAGGCGTTCATGATTCGTTCCGTTCGTGTGTGTTTGGCGAGCTCTTTTTTGAAGGCCGTCAATTCTTCAGAGACCTTCCAGTAGAAGGGCATTGGCCATTCCGCCGGCTTCGCACATCGTGACAAGGGCGGTCCGTCCGCCACCGGCGACGGCGTGCGCAGCGGTCGCGATGAGACGCGCGCCCGATGCTCCGGTGGGATGTCCGAGCGCGATCGCGCCACCTCGCGGATTGAGCCGCTCGGGGTCTACGGACAGGCTCTGCGACCATGCGAGCGGAACGCTGGCGAACGCCTCGTTCACCTCGTAGTGATCGATGTCGTCCAGTCTCCGGCCGGTACGGGCCAGGAGGCGTGTGGTGGCCTCGATGGGTGCGGTGAGCATCTGGATGGGGTCTTCGGCGGTGACGACGCCGTCGACGAAGCGGGCGATAGGGGTAAGTCCGTTGCGCTGCGCAAAGCTTTCGCTGGTCACCAGAACTGCGGCCGCGCCGTCGGCGAGTTGAGAAGAGTTTCCGGCCGTCACGGACCAGGAGATCTCGGGGAAACGGGTGGCCTGTTGGGTGTCGGTGAAGGCGGGTTTCAGTGCGCTGAGCGCCTCGCCCGTAGTCGACTCGCGGATGGTCTCGTCCGCGGCCAGAAGTCTGACGCCTTCGCCGTCGTTGACCGGCACGATTTCACGGTCGAAAAGACCACTCTCGCGAGCGTACGCAGCGCGCTTATGGGAGGTCAGCGAGTAGGCGTCCATTTGATCTCGGGTGATCCCCCACCGCGCAGCCACCAACTCGGCTGAGATGCCCTGTGACACCAGGCCTGGGAAATACCGCTGGGACGCGGCGCCGAACGCATCGGCGCCCTGACGGTTGGAGCCCATTGGCACCCGGCTCATGGACTCCACGCCTGCGGCTACCACCACGTCCTGCGCGCCGCTCATGATTGCCTGGGCGGCGAACTGGACCGATTGGAGGCTCGATCCGCAGCGCCGGTCGATCGTGACGGAGGGAACGCGCTCGGGCAGTCCGGCCGACAACCATGCCCACCGCCCGGGCGTGGCCGACTGCTCCGAGACCTGTGACACACAGCCCGTCACGACGTCCTCGACCAGGTTCGGGTCAACGCCCGTGCGTGTGATGAGCGCGGACAGAACTTGGCCGAGGAGGTCGACCGGGTGAACCGGATGCAGTGCACCCGACTTCTTACCCTTCCCGATCGGGGATCTGACCGCGTCAATGAGTACCGCGTTCGCCATTGAGACCTTTCCTTCCAACACCTGCCGATAAGTCACATTGATACACGAACTGTGCCATCATGTCACTGTCTACGGCCTGTAAGCCGCTTCCGGCACGCTCCGTCCGCCGCGACAGACGGGCAAACAGTCGAGGTGGATGAGTGCCGGACTCGACTGGTCCATCGCGCCCGCCGCGACCAGTACGGATGCGAGGTTCCTGTCCAGCGGGCCACTCCGGCGCGGTGCATCCTCCGGGTCGCAGAGTCCGCATGGCGGATGTGAATACCGAACGCGCTGGCCTTGGCGGCAACGTTGCGGATAGAAGTCATCGCCCACGACGATCGATGACGCAGCCCGTTGTCATCCCGCACGGTTCGGGGTGTTCAGCTGACCTCTACGCAGCCAGCGAGGTCGGGAGGCGCGTCACGCCCACCGACATACGGCGAAGGCCCGCCGTCCACCGCGCGTCGAGGGGAACCCCGGTGGAGAGATGGGCAAACTCAACTCTTGGCCCGAGCGGTACGACGCGCTGCGGTGGGAGGGGCTTCGACCGGGCTTACGGTGAGACCGGGCAGCGCGAAGACACGCAGCATGAACTTGACGTGCTCATCGTCGTGCCGGTTGATGACCGGGTTGGGTCCGAGCAGAGAGAACACGAGGTGCGTCACCCATTCCGTCGCGTCGGCGATGGTGATGTCCTTCCGCAGTTCACCACGTTGCTGTGCGCGACGGATCAGCGGAGCGAGGAACCGCTCGACCAACGAAGTGAACTCGGTACCTCCGAATAACGCCTCAAGGGTTTCTCCGGCTTCCTCCACCGCGAACAGACGCGACAGCACCGGACTCTCCGCGACGCGCCGGCTCATCAGGAGAGCAACCTCGATAACGCCTTCGCCGAAGGGCGACTGCTCGTAGATCAGCCGACCTTCCTTGCTGAGCTCATCGAACTCGCGGGAGATCACTGCGGCGAAGATGTCCTCTTTGGAGGCGAAGTACCGGTAGACAGTGCGACGCGAGAGCCGCACCTCTTTTGCGATCTCGTCGATCGTGGTCTTTCCGACCCCATACCGATAGAAGCATGCAGCAGCACCGTCGATGAGTCGCGCACGGGTGGCATCACCGGGTGCCACTATCTCAGTGCGACGTGGCATACCTCTTCGACTCCCCTGTGACGCGACGAGCGGGCCGCCCGGGCCCCCTCGCGTTGACGATGAACGGGTAGACGTTATCGCATTCCGGCGCTTCTCGAGTCCGCCCCCTCCTGCGTCCGACGTGTCGGGAACTTCTCCGACCACTGCGGATCCGTCGCGAGCGGATGCGGCGGTCATCGGTTCGGGACGTAGGTCGTGGGCGGCTTGGGGAACGGCACATCAGCGGGGACAGGCGTTGCCTTCGGCGGCTGAGGCGCGTTGTCCTCCCGGAATCGACGTGCCCACGCGCGGAATGCTCCGATCGTCCTCCGCTCGTCTCCGACAAGGGGCGCGTTCTCGATGTAGATCTGGTTGTCCCAGATGATGCGGTCGTTGCCGCCGGCGTTCAGTGCTTGTTTGCACTGCTCATCGATGACAGCCTTCGCACGCCCCTTGGGCTCGTCGGTGTCGTCGAGGCGCCCGACCCAGATTGACAGCGAGTAGACCGAACGATCGTGGTCGATCGGAGTGATAGCGCTGATCTGTGCCGTCGGATGGAGTCCGTGCAGCCTGCTGTAGACAACGCCCAATCCCCATTGATAGTTCTCCACTCGAACCGTGACATCGCCATCTCGCGTGGGTACGTGTCCCGTGAAGTCGGTAAAGAACATGTCGCCATCCGCGCCCCCGCCATTGAGGGCAGGCACGTCGGACCACTTGTGGACGGTACGAAGATGGCTGATGTCTGCCACATTCTCGAACGCGAATTGAGGCGGAAAGGTCACCTCCGCACGGTTGGCGCCGTGGGGATACAGGGGATAGAAGGTGGGATCTTCGGCTTCGGCAACGCGGGGCGGCGTGTAGGTCGGCTCCTCGGAGCCGGTACGCGAGAACCACATGTAGACGATGCCGTCCTGTTCCGTGGTTCGCCAGACACCGAGGCTCTTCTTGATGCAGCGATCGAGATACGGGATCTTCGTGTTCGCGCCACTTTCCCCGCTCCATTCCCAGTTGTGGAACGGGCAGACGATGCTGTCTCCCACCACCTCGCCCCCGTATCCGAGATGCGCTCCCATGTGCTGGCAGTTGGCGTCGAGAAGGTGGGCCTGACCACCCTCGCCGCGGAACGCGACCAGGTCCCGCCCGAAGTAGCGGAGCGGCATTACCGCTCCGGGCGCGAGTTCTTCGCTCCAGAAGGCGTGATACCAGCCCGTGCCATATTGCCGAATCATTTCCACGTCAGTCATCGACGACTCCTTGTCCTTGCATTGTTTTGCAGAGGGCTCCACCATGTCACAATGTACCGGAAACCGTGCTTTAATGACAGGAACTTGACAACGAGCCCTGGGAGACTTCCTTGACTATCCGGACCGCTGTAACCGATTTGACTGGGAAGACGGCCATCGTGACCGGTGGCGGGACCGGCATCGGCCAGGAGACCGCGCTACTTCTCGCCCGCCGCGGCGCCGATGTGGTCCTCGCATCCCGCAGCGAGGAGCGTCTTGCCGCAACTGCCGAGCAGATCGCCAACGAGACCGGCCGTAAAGCGCAGGTCGTGGCAACCGACGTCCGCGACCACAGTCAGGTCGAAGCACTCGTCGATCACGCAATTGCCTCCTACGGGCGGCTAGATATCGTGGTCAACAACGCAGGCGGCACCTACCTCAAGCCTATGCAGGATCTTGAGATCCTGGAGTGGGACCGCATCATTGCGCTCAACCTGACCAGCGTCTTCTCGATGACGAAGGCCGCGATTCGCCATCTCGAGGCTGACGGTGGCGGCTCAATTGTCAATATCTCGTCGTCATCCGCATCCTTCGGGACCATTGGAGGCGCGGCGTACAGCGCAGCTAAGAGCGGCGTGGAGATGCTCACCAAGGTGTCTGCGGCAGAGCTGAGCCCGCGCGGCATCCGCGTTAACTGTGTGGCGCCGGGCATGACGAGATCTGAAGGCGCTGAACGATCATGGAACCGCGGCAGGCTTGACGTGGCTGCGAACGAATTGCGCATGCCGCTCCGACGGGTCGCCGAGCCGGTGGAGATCGCACGAATCGTCCTGTTTCTCGTGTCGGACTACGCCTCGTATTTGACCGGTGAGGTACTTCACGCCGACGGCGGACCGAAGATGGACGGCATCGACGACGTCTGATCGTCGATGCCGCACCGTCACAATCGAAGCGGTTAGCTCGCCCCGCCCAAATCGAGCGGGCCGAGCGATATCGCCTTCCCGAGAACACCGAGACTTCGCGCAGTTTCGACCGATTTCATGAGTGCTGCAACATCTTTACGCAGGTAGCGTTCGGTGTCTTCAAAGGAGACTGCGTCCTTGCGCGCCAGGTATGCCAAGGCGCCGCTCGTGCCGCTGCACGCGTTCAGAACCCTGATCACCGTGGCTCGGTCGTGGCCGAACGACTCCCCTATCCGCATTGCCTCTTCCGCAAGCTGGGAATGGGCCGCAAAGAGTGCGTTGTTGATGAGCTTCAGTTGCGTCGCCGAACCCGATGCCCCTGTCTTCACCACAGGAGACGCGTAGGCAGACACGATCTCGGCCGCGGCGTTGGTACCGTCTTTTCCTCCACCGAGCAGCACGGTTAGCTCCCCCTGCTCGATCATCACCGGCGTGCCACTGACGGGCGCATCGACGAAATCAAGTCCACGGGCGGCGGCCTCATCGGCGAGATCGACGATTGCGCCCATATCTACCGTGGTGTGGTTGATGACGACAGCACCCGAGGCGAGGCTGTCCAATACGCCGCCACCGAGAAGGACCTCGCGGAGCTGATCGGCCGAAAATACACACACGACGCAACATTCGGCTCCTTCGGCAGCAGCAGCGCCGTCCCGGAAGGTGAGTGCACCTGCACGTTCGAGGGTCGCGCGAGTTTCCTCCGACCGCACCAATGCCTGAACCGCGTAACCCGCCTGCACCAGCCGAACGACCATCGGCATACCCATGGAACCTGCACCAATGAAGCAAATTCTCTTGATATTCAACGCTTTCCACCCTTCGGATTCGTATACACTAAGTCACAGTATATGAGCAATTGTGCCACCAGGAGGCTGTTGTGATTGCCGGACGTATTGCCGAGACGGGGCGAACCCGTGAACCCGCAACGCCGGCGGAGAACGTCGCACTGGGCTGGCGCTTTATGACACCGCTCGGCCTGGGTTCGGTTCTGAACCCCATCAACTCGTCGATGATCGCTACCGCGCTCATCCCGATCGGCAATGACCTCGATGTCAGCGCCACACAGACCGCTTCCCTTGTGTCGAGCCTCTATCTCGCATGTGCCGTCGCACAGCCGACCCTCGGCCGCATCGGGGACGTGCTCGGCGCGCGCCGAGTGTTTCTCCTCGGAACCTTCTTGGTGGGAATCGGTTCGCTCGTGGGTGCAACGGCGAGCGCTTTGTGGTGCCTTGTCCTGGCTCGGGTTCTCATCGGAATTGGAACCTCGGCTGCGTACCCCAACGCGATACTCATCATCCGGCGCCGAGAACTCGAGGCGCCGACACTGGACCCTCGACCTGCTCTGGGCGTATTGACCCTGACTGCCCAGGTGACCGCCGCCGCCGGGCTTCCACTCGGAGGCGTCCTTGTCGCAGCATGGGGATGGCGATCAATCTTCCTCTTCAACCTCATACCCGTCGTGCTATGCCTCGTGATGACGTTGCTGTGGATTCCACGAGATCCTCGCAGTCGGGCAGGCAGTCTCCGTGAGCTGTTCCGCCGGATCGATCCGTTCGGCGTCCTCCTGTTCGGCGGGGCCATGTCCGGACTCCTTATCGCACTTCAGTCCCTCGGCAGTGTCAATGTGGTCGCGCTCGTGGGGTTCGTCCTCGGCATGGTCGCGCTCCTCGTATGGGAACTGCGAGCCCGATCGCCGTTCATCGACATCCGGTCTCTCGCGCGCAACGGTCCCCTGAGCCGTACCTATCTGCGCACAGCGCTCACATACGCCACGACCTACACGATGATGTTTGGCTTCACCCAATGGCTCCAGGACGACCGCGGATTCCCGGCTTGGCTTGCTGGACTCGCGATGCTGCCGATGACGGCGGTCGCCGCCATTCTCGGATGGTTCGTGTCCAGGCGTGGCACAGTTCGCCTGGCCCTTCGCCTCACGGGGCTCGCCGTCGTCGGTACGTCCACGGGAATGGCGTTTCTCACTGACAGCACCCCGCTGCCGTTCATCTTCCTTACCTCGCTCGGGTTCGGGATCGTGCTGGGATGCATGAGCCCAAGTAACCAGAGCGCTCTGTACCGGCAGGCACCGGCGGATAACATCGGCGCATCGGCAGGCCTGTTCCGCACGTCTATCTATTTGGGGGCAATCGGGTCGAGCGCATTGACCGCAATGGCGTTCTCGTCAGGTGTCGATGCCGGGTCGTTACGGATCATGGCCGCATCGCTGGTTGCGGCCGGGGTTGCGCTCATGATCTTGACTTTCACAGACCGCTCTCTGCCGCGACGTATTCGGCCGTCAGGTGGCGATGCTGATGATGAATCTCGGTAGCGAAACGACAGCACTGTCCACCAGACGCCGAGCGGACAGTGCTGGGGGAACATCGACCCGACGGAACGTCGACGAGAAGGATCGGCCGCGATTCGGTTTGGTCAGAAGGTGCTATCGCCGGCGAGCGCGCGTGCCAGTAGCACGCGAGCCAGATTCCTTCGGTACTCCTCCGTCGCGAAGAGGTCACTCTGTGGCGTGGTCCCCTTGTCTGCCAGTGCAGCAACCGCTTTGACTGAGGCACCCGCACGAAGTGCTTCCTCTGCCCTAACCGCCCTGCATGATCGGGGCCCCATCCCCGCCAGTCCGATTCCCGGTCGGGATCCACCCACGTAGCTGACGCCGACGATCGCCCACATCATGGCACGGGTACGAAACTTCTGGAATCCCCACGGCTCGTCACGGTGAACCGGCACTGTGATCTGGGTGATCAGTCGCATGCCGCGGTTCTCGTCGGCGGTTCGAAGGAACTTCTCCACGTCGACGAAGTGCTCACCGGTGGAATCCAGGTAGGCGACCTGGGCTCGTAGAGCGATCAGCGCCGCCGGCAAGTCCGCCGCGGGATCCGCGTTCATCAATGAGCCCCCGATGGTACCGATATGCCGGACTTGGGGGTCCGCGATCGCGGAGGCGGCGCGAGCGAGGAGCGGGATCTCCGTGCGTGCTGCGGCGAAGGTCTCGAGCTCAAAGTGCCGTGTCATCGGACCAATGCGCATCTCCCGCAGGTCGCCGTCGTCGACGACCTCCATGCCGCGCAGCTCTGACACACCAGAGAGGTCAATCAACGAACCTGGGTGCGCATCGCCGGCTTTCATCGCCACTAGAATGCTCTGGCCACCGGCCAGCAGCGCCGAACTCGGCTCCGACAACAACATGGTCAAAGCATCGACCACGGTGGTCGGCATGTGCACCGGGCATGGATGATCGATCATCCCGACTCCTTGGTCGCTACGTCCAGTACCGCCGAGACGATGTTCTGGTACCCGGTGCAACGGCACAGGTTCCCCTTGAGCGCGCGGCGAGCAGACCTCTCGTCTCGAATCCTGTCTTCGGCCAACGCGCTGACGCATGCCATGACCATGCCCGGAGTGCAGAAGCCGCACTGTGAGCCGTGGTGTCTTCGGAAGCTTTCCTGAACAGGGTGCAACCGGTCGCCGTCGGCGAGTCCCTCGATGGTGGTGATCGAGCTGCTGCGGACCTGGATCGCCAGCACGGTGCAGGATTTCATTGAGCGTCCGTCCACGAGGACGGTGCAGGCCCCGCACGTCGTGGTCTCACACCCCGACTTGGTCCCCTGCAATCCCAGGTCCTCGCGTAGGACCTCCAACAGCAGCCGTGTCGGCGCGGCGGACACCTCCACGGGGCTCCCGTTGACCGTGAGACTGACGCAAACGAGTCCGGGTTCGTTGTTGGCCGGTCGTTCCGCCTCGGTGAGGTGTCCCGGCTGCTCCGGGCCCGTAGTCATCTATTGACCCGTCCAACGCGGCGAGCGCTTCTCCTTGAATGCGCGCGCACCTTCTTGCGCGTCCGCCGACGACCTCACCGGCTCGTAAATCTCCTGCTGCCGCGTGAAGGCCTCGGACGCGGACCAGTCGCCGGACTGCTCCACCACTTGCTTACTTCCGCGCAGAGCGAGCGGTCCGTTCTCCGCGATGGTCTCCGCCAGCCTCAGTGCCTCGTCGAGAGCCGTACCGTCGGGAACCAGTCGGTTGACCAGACCCCACCGCTCGGCTTCTGCTGCGCCGACGTGCCGGCCGGTCAGGATCCACTCCATGGCCATGTTGTGCGGCACGCGGCGAGGAAGCCGAAGGAGCCCTCCGCCACCCGCCATCAGGCCGCGACGGACCTCGGGTAGACCGAAGACTGCGCTCTCGGATGCGACCAGCAGGTCGCAGCACAGGGCGATCTCGAAGCCTCCTGCGAGAGCGTGGCCTTCGATCGCAGCTACGAGTGGCTTCTCCGGTGGGCTCTGAACGATCCCCGCGAATCCGCGGCCTTCGACTGCGGGGCGTTCTCCCGCCAGGAACGCCTTGAGGTCCATTCCTGCGCAGAATCCAGTTCCTGCGCCGGAGATGACACCCGCGGCGAGGGTCGAGTCGCCATCAAGCTGCATGAGGGCCGCGGCGATGCCCTCGGATGTTTCCGTGTCGATGGCGTTCCGTACTTGCGGCCGGTTTATGACGATCGACAACACTCTGCCGTGACGGCGGGTGAGCACCTTGTCGCTCATCGCGCCGGCATTCGGATCGCGCCGTCGAGTCGAATGGTCTCACCGTTGAGCATCGCATTGTCAACGATGTGCATCGCCAGTGCCGCATATTCTTCAGGGTGACCAAGACGCGCGGGATGGGGCACCGCGGCGGCCAGGCGTCCGCGCACCTCGTCGGAGAAGCGGGAGAGGATCGGGGTGTCGAATGTGCCGGGCGCGATGGTGCAGACCCGTACGAGCCGGGATGCGAGATCGCGGGCGGCGACCAAGGTCATGCCGACGACACCGGCCTTGGCCGAAGCGTAGGGCGTCTGGCCGATCTGACCTTCCCACGCGGCAACGGAGGCGGTCATGATGCAGACGCCGCGTTCTCCTTCGACAGGTTCGTTCGTGATCATGTTTGCCGCTGCGAGGCGCAGCACGTTGAAGGTCCCCACGAGGTTTGTCTCGATGAGTCCGCGGTAGTCGTCGAGGGAACCTGGTTCGCCTGCACGGTCGACGACGCGCACGGTGCCGCCTCGGCCTGCGCAGTGCACGAGAGCACGGAGGGGTGCTTGATCGGAGGCCATCTTGACGGCAGCGGCGACCGCCTCGGGGTCAGCGACATCCGCAGGGGCGAACGCGCAGTGATCACCGAGGTCGGCGACAACCTCGGCTCCGGGTGAGGTTGGAAGGTCGACCAGTACGGTGAATACACCTCGCCCGACCAGTTGGCGGGCAGTCGCCAGACCCAAGCCGGATGCACCCCCGGTGACGATTGCGGAAGCGTTCTCGAGAATCATCCGGCGGCCACCGGCCAGGTGATCGTCTTGTGCTGGAGGTACTCCTCGAGTCCCCATCGTCCCCACTCTCTTCCCAGGCCGCTGGCCTTGTATCCGCCGAATGGGCCGTGGGGCGTCACTCGGCCTCCACCACCGTTGACTGCCACCGAGCCGGTCCGGATGCGCTGCGCAATGGAGTAGGCCCGTGAGACATCCCGCGACCACACGCCGCCGGCCAGTCCATAGCGACTGTCGTTAGCGATGCGTACGGCCTCGTCGTCGTGGTCGAAGGGAATGACCGTCATCACCGGGCCGAAGAACTCGTCCTGGGCCACACTCATCGAGTTCTTGACATCGACTAGGAGGGTCGGCTCCAAGAAGTATCCGGTTTTGATTCCATCGGGACGTCCGCCGCCAGCGGCGATGCGTGCTCCTTCCTCGACTCCGCGGGCGATCATGCTTTCCACCCGATCACGTTGGGCACCACTGATGAGGGGGCCGAGGGTGGTTTCAGAGTCAGTCGGATCTCCGATTCGCACATTCTTCAGGAGCCCGGTCACTCGTTCCACCAATTCGTCGTGAATCGACCGATGGACGATGGTGCGAGTCAGCATGCCGCAGCCCTGGCCGCAGTTGGCGGTGAAGTTTCGCAGGACGTCGGGCGCCACGCGGGAGAGGTCGGCGTCGTCGAGCACGATGTTGGCGGACTTGCCACCCAGTTCGAGAACGACCTTCTTCATCGTCGGTGCGGCCTGTGCGAGGATGCGACGGCCCGTGGCGTCGGAACCGGTGAAGCTGACCATGTCGACCGCCGGGTGTGTTGTCAGGATTTCGCCGACTTCGGGCGATCCCGGGATCACATTGAGTACCCCGTCGGGCAGGCCGGCTTCCTGTGCGATTTCTGCGAGCACGAAGGCGGATAGCGGTGTGAGGGGTGACGGCATGAGGATGGTCGTACACCCTGCGACGAGTGCCGGCCCCAGTTTGAACAGACTGAGCATCCACGGGGCGTTGAACGGGCTGATGGCCGTGACGACGCCGATGGGCTCCCGGTGCACGACCCCTTGGCCGACGGTCGCGCCGACCAGGTTGGGCAGCATCGGCTCGATGAACGGGAACCCTGGGACGACGCGGTCCATGAGGTCCATCCACCGTTCGATGGGAACATCGGTGAAGGCTGTCGTCGCAGCGTGCGTGCGACCAACCTCGAGGTGGTCGAGCGTCGCGAGTTCGTCGCGACGCTTGCGCATGATCTCGCCCATCCGGAGGAGAACCGCTGCGCGTTCGCGAAAGGTCATGTTCGGCCAGGGGCCGTCGTCGAAGGCCGCGCGAGCCGCGGTGACTGCGGCGTCGGCGTCCGCGGTGTCGGCCAGCGGGACCTGCCCGATAACTTCCTCGGTCGCCGGGTTCACGACATCGAGCGTCGAGTCCGTGCTGGATGGGTGCCACCGGCCTGCGATGAACAGATGATCCCACTTGTAGTGTTTCATGTGTCACCAATCTGGTGAGGGCAGCTCTGGGGCTACCGAATGTGGAAGGGGGTTGGAGTGATCCGTCACCGACTGGCCGACGGCTGGCTCAGCCACTCGTCGACTTCGATACCGATGCTGTTCAGAATCCAACCGGTCATGGAGTAGAACCCGATCAGCATGAGCAATTCGATCAGCTGCTGATCCGAGTACTCCTGCGCGATGATTTCCCATGTCTCGGCGGATATCCGCTGATTGCGGTAGATGTCATCGACTGCTTGGAGCTTCGCAGCCGTTAAAGCGTTCCAGGACGGGTCGGAGGGACCGACGACCACGGCGTCGATCTCCGTGTCAGAGACACCCGAGATCCGCGCCGATCGCGTGTGATGCGCCCACTCGTACGGACTGCCAACGCGGTGAGCAACGCGCAGGGTCACCAGTTCGCGGTCGTGTAGCGGGAGTTCTCCCGTCCGGAACCGCACGCCCAACATGGACCAGGGCTCGAAGAAGTGCGGGTGGCGTACCAAGGTGCAGGGCAGGTTCCGATCAGGGAGTGCATCCGAGAACTCGACCCCCTCCGGGAGCAACCGATTGAGTCGTTCCCGCACGGCTCCGACTCGCTGTTCCATTGGTACCGGGGGAATCCTCGGGTCGGCAGTCTCTCCGCTCATGAAATGGCCTCCTTCTCGATCAGTTCTCGTAGGTCCGGCGAAACGGCGCGAGACCCTATCCCCACAGCGGATTCACGCTGTGCGCCAGCTGTATCCGAGCCCTCGGTTAGCACTATGTCCTCGTCCCGAGGGGACAGGTGACGTGCGAGCCAGTCGGCGCCGATCTCCATCACGTCTGCCAGTCGTGAGCCGTGGACGTCGGTGTGCCCGGCGTTCTTCAAGATCACGAGCTTCTTGGGGGACCCCGCGGCCTCGTACAGTTGCTCGGCGTTGCTCGCCGGCGTGGTCCTATCCAGTTCGGCGGCGATGAGCAGCAAGGGGCGAGGCGAGAGCCGATCGACATATTCGACGGGCTTGTAACTCATGATGGAGTCCGCTGTCTCCGACAGTGGATAGCGCAGCGCGGCGAGCTCGGGGTGCTTCTCCGCGTGCTTGGCGGCCCGCACGTGCGAGGCCGGCTCGAAGTTCATGATCTCTTCGGGCGGAACCTGCTCCCCTCGTCCCAGCACTCGCTCACGGCGGTCCGCAGCGACTCGCTCCGTGAAGTCCTGCCATTCCCACGGGGCCCGGGTCGAGCGTAATAGCGCTTCGCCGTCGGCGAAGGGAGTAGTGGCCACGACACAACGAATTCGATCATCCGTGGCCCCGGCCATCACCGCGTGCGCGCCGCCGTAGCTGGCGTCACCCCAGACCGCGATTCGGTCGTCGTCCACTTCGTCGCGAGTGGACAGGTAGGTGACCGCGTTCCGCACGTCTTCGAGCTGTTCGTGAGCAATATGTCGCCATCGAGGGCCTTCGCTCGAGCCGAAGCCTCGGTACTCGAACGTGAGCACGGCATAGCCCATTTCCGCGAATCCCCGTGCATACTTCGGCGCGAACATCCCGAAGACCGGGCGGTAGCCCAGGCACAGGACGATGCCGGGGAGGCCGCCGGCCGGCCGGTTCTCCTCGCTCGGCATGTACAGCACGCCGTGCAGCGATAGGCCCGGGCCGCTCGTGAACCGAACTGTCTCCGTCGTTACCGTCATTTCGACCCAGGACTCCTTTTCGTCGTCAAGATGCTCGGCGCTGTAGCGAAGGGGTTTGTGTAGTGCATATACACCCGGGCACTGTGTCACAAACGTAGCGCATATGTGCCATCAAATCCATGAGCGGGCGTCATCCGGAAACAGCACCCGCCCCTGTGCGGCGGCATCCGCGAACGCTCCTGCATCAACGGAGGCATCGGCCACGAACGGAAGGGCGGCGTCCCAGCGCACCTCATGGACCGCCTCGGCGCTCGCAAAGACCACACGCCCCGTATTTGGAGCCGACAGATCACTGATCATCCACACCAGGGCCTGCGACACGGCGTCCATCGGGAACCGCTCGAAAAATTCGGGGCGCATGGGCCCCGACGACGTGGTTTCGACCTCACCCCATGCTCGGGTCGCAGCACGCGGAGATATTGTCCAGACTCGGACGCCGTGCTCGGCTCCCTCCAACGCCAGAACGTTGGAGAATCCAACGATACCCGCTTTCGCCGCAGCGTAATTCGCTCCGTCCCGCTTTCCCCGGAGCCCGGATCGGGAGGTGGTGTTGACGACCACTCCGCCGTGCCCCGACTCCACCATGTGACGGTAGACCGGTTGCGTGACCCGCACGGTGCCGCGGAGGTGGACGTCGAGAACGCTGTCGAAGTCCTCCATCGACATGTCGAGAAAGGGGCTGTCACGAACGATGCCCGCGTTGTTGACGAGCGCATCGATACGCCCAAAGGAATCGACGGCGAGCTTCACCAACTCCTCGCCACATGAGGGGTCGACTACGTTTCCATGGTGTGACACCGCCTGCCCGCCGGCGTCCACCACTTCCTGCGCTACCTTCGCTGCAGCACCGCGAGCACCGGCGGAGCGTCCCGAAACATCGGATCCGAAGTCGTTGACGACGACAGCAGCCCCGTGGCGGGCACAGGCGAGGGCGTAGTCGCGTCCGAGTCCGTTCCCCGCGCCGGTGATTACCACCGTCTTTCCAGCTAGGTGTCCATTCTGATCGCAAGTGGTGAGCTGCATGATTCTCCTCGAAGTCTTGACGCCCGCGAAGACTGGCGAGACGTCCATCACATGCTACGATGTCACAATAACAGGCGCATTGTGCAGCTTCGGCTGCCGGACACAGAAGGAGGTCCGCGTTCGTGACCACCCACACCATCAATGACTATCCGATGACCCGCACGTGCCCGTTCGATCCGCCCGCGGCCCTCATGGAACTCCAGGAGACGGATCGAATCACGAAGGTTCGCCTCTGGGACGGCTCGGAGCCATGGCTGGTCACCGGCTACAACGAGGTCCGTGAGATTCTCGCTGATCCCCGAGTCAGCGCCGACACCGATCGGCCGGGTTACCCCTTCGCGAGCGAGGGTTCCAAGGCTCGGCGTGAAGTCACCAAGACGTTCATCAACATGGACAACCCGGAACACGACCGCCTCCGCAGGATGCTCACTCGCGACTTCATGGTTAAGCGCACCCGAGCGATGCGTCCACAGATTCAGAAGATTGTCGACGAATTGATCGACGACATGCTGGCCGGCCAGAAGCCGGTCGACCTGGTCGAAGCGCTCGCGCTTCCGGTGCCGTCGCTCGTCATCTGCGACATGATGGGCGTCTCGTACGCCGAACGCCACCTCTTCCACGACCTGAGCCGGACCATGATCTCCCGTCTGTCCACGGGTGAGCAGGCCGTTGCTGCGATGCAGGGGATGCTGGAGTTGCTGGGCCGCGTTGTCGACGAGAAGCTCAAGGATCCGCAGGACGACATCGTCAGCCGCCTGGTCACCGAGCAACTGCAGACGGGCCTGATGGCTCGCGAAGACGTCATCAACATGTGCCAGCTCCTCCTCGTCGCCGGCCATGAGACGACCGCAAACATGATCGCGCTGGGTACGTTGACCTTCCTGAAGAACCCGGACATCCTGGCGACGATGCAGACAACGGATGACATCAAGGTGCTAGCGAACTCGGTCGAGGAGATGCTGCGCTACCTGACGATTCTCCATGTGGGACGCCGGCGCGTAGCGACCGAGGACATCGAGTTCTACGGCCACACCATCAAGGCCGGAGACGGCATTGTGGCCGCTCACGACGCCGCGAACCGCGACCCGCTCGCATTCGACGATCCGAACAAGCTCGATCTGACGAGGCAGACCAGACATCACCTCGCCTTTGGATACGGGCCGCACCAGTGCTTGGGCCAACCCCTGGCCCGGGTGGAACTCGAGGTCGTCTATTCGACGCTGTACCGGAGGATTCCCACCCTCGAACTGGCCATCCCCTTCGAAGAGATCGAGTTCAAGACCGACAACGTCGTGTACGGCGTGAACGCCCTACCCGTGACTTGGTGAGGAAGAAAATGAAGGTAACCATCGACCAGGACAAATGCGTCGGAGCGGGCCAGTGCGTTTTCGCCGCGCCCGACGTGTTCGATCAGCGGGACGAGGACGGCATCGTGATCCTGCTGGACGAGAACCCGTCGCCTGAGCTCCACGACGAGACGCGCGAGGCCGCACACGTGTGCCCGGCACTGGCGATCATGCTCGATGAGTGAGGCCCAGACACCGCAACGTGTAGTTGTCGTCGGCGCATCCGCTGGCGGGCTCACGGTTGCCGAAACACTTCGACGTGAAGGCTATAGCGGCGACATCGTCATGATCGGCGACGAGACGGAACCGCCGTACGATCGCCCACCGCTGTCCAAGCAGGTCCTCAAGGGTTCGTGGGATCCGGCAAGGACCCATCTGCGCGATCGGACCAGTCTGGATGCCCTCGAGTGCGAATGGCTCCTCGGTGAGCCTGCCCGATCGGTCCATCTCGACAACCGCACCGTCGAGGTCGGGGGACGTCAGGTGCCCTACGACGAACTGGTGATCGCCACCGGCGTCCGTCCTCGGCCCCTGCCCATCGACATTCCGCCGGGAGTGCACACCTTGCGCACGCTCGCGGACGCTCAGGAACTCGCCAAAGATATGCGAAAGGGTGCGTCGCTGGCCGTTATCGGTTCCGGGTTCCTCGGGATCGAGGTTGCCGCCGTCGCTATCGAACTGGGCATGAACGTGACGGTGGTCGACGTCCTCGACGCTCCTCTCGTGCGCCAGCTCGGGCCTGTGGTCGCTGCACAGGTGCGCGAGCTGCACGAAAGCCGCGGCACCCGATTCCGTCTGGGGCGTTCGGTCGTGGCCCTTGATCCGACCGAGGACGACCGGGTGTCGCTTGGCCTCGACAACGGGGAGAGCTTCACTGCCGACGTGGTTCTCGTGGGCATCGGCTCGCTGCCCAACACCGACTGGCTGGTCGGTTCGGGCCTGAAGATCGACAACGGCATCGTGTGCGACGAGTTCAACCGTGCCGGCCAACACGTGTGGGCAGTAGGCGACGTCGCTCGATGGTTCCACCCTGTCCAGCAGCGGCATGTTCGCATCGAGCACAGGATGAACGCGACGGAGCAAGGTATCTCCGTGGCCAAGGGCATCCTGGGAACGCTAACAGCGTTCGCCCCCGTACCGTACTTCTGGACCGACCAGTACGAGGTGAAGATTCAGGCCTACGGAACCCTGCCCGAGGGTGCTGACGTGCGCGTGGTGGCGGGTTCCATCGAGGACGGCAAGTTCGCGGTCGCGTACCACGTCGCGGGGGAAGCTGTCGGTGCGCTGAGTTGGAACATGCCCCGAGAGGTACGGGGCCTCCGGCAAGAACTTGTGGCGCGTACTCACAGACTCCTCTCGTGAATGCTGCCGCCCGATGGTTCGATACCATCGGGCGGCAGCGCTCTAACCACAGAGCTGCGAGGTTCTGAAACGGTCTACGTTGCGAAATACCGAATTCTAGTCCGGGCGGCCGAGGCACGCCGGAGTACGTTTACACGTGCGTTGACTGTCTCCCGCGACAACGTGGCGTCCGGAACGAAGTTCTCATACCCGTGGAAACCTCCCGGCCAGACATGGAGTTCAACCGGGACACCTTCTGCCAGTAGCCGTGAGGCGTATGCAATGGTTTCATCCCGAACGACTCCACAGTTCCCACATCCAACTAGGTGGGCGGGAGTCCGGCCAGGCCCTCGGCCACCGCGGGGACGCGTATCCCGGTGCAACACCAACTGAATATGAATCCCCAATGAGGGCCTCCCATCCGCGGCGGTTCATCTCCCGGTCCCAGATTCCGACGTCCATCACTTCATGGCTGGACAACGTCTCATTGCAGTGGTCGAACATGGGGCACTGCAGCATTTACAGAACCAATGGTTGTCCCCTGTCCCGGTACGTCAGACAGGCTGCCGCCGCGAGTCCCGCACCTGCGCTGGCACCACCCAACGCCACAAGGGTCGAATCGATTCCAAGTTCCGCAGCGTGACCAAAGACCCCATTCTAGTCCGATTACCACGTCGTCGAGGCCTGCGGGGTGTGGATGCTCGGGTGCGAGGCGGTATTCAACGGCAATCGCGATACACCCGAGCTCCTTCGCGACCCTCCGAAGCCTCACGTCCTCGTGATCCGCCGCCGCTATTACCATCCCACCGCCGCGCACCCAATACAGACACGGAAGTTGAGGGCATCGGCGTTGTTTGGGGATGTCGGTGCTTCACCTGCGAGGCCACGTCATCCCGATGGATCCTGAGCCCTAGAACAGGGCGCCTTCGGTTGCCGAGAGTACCTCCACCACAGTGGTTGTCACGCCAGAAACGTCCTTGTACCAGCTCAACGCGACGGCCGACAGTTCCGCAATTCGCTCGCGGTCGACGGACGGCCACTAATCGCCTTGCCCCACCAGGGTGCGCACTTGGGAATGCTGAGCATAGACAGCGGCATGACGATACGAATAGGGTGCCAATGTGACAGAACCTGCTGAATGTGATCGGCACCCGCGCGCACCTAGGGCGGTTCGCCCGCCCGCGCAGCTGGACCTCACTGTACGCCCGGAGTCCGCGAGTGAGGAGACCGTCGTCAGCACAGTCGGCCGGGCCGTGAGCCGCCTCGAAGATGGCAAGCTATTGACGGGATCCGGCACATACACCGCAGATCTACAGGCCGCTCGTCCGTTGCACGCGGTATTCGTACGCTCAAAGGTTGCACGCGGGCTGCTGCGCGGCGTCGATACAGCTGCAGCCACCGCAGCTCCGGGCGTGGCCGCGGTGGTGACGGCGGACGATCTCGAACTTCCCCGCCTCGCCCCAGCGCAGGCCGTCCAGCCGGTCGACATCGCCGCACACCGCCCGTTGCTTGCCGCCGGGGCCGTGAGATTTGTCGGCGAGGTCGTCGCGGTCGTCGTCGCCGCCTCAGCCCGGGAGGCGCGAAACGCGGCGGCAATGGTCTCGATCGACGTCGTGGAGCTGCCGCCCGTTCTCGCTGTCGCAGAAGCCGTTCGCGGCGACTCGTCGCATGTCATCGAAGAACTACACACGAACATCGCACGTAGTTCGCGACTTGCCGAGGTCAAGGCCGACCTTCCTGACGTTCGCCCGGACGTGACCGTCCACACCCGCGTCGAGCAGCCGCGGATGGGGGTGATGCCGATGGAGACTTCCGCCATCGTCGCGGTCCCCCACCAGGACGGCTCCTTCGACGTTGTCCTCTCGTCGCAGATGCCGCACCGATTCCGGCGGTTCGCCTCCGCATTCCTCGGCATCCCTATTGACCTGCTGCGCGTCCGCTGCCCGGCGGTCGGCGGCGGGTTCGGCGGCAAGACGCCATTTGATCCCGACTACCTTCTCGTCCTGGCGCTGGCGCGCCACCTCGATCTGCCCGTGCGATGGGTCCAGACACGCCACGAGAACCTACTAACGATGCAGGGGCGCGGACACACGTTCGACGCGACCGCGACGGCGGACCGAACCGGACGCATCAGCAGTTTGAGCGTCAACGCAACGACCGATGTCGGCGCGTACCCCGGCACCGGAATGGTGATGATCCACACCGCCCGAAGCCTTGCGACGGGGGTATACACCATACGCGAACTGAATTACGACATTCGTTGTGTAACAACGAACACAGCACCTACGGGAGCCTTCCGTGGTGCAGGTCGGCCCGAGGCCACGCACCTCATCGAGAGGGTTATGGACGAGGTGGCAGTTCGACTTGACCTCGATCCTGTCGAGGTTAGGCGACGTAACCTCGTTGCTGCATCCTCCTTTCCGTGGACCAACCCCGCTGGCGAGACCTATGACTCGGGCGACTACGAGGCCGCCCTCGATCTCGCGCTCGGTGCGGTCGGGTACGACCGGCTTCGCGAGGAACAGCGCACCCGCTCGTCGGACTCCACGACGCTGCTGGGTATCGGCATCAGCTGCTACGTGGAGGTCTCGGCGTCTGCGGGAGTGGGGCTGGCCAAGGAAACCGCGCAGGTCCGGGTTCTCACCGACGGCACGATCGAGTTGCGGGTCGGTACCGCCGCTCACGGGCAGGGGCATTGGACCCTCTACAGCCAGGTGGCGTCGCCCGTGCTGAAGCTACCGCTCGAACGTTTCGTCCTGGCGGACCCCGATACCTCCCTCACGGAGTTCGGTGAGGGCACCGGGGGATCGCGATCCGCCCAGATCGGCGGCTCCGCCGTGCAACTCGCGGCACAGGACCTGGTGGCACGTGCAACCGCGCTCGTCGCCCGCACCATCGGTGTCACGCAGGACGAGGTTGAACTGCGAGAAGATGGCGCTTTCGCCGCGAGCAGCGGACACTCTTTCACCTGGGAAGAGCTCGCCACTATTGCTGAATCGACAGAACTCATCGGCGAGGCGACTTTCGACCAGGTGCAAGGATCAGCACCTTTCGGCTGCCACATTGCAGTGGTCGAGGTGGAGCGCGACACGGGGCGGGTATCGATTCGCGATTTTGTCGCAGTCGATGATTGCGGTGTGGTGATCAATCCGCTGATCGTCACCGGCCAGATTCAGGGCGGCGTCGCGGCCGGCATCGCCGAAGCATTATTCGAGGAGATCCGCTACGACAGCGACGGGGCGCTCGAGACCGAGAGTCTCGCCGAGTATTTGATGCCGAGCGCCGCGGACCTTCCGAGTGTGCAAACCCTGCACACGACAACTCCCACACGACTCAATCCATTGGGCGCCAAAGGGGTGGGAGAGTCCGGTACGACCGGTTCGGTGGCTGCCGTGCACAACGCCGTCGAGGACGCACTCCGCCGGGCTGGGGCGGGGTCGGTGCAGATCCCACTCACGCCTGGCCGTGTATGGGCCGCCCTGCACACGACCGCCGCATCGTCATCACATTGATCTCAGACGACCGAGGAAGTGGCATAGACGTCGGGGGCGACCGAGCGACGCCGCTTCGGCAAGGCGGATCCAGCCATAGTTACCACCACTGCACAGACCGCACACACGATGTAGGCCGACGCAAACCCCGCCGCGGTGACCTGACCGCCCGATTGGTTAGTGAGGATAGGCGCGATCACCGCACTGCACACGGCGGTTCCGGTACTGAGCAGGAGGACGTTCACGCTGTTGGCTGCAGCAGCCTGCGCGAGCGGCACCGCCGCCAGAATGAGCAGCGGAAGCGTGCAGTACACGAACGTGGTTCCGATTGCCGCAATACCGATAGCCATTACAACCAGCCAAAGCGGCTTACCCGGCACGGCGTGCAAGGCGTATCCGCACACCAGGAACACTGATCCCACGAGGATGGATGCCTTCGGCCCACGACGATCTGAGAATCGCGCGGCCACGAACGCGAACGTCATCATCGCGACGCTCACCGGCAATAGGCACACCGCCGCCAGCAGAATCGACAGGCTGTATCCCGCGCCGGCGTCCGGGTCTGCCTGCAGGAGTTGCGTAGTGATCAGGGTGTTTCCGTAGAACGCAAACCCGACTAGCAGGGCGACGAGATGCGGTACTAGAAGAGCCCGGCGGGACGCCGACTGCAGGTCCACCAGCGGATTGCCATTGCGCAGTTGTTGGCGGCCCCACAGCACGAAGAGTGCCGCGGCCGCCACGAACATCGACACAACTGCTGGGCTGGTCCATCCCCATCCGCTGCCCTGTGTCGTGGGAACAAGAAGGCACACAAGGGCACTACTGAGGCCTACTGCGCCGACGCCATCGAACCGCCCGCCGGTCCGACTTCGCGACTCCCCGACAACCATCGCCGCGGCCAGGGTCAACGACGCCCCGATCGCTGTGGTGACCCAGAACAGCACGTGCCAATTCGCCCACTGAATGATGGCCGCGGAGAACGGAACCCCGAGAGCGACACCCAGACCGAGGGTCGAGTTGAGCAGCGCGATCGTACGAGGTACCCGGCCCGTACGGAGTTCCTCCCGCAGAATCGAGATACCAATCGGGATGATCACGGCCCCGACACCCTGTAGCCCGCGTGCGAGGATTAGTACGGCGATGTTCGAACTGATTGCGCACAGCATCGAACCCCCGGTCATCAGAGTCAGCGAGATGAGCAACATGCGCTTCTTACCGACCATGTCAGCCAGGCGACCGAAGATCGGTGTCACCACCGCTCCTACCAGAAGCGTGCTCGTGACGAGCCAGGAGACCGCCGCCGACCCCACTCCGATCAGACCAGGCATGCTCGGCAGCAATGGCACCATGATCGTCTGCAAGATCGCCTGGAACACCGCTCCGATCGCGAGTACGGGAAAGAGGAGGCGCGACGATTGCCTGCTCGTGTTGAGCTTCCAGGTCACAGCGGAAGCGGTGCCGACACGAGTTGATCCGCTTGTCGATGGTCGACCTAGGAACTGCTGTGCCCGAACCATCGGAGCGCCTCCAATCTCTACGTGTCTACTCGGTAGTGCCCACGCCGCAGCTAACTTTCCGGACTGCAGGCCTAGGAGTGGGTGCGCTGCGGCGACGACCGAGCCGCGTGAGCGGCACAGCAGGACGAGCCGGAGCGTTGGTGCAGCGCCCCTACTCGTCCTTGAATCACCGCAGTCCCAGAGACTTCGCGATGATGATTTTCATGATCTCGCTGGATCCTGCGTACAGCCGGGCAGCGCGGGCATCGACGTACGCACGAGAGATCGGGTACTCCTCCATGAATCCGTATCCCCCGAACAGCTGAAGGCATCGGTCGAGAACCCGCCCCTGGAGTTCGGTGGCGAACAGCTTGACCTTGGCGGCGTCCACAGGGTCAAGCTCCCCGCGTTCGTTAGCCATTAACGCCTGGTCGACGAGCGCTTGGCCGGCCTCTATCTCTGTGGCGCAGGCCGCGAGCTCGAATTTCGTATTTTGGAAGGAGGAGAGTTTGGACCCGAATACTTTTCGATTGGAGACGTACTCGATGGTCCGGTTCAGTGCGGCCACCGCGGCGGCCTGGCTGTTCACCGCGATCGACAATCGTTCCTGTGCGAGGTTGGAAGTGAGGTAGGCGAATCCCTGGCCTTCCTCTCCGAGCAGGTTGGCTACCGGGACCCGCACGTCGGCGAAGCTCAGTTCAGCGAGATCCTGTCCCTTGAGGCCGATCTTTTTCAGTTGCCGGCCCGTCTCAAAGCCGGGCATCCCGCGCTCGACGACCAGCAGACTCAACGCACCGCGATCCGCGCTCTCTGCCTGACGGGCGGCAACGATCAGCAGGTCAGCGTTGGCGCCGTTCGAGATGAAGGTCTTGGCGCCGTTCAGGATGTACTGGTCACCGTCGCGACGAGCGGTAGTGGTGATGCTTCGGACATCGGAGCCTGCCCCCGGTTCGGTCATGGCGAGCGCCGCGACAGCTTCACCTGTTGCGAGTTGCGGAAGCCAGCGGGCCTTCTGCTCGTCAGAGGCGTGGTGGAGATAGTAGGGCATGCAGATATCGGTGTGGACCCGCAAGCCGCCGAGAGCCAACCCTGCGTGCTGGGCTTCTTCGGTGAGGACAGCGTTGAAGAGAAAACTGTCAACGCCGCCTCCACCGAACTCCTCGGGGATCTGAATCCCGAGTAATCCGAGTTTTCCTGCGCTCGCCCAGAAGGACCTGGGTGGTGCGCCCGCGGCGATCCAGTCGTCCTGCTCGGGAAGCAATTCGGCGTAGAACCGCCGCACCGAGTCGCGGAACGCTTCGTGCTCGTCGCTGTAGATCGAACGTTTCATACGTGCTTCTTCCGGGATGGCGGTGGCCGAGCGGACGTCCGAACCGAGAGCGCGCATGCCCGTCGGCGCGCCCGCGCCGAACCACCGGTGAAAGGACTGACAGTTACGCCTCGAAGAACGCCTTCTTCGACGAATCCCACGTCTGCGCATTCAACCCACGGGTCCGGATGCGGAACTTTTCGATCTTCGCGAGCGGGTTGCGCGGCAGAGCATCAACGATCTCGTAGTATCTCGGGACCATGAAGAACGGCAGCTTCGCCAGGCAGAACTCGTACAGCTCGGCGTGATCGACCTTGGTGTCGGGAGCCAGCTCCACGACGGCATAGATGTCGTCCTCCATGACATCGCTGGGCACGCCTACCGCAGCTGCGTCGTTCACGAGCGGATGCTGACGCAGCACATCTTCCAGCTCCGCCGCCGAGACGTTCTCGCCACGTCGACGAAGCGCGTCCTTCTTCCGGCCTTCGTAGTAGAACCAGCCGTCGGGATCCAACCTTCCCAGATCACCGCTGTGGAACCAGAGGTTCCCCATCAGCTCCTGGGTGGCTTCCGGATTGCGCCAGTAGCCACTGAACATGACGTTCGTCTTCTTCGGGCGAACAACGATCTCGCCAATTGAGTCGGAGGGTACGTCGCGGTCGTCGTCGTCGACCAACCGGACCTCGAAAAGCTCGTCGTTGACGCGGCCCGCCGAGTTCGGTGGGTAAGGCGTGTCGAGGCCGCCCTTGGTGATTTGGCATGCCTCGCTCAGCGCGTAACATGTCACGATCTTGCAATCGAAGCGCTCTTCGAACTCTCGCTGAATCGTCCCCGGTACGGGAGCTGCAAAGATGGCACGGACCGGGAGCGACACGTCCTCGGGTGTGGGTGGCTGGTTGTAGAGCATGACGATCATCGAGCCCAACAGGTGCACGACGGTTGCATTGGTCTCGCGAACTCGCTGCCAGGTCCGGCTCACCGAGAACTTGGGGTCGAGAACAGTGTGTTGGCCGGTCATGATCGAGCCGACGACGCCGCATGCCTTGGCCGCGAGATGGAACAGCGGCATCGAGCCGAAGTATGTATCGTCCTCGCTGCTTTCGTACAGCGAGGTCATCTGGCGTGCAGCCGACAGGAGGTAGTTGTGACTGAATGTCACGCCTTTGGACGCTCCAGTAGTGCCAGAGGTGTAGATGACCGAGGACGCGTCTCGATAGTCGACATGTGCAGGCAGTTTGCCTCGTGACGTGTCGGCCGTCTCGAAGACATCCCAGTGCACGGCGTTCAATCCTGCCGCCCGTACCTTGGACAATCCCGCTGGATCGCCACGCAGTACTACTGTCTCAACTCCGCCGTCCTTAGCGGTTTCGCACACCGTGTCGAGGTATTGGTCGTCACACAAAAGCACTCGACTGCCAGCATTTTGCAGCGTGCGGCGAAGGAAGTCGCCGGTATATGCCGTGTTGATCGGGATATCGACAGCACCGAGGCGCGAAATGCCCAACCACCCCATGACCTGATCTGTCGAGTTCGACATCAGGAGAGATACCGAGTCACCAGTCGAAACACCCAGTTGAACAAGGCCATTGGCGTATCGGATGGAGCGGGATGAGAGGTCGGCATACGTGGCGTCAACCCCGTTGACGGTGATCGCTGTTCTGTCGCCGGATAGTTCAGCCCGCCGGTCGAGTACCACCGGCAGGGAGACGGCATCGTCCGGCCGCCACACCGCCGTCATCGCGAAACCCCAATGCAAGCAGGGCCACACAGTGCCGCATCAGACCATGACTCGTACATCGATCTATTCCTCACTTCTTGACCTCGTCTCCATCCACAGGCTCGATTGTCGAGGCGTGCAATTGACACAACACCACACGTGGAAGCCAGCGCAACCTATGTGGACAGAACTTCCCAAACCGACTGTTCTCCATTCGATCGCGCTGCGCGACCGAGGGTCTGCGTCCAACTTCGGGCGCCCCCGTCACGGTCACGCCACGCCCACAGCTTCCGAGTGAATCGCCCGAGAGCATGCTCCTGGGTGATGCCCATGGCACCGTGGAGCTGGTGCCCCCGCGCGGCCGCATCGGTGGCTACTACGTCCGCGATCGTTCGACAGACCGCGGCTGCACCCGAGCGAGCGGCAAGGTCGCGGTCGTCGGCGAGCAGGATCGCGGCGCGCTCAACCGCGCACTCGAGTTGGATGATCCCCGCACGAATGTGCGCCGACGATCCTGCGACAGTGGGTATCTGGAGTAGGGGCTTGCCGAACTGCTCCCGCTCGGCCACATGCCGCAGGCTCATGGAATGAACAGCCGAGGCCGCACCCAGAATCTCCGCACTACGCAACACGCCTGCTCGCGCACACAGTTCCGCCGGCAGATCGTGCCACCGCCCGATATCGACGAGTTCTCCGATCCGGACCACATCGATCGGCGCTCCCGCGAGATCCTCGCTTCGGGTGTCGAGATCGAGCCCCGACCCGAGGGCGACGGTTCCGTCGGCAGCGACCACGACGATCTCGTCCACCGTCCTTCCCCATGCGGCTGTCACGACATCGGAGACAGCATCCACTGTCACCAGTGCACGCGTGCGTGTCTTCACCGGTCCGATTGCATGACCCAGCACCCACGATGCGAGCACGTTGTCCACGAACGGCACGTCGAGCCCGTGTCGTGCGATCTCGACAGCGACGATCACCTCGTCGAGAAAAGTTCCACCCGCACCGCCGCTGTCCTCAGCCAGCGACACAGCGGTGAGGCCGAGTTCAACGAAGTCGCTCCAGCCCCTGAGCTGGTCCTCGGGGGCACTGGGCACAGCCGACTTGGCGGCAAGAGCCTGCACAAGAGCAATGAGGTCACGATGCTGTTCGTCCCGCATGGACTCAATCGTCGATGTACTCATGCGACAACCTCCTGCCGGGCGATGAGTGAGAGCATCACATCAGCTGCGCCTCCACGAATGGTGAAACCAGGCATCGCCATCAATGCCTGACCCACCAGGGTGTCCGGTCCGACCGAGCCGGCGGAGACGCGGCGAGCGAGGTCGACGAGGTCCTGTTCGAATCCGTTGCCCAGCAGTTTGAGGGTAGCTGCCTCCTGCACGGGCGCTGCGCCCTCGTCCATCCTTCGGGCGACCCGGTTGGCAAGACGCCGAAGCACGGCTAGCCGAGCGACGATGCGGCCGATCTCTTCGTCGAACGATTCGTCAGCCGTCTTGTTGTCTGCCAGGATCTGATCGAGGAGCGGATACGATGACAGCACTCGCTCGGGTCCGCCCCGTTCGAAGCTGAGCTGTTCGACTACTTGTTTCCAACCGTTGCCCCGACGGCCGACGATGCGGTGGGCAGGCACCACGACATCGTCGAAGACGACCTCGTTGAAATGGTGTTGGCCCGCGAGGTCCGGGATCGGTGACACGCTGATGCCGGGACTGGTCATGTCGATGATGAACTCGGAAAGCCCGTCGTGCTTCCGCTCGGCGGGGTCCGTGCGCGCAAGGACGTAGATGTGGGAGGCGCGATGGGCGTTGGTGGTCCAGACCTTGCGGCCCCGAATCACGAAGGTGCCGTCGGGAGCCTCCCGCCCGGTGGTCCGCACGGCCGCAAGATCGGAGCCTGCCTCCGGTTCGCTCATGCCCAAGCAGTACACCGATTTCGCGGCGAGCATGTCCGGGAGCAGCTCCCGGCGCAACTCCTCACTGCCGTGCCGTAGAACGGCGGGGCCGATTTGTCGGTCAGCCATCCAGTGAGCGGCGACCGGGGCGCCGGCTCGCAACAGCTCCTCCGTCGCAGCGAGACGATCTACGTTCCGTCGGCCAGCGCCGCCGTACTCGACCGGCCACGTCAGGCCGATGAGACCTTGTTCTGCGAGCGCTGCGCTGAATTCCGGATCGAATCCGCGCATCCAGTTGTCGGGACGAGGCTCGAAACGTCCCGCAGACTTCCAGGATTCCACCAACTCGCGAACCCGGAGTCTCACTTCGTTGGCGGCGTCGTCACGACCCGTGGCGAAGTCCAGCATGTCAGCGCCCCACGAACACGGGGTCGCGCCGCTCGCGGAAGGCCGACATCGCCTCACGCGAATCCTCGGTGGAGGTGACCACAGCCTGGTGCGATGAGATCAGATCGAGCGCGGCACGCAGCTCGTGGCGCTGCGCGTCTCGTACCGACCGCTTGATCATCGACACCGCGACCGGTGGCATGGCGGCGAGCCGGCGGGCGTACTCAGTCACCGCGTCGGCGAGTTCGGCGTCCGGGTGCACGTCGCTCACGAGCCCGATCTCAAGTGCCTCGGCGGCTTCGACGAAGCGGCCGGTCCACAGTAGATCGAGCGCACGGGCCGTCCCGACGATCCGCGGCAGGTAGTAGCACCCGCCGTCACCCGGCACGAGACCCACGCGCACATATCCTTCGGAGAATCGAGCCGACTCCGCCGCAATCCGGATATCGCACATGAGCGCCATGTCCATGCCGGCCCCGACCGCCGGTCCGCTGACGGCCGCGATGTAGGGTTTTGATAGCGCTTCGGCCGCGTAAGCGACCTGATGGACACGTTCATCGAGTAGCCGCTTTTCGGCGAGGGGAGTGCGTTCCCGCTCCGCAAAGGCGTCGAGGTCAACCCCCGCACAGAACGAGGCACCGGTCCCGGTGAGAACGACGACGCGGACGGCTGGGTCGGCCTGCGCCTCACGCAGCCGAGCCGACCACTCGTCGACCATCTCCAGCGTGAACGCGTTCTTCCGCTCCGGGCGGTTGAGGGTGATCGTCGCGACGCTGTCGGTGACGCGATACGTCAGTTCCTTCATCACATCCTCCACAGGTCCAACCATCAGGACTTGCTTGTCTTGCCGGCCATCAGCGGAGATACGGTCTTGAGGTAGGTGTGCTCCGGATCGAGCGCGACGGCGACGTCGATCACGTAGGGACGGTTGGAAGCGAGAGCCTCGGCGAGCGCCTTCGAGAACTCCTCGGGGGTCGAGACCCGCGAGCCGTCGGCGCCAAGTGACCGAGCGACCGCCGCGAAGTCGTACTCCCCCAGATCTGCGGTGATGCGCCGCTTGCCGAGTCCGTTGTAGACCCAGCCGAGCACGTTGTTGTTCAGGACCACGACGATGATCGGGATGTCCTGCTCCAACGCGGTCATGATGCCGTTCATGCTCATACCGAAGCCGCCGTCACCACAGACCGCGACCGCCGGCCGCGACGGGTCGACGAGTTTCGCGGCCAGAGCTGCGGGAATCGCGTAGCCCATGCCTCCGACACCGGCGGACTGCAGGTAGTTGCCTGCACCTCCGCTCTGGAAGTACCGCATCATGAACAGCCGGTTCTCTCCAGCATCGCAGGTGATCATGGCGTTGTCGGGCAGTGCGTCGTTGAGGACCTTCACCGCGCGCTCGGGCAGGAGCGGGGAGTGATCGTCGAAGCTGCTCTCGTCGTCGAACCAGCCCAATTCGTCACGCGTGGCGTGCAGCGACGTGACCCGGTGCTGGACCTCTTCCGCACTGGGGAGGTGGTCGACATCGAGTTCGGCGAGGCGGTCCAGGGTTGCGGCGATGTCACCGATGAGGCTCTGGTCGACGGGGTAGGTCCATGCCGCGTTCCGGGGCTCGATGTCGACCTGCACGATGTCCTGGCGCGTGGGGTCGATCAGGTCGAGTGACTCGTTCGCGGTGTCGGTGGGCGCAAGCTTGGAGCCGAGCACGATGATCAGATCGGCGGCGGCGATTGTGGCATTGGCGAGCGGGGTGCCGAACTGACCCGAGACACCGAGAGCCAGGTCGTGCTTCTCGCTGAAGACGCCCTTGCCGTTGCTGGAGGTGGCGATGGGCGCGCCCCAGCGGACTGCAAGGTTCTCTAGCTGTGTGTACGCCTGGCTGATGCGAACGCCGTTGCCCGCCACAATGACCGGCTTCTTCGCTTTTGCCAGGCGCGCGGCCAGGGCGGCGATGTCGCGGTCCGGGGCGGCTGGCTTGTGCTGCTCGATGTAGCGGGCGGTGGGGTAGATGATCGGAACGTTCGACGGGCCGACCTTGCTCTTGAGCGCCCGGCTCGAGAACAGCACGGCGACCGGGCCGCGCTCGCCGCTCGTCGCATGCTTGATCGCGAGCTGAACCGACTGGACAGCCTGGGGCCCCTCGGTCACCACCGTGGTGCGCTTGGTAACTCCGTCGAGGGTGGCCTTGGCGTCGAAACCGCCGTAGTTTCCGGCACCGGTCTGGTAGTAGCCATGGTGTGCGAAGGGGTGACCGTCGGTGAGGTCGGCGATGAGCAGCATTGGGGAGCTGGACAGCTTCGCTTCAAGGGTGCCCAGCAGCGCGTTTGAGATGACCCACGCGCCCTGGCCGTAGATGACACCGGGCTTGCCCGTCAGGCGCCCGTAGACTTCCGCCATCACTCCTGCAAGCGACTCCTCGCGCACCGTGACGGCACGGATCGTGTCGCGGTGCTCGTTGAGGGCGTCGAACAACATCCAGCTGTCGCCTCCGACGATCCCGAAGATCATGTCGATCCCGGCTTCCTCGAGAACGCGAGCGACTGCCTCGCTGACGCGGATGTCGGTGTCGGTGAACCGTTCGGTGGCCATGCTTCCTTCTTTCTGACGAATGTACGGTGGGGTGTCAGGGATTCGGACGGGTCCAGCGCTCGATGCCGGGGCGGGCCGCCGCGTCGACGATCTCGATCCAGATTCCGCTGTGCCGGTTGAAGTGGTAGGAAAATTCGCTCACCGTGCCGCCGTCTCCCGCCCCCGCTGCTTCCGAGGGGAATCCGAGCGCGGCCAAGGCGTCCATGGACGACACCAGATCGTCGACCCAGAACCCGATGTGGTGGGCGGGTCCGCCTTGCATATGGCGGTAGGCGGTGTCGTCGAGATACTCGACCAGTTCGATGTGCTGCCCAATTCCGCGGGAGTACGTAATCACCATGTCCCGCGGTTGCAGCCCGGCCGGGGTATGGATGGGGCCTGTCCGCCGAACGACCGGCGCCCATTCCAATCCCAGTGCCGGACCGAGGTCGGCCATGGCGGCGTCGATGCTGCCCACAATCAATCCCGTGTGGAACTGGGGACCGAGAATCCCGGTCAATGACTCAACACTCACGCCTGCATGATGTCACAACTAGTGAGACTTTGTGAAGCGCCTATCGTGTCAGCAGGAGACACCCGGCGAGCGGACCACCTCCCGCGGCGACTACACCGACTTCCGCATCCACTACCTGCCGGCCGTCCGCGTCACCGCGCAGCTGGGTAACGACCTCGTACAAATGACCGAAGGCATGCAGGCGGCCGCCCGAGAGTTGCCCACCCCCCGTATTGAGCGGCAGGTCGCCGTGCAACCCGATTCGATCGCCACCGTCTATGAAGGACCCCACCTCGCCCTTGCCCGCGAAGCGGAGCGCTTCGAGCCATAGCACCGTCAAGATGCTGAAGCCGTCGTACAGGCCTGCCACGTTTACATCCGACGGCTTCAAGTCCGTTCGGCTCCACATGTGCGCGGCCGCATCGTGTGCTGCCATGGTGGTCAGATCCTCACGCTGATCCCACGATGGCCGACCGTGGAGTGCAGTTCCCGCCGCCGCGATGTTGATGGGCTTAACGCGCAGGTCAGGCGCGACATCTGCACGGGAAATGATCACGGCCGTGGATCCGTCAGCCGGAACGTCACAGTCGAACAGGCACAGTGGCGTGGCGATCATCCTCGCCGACATGTAGTCGTCGAGCGTCATCGGGTCACGGAAGACCGCTTTGGGATTCAACGCAGCATTACGCCGACCGTTGAGTGCGATCTGCGCAAGTTGCTCACGCGTCATGCCGTATTCGTGCATGTACCGCGTCGCGTAGGGCGACATCCAGGTGACCGAGGAGATCGAACCGTAGGGCAGCATCCACTGTTGGTACGCAGGGGCCTTGGAGGTGTCGGAGGGGAGGGCGGATGCCCTCGACGGACCCATCTGACTGGTCGACTCGGTCACCGTGCGGTAGACGAGGACATGACGACACAAGCCCGCGGACACTGCCAGCATCGCGTTGACGACGGCGCCGAGCTGCCCCGGCCCCTCGAGGCCCGCATGGAACCATTGCAACTTCAAGCGAAGCGCATCTTGAACCTGTGGCACACCCGGTCCGCTGAAACCGTCAGAGACGTAGACCTCGCCTGGCCACGAGCACAGTCCGTCGATGTCGTCACGGGTCAGACCGGCGTCGGCAATGGCCCCGAGGCATGCCTCGAGCGTCAGGTCGAGACCGCTGCGCCCCAGGCGCCTGCCAACCTGCGACTGGCCGATACCCGAGATAACGGAGTCTGCTTCGAAGTTGGATGCCCGCATCCAGCCCTCCTCTTTTAGAATGATGGTGGCACATTACATGCATTTTGTGACATTCTGGCGTTATGGTTCATCCCGCTGACACGCAGAGCGCCGCCACAGGCGCCGGAGATCCGGTGACCCCGGGTGTCCCACTTCCCACGCTCACTCCGGAAACGAGGCCGTTCTTCACCGAAGGTCTCCGGGGTCAGCTTGTCATCACCACGTGCGAGGACTGCGGCTACCTGTCGCATCCCCCGGTCCCCGTCTGCTCGAGATGCCTCTCATATTCCGTTTCTCCCCAGCCGGTTTCGGGATCTGCTCAGGTCGAAGCGTTCTCGATCAACCGGTATCCGTGGCACCCCGCCTTTCCTCCGCCGTACGTCGTCGCGATCGTGTCGTTGCGCGAGCAGCAGTCGGTTCACCTCACCACCAACATCGTGGGCTGCGACCCGGAAGAGGTCCGGGTCGGAATGGACGTCGCAGTGAGATTCGACGTTCATCAGACGGCGGAGGGCGACCGCCTGGCGCTTCCCGTGTTCACTCCCGTCCGAGACTCCTGAGGAGGCTGCCATGTTCGAAGTACTGGCGTCCGTCGACGTGTTCGTCCCCTCCGCACAGAAGGCCTTCGACGTTCTACAGAACCCTCTTGGACTCTACGAACCTCGCGGAATCTGGTATCAGGACTGGCCCGAATGGGGATTTGACGCGCGTTGGTGCCGCGTCAACCTCGATCTGTCGGTAGCGCCCACACACTTCGAGATCATCGCCCCGACACCAGCCCCCGACCTCAACCTGGATCACCCACACATGCAGCGCATGTTCGAGGCACAGGGCACTCGACTGCACAAGACGCACTCGACCCCGGTCGCGGTCCTCGACGTCGACGAGATCGCGCGGCGACTCTCTCGTGTCGGTGCGACATTCCGGATAGACGAACCCGCGGAGAAGATGCCCTTCCCGCGGCTGTGGGTCGGGTACACACGGGAGCTGCCCGGAGTCTACAACCCGAGTTCGGACGGCGGACTGCACCTGGAATTTATTCCGGCACTTGGATTTCCCGTCGTCGACAAGGCCGTCCAGCCGTTGCAGGACGGACATCCCGTACGCCGAATCTCGCGCCGCTCCATCCTGGTCGACAACCTCGAAGAGACTCTTCGAACTGTTGACCGGAATCTGGGATGGTCGCCGAGCAGCGCGGTCCGGCGACGCGGAGCCGATCGTGTGGCTACCTTCACCTTCGATCATCCCAACTCCGCGGTCCTCGACGTGGTGGAGGCCGGCGAGGACGGGCCCGCACGCGACTACCGTCAGGCCTGGGGAATAGGGCCATACGGGATCTCGCTGGAGGTAGACACCCTCGAGCCTGTCGCGGCAGCACTTCACGAAGCCGGCTGGATCGACGAGCAGTTGCCACCCGGACCCATTCGACCCGACCACCGAATGACATTCGGTGCACAGTTCGACTTTCATCTGTCGGCGGACAAGGAGATCGTATGAGTACCAACGCCCCCTCGCCCATCCGATGGTCCGGTGGCGACAGCAATGACCTCGCCGGCGAGGTGTGGGGAGACGGGCAACCCGCGGTGGTCCTGCTTCACGGTGCGGGACAAACCCATCACGCCTGGGGCAACACCGGGTTGCGCTTCGCCGAGAAAGGTCTGACCACCGCCGCCCTGGATCTGCGCGGACACGGCGCCAGCTCATGGGACCCCCTGGCACGCTATGCGTTCCCGGATCACGCACGGGATTTGTCGGAGCTTCGTGCCCGATGCGCCGACCCACTGCTACTCGTTGGGGCGTCCCTGGGTGGGGTGGTGAGCCTAAAATCGGCACTCGGAGACCCGCGCGGCATACGCGCGGTCGTACTCGTCGACATCACGCCGACCATGCAGATGAACGGCGTCGCTCGCGTTGTGAGTTTTATGCGCGGCAATCCTGATGGCTTCGCCGACCTCGACGAGGCACGGGAGGCGATCCGTACGTATCAACCGCACCGGCGACGTCAGGCCAACGACGAAGGGCTCCGTCGCAATCTCCGGCACAACCCCGAAACGGGACGCTGGATCTGGCACTGGGATCCGCGCACGCTCAATTACGCCAACCCCGGCTGGTATGTCAAACAGGCCCGCGACATGAGCGCAGCGGTCCGCGCGCTCGATGCTCTGTCCATACCTGTGCTTGTCGTCCGGGGCGAGCACAGTGACGTCATCCTTCCGCGGGACGTCGAACAATTCCGTGCACTGGGGTCCCTCACCGCCGACATCACGGTGGCGGGTGCCCGTCATATGGTCGCCGGCGACGCCAACGAAGTCTTCCTTCGTGGAATTTTCGAGGCGCTCTCTGAGATTGAGCCGCGCGTGGCGAGTTGAGCTTCTTCCGCCGGCTCACAGATCTCGGTCCCGAGATGTTCCATTGCCCGTGAACCAGCAGTCGGTCTGCCCAGCACCGTGGTGCTGGGCAGACCGATCTCTTGTCACAACCGGTTGGTGGCACCCCCGTCGACTACAAGGGTCTGTCCGGTCATCCACGCCGCGGCATCGCTGCAGAGGAACAAGAGCGGTCCCACGAGGTCCTCCGGTGTGCCGTGCCGCTTGATGAACTGTGCCTGCAGCAGCTGCGTCCGACGATCTTCCGAGACGGTATCGAGCATAGCCTCGGTGGTGATCGCCCCAGGCGCAATACCATTGACAGTGACCCCGTATTCGCCGAGTTCCTTGGCGAAGCCCCGCATCAGGGATAGTAGCGCCAACTTCGTGACACCGTATACACCGCTGGAGATGTATGCAGCGCTCGACGTCTGGATCACGACACGGCCCCACCCCGCCTCCTGGAGGAGCGGCGCAAATGCCTGGGTCACCAACAGGGCGCCGTCCAAATTGACCGAGAACACCTTGCGCCAATAGTCGATGTCCACCGTCAGCTGCGGATCTTTGCGGAGATTGTGGAAGATCGCCGCATTGTTCACCACGATGTGAGCGGCACCGAACTCACTCCGCACGGTCTCGGCCAGCGACTTCGTGCTTTCGCTGCTGCTGACATCGACCTCGGCCGGTAATGCGATCCCGCCAGCGGAGGTAATGAGGTCGGCGGTCGCCTTCGCACCGTCTACGTCGATATCGGCGACCACCACCTTCGCACCCTGGCCCGCGAGACCACGTGCATACTCACGACCGATCCCGGCCGCCGAACCCGTCACAACTGCAACATGGCCCTCGTGAGGCAAAGACATTGAGACTCCCAACCTTTGTTTGGCAAAGTATTTGTTCAAAAATCGAGCGCACCTCAACTCCAGAGTCGGTGCCACCCTGGATCAGTGCATGGTGAAGCCACCGTCGACGGCCAGCGTCTGGCCGTTGATCCATTCCCCGTCCTCCGAGAAGAGGAACGCGACCGCGGCAGCGATGTCCTCCGGTTTGCCGAGCCGAGTGGAAGGAATCTGCGCAGCCTGCTCCATCCGATTCTCCTCGGGAAGCGTCCGCAGGAGCGCTTCGGTCAACACCGTGCCCGGTGCAACAGCGTTACAGCGCACGCCCCGCCGCCCACCGACCTTCGCCGCATGACGGGTCAGCGCCTCCACGCCCAACTTGGCCGAGGCGTACGCGGCACGAATCGCCTCCGCCTTCCACACCGCTGCCGACATCGTGTTGACGATGGCGCCACCCCCTCGCTCGAACATCACCGGCATGGCATACCTGATCCCGTACATGTACCCGGTCAGGGTGACGTCGATCGTGCGCTTCCACACCTCGACCGGGAGACTGAGGATGTCATTCGTGCTGTCCAGCCCGATTGTGCCCGGCGACAGGTCGGCGGCGACGTTGAACAGGTGGTCCACGCCACCGAACTCCTCCTTGGCGAACTCCACCATGTCCCGGACCGATTCCTCGACCGACAGGTCGACGCTGGTGGCCACCGCCTTGCCACCATTCGCTCTGATCTCTTCAGCGACAGCCTCCGCTGCCGTCTGGCTCAGATCCGCAACGACGATGTGCGCACCCTCCGAACTGAGCCGATGTGCGGTGCTCGCACCAATGTTTCCAGGTGCCGCGCCTGCGATAACGGAAATCTTCCCGTCAAGCCCTCTCATCACTGCTTCCTTTCGGGACGCCGGGACTACCGACGGCCTGTAACCCTCAATATGCGAGCCTGAGGACTCGCGGTGACATGCACCACAATGGCATACAGCACGCGATTAGTGCCAGTGTGACATTCCGGAGGCTGGGACGACAGGGGCGATACACCCCTCTGTGCCCCCGCTAACCCCGGAGCGGGCCGGGTGCCGCCATGGCCCCGGGGGGCGCCCAATGGACCGCAGTCCGAACGAGAACTAGTCGCTGAGGCCTCCCCCTACACTCACTGCCGTGCCGCTGGTGTAGGCGCCTGCCGGGCTCGCGAGTACGACGGCCATGTTTGCCACCTCCTCGGGAAGCGAGTACCGACCAAGGTTCAGTGTGTCGAATGAATATTCGAGTGCGGCGCGACCCTGTGGGGTCGCCCCTCCCCGTAGTCGTTCCAGGGCGTGTGGGCCCACCATCACCCCCGGGCACAAGGCCACGGTGGAAATTCCCGTCCCCCTAAGATCTTCCGCCAGATTTCTCGTGAATCCGATGACACCGGACTTACAGCTGTTGTAGACGGTGAGCCCGGGCACCCGTGTCTTCCCGCCCTCGGACGCTATGTTGATAATTCGCCCTGATTTACCGGGGAGCATGACCTCTAGCGCAGCTCGCGTGGCGAAGGCCGTGCCAGTGAGGTTCAGCGCGATGATCTTCGAGATCGCGTCCGGTGCCAGACCAAGGAACGACCCGTGGGACCGCAACGCCCCGCCGGCGTTGTTCACCAGTACGTCCATGCCGCCGAGCTCCGCCTGAACTCGAGACATCGAATTATGAATATCGTCCCAGTCGGTGACATCACCAATGGTGGCGAAGGTTCTCACGCCCCATCGCTTCGATGCCGTTTCCGCCACCCCGCGGGCTACATCGAGCTCGAGGTCCAGGACGGCCACATTTGCGCCCGCCGACGCGAAACGGTTGACAAGCGCCTGGCCGAGGCATCCGCCTCCACCCCCCGTGACCACCACAGTCCTGCCACTCAGGTCGAGCAGATCACCTATCGGTCGGTCTCGGTCCCCGAACGGCATCGCGTCGAGAGCGAACCTCTCGACCACCGCTTGGTCAATTCCTGACAGTTCCACTGCCTGGTTCATCGCTTTGTCCAATCATCAGGCCTTCGGGGTTGACCCCGTGACGACGTGGTCCGGAGTACCGCCACGCCGGTTGCGTACTGCGTCCATCAGCGCCCGATCACTCAGGCCCCACCATGTCCGCAGAGCACCTGAAAGACACCGAGGCCGGCGGCCGCCGTTCGCAACCCAGCAGTGAGCAGCGGGGCATTTCGCCACCGCTGTGGCAACGTGACTAGCAGCGGTGACGTGTGCCACACTTGCATATTGCACATGTTTAGTGCCAGTGTGACACTTTGTGAAAGGAATGCGAACGATGGATGAGGCGACGCTGAAACCGGCCTACGACTACATCGTGATCGGGTCCGGCTCGGCGGGCAGCGTGTTGGCAGCCCGGCTCTCGGAGGATTCGGACACGTCAGTTCTGTTATTGGAGGCGGGTGGAGTCGACGACGCGCAGGACCTGGACTTGCCGATTGCATCGCCTCGCTTCCTGAAGAGCGCCTACGACTGGGACGACATCACCGAGCCCGAGCCCGGCCTCAACGGCCGCCGGATGGCCCTGGCGCATGGACGCGTTCTCGGCGGGTCGTCCTCGATCAACTCGATGATCTACCTACGCGGCAGCCGCGACGACTACGACGGTTGGGCGTCCACAGGTGCCACCGACTGGTCGTTCGACGACGTACTGCCCTACTTCCTGCGATGTGAGAACAACTCCCGAGGAAGCAGCGGCCTGCACAACGACTCCGGGCCGCTATCGGTGTCCGACTGCGGCAATCGGAGTGAGCTGAGCGAGAAGTTCGTTGCCGCAGCCGTCGAGGCGGGCCACCGCTACAACGAAGACCTCAACAGCTTCGATATCGAAGGTGTTGGATATCCGCAAGTCACACAGCGTCGTGGGCGACGCTGCAGTGTGTCCCGCGCCTATCTCGATCCGGTCAAACACCGCGGCAACCTGACCGTCGCCACCCACGCAATCGTCAGCGTATTGGTCTTCGACGGCACTCGGGTGGTCGGAGTCGAGGTGTCGATCGGGGGTCGGAGCGTTCGCCTCAACGCCGACTCCGAGGTCCTTCTGTGTGCCGGCACGTATGCCACGGCCCAATTGCTCATGCTGTCCGGAATCGGACCGGCCGATCACCTTCGCGCACATGGGATCAGCGTCCGCGCCGATCTGCCCGTCGGTCAGGAACTGCAGGACCACCTGCGCGTCGGCATGGTATTCGAATCTCTGCTTCCAGCGCTTCCGTCTCAGCTGACACCGGAGGCGTTCGCCGAGTACGAACGCCACGGAACAGGCCCGGTCTCCTCCAATGTGGGCGAAACGGCAGGATTTGTACGCTCGAACGTATCGGCCATCTCGGCGAACTTCCAGGTGAGCGGTGTTCCTGCCATGGTTGGGGCGATGATCGGGATGGAGAAGGACGGCTTCTCTCTGTGCGGCTGGGTTTGTCGACCCACCAGCCGTGGCACCGTCACTCTGCGAGACGCCAACCCGCTCAGCCGACCTGTAATCCGGCACAACTACTTAACCACAGACAGCGACCGTCGGATCACCTGCGAAGGCATTCGGCAGCTCCTGGAAATCCGCGAGGCTCCGGCGCTGGACGCGGTACTCAAGAGTACCCCCATCAGTGCGCCCACGAGCCTGGACGATGATTCGATCCTGGAGCACGTTCGTAGAACGGCCATGACCGCCCACCACCCGTGTGGAACGGCAGGTATCGGCCGGGTGGTCGCTCCGGACCTGAAGGTTTTCGGTATCGACCAGCTTCGGGTCGTCGACGCTTCGGTGATGCCTCTCATCCCGTCCTCGAATATCAACGCCGCAACGATCATGGTCGCGGAGAAGGGTGCAGATTTGGTCAAGCGCGACAGTGCCAGGCACCGCCACAGCTCTCTTCCAGCAGCATCCTTCTGACCACATTGCGACTGGACTCTCGGCCGCAGTCATCACATGAGGTGCAACTCCGGAGTGCCGTCCATCCCCTATTGCTCGGTGCCAGTTCGTTTGCCACCCATGCGTAGAAATCGTCCGTCGCGCCTCGTAGTCCCGACTACAGATCCCCATATCGATCACGACCACGCCCGGTTAGTGGACCCCAACCGAATTGAACACCCATGACCACAACAAATTCCGTCGAAGACGAGGTGCACGCGTACCGAAAGCTGCGCCGGCAACGCATACTCCACGAGCGAGCACGACTCCGATGCGCTGCCACTCAGATCGAGGCTCACAGAATGATCCGCTTCGCGCAGATCTGGATGCCGTATGGTGGGGCACCAGCTGATGAGATCTTTCTCAACTTCGGGCTGTCGAAACCCCAATTTACTGAAGAACTTCGTCGCGCAATCAACGACACAAGCTGTGACGAAGCAGTTCGCAACAGCCTCCACTCCGCCTATCGGTTAGACGGCCACGACGCGCCGACGTGACAGCTTCGGCAACCGGTGGAACATCCTCGAAAACCGTCGCACGATCCGCACCCTCGTGCCAGAGCAACGTCGGCAATATCGGTTTTCGTAACACCTGCTTGATCGCTGCGACGGTCGAGCAGCGAAAGCTGGATCCCGGTGGAGAGAGTGCTTTTGTTCTCGGGGTAAGGCATCCATATCGCTCCCATCCGGATTGTCGAACCGGTTGGGTGCAGAACCGCCGGCCGGTGGGCATCATGGCGGCCCGGCCGGCGGCCTGCGGCGAATGTGTTCCGTATCGAGCGAGATCTCGCAGTGGTCCGGGACCAACCACGGCCTTGGCCGGTGAATCCAAGCACCCGGGCTCGCGCAAGGCCGAGACCTCACTGTTGGCCGCGTGCTCGAAGTCCAATAGGTAACTCGCCGACAACGCCGAGCATAGCAATGCGTATTTGCAGCACTGATTCGTCGGTCATCCCGCAGGTCCGCGGGAGGCCCCCTGTTAGACGCGAGCCCACAGCCGCATCCAGAAAGGGATGCACGGGTGCTGGACTCCGTGCGTTACATCAAAGGAGCAGACAAGATGACCAATACCATTCAGCACGTCGCCACCTTCTGGCTCAAAGATCCGGATAACGCCGACCATCTCCAGGAACTTGTTGATGGCGCGATGGAACTCGCCAATGTTCCGGGAGTTACCGCGGTATACGCAGGTCCGCGCGCCAACACTGATTGGCCGGTACCCGATTATGACGTCGACGCGGCTATGGTTATCAGTTTCGAAGATCTTGAAGCTGTTGGTGTCTACGTTCCGCATCCGCTTCACCTAACGATGATCGACACCGTAGAACGACTCACCAAGCGCGTCCACGCCTATTACATCAACGCCTGAGCCCACCCCAACGACGCCTCGACGCAATCGCTGCCACAAAGGAATTCAGACAGCCAACGCCGAATAACTCGCAAATCGACCGCTAGTGCTACGACCCTAATTCAGCGACCTGCCTGGGCTTGAGCATGAGGTCATTGGGCCGCTTGGCATTCAGTATCTGCATATATATTTTTGGCTGCACAACGCCGGTCGGGACACAGACCGGCCCGGATGGTTGGTGGTCGCCCGATGGCCTTCTCACAGATGGAGGTCCTCGTTCGTCGCCGTCGGAAACGGTTGGGGGGGTCTACCCGTTGCCGACGGTCATGGATCCCGATGCGATCGCGAACCCCGGAGAAGTTGAAGGGACCTGCTTCTCGCGCCGCACCACTGCTCGAAGAAGGTCATGTACATCCCGGTCGCAGGCAAGGATGTCCTGCACGAGGACGTGTTGGACGCGTTCTCCGCCAACGCCCATCACGACGGCGTCGTCATCGTCAGCAGCAGTAAACCCGTTTCGTCCGAAGGATGAGCCGGGGATGGACCCACCGCACCGGAAGGCCCGCGACCGGTATCAGGGAAGTCGCCGAATTCATCTGTACGATGTCGTGGGGCAGCAAGGACGCTCCGTCCCCCGTGGTATTCGGAGTGGATGCCTCAGGCGCGCGGACGTCCGTGAGTCGGTGTCCGCCCCTCCCGAGCCGTCGACGTTTGGCCGCGGCGACGTCCGCCGCAGTGACAGTCGCGCAGGCACTGCCCGCTGCCACCGTGGCGGAGTCGCTGCCGACCGAGCGTGTTCAGGCCACGATCGCCGCCGACCGTGGCCGTGCCAACGCTCCCACTGCGCCGGTCGGGTTCGGTCGTTGAACGAGCTGGTGGCGGCACCGCTCGCCGACCAGGCATCTCGTCGAGGCCGGGCGCGCGATCGGTTGGTGGTTGGTGCCCGCTCATGCGGCGGGGTCGACGCGTTCGAGGCTTGGCTCGGGTGACGACGGTCTGGTCCTGGTCTCGGAACGTGTCGTGGTCTTTGACGATGGCGCGCAGGACCCGCACCCGCTGGCCGGGCTCGTAGTCGCGCACACCGGTGGCGAACCACTTGATCAGCGGGTTGCCGTCGGTACGAGCACCAGCAAGGTCTTGGCGCCGTAGTGGCCGTCGACGATGCGGGAGACGGTCACGGTGGCGTCGAGATCGGTGACCTTGGCACCGGTCGGGGCGATGAAACCGGGGACGAGGGTGACGCGTTCGGCTCGCAGCTGCTGCTTGCGGGCGTAAACCGCGACCAGCGACGCGGCGATCCCGACCGACTTCGCGGACACCTACTCCCCGGCGAGCAGGGTGCGGAGGTTCATCCCGTAATCACTGGCCGCATCGACGGACTCGACGGAGGCCAAGACGGCGTCGATCAGCTCAGGCTGCTCGGCCCGGATCCGCCGCGCCTCGGTCACCCCGTCTCAGAGTTCGCGGCGCACCGCCGGGTCGCGGATGAACGCCAGCCCCCACACCGCGGCTGCGATGGTGTCCGCGGTCGCGGTGCCTCTCTATCTGTCAAGCTGCACTTGCGGTATCCGCTTCGTTTAGTCGGTATCGGCGTTTCTCGTCGGCGAGCATGATGCGCCAGACGTGATCAGATAGGTGCCGCTTGAGGGCGCGCCTCGCCGCTGCGGGCGTTTTGCCTTCATCGATTTACTTGTCGTAGTACGCTCGGCCGGCGCTGGCGGGCATTCGGGTCTGGACCATGGCGACGGTATAGAGCGCGCTGTTGAGTTGCCGGTCGCCGTAGCGGGAGAGGCGGTGGCGGTCGGTGTCGGCGCTGGCGATCTGTACCGGTGCCGAGCCGTTGTAGTTGGCGTAGGCCGCGGCGGTCGGGAATCTGCTGGCGCGCCCCGTGCGACCGATCAGCCGGGCCGCGGTCACCGCACCGATCCCGTCCACCTCCCGCAGACGGGTGCCGTGCTCGTCGAGCGTATGGGCCATCTGCTTCTCGTTCGCCGCGAGCTGGTCATCGAGGCGGCGGATGTCGGCGATCAGATCTCGGCACAGACCGACGCGAGTTCGGTCGACGCCGCTGCGGGCACGGAAGCCCCGCAGCAGGGTGGTGGCCGAGGCCGCGGTCAACGAGGTCGGCGCTCCGCCGGCGAACAGCTGTCGCAGCAACGCGTGCAACTGATTGACGAGACGAGTCCGACTGTTAGACATATTCGTTCGACGCTCGTCGAGCAGCGCCAGGATGTCGGTCGGGCCCTCGGGGTCCACCGGGCGGGCGTCGCCCTGCAGGACGGCGACACAGGCCGCTGCGGCGGCGTCGATGCGGTCGTTCTTCCGTCGGCCGCCGCAGGAGAGTTGCCGGATCCGGGCGGTGGAGGTGGTCGGAACGTTGAGAACGAGTTCGCCGAGGACCAGTAGCCACTGGGCGAGGTGGTGGCCGAGTCCCTCGGCGTTCTCGACCGCCCATTTGCGCGTGGGCCAGGTCTTGGCCCAGGAGATCAGCGTCTTGTAGCCGGCGCGGGTGGCGTCGATGCGGATCGAGCCGAGGTCGGTGTTGGTGGCCGGGTCGACCGCGGTGGCGGTGTGGCTGGACTTGTGGGGATCGATGCCGATGACGATCATGGAAGGCGGTTCCCTTCTCTGCTGGGGATTGGGGAATCCGCGGAGGACAATCCGACTTCAAGTACCTCTCACAGCAGCTTGGGGTCACGCCTCCCTTCAGTCACTCCGCGAACGCAGGCCGGAAGGGGCGACACACCGCCACAAAGTCAACCCGCAGGATGGGGTGACAGGAATCTCAGGAGTCAACCCTTCCGGTCTGTTACGGCACATTACGGGCAGCTAACCCGACCACGGACCGCTGACACGACCATAAGTCGGGAATCTCACGGTCGCGGGCCCGGGCGCGGGAAACGTAGCCGCGCCCGCCGTCGGAGAACGCCAGGGCGAGGGCGATGGTGTCGAGTGTGTGCAGCGACCGGTCCTCACCGACTGTCGGTTCGCCCCACCTCTGCCCGCCCAGGGCGGGCAGGTGCTCGTCGAGGTCGTATTCGAGGGTCCACAGTCCGGCGACCTTCACCCCGAGGAACAACGTGATGCAGGAGGCGCCGACCTGCGTGATCTCACCGGTGTCGCCGTGGCGCAGCACGTACTTCCTTGGCGCGGCGGCGGAACTTTCCGGAGTAGTCGTAGTGCGGGGTGTCCGGGCGATTCCAGCCATCGAGGTTCTGGCCCGGTGCGCAGAAGGTGACGTAATCGGCTTCCTCCTCGACCAGGCGGGCGGCGAACACCCAGCCGCCGAACCCGATCTGCGGGGCGGACAGGGTCAGGCGCACCTGCTGCTGTGCGGTGGTGATACCGAGGGCGTTGGTCTCCTCGTGGGTGTCGGGGTCGAGTTCGTAGGTGAACCGGTCGGCGATGGGGGTGCGCGCCAGTCGGGTGTTGGCCTTGTCGATCTGTTCCAGCGCGGCCGGCAGGTTGGTCATCGGCAGGTCGTACATCACGGCTCCCCCATTCGTCGCGGTCTCACTTCTCCATCACTTTCCAACGTGACATCGTGAGGATGCGATCCGGGAGGGAACCGGCCATCGATCGGCACCGGATGCACGCACCGGTCGCGAACCACGACGAGCTGCGAGACCGACCGAATGGATCGCGATGGGGACTCTGATCGACCCGACCAACAGCAGCACCTCTACCAGGGCACCTACGAGGAGATGCCCGACAGCACCCCGGAACGGCACGGCGACTTCGAGCGGCGGACTGGGAGATGCAGTTCGTGTCCGCACTGACGAGGATGTTGACCGATCGGCACCCGGACGCGGGGGTGTATGAGGTCGAGAGCCTGGAATGGGCCGACTCGTGGATGACCCTGGTTGTGCGCGTGTGGTTTAGAGAGGCATCGCACGTGGTCGGGTGGCAAGAGCATCTGCCGACTGTGCGATCAGGATTCACCCCGGACGATCCCCATGTGGTGCCCGGCGCGTGGCACACGGGTGAGTTTTCCCCCTGCTACGTACCGAATCCGTACCTGCCGGGCGCCGACGGTATCCACTGGATTCGTAGACGAGGATGAGCCCGCACACCACGTCTACCAGGCCTGACGACACGTCCCTCCCGACGAGAGCGCCCCCCATCGACATCGATGCGGGGCACTGCGTTGAGAAGGGATTGTGGAGGCTGCTGTCGGTTATCCGCGTGAGAGTCCGGGCCGGGTCTGGATCTGCCCGGGATTGCCCTTTGTCTTGCCCACGGTCCATTCGCCGTCCGCACCGCACACCAGGGCGCCATTGCGATCGCCAGGCTTGCCGTACGTCACCGTCTCGTTGCCCTGCGAGTCCGTGTTCACGATCGGACACGGCCCACCGGTGGGACCGTTCGGACCGATCGGCTCGGCCTGAGCGACGGACGCCGCCCCGACCGCACCCAGAACCGAAAAGGCAGTAAAGGCGATAGCGGCAACGGTTCGGCGGGCGTTGATCATTCAGTTCTCCTGAGGATGTCGGGGAAGTGCGTCGGTGACAGGTACAACTCTGCCCACTCCAGCGCCCGATCTGAAGCAACCCGAGGGGTCAGTTCACCCACCCAGGAGGGGAAACACCCCACCCCACCACGAAGTTGGCCTGTCATCACATTCACAGTGGTATGTCCGCTCTGGATCTGGATACTCGGGCCGCTCTTCGTGGATTGTCGCCATTGCACTTGATGTCCTATCTACTGGGAGCCGGGAAAATCCTGGGGTGCACGGGGTTGAGGTTCGTCGCAGCGGGTCGATGGTGCTGGTGGGTCGCGGTTTCGCGGCCTACTCCAGCAAATTGGCCGCCAGGTCGTCCCAGTCTTGAGCCGCTGCCTTGCTGCGGGCCCTGCGATCGTGCGCGACCTGGACCGCCAGACATCCCAAGCGGAGCAGCACCGGAACGCTCACGTGGCGCAACGCCATACCCTTCCGATCATCGAGGACGATCATCCGCGCCAGCGTCTTCCCCGCCGACGCGAGACCGACCAGCGAGTGCGCTGCGAGGAGCAGCTCGTTACGCCGTGCCTGTTCCCGCTCGTCGAGGCGGGCGCTGCCGGTGGACGCGTACGCCCGGGCATGCACATGGGTGCGGAGAATGACCTCGGTGGTGATCACGCTGAGCGAGGGTGTCAGTATCCCGGATCGCACGTTCAGCCCGTTGCCCGCCGAAGTTCCCAGGTACACCTCGTGCGCGAACGTGCGCAGTGTCCGGTTGTCGAGCTCGTACAGCCAGGAGGAGCCGGGCATCGGCAGGCTCATCGGGGTCACCACGTCCGCCGCCAGGTGCTGGGCCCAGAGGACGAGTGCCTCCGGGAGCGAGTCGACCTCCCGAAACCGGCCCCCGACGGTGACGTCGTGTTTGGTGCCGTAATCCCAGCGGACGCCGCGGAACTCGCCCGCCCGGATCTGCCGCAGCGCCTCGAACGGCCGGCCCAGATCGTGTCCCGGGGAGCGGACCCGGTGCGCGCGGCCGCCGAACCCGGGACCGGTGTAGTCGATCGGCAACCTCTTACCGGCCCGCTCCCACCCGCGCATCCACCCGGTCTTCCTCGTGGCACCCAGCCCGCGGGCGACCGCTCCGTCGACGGCGGTGTCGTACCACACCGCCACCACCCCGAGCACGGTCGCGAACCCGACCGCGAGCACGTCCTCGCGGTCCCACCGGATGCGCTGCCGGGCCCGCCACCGGTCGAAACCGGCCCGCTGCTCGGGGGTGAGTGCGGCGTCGAGGTCGACATCCGTCCAGCCACGCCGGGCCCGGAGCCGGTCATTGGCGGCCGTCAGCTCCGCATACGAGAGATACTCGGTAATGTCGTTCTGCTGCAGCCGGTCCGGAATCCCGCCGGCCAGGGCGGTGTCGGTGGCCGATTCCAGTTCGGCGAGGCGGCGGCTGAGGGTGTCGAGGTTCCGGTCGAGACTGTCGTCCATGCTGCTCATGGCGCGGCGGTTTCCGGGAGACGGTCCAGGATGACTTCGAGTGCCCCCTCGGCCCGTTTCGCGTCCGCGTGCTGTCTGCGCAGTTCTTCGCGCAGTTCCTTGTTCTCCGCGGTCAGGCGTGCGTTCTCACGTGAGAGTTCCCGGATCCGGTCCAGGAGTCGCTCACCGTCGGCGGTGACCTTCTCGAGCCGCTCCTGCAGACTCAGGACGACGCGGCGTTGCTTCTCGTCCTGGTTCTCCGCCTCGATCAGCACACACCGTGCGATCAGATCCAGGCGTATCGCCTCCGCCACCATCTGACCGGTCGTCCACGGTGTCCAGCGGGCCCCGGCCGCGGCGACGCCGGCTCCGGCGATGCCACCGAGGCCGGTCACCAGGGCGGTGCCGCCGGCGATGCCGAAACCGCCGGCGGCGATCGCGCCGCCACCGAGGGTGGCCAACCCTGCAGAGGTCGCGGCTGCCCCGGTCAATCCGGCGGCGCTGCCGATCGCGGCGCCGATCGCCGGTGCCGCCCACCCACCGGTCGCCACTCCTGCTGCCAGTCCGGCCGCACCGATGACGGCCACCTTCCCCCAGTGCACACTCTTACGCCGCAGCCGCCGGAGCAGCAGTGTGTGCTCGTCCCGCATCCGATCCAGATCCGCCCGGTCCAGGTGCGGGAACTCGTCCACCAACGCCTCGAGAGCCGTGCGGCGGGTCGCGGTATGCCAGGAGGCTTTCGGCGGCCACGGATCGAACAAGATGAGGTCGACAAGCACCAGCAACGACCGCTCCCGCGACCCGAAGCATCGCGGAAGACGCCGACCCTGGTCGGCAATGACGTCCGCCCCGGTCTCCAGGGTGTCCATGTCCACCAACAGCGCGGTCAACCACTCCGGGCGGTCGCGCCGATCCTCCGCCGCCACCCGGCGGAAGCCCGCCACCGCATCACTGAGCACCGCTTCCTTGACGGCCACGGACTTGCCGGACTTCGTCGCATCGATATCCGACTGCATCAACGACACCTGCATCGCCGCCAACGCCACCGACTCCGACCACTCCAACGCCCCGACCGGATCACCATCACTCGCGGGCATGACCACCCCCTTCCCACCCATCCAGAAGGGCCAGTATCGCTGATCGGCCCGACACCGCGGCCAAGACACCCTCGGACCACGGTGATGAGTCAGTCCGACTGCACCTCAGTGTCATTCACTCGAATGACAGGGACGGCGGACGGCCGGATGCCCCCGCCTTTCCGATCCGCTTCATCATCGATGTGCTCGAACGGACGTGCTCGGGTACCGCGGACTGGCACCGCAACGGACAACAAACCAACTGACCGACGCGCTGTGTGCGGTGGCTTCCGGATATGTGATGCTCTCGCTTATGGATGACACTTGGTTTGGACGGGACCTCCCTGCGCTGCGTGCAGTTGTCGAGTACTTCGAGGCACACAATGTTCCGAGCGACCTGCCCCACAGGATCGCGGCGGCCGGAGAAATTGATTTGGCTGAGTTTGGGGCCGCGCTGTTTGCCCTCGTGCACGAGCAGCCTCCGTACTTCTCGATGTTCAACGCCGATGCGGACGGCGTCCAGCTCATCGGTGCACCGACCGGCCACGCACGCCGGGCCGTTGGAGCCTGGCCGACGGCAGCTGCGTTGGCCGAACAGATTGTTGACGCTCTAGCAGAGATCGACGAGCCCGAAAACTCCGAGCGCGGCTCGAAGCTAACAAAGCTCCGTGACGGAATCGGGGGTGTAGGTCGAGACCTCTTTGTCGACGTCGTGTCGTCCGTGATCACCCGATCCGCCGGGCTCGGCTAGGTCGCTCGATAATGCTGAAGTGACTTCTCATCTCAAGCGTCTCTTCTACGCGGTGCCGGCAAAGGTGTATGGATGGTCATCAGCGGCGTTGATCACGAGCATGTTCGTGCTGTGGTCGATCGCGTTGCTGCGGTCACCGACTACAGCCAAGGACTGGGCGAGTCCTCTTGTCGCTGTCACCGCCGTCGTTGTTGCCACGTTCGCGATGTTGCAGTCCCGCCGGTCAGCGGATGCTGCGCACCAGAATCTGACCATCTCCGAACTCCAGGAAAAGCGTCGCCGGCACGGTTGGGCGCTTGAATCGCACCCGAACGCCGACCGGTATGTGCTCCGGAACGTCGGGACTGTCACCTCGACCGACGTGAAGCTGGACGGCAACTTCTTCCATCTGCGGTTTGTCACCCAGACCGAAGGTCCTGTGACGATCGCGCCTGGCGAAGCGCGCTCGTTCGATGCGATCCCCAGCTTCAGCCAGCACGGAGTCGAGATCGCGGTTACGTGGGTGCCCGAGAACGAGTCTGAGCGGCGTACCTGGGTCGAGGTACTGCAGCCCTCGCAAGCGGGGGCAGCAGCCCGTAGAGAACGTGAGCAACGCAGTGCCACCGCCCAGGCCTGGGACAGGCAACGGGCCGTCGCCGACCGCGACGAGTACCTTCGGCTGTTGTTGCAACTCGGGGACGCGTACTCCGCGTACAAGCAGGATCCGACAGCCGCGGGCATGAAGCTGCGCGTTCAACTTCTCGTGGCCGCACTGCCGCCCTCCCTCGCTCGGGAAATCGGCTACGAAGTCGATGTGGCTCGTGACGTTTGGGGAGACAGCGAATACCCGTTGGAACAGTGTCTTGCCGAGGAAGATCGCCATCTCGTCGATGACCTGCTACCCGAAATCGAGTTGATGTGGAACGTACGAACAGTCTCTGGCTACTCGGTCTACGGGCCGATCGGAGCAGAAGGACCTGACACTGAGCCGCGGGTGTGGTGGGCGATCCAGGGCTACGTCGACCGAGTGAAGGAGCGAGAATCGGGAAACCGTCAGCTCCGTCTGTCACCTCAGGATAGGACGCACCGCGAGCAAGCGAAACGGTGGATCAAAGATGCACAGGCCGACTTGTCCGCCCAACGAGCGACGTCGGGGATCCCTGATTCCGCGGAAATCGACGGCGCCGACGGACAGTCAGCGTGAACAGTTCACTGCCGTCCGGACGTGGCCCTTATTTGCTGGGGAACCAGCGAACCACGTCCTGCCTGCGGGATACCGCGAAGCACACCGGGCACGGCGGAGAAGCGCTTGGTCGGGCATCCGTGAGTCCATACGCAGTGTCGAGGTGGTGGCGCGCTTGAGATTAATCGTTTCCGTATTCGGGCTCCATGTAGTCGCCGTAGTCGCCGGTTCCGGAGAACTCGTCTTCTAGACCAGCTGCCGAGATGAGTTCCCAGCTGTCAAGGATTAGACGGCAGGTTGGGCAGCTGAAGTAGTCGGCCGATATCGTTAGATCGACCCAGACGTCGTAGTCTTCCTCGCTGAGTTGTTCGTACTTGGTTTCTGTTGTGAGAACGTCCTCACCTTCGAGCGTGCCGGTGTCACCGCAGGCGGGACAGGTGCCTTCGCCGCTATGCGACAGCCCTGCGGTGAGGTGCACAGGCTTCGTCCATTCAGCGGCGACCTTCGACGACAAGTTGCCCGACTGATATTGCGCCAGTCTCTGTTTGGCTCGTGAGATCAGCATTTCGACCCGGTGCTCGATATTCTTCTTGTTCTGTGTGAGGTGGTTCTCCACGACGCTGACCCGATCAAGGCCCACCAGATCTTCGAGATCCTTGTCTTGTGCGTGTACAAGGATGATGGCTTGAGCCCAGAACCGTGGCCACCATGCGTCAGCGGGAATCTTCGTGAATGCGGCCGCCCCACCATGCAGATAGTTGTTCCTCGCTCGCATGATAGCACCCGCTTCCTTTTCGTCGAAGGGGCGAAATGCTTTGCTGGACCGACTCATGAGCGTGTGTGCCGCGACCGAGGTAAAACGTGCATCACCGTCCACCAGGCCACTCGCGATGAGCAAATTGGTACCGTCTTCGGAGGGTGATGCGATCAAAACGGGAGACACTCGAGCCAATGCCGCCTTGGCCAGAAGTTCGAGAGCCAGAGATGCCCACAGCCCCCGTTCGTCGAAATCGCGCGGCTCATCGTCGTCCATTGCGTGGCTGAGGAACAACTTTGCCTTCATCCACAGCGCCTGTTCGTCGTAGGCGTCGCTCATCGATGTGCTCCCGTCTGGAATGCGATCCTTGTCAATACTCGGCCGGTGTCTCTTTCAGCGACGACTGCGCGTGCATGAAGTGCCCGCTGGTTGTCGATCACGAGGAACTGATTGTGCATGGTCCAACGGTGTTGAACTGCGTGGTGGGCGCAGTCGCTGAAATAGCGTTCTGCGATCCTGCCGCGCTGATTGCAGGGAGCCATGCATCCTGGGTCGTAGCGCAACCCGTCCTTGTAGGTATAGGCAGTGGTGAGAAACCGGTCGCTTCCACCGTGGACAGTGAACATCGCATCGACGAGATGGGAAGGTCGATCGATCGGCGCCCAAAGCAGGGTGGGGGTGCTATTCGGCGTTTCGGTGTGGAGCACGACGATGTCCGGGGGGCGCCGAAGGTGGGCGCCGTCCGTGTGCAGAGGTTGCGCCCCCAGGCCGTAGACTGCACTCAACGAACGTGGGTGCGCGTGCTGCGCATCCAGAGGGCGAAGCATGGAGACAGTAGGGTCGCCGTGACGGGTCGCAATTTCAATCCAACCAAGTCGCCCGGCTTCGGCCCTGATCATCGACAGCGTTCCGGATCCCGTCGTCCATCCTGTCTTTCGAGCTGCCGCGGCGAGGTGGGTGAGTTCTCCGCCGCGAGCCGGGAGTGGTAGTTGCGCTTCGCCGATCATTCAGTACTCAGACCCTGTTGGTCGAACGCAGCGAGTTGATCTTGGAGTGCTTTCATCTCCGCCTGTGCTTTCGCGAGGCGCTCTTCGATCTTCTTTCGCGATGGCCGCGACTCTGCCTTTTCCTTGTGCGACTTCTTGCGCGGAAGGAGCCAATCGACTCCCTGGTAGGTCACGATGGTCCGGACGTGGGGGCATGTATAGCAGAGCCGCTCCGGTGCCGGCCTCGGCCACCCGGCCGCCAATTGCCTTCTCGTGTGTTCGCGGTCGCGGTCACTATCGTTGTCCGGGTCCATTGCCCACAGTTGTTCGAACTCATCGGTCATGTCGCGTTGCCGTTTTGCACTGACCGTTGTGGGTCCGTCCGATGGTTGCCACTGAAGCTCGCTGACCACTTCCGTGGCATGTCCACAGGCGAGAGTCACGGTCCAGAACGCCGAGGAACGTGGCTCGTCATGACGGATCTTTTTCCATGTCTCTGCGTCGATGTCGTGGAGTGGTTCCAAAGGATCCGCCGGAAACGTGTGCTCGCGTCGCGCTCCCCACTCGATGATGTCTTGATACTGCTCGTGTGTTGCATCCTCGTGCCGACACCACATCTGCCCCAGTGGTAGATAACTGTTGTGCACGGGGTCGGGATAGCGCCCCTCGGCAGGAAGGTCCTTATCGCCGTGTGTGAGGACTTCGCGGATACACCCGCAGGTGAGCTGGACTCGCCATCGGTACAGCTCGTCGGGGGCGGGCGCCCAGAACGGCCACAGCGCTGAAGGAATTTGTGCGCGGCGGCGGGCATTGAGCGCTTCGTAGTCATGGAGCGCCTCCGCGTGAGCTTTGGCCTTACCCGGGATGCGGCGCGCGACCGCCGCCGCGGACGAGGGAGATGCTGCCGTATTCGGAGGGCGGCACGCGCTGGTCGGTGTTTCAGACATGGCTTGGGTCTCCTCGGTTCGGCAGTGTTTCAGTTGCATAGGTCGGGGCGTGCAATCGGCTGAAATCATCTGTCCAGCCGGTGCCATGAGCCGCTCGGCCAGTCATGTGCGGCCTGTTTCACGCTCCTCGGCACAATCCGGTACTTCGCCGGCCCGTGTAGTTCTTGCGGTCCAGGTGCGTTCGAGCCGCCCACCGTCGGTGCGTTCCCGGCGCTCGATGTGCTCCGGTCCCCGGTCCACCGCAAAGGTGCGGTACAGGTCGTAGCGGGTGACGGCCGGCGATTCCTCGCTGACCTCACGGGCGTTGACCTCGCTGACGGACCTGCCGTGGAGCGGTTTGCCGTCGGGGAGCCGCTTGTCGGTGAAAAGCCGGTCGACGGCCGAGATCGGGAGCCACCGCCCACCCATCCGGGACGCCGGGTCGTCTCCAGAGGCATTCAGGGCGGCAGTGAGGCCCTGCTGCCATCGGTGCACGATTCGGGCGGCGGCAATCTCTTGGGAGGCTTCGACGTCGGCGATGTGGATTGTGTAGTGCTCCCGCTCGAGGCGGGTGACCAGTTCGGTTGCCCATGGCTTCCAGGCCATGGTGCCGTCGATGATCACGTTCTCCCCCACCGACAGCGAGTGTGCGACGGCCGTTTCGAGCAGAATATTCGATTCGATGTGCACCAGCGCGGACAGCTCGTTCGGATAGAACCGGCTCGTCTGCCCCGGCTTTGCCCGAAGCTCGTCGGGCAGCAGTTGCTGCAGCGAGCCGTCCGCGACGGTCGCCGTGAGGAGGCGGAGTTTGAACTCGTCCGCGTCCAGATGCCGCCACCCCTGGGGGTGCTCCCCCACCAGGTGGGCTTGGGCGGCGGATTTGCCGGCGCCGGGCGGGCCTGCCATCAGGATGGACACCCGGTCCCGGCGGACCTGCGTACGGGAGCTGCGCCAGTCCGTGAGGATCCGCTCGTGCAGCCGCAACCGTGCCCGGGTGGGGATCGGGTCACCCTTGATCCGGCGGAAGTACCGGCGGTCGTTGATCGTGGCGTGCGGGGTGTCGATCGTCAGCGGGCCCCCCGGTGCGGACAGTGAGGCGAGGAAGGCACGGCGATCCTCTACTTCAGGGGTCGGCACAGGTCAGTCGGCCAGTGCGTCGAGGATCAGGTCGTAGTCCTCATCGGTGAGGAAGCCGTGGGTGAGCGCGCGGCCGACCTGGTGGTTGAAGCCGCCCTCCGTCTGGGGCCGGACGTCATCCACATCGGGGTAGCCGCTCGACGCTAGGGGCCTGTCGTACTTCCAGCCGATCAGTTCTGCACGCATCGTCGCCGGATTGATCTCTCCGGCCGCGCACCGGGCGGCGACCTCATAGGCGGTGCCTCCGTGGGTGCCGGGACGAACATCCGGGGCCTCGATGCGGGCGCGCTGGAGCATCTGGCTGATCGCCGGCTGGCTGACGCCGTTGACCTGCGCCAGCCGGGTCTGGGTGACCCCCCCCTCGTACAGTTGCCGTAGGTTGCGGAGGAATCCGATATGCGCGACCACCTCACGTGCCCGGTTTTCAGCCATGCTGGAGAACAACCGGTCCCGGTCCATCATGATCGTCATAACCCGCACCTCCTCTATAAGTAATCTTATACCCGCAGTTCCAGGCCGTAAAGCCCGCCGCGACCAAGCAGGCACCCCGAGACTCGTGGGCGGGCGGCCCCTCGCCAATCCGCACGGAAGGAATCAGGTCGGATCCCACTACAGTGGTTCGAGACTGTTGAGCTCGTCGAGCACCTGATCGACCGCGGTGGTGGGGATCCGGAAGTCTGCGTCCTCCGATGCCCGGAGGCGGTCGCGTACCTCGGCGAGCATGGCGAGTTCACGTTCGAGGTCGGCTGCGGTGCGGTCGCTCACGGACCCATCCTGCCCCGAGCCGGTTGCGATCAAAATCGTGCTGCCTTGTTGGCGTCGAGAAGAACGCCGGCAGCACGGCATTGTGGGCCAAATTCTGCTTCGGAGGACATGCTGTCACCGCAGGTCAGATGCCCCGCCCTGCGAACCAGTCCTCGACCGGACGGATCACCGGTCGTCCGGCCGGCCGGGTGTGTGCGGCCCGTACTGTTCGCCCTATGTCCGTGCGCCCCGGCAGCAACCTCAACACCGACGCCGCGCTGCCGTCCCTGGCCACCGACGACACCTCAGCGGCTCCCCACATCCTCGCGGTACCGGCCCACACCGGAACGGACATCGAACTGCGGATTCACACATCCATCACCCGGTTCGATGTCGCCGCCGAACAGTGGTTCCCCGCTGCGGTCGGCTTCGTGGTCGCGGTCATCGTGCACATCGTCGACGCGGCGAACGGCGGGCCACGGTATCTGCCGCCCGCCAAACCTGCTGAATGGGCGCGAGCGATCTTTTCCACCGCCGGCGCCGCGCACGGCTACTTCCTCGGCGCCGTCGACCCAAACACCGGCACCCACCGGCGCGGGCAGCTCACCTACCGCCTCTACCTCGACACCGACCGGCAGCCGATACCCGTGCCGCGGCAGCTGGTCACCTGCCCGCACTACCTACTACCTGGCCTCGACGGCAGAGCCGAGATCACCATTCCCACCACGGTCTGACCCCACGGCAGAAACCAGATACCGCGGCGCCGACCCAACTCGACCGCACAAGGTCGCTCGAGGCCATCAGGAAAGCCTGCGAGCGAGGACGTTCCGGATCGCCGACTGCAATCATGGTTTTCGTGCGGCCGCCTTCACCCCGGGCGACGACGTCCCAAGCCGCGTACCCTCCCCACCCCCGCCGGCCGCACCTCGGGTCAGGTCAAATCCTCAGTGGGAGCGGAGGCGGCATTGTCCTTGATCGACGCAATCCCGTTCTGTGCCGCCGCCTTCGAGGTGTACCCCTGGTCGCGATGATCTCCCCATTGGCTGCCCTTCAGGTGAAACCGGAACTTGCCGGCCGCGTCCTTGAAAAGCTCGAACTTCGCAGTCCTCGCGCCCCTCCTCCGTGTGAGCCCACGCCGGTCGCAGACACCGCCCCTCACGGTAAACCCATCAATCCCCACCGGCGGCGGAACTATCATTACGGCGACGCGCCTGACCACACCCGGGGACATGTCATCTTCGCAGTTCAGGCGATGTGTTCGGCCTTGGTCTCTACCGTGGCCGGGCAGAAAGCACCGCAGTGGAGATCGGGCCACCTCATCAACAAGTTCGAAAATAGTGTGATTGTGTGGATCACAATCCCTGGACTTCCCCACTGCGGCTCGCGAAGATCACTCATGCGCCGCTCGTCACTACGTGCAGGTTGACCGTGTAGCGCCCCTGCCAGCTGATATCCATCGTTGGCGGGAGCTGCGCTTGGCTGTCCCCCAACAGAACCCGCACCGCCATTGGCTGACACAAGTTGCTCGGCCGCGACCGTTCGCCGACGGTGTCATCGATGAGGCGATCGCAGTCGGCGGTGTGCAGCAACCGCGTGATCCGCGCGCAGTGCACGATCTTCATGTAGATCGGATCGAAATTTGCCCGCGCAGGTCTCGTCGGTCGGCCGCCTCATGCGGGTTTGAGCCTCATGCCACGTGAGGTGCCGGGCGAGGTCGCCGCCCGGCACCCATGCCGCGAGCTTCCTAGACGGTGGAGCGTGCGGTGCCGACGAACTCGCCGATCCACGGAACCACGGCGTCACGCACCTGAATCGGTCGTGTAAGCAACCCGTTCGACAGCAGCAGGTCGGCGGCGCGTTGCTGTTCGTCCAGGAATTCGTCGGTGACCGGGTTGATGCCGAAGGGTCGTCCGCGCAGCGCAGCCTCCCACGCGTCGAGACTTGCTGTGCCACCTCGCCGCTCCACGTCGTCGACGAAGTACTGCGCGGCCGCGCGGGGATTGCGCTCGATCCATTCGTCCGATTCCTGCAACGCCTCGATGATTGCGCGCAGTTGCTCCGCGTTGTTCTCCGCGAAGTCTCGGCGGGTGAACCACAGTGACGGATGACTGAAGAGGCCCTCGGTCTCGACGAGGGTGCGCAGCTCGGTGTCCGCTTCGATGTCCGTCAGTCCCGGGTAGGCGCCGACCCACGCGTCGATGGCACCGCTGAGGAGGTCGGCTCCGCCGCCGCGCACGTCCGTGTCGACGGGCACGATGTCGGACCATGTCAGTCCTACCCGGTCGAGTGCGAACAGCAGCAGCGTGGTCTGCCAGGACCCATGGGCGATACCGACCCGTTTCCCCCGCAGATCGACGACGGACTCGATGCCCGAGTCCGCCGTCACGACGAGGCGACCGTTCTCGACGCGGGGACCGGAGATGCCGATGTAGACGAGGTCACGGCCGTGGGCCAGGCCGGTGATCGGCGGGGTGAAGCCGGTGCCGATGACGTCGTATCCGCCGTCGTCGAACAGCCAGTCGGAATGCAGGGTCGGCAGGGCATTGACGGGATCGACGGACGGCTTCGACGGGAGTTCGCGAAGGTCGACCCATTCGATGTCCGGTAGCCGGCGTTCGAGTATTCCGGTGTGCCGGAGCACGAAGAGCGAATTGTTGTGCGGGAAGTATCCGACGCGCACTGTCATGATCTCTACCTGTTCTGTTTTGGTTGTCTGTGAGAGTGTGGGGACGAGTGAGTTAGATGAGGCCGCGGCGGCGTGCCTCGTCGGCGAGACCCGAGCGCCCCCACTGCACCGCGAGATTCGACGGATCGAATTCGACGGACCCGCCGAGCGATTCCGCGATCGCCTGGAACTGGGCGCCTTCCTCGAGTAGTACGACGAACTTCGCGAGGTCGAGCAGTCCGCTCCGGCCGAGAACGTTGACCCCGCCATTCGCTTCGAAGACGGCCACCAGATCCGGGTCGTGTTGCAGGCGTTCGAGAATGAACTCGCCCGCCGATCGCGACCGGTCGATGTGGGGCGGAATCTCGCGGGAGAGCGTCAGGCGCTGCGAGGCCGCGTACCTGATCGGCAGCGTGCGGTGGGTCTGCGCCCACCCGCCCAACCACGGGGTGTGAATGTGCACGACGCTGGTGATCTCGGGGTGCTGCCGAAAGACAGTGGCGTAACCGGTGACGAATCCCGCAGAGCCGTTGCCCGAGAGCACCTCACCGTCGAACGTCGCGACCACTGGTGAGACACTCGGATCGTCTGCCCACGGACCGGGGTCGTTGAGCGCGACAGCGATCTCGGTGCCGGGGACGCGTTCGACGAAGTTGACCGTGCCGTTGGCCGACACGGTCCCGGTGCTCCGGAAGACGGCGACCGCCTTGTCGGCGTCGCTGCGCGCGGCCTCGACGAACGTGGCGATCTGCGGGTCCAGTCGGTTCTCGGTGGTAGTCACAGCAGGTCCTGTCCGGAAGTGATGGGTGATGTGCGTTGCAGCAGGGGCAGTACTTCTTCGCCGACGCGGTACGCCTCCTCGAGGTGGGGATTTCCGGCGAGGATGAAGGCGTCCACGCCGAGTTCGCGTAGTTCGTCGAGACGTTCGGCGACCTGCTCGTAACTGCCGACCAGGCCGAATGCGGGGCCACCTCGGATCAGGCTGAAGCCGCACCAGACGTTGGGCTGGACTTCGAGGTCCCGGTAGCCGGTGATGTGTTCGGGTACCCAGCCCTTGATGCGAGCCGCCCCGACGGAATCGCCCTGCGCTGCCCGGTTTGCGGCATCCTTGTCGACGAAGGCCCAGCCCTTCTCGATCTCCGCCCAGGCCGCTTCTTCTGTGTGGCGGGCCACGATGTCGATCCGCACAGCAAACTTGGGGGTGCGCCCGAGTTTCGCGGACTGCTCTCGTACGCCGTCGAATTTTTTCCGCAGGTCTGCGTACGGCTCGAGCCAGGACAGGTAGTAGTCCGAGTGCGTGCCCGCGGCGGCGACGGCGGCCGCGGACGAGCCGGAGAAGTACACCTCGGGGAACGGCTGTCCGGCCAGACCAGGAGCCAGAGCGGCACCGTCGGTGCGGAAGAACCGACCGTCGAAGTCGAATGGCTCTCCGTCCCAGACCCCTCGGAGGACGTCGAGGAACTCGGACGTGCGGGCGTAGCGGTCGTCGTGATCGACTTTGTCTCCCCACCACAGCTGAGGGGCACCACCGCCGCCGCTGATGATGTTGTAGACCAGCCGGCCTCCGGTGGCGCGTTGCAGGCTCGCGGACATCCGGGCCGCCTGCACCGGGTGCAGGAACCCGGGCTGGAAGGCGACCATGAATCGGTACGTGGTGGTCTCGGCGGCCAGCGCGGCCGCGGTTGCCCAGGGGTCTTCCGTCATCGGGAAGGACGGCAGCAGACCGCCCAGGAAGCCGGCCGACTCGGACGCCTTCGCCACCGCGGCCATGTGGTCGATGTACCCGTAGCCGTCGAGTTCCCCGCCCCGAATCGCCGGAGCGATATTGCCGGGTCGGTGCCCACCGGCGTCGCCGCGGTTGTAGCGCCGCGGTGTGCGCAACGACGCGTGATCCCCTTCCATCCCGATGCGCCAGTAGAAGTCGATGCTCATCAGTGCGCCTCCTGTGTGGCGAGGGTGCGTCCGGTGGGATCGACCAGATGCAGAAGGTGCTCACCCGTGCGGTGGAGTTCCTCGATGTGCGGGCGTCCGACCAGGACGAAGCCGTCGGCGCCGCGCTGGCGCAGCGACGACAGTTGCCGTGCGACGTCCTCGTAGCTGCCGACGAGTCCGGTGCTCTGCGGGTGGCCGAGGCGGTCGAAGCCCGCCCACCGGGACTCGCCCCGGTCGAGGGCGCGGGGATCGTCGATGCCGGGGCCGGGGTGGACTTCCCGCCACAGGCGCTCGACGCGTGCCCACGCCTCGTCGGATGTCTCCCGCGCGATGACCGGTACCCGCAGCAGCGTTCGCACCGATCGCCCGTGCTCACGTGCCAGGGCTGCCAGGGTCTGCGCGGGACCCTCGAAGCCGGATTCGGTCAGCGCGAACTGATGCACGTCACCGTGGCGGGCCGACAACGCGAGGGCGTCCTCGGAGTCCCCGGTGAGATGAACGACGGGGAACGGCAGTCCGGACAGGATGCCGCGGAAGCCGCCGTCGATCACGTCGTAGTAGTCGCCTGCGAACTCGTACCCGGTGCCTCCGAAGCCGCCGGGAAGGATCTCCTCGTCGTTCCACACCCCGCGGGCGACGGTGAGGAATTCGGCGGCGCGGGCGTAGCGGTCGCGGCCGGTGACCCGATCGCCGCGCGAGCGCGCGTCTGCGGGATCGGTCTCCACCGCGAGGCGCCACTCCAGTCGTCCACCCGACAGCCGTTGCAAAGTGGCCGACATCTTCGACGCGTAGACCGGGGTTCCGAAGCCGGGGTGGAATTCCACGGCGACCCGTGCGTGGCGTGTCTGGCGGAGTGCGGCCGCGGCCACGATCCAGGATTCCTCGCCCGACGGGTCGTATCCCGCGACCACACCGTCGACGCCCGACAGTTCCGCGGCGTGGATCACCTGGGCGAGTTCGTCGAAGGGGCCGAATCTGCCGGGGCGCAGATCGGTGGCGACGCTGTGTGGGGTCCCGACCCCGAAACCACCGCGGGTGCCGAGTTCGGTGGCGACCCTGCGTCCGTCACCGCGGGTCGGTAGTTCCCAGTAGAAGTCGGTCACTGCGCTGCCGCCGTCTCGGCGTCGAGCTGGGCGCGGGCCTGCCGGAGCGGTTCGTGCGCGACCCACGAGGCGAGGTCGAAATCGTGGGCGAGGAAGCCGTGGGCGTAGAGGAACTGCTTCTGCACCCCCAGCAGATCCACCCGTTCGTCGGACAGGCTCAGGTGAAGGCCCGTGTGAAAGTTCTCGCCGTATGCGGCGACGACGCCTTCGGGTCCGGACTGGGTTTCGGTCTGGAACACCGCACGTACCTGTTCTACGTTCGCGGCCGCCCAGTCGGCGGCGCGCAGACTCTCGGCGAGAAGCCCGATCACGATGTCAGGCCGCTGCTCGAGAAGGTCTTGGTGCACGGTGACCGGTCGCGGGGTTCCGTTGTTGACCCGGTCGCGGAGGGTGTCGGTGGAATCGAGGTCCACGGCCACCGCCAGTCCGTGCTCTCGTGCCACCTCCTGCGCCCGGGCGCCCTTGACGTAGATCGCGTCGACGTCACCGGCCAGCAACGGCTCGACGCCCCAGGTGGTGTTGCGATCGGGATTGGCGGTGCGTACCTGCGGGGCCGGCGTCGTCGGGACCTCGACGAGGTGCACGTCGGCGAAGGTGAGACCGCCGAGTCGCAGAGCGGAGGCAAGGCCGTGCAGCGCCATGGCGCGCGGGAAGCTGCGTGCACGATCGGCGGCCCAGGCGGGGATCCCGATGCGGAGTCCTCGCAGTCCGGTGGCGTCGCGGACGTCCGCTTCGCCGCGCACCACGATGGCCTGGGCCTCGTCGATCCAGGTGAGACCGATCAGCCGGGTCGGGGATCCTTCCGCCCGCGCGGCAAGAGCGGGGACGTTGCCGCCTTCACGGATCAGGCCCGGCAGCTGGTGATCGAAATGCCGTACTGCCAGTTCGGGGCCCGCGTCCTGCAGCACACCGAATTGCACCCCGGCCGTCTCCGCGGTGCGCCCCAGCCACCCGAGGTTGTTCGCGAGGCCGCTCGCGGTGGGCACCGGGCAGCGGGTGTACCAGAGCGTGTCGATGGCACTGCCAGTTGTCACCGTCATGAAATGTCCTGTCTGGTAGAGGATGGGCGACCTACGCCCAGCTGGGCGAGGAAGGTCGCTCGGTAGCGCAGCGCCTCGGGGTCGTTGCGGTCCCGCGGGCGCGGGAGGTCGATGTCGACATCCACCGCGAAGCCGCCGTTGTCGAGGATCAGGACCCGGTCGGCCAGCCGGACGGCTTCGTCCACGTCGTGGGTGACGAGCAGAACGGCGGGGCGGTGCCGGGCGACGAGGTCACCGACGAGATCTTGCATCTGCAGCCGCGTGAGGGCGTCCAGCGCCGCGAACGGCTCGTCCAGCAGCAGCAGTTCCGGTTCCCGAACGAGGGCGCGGGCGAGCGCGACCCGCTGCGCTTCGCCACCGGAGAGGGTGGCGGGCCACGCACGGTCCTTGTCCGCGAGGTTCACCTCGGCCAGCGCGCGCCGCGCGTTGTCGCGGGTGCGCTGTGCCCGCTTCTGCCCCACCGACACATTCGCCAGCACCCGCTTGGACGGGATCAGCCTCGGCTCCTGGTACACGACCGTGCGTTGCCTGGGGACCAGGACGTCGCCGCCGTCCGGCGGTTCGAGTCCCGAGAGCAGTCGCAGCAAGGTCGTCTTTCCGGTGCCGCTCGGGCCGAGCAGGACGACGAACTCGCCACGAGTGATCTCGAGGTCGATCCCGGAGAGTACGGTCTTGTCGCCGAACGACTTCCGCACTCCCGACAGCGACACCGCCAGGGGTGATCCGGTGCGTCGTTCCGCCGCGGTCGTCGCGGTGCGTTCGCGCGGCGCCAACGGTGGCAACGGTGCCTCTGCGGCGCTCATCGGGTCACCGACAGCTGCCGCCACGGCATCGCGAATTTCTCGATCACACGAACCACCGCGTCGAAGACCAGGCCGAGGATTGCGTACATGACGATGCACAGGACCATGTAGTCGGTGCGGTTGTACTCCTGCGCGAGCGTCACGAGGTAGCCGATCCCTTCCCGGGTACCCACCTGCTCTGCCGCGATCAGTCCGGTGATGCTCAGCGACAGGCAGATTCGCAGACCCATCAATACCCCCGGTAGTGCGGTCGGCAGGATTGCGCCGAAGACCAGTCGCCAGCCGGTGAGCCCGAACCCGCGGGCGGCCTCGACCATCTTGCGGTCGACCCCGCGCACTCCGAGGTAGGTGTACGCGTACATCGGGGCGAGGGTGGCGACCGTGATGAGGACAACCTTGAACGATTCGTCGATACCGAACCAGGCGATGAACAGCGGAACGAGCGCCAGGAAGGGTACGGCGCGGTTGATCTGCATCGTCGAGTCGATCAACTCCTCCCCGAGTGCGGAGAGGCCGGACAACACCCCGAGGACGAGCCCGATCAGGACACCGCACCCCACACCCAGTGCGGCCCGCTGCAGCGACGCGAGGCCGAAGTCGAGCAACTGACCCGACTGATACAGCTCCACGAACGCCTGCCACACCGCGGGCGGCCCGGCGAGGATCTCCGGGCTCAACAGCCCCGACGACGACCCGATCGACCAGGCGGCGACGAGCAGGGCGGGTACGAGGAAGCGCAGGGGGATCGAGATCCATCGAGGCCGCTCACGGGTTCGGCGATAGCGGGGTGTCTCGAGTTTCGGCGCCGCAGGCGCGTCGCCGCGCACCGAACTCGACAGGGTCACCACCGAAGTCACTTGCCCTCGGCCGAGGTGGTCTCGAGCGCCGCCGGGAGATCGAAGATCACGTCACTGCCCTTCAGGGGCTGTTGGATCACACCGTTCTCGGCGAAGAGCGCCGAGATGGATTCCAGGTCGAGGGCATCGGCTGCGGTCGGGTACCGGAAGTTCGTGATCTGGCCACCGAGCGCAATCGCGTCGTCGAGTCGCTGACCCGACAGGGCTCTGGGGCCGGTCTTCTCGAAGACGTTCTCGAATGCGGCCGGATCCTGCTGCTGCTTCTCCGTCAGCTGCTGCGTCACTTCGAGAAACTTCTCGACCACGTCAGGATGCTCCTCGAGAACCTTCGTCCGGCCGGCGATGATGGTGCTGTCCACCGAACCGATGCTCGCCTCGGTGGCGATCTCGACCGCGCCCTTCGCCTTCGCCTCCTGGTACGGGATCAAAAATGACGCCCAGGCGTCGACCTGACCGGTGGAGAACGCCGACGCGGCATCCGCCTGCTGCAGCGGCACACGCTCGACGGAGTCCACAGAAATTCCGGCCTGAGTCAAGGCCTTCAGGGTGATGTACTCACCCTTACCGGCCGGGTTGACCGCGATCCGCTTGCCGGGCAGATCCGCCACCGACGTGATCCCGGACTCCGGTCTGGCGATGATGCCCGCCTGATCCTTGTTATAGGGGTCGGACGTGGCGAAGATGCGGACACCGACATCCTTGGAGAGGGCACCGACCACGGGACTGTAAGCGCCGGTCTGGATGTCGAGTTCACCGGTGTTGAAGAGTTTCAGGTTGGAACTGAATCCCGGTGTGGTCTTGACCCATTCGATCTTCGCGCCCAGAGGCGCCAACGCCTCGTCATAGGTTCCGTCACGCTTGCCAACGGCGATCGCGCCGGAGTTGCCCGGATCGAAGACCTTCAGCGTGAACTCGGCGCCGGAACTGGCACCTGCCGGCGAATCGGAGGATCCACACGCCACCGCCAACCCGGCGAGCGGGATCAGGGCGAGCGCTGCGGCGGCTCGTGGCAGGCGGCGAATGCGGGACATGTGGGTAGCTCCTTCAACGGACGAATCGTCAGGTGTGACGACCGTTGACGCTATGTTCTCCGCGTCCGAATTCCTCCGGTTTGTTTTCTACAGATCGGAAACCTTGACAACGTACAGAAACGCAGTTCGCCGAGTTTTCCCCGACAATCCCGGTTGAACCGGGCCTTCATTTTCCAGTTAATGGAAAGTAGGGTCTCCAGCATCCGGGTATGAGAACGCCCCCGCATTCGGCCGATCGGCCCCCACAGGAAGGACTGCTCGTGACCGACTCACGTGCCACGGGAGTGCAGACGGTGACACGGGCACTGACGATGCTCACCTGCTTCGGCGGAGGTGAAGAGCTGGGCGTCTCGGAGATCGCCAAGCGTCAGGACCTGGCCGTGAGCACCACCCACCGCCTACTCCAATCGTTGGTCGATGCCGGCTTTCTCGACAAGGACAAGACGTCCAACCGCTACCGGCTCGGCAGCGCGCTGGCCGCTTACGGTCAGATCTCCTACCGCCAGCACCGCATCTATCTATCCGAGCCCTACCTCGAGCAGCTGGCCGCGACGACAGGTGCGTCCGCCTCGCTCGCCATGCGACACGGCCACGACGTCGTCCTCCTGGGATTCAGCCGCTGGAGGGAGACGGACGGACACGTACTGCAAGGGGTGCGGCTGCCGCTGCACGCCAGCGCTCTCGGCAAGGTCTTCCTCGCGTGGTCCGACACCGACGACGAAGACATCGCGTCACTGCCCCGAGTGGCGACCACACCACGCGCCATCACCGACGTGGCAGGTATCCGGGAAGAACTCGTCCGCACCCGCGAACGCGGATACGGGTTCAACGACGAGGAATTGACTCCCGACTTCCGCACGATCGGACTGCCGATCCGCGACTCCGACGGAGTTGTGCGTTTCGCGCTCGGCCTGCGCGGGCCCACCGAACTCATGATCGACGCGCGCATTCCATTCTTCGTCGACCTCGCCCGCGTCACCGCCGACGAGATCGCCGCAGTCCTGCTCTGAAGCGACCGCGCTCAGAGGGCTCGGACACGAGGCCTTCCACGGCGCCCATGGGTGACGCCGAGACTGCATCATGCACACCGACAGCCACCTCGGATTTATCCGAACTCCTCGCAACACTGTGCAGCCTGCGTCCCGAAACCACTGACATCGGAACGGATCTGCGTCGGAGCCGACTGCAGCCGATTACTCTCCCCGGTGTCTGCCGGGCATGCGCAGTTGATGCACCTCTTCATGTCAACGACGTAGTGCGTCGGCACCCCTGGGTCCGAGTACTGGCTTGATACCGGTGAGCTGCTGATTGCGGACCTGCCCCTGTGCCGGCTGTTCCAGGGATGCAGGCGCAGCCAGATCCGCTCGGACACCGACCTGGACCCTGGCCGGTGGCGAGTTCGAGTCGAAGCGCGTTGGCTGCCATCCAGAGACCACCTTGGACAGGCCGAGTGTCTTGTCGACCGCGAACCGGCTGAGAACCGAGCCGATTTTGACCCAAAGGTCCTTTCGCGGCTCGTAAAGCTGGGACGAGGGCGCGGGTGAGGTGGAGAGGCCTGGTGAGGTTGGCCTCGATCGTCTCGGCGATTGCGTCCTATTGAGCGAACAGACGGTCGCCGTATGGGAAAGTCGCCCTCGTTGTTCACGAAGACTGTTGTGTCGCCAACCCCGCCCCTAAGCCTGGATCCGTGGAGACTACGCCGGCCGTAACGGCGTGTGAATAACGAAAGCGCCTCCCGTAGTGAGACAATCAAGATTCTCACGTCACAATTGTCCACATACGGAAGGGCACTTTCAGTGCAATCATCGCACACGTTCACAGCTGGATCCGCGGTGTTCGACGAATACAATCTCGTGTCGGCGGCAGGGTTGGTCCCGGTCCTCGCACTCGCCGAACAGGCCGGCCTGTCGGAGCTGATCGACGCCCATGTCGACCTCACCTCCACGCGGGTGGCCTCGGGTGCGGCGAACCCGGTCGGGAAACTGACCTCGATCATCGCCGGGATGTGCGTCGGAGCGGACGTCATCGACGACATGAACCTGCTCCGGGCCGGTGGGATACCCGCCCTGTTCGACCAGATCTACGCACCGTCGACACTAGGGATAGTCCTGCGCGAGTTCACCTTCAGGCACTCCCTGCAGCTCGGGGCGGTGCTGCGCCGACACCTGATCGCCCTCGCCGCCCGCACACCCCTGCTGCCCGGCATCGAGGAGCGGGCGTTCCTCGACATCGACTCGCTGCTGCGCCCGGTCTATGGACACCAGAAACAAGGAGCGTCCTACGGGCACGCGAAGATCGCCGGCCGCGCCCTGCTCCGCAAGGGACTGTCGCCGCTGGTCACGACCCTGTCCACCGCGCAGGCGGCGCCGGTGATCGCTTCAGATGCGGCTGCGGGCCGGCAAGACAGGCTCCGGGCGTGGCGCCGCATCCCAGCTGCGCTCGGCGATCACCACCGCCCGCGCCTGCGGGGCGACGGGCAAGATCATGGTCCGCGGGGATTCGGCGTTCGGCAACAAGTTCGTCGTCGGTGCCGCGGTCGCCGCCGGTATCGAGTTCTCCCTGGTGATGACCCGGAATCCGCGGATCACCCGGGCGATGGAGAGCATCGACGAGCGGGAGTGGGTGCCGGTGCACTATCCCGGCGCGGTGACCGACCCCGATACCGGGGAGTTGATCTCCGACGCCGAGGTCGCCGAGACCTCGTACACCGCGTTCTCGGGCCGGCATCAGGTCACCGCCCGCCTGATCGTGCGCCGGGTCAAGGACGCGAACTACCCGGATGCGTTGTTCCCGGTCTGGCGGTATCACCCGTTCTTCACCAATTCCGACCTGCCGACTGTCGAGGCTGACATCACGCACCGTAAACACGCGATCGTGGAAACGGTGTTCGCGGACCTGATCGACGGACCGCTCGCTCACATCCCCTCCGGTCGTTTCGGCGCGAACAGCGCCTGGGTGCTCTGCGCCGCGATCACCCACAACCTGCTGCGCGCTGCCGGCACCCTCGCCGGCAGCCGTCACGCCGTGGCCCGCGGGGTCACGCTGCGCCGGCGCCTGGTCAACGTTCCCGCACGATTCGCCCGGCCTGCACGCAAACCCGTGCTCCACCTTCCAGCTCACTGGCCGCGACAAGTCGACTGGACAACCCTCTGGGACAACATCATCGACTACGAACCACCACAAGCGGCCTGACTCCGACACCCCGGCCACACGGCCCCGACCCAGGAACACGAACGTGGATAAGCTGACAACCCGGTCAGCGGATCAGCCACGCCCCGAACACAGTCGCCCATCGGCATCACCAAATAGATCGACCCGACAATCACGGAGATCACCGATCCACGGATTGAGGCTAAGAAGCCGGATACAGATTGGGGATGTCGCTTGGTGCGGAGTGTGGCCCCGTCGAGCTACCAGTGTTGCCCATTGCACCGACCGCTGCTTCAGTCGTACGCCGACGAAGAAGCCCGCGCCCGTAGTCACCCTCCGGCTAAACTATCCGCATACTGTCAGATCCACTGTGCCGCAATAACTGAAGACTCATAGGAGGGGAGATCCCATCTGCGGTGTCCGCGGTAAGTCGCCGATACAGAACTCCTAAAAGTGAGTCCGTCCCAGGAGAACATCAAACCTACGAACCTAGACTCGTATCAGCTTGAGCCTGCATTTGGAGCCGACTTCATTACGTGGTCGAGCACGTCCATGAGGTCCCCGTGCTCATGCAACTGCGTCTGCTTGAAGACCTGACCGATATTGTCGCGGACGGCTTCGGCAGTGATGTCGTGGTTCGTGTAACCCGACACTTCGCCGAGTACCCACTTGGCGACCAGGCCAGCAGTGGAGGTGAGCACTTGGCCGGTAAAATCACACGACTCGTGCGCCATGTAGACGACGGCCGGAGCGACCTTAGCGGGCTGTGCGTACTCTGCCTCGAAATTCATGAATGCTTCGATTTCGGGGCTCCAAGCCTCGTCCTCGTCGGTGTTGAGCTCGCCAGTCATTCGAGTCCAGGCGCCAGGTGCGACTGCGTTCACCGAGATTCCAGCTTCTGCGCCCTCGGCGGCCAGAGACCGGGTCAGCGAGTACACGGCGGCCTTCGCGGCAGCGTAAGCAGCGTTCTGAGCCCAGCCGAACATCGCGCCAGAGCAGACATTCACGATTCGCCCGTAACGGGCTTGGACCATATGATGCCGCGCAGCCTGCAGGACGTTGACAGGGCCGAGGAGATGAACGCCGAGTTCCTCCTGGAACCACTCGGTCGGAGTCTTGGCGAACGGAATCACCGGGTGAAGGATCCCCGCGTTGTTGACGACCACATCCAAGCGGCCGAAGTTGGCGATTGCGTCGCTGACGATGGATGCAGCCCCGTCTCGGCTGGCTACCGATGCGCCGTTGGCTACAGCCGTGCCGCCACGGGCCACAATCTCATCCGCTACCGACTTCGCAAATATGTCTGAGCTGCCAGTGCCGTCGAGTTCGCATCCGACGTCGTTCACGACAACCGATGCGCCTCGCTCAGCCAGACTCAGGGCGTACTCCCGACCAATTCCTCGGCCTGAACCCGTCACGATGGCAACGCGTCCGTCGAATCGAAGTTCGTTTGCTGAGCTCATTTCTCAATCCTTCGCTCTCAAGATCGTTGATAGGGCGTCATTCTTCGGTGCTGGTGCGACCTGAGGTAAGTAACTTGACGGTTAAGTTGCTGACCGCGCCTCTGGAAGATCCGGACACGTCCTACACCGCGCCTTTTGGGAGGACTCGATTAGGTGCTGCACTCGCGACAGCCCGTCGATGCGGCGGGGAGACATGATGCCCTTTTGCGGGCACCTAGCCGGTGGTCGTATTCCCGATATCGAATGAGAAGGCTGCTCCAAACGGCTTTGAGGGAAAATTGAGTAAGTCATTTCCCTCATTGGCTTTTCCACATTTCTTTCTGAGTGAATTTACAATAACTTTCCTCGCCAGTTCCTCGGACCTACCGGACCGTCAGTCCCCTGGCCGCCGGTTCAGTGGTGGTGCGGGGTATGCTCTCGCTAAACTGCGTATCTCGTCTTGGACACAGTTCGATTCGGGGACGACCTGCCACAATCGCTCGATGAATCGGTGCGTCGTCAGTCCGAAGTGTACAAGGATTTCCTCCTCGGTAGCGCCCCCGAAGGGTGCCCACATAATGGCGAATTCGATAATACGCTCCGCCTCGGGATCAGGATGATTGCGTTTGCGGTTGGCTTCGATCCAAGCGGCGTGACGCCTCTGACGCCACTGGCGATACTCACGAGAGTTCATGGGAATTCACACATCTAGTCGGGACTGCAGAAGCCTTGGTCGATTTTGTGGAATCGCCCGAAGCGAGGGAATACGGGGAATGTCAGTCGCGCTCGACCTGACCGTCAATTACTTATGCCACGCCGTGCTAGGCGCAGTCTTCAGCCGCGCCCAATTCAAGTCAACCCGACAACACCGAGGAATCATCCGAGCGAGGCTGAACGGCGGTGGTCCATGCGATCGCCGATATTGATTTCGGTCCGGAGTGGTCCGAGTTGCGCGATCACCTTCTCGCCGCGTCGGAATATGCAAAGACCTTCAGTCACTGGTCCTTGAGTATGCGACACAGCTGTGAGAATGAGCACGCCATCCTCGGGCACCGAGCTAGGACCTAGATCCCGCCGCACTGTCAGAGTTCGCGGCTAGGAGATCGAGTGCGATATCGACGATGAGGTCTTCCTGTCCGCCGACAAGGCCGCGGCGGCCGACCTCGAGAAGGATGGTGCGCACGTCGATGCCGTACCGCTGGGATGCGGCTTCGGCGTGCCGGAGGAAGGACGAGTACACGCCGGCGTAGCCCAGGGTGAGGGTTTCCCTGTCGACGCGAACCGGCCGGTCCTGCAGCGGCCGGACGAGGTCGTCGGCGGCATCCTGCAGAGCGAACAGGTCACTGTTGTGCTTCCAACCCTGCAGGTCCGCGACAGCGATGAACGGTTCGATCGGGCAGTTGCCGGCGCCGGCGCCGTGCCCGGCCAGCGAGGCGTCGACCCGGGTGACGCCCTCTTCTACGGCGACGACGGAATTGGCGACCGACAGCGACAGGTTCTCGTGGGCGTGGATGCCGATCTCGGTGGCCTCGTCGAGCACCTCCCGGTAGGCGCGGACCCGGTCACGGACGCCGTCCATAGTCAACCGACCACCGGAGTCGGTGACGTAGACGCAGTGCGCTCCGTAGGACTCCATGAGCTTGGCCTGGGCGGCGAGCTCGGGTGCGGTGGTCATGTGGCTCATCATGAGGAAGCCGGAGACGTCCATGCCGAGTTCCCGGGCTTTTCCGATGTGCTGGGCGGCGACGTCGGCTTCGGTGCAATGGGTCGCCACCCGCACCGACCGCACGCCGAGGACGTAGGCGTGTTCGAGTTCGGCGATGGTGCCGATGCCGGGCAACAGCAGGGTGGTCAGCCGGGCGTGGGTGAGGTTGGCGGCGGCGGCTTCGATCCATTCCCAGTCCGTGTTGGAGCCGGGGCCGTAGTTCAGCGATCCGCCGGCGAGTCCGTCGCCGTGGGCGACCTCGATGCCGTCGACACCGGCGGCGTCGAGCGCGGCCACGATCTTGCCGACGTCGTCGGGGGTGATGCGGTGGCGGACGGCGTGCATGCCGTCGCGGAGGGTGACGTCTTGGATGAACAGCTGTGTGGTCATCGGGTTGCTCCCTGTGCTGCCGTCGGGGCGGCGATCGTGTCGGCGACGGACTCGGCGTAGCGCACTGCGGCCGAGGTCATGATGTCGAGGTTTCCGGCGTAGGCCGGCAGGTAGTGGGCGGCGCCCTCGACCTCGAGGAACACCGTCACCTGGTGGGTGGGGGCCGCCGTGTCCCCGGCGGCGAGCAGAGTGTGCACGGGTTGGCCGTCCAGGACCGGGGTGATCTGGACCTGTTGCTTGAGCCGGTAACCGGGTACGTACGTCGCGACGTGGTCGACCATCGCCTGGATCGAGTCGCGCACCATGTCGTGAGTGGCCGGGTCGGGGGCGGAGATCAGGCACAGGACGGTATCGCGCATGATCAGCGGCGGGTCGGCCGGGTTGAGGATGATGATGGCCTTGCCGCGGCGGGCGCCGCCGACGGTTTCGATGGCGTGGGAGGTGGTTTCGGTGAACTCGTCGATGTTCGCGCGGGTGCCCGGTCCGGCGGATTTCGAGGCGATAGAGGCGACGATTTCGGCGTAGGCGACCGGTGTCACGCGGGAGACGGCGGCGACGATCGGGATGGTGGCCTGACCGCCGCAGGTGACCATGTTGACGTTGGTGGCGTCCCGGTGTTCGTCGAGGTTGACCGCCGGCACCACGAACGGGCCGAGGGCGGCCGGGGTGAGGTCGATCAGCCGTTTGCCGAGCGGTTCGAGCAGGGCGGCGTGGGCGGCATGTGCCTTGGCGGAGGTGGCGTCGAAGATCACGTCGATCTCGTCGAAGTTCGGCAGCTGAAGCAGGCCCTGGACGCCGTCTGAGGTGGTGGGGACGCCGAGTCGGCGGGCGCGGGCGAGCCCGTCGGAGTCGGGGTCGATGCCCACCATTGCGCCCATTTGCAGGACGTCGGAGTGGCGGATCACCTTGATCATCAGGTCGGTGCCGATGTTGCCGGATCCGATCACTGCGACGGTGACCTTGCGGGTGTTCTCGCTCATGGTTGTTACTCCTGGGTGAAGGTTGCGGTGACCGATCCGAGACCGGTGATGTCGGCGCGGACGGTGCCGGCGGTGTCGATGGCGGCCATCGGTCCGAGGGCGCCGGACAAGATCACGTGGCCGGCGAGCAATGGTTGCCCGAACTCGCGTGCGGTGCGCGCGAGCCAGGCCAGGGCTCGCAGCGGGTCACCGAGGCAGGCGGTGCCGGTTCCGGTCGACACCTCGGTGTCGTCGATGGACATCTGCATCTGCGCGGCGACCGGGTCGAAGGAGTCGAGGGTGCGCCGGTCGGCGGCGAGGACGAACAGTTCGCTGGACCCGTTGTCGGCGACGGTATCGCCGAAGGTGATGTCCCAACCGGCGATTCTGCTGTCGACGATCCAGAGGGCGGCCACCGCGTAGTCGACGGCGGCGCGGATCTGGCGTCGTCGAGCCGGCCGTTACCCAGGTCGTCCGCGAGGACGAACGCGATATCCGCCTCCACCTTCGGCTGCAGCAGACGCGACAACGGGATCGGAGTGGTCTCCTCACACCGCATGTCGTCAAACAGCACACCGAAGTCCGGTTGGTCGACACCGAGCTGCTGCTGGACCGCCGGGATGGTCAGGCCGATCTTGCGGCCGACGACGCTCGCTCCGGCAGCGATCCGGCCGGCAACGATCCGCTCCTTGACGGCGTACGCCGCCGCGACGTCGTCGGCACCGATCAAGTCGCGAACCGGAGCACACGACGTGAAAGTTGAGGCGGCGGTAATCAACCGGGCAGCGGCAACAGCCCCGGTGGCGGCAAGCGTCGGGAAAGGAAGGTCTGTGCCTTGAGGTGTGATCATCTGACTTCCAGGTGTGATCGTGGGTGACGTTGCGGCGTGGTCATGAACTCGCGGATCCGTCCAGGACTCCGCATGGTGTGGGAGCGGACGGTGGTTCCACTGTTGCCGCCGGGTCATCGGGCGCCAAGCATAGCGTTCCGCTGAGTCGAACGCACTCGGTATCGTGGACGACGACACCAGGAACAGCGGAGGTGGAAACGGCATTGTCCGACCAGACTTTCGACCGCACAACGGTGCTGGGCAAGGTCATGATGGTGCTGCACGCATTCACCATCGAAGACTCCGCCGTTTCGCTGGCCGAGTTGGGGCGCCGAACATCCATCCCGAAGGGCACGTTGCATCGCGTCCTCTCCGACATGGTGGCGGTGCGAATACTGGACCGCACCGGCGCCGGCTACCGACTCGGCGGATCCCTGTTCGAACTGGGCATGCGGGCATCGGTCGAGCGCAGCCTCCTCGAGGTAGCAACCCCGTTCATGGAGGATCTGTACGTGCGCACCCACGAGACTGTGCACCTAGGTGTCCTCGACGGGACGGAGGTCCTATACCTGTCGAAGATCGGCGGCCATCGGCAAGCAAGCGCACCATCGAGAGTCGGCGGCCGAATGCCATTGCACTGCACGGCCATAGGAAAAGTTTTGTTGGCATATGCCGACCACACACTGCAGGAGAAGGTGCTGTGCGGTGCACTCCCCCGTCACACCCCTCGCACCATCGTCGTACCCGGCCCACTACGCACTCAACTCGACCGCATCGCTACCGAGGGCATCGGCTTTGAATACGAGGAATCAGCCACCGGGATCGTGTGTGCGGCCGCACCAGTACTCGAAGGCGACGAGACCGTCGCCGCGATCAGCGTCACCGGTCCCTCCCACCGCTTCCGACCCGACGCCCACGCTGCATCTATTCGCGCGGCAGCCGAAGGGATCGGGGTCACCCTGGCTCGACGAAATCGCCTCCTAGAATACTGAATACACCTGATCCGGAGTCAGACTTCACGCCGACGATCAACCCAACTAGCGCCCATACCCACCAGAATGCCGAGCAGCTCCATCGAAGGCTGATTGCCCACGGCAACCCATGCGCAACCCCGCGGTCGTTCTTGGTCGGACCACCAGTGGCGCACCATCCCGGCGGCGAGGCGGCCGTCGATGTTCTACCAAAAATGTCGAAAATATCTTGACTTCTCAACTTTCGGCAATAGGATTGCGCCATGACGACTCTTGATGGCGTATATGAGCCACCTGTTTGGGACTGGGTTCGGAACCAAGTCGACAGGTTTGAAATATCGAATGGCCTCGACGGGAACTGCTACCAGGACAATCCACAGTGGCCGATCGTGGTCATCACATCTCTGGGAGCGAAGTCGGGCAAGATTCGAAAGAGCCCGGTGATGCGGGTCGAAAAGGACGGCGTGTACGCCGCTGTCGCTTCTCGCGGTGGCGATCCCGTGAACCCGACCTGGTACTACAACTTCCTTGCAAACCCAGAGGTCGACCTCCAAGACAAGGACGTGAAGCACCGCTATCGAGCACGTCTCGCGAACGACGAGGAGCGTGCGCTGTGGTGGGAGCGAGCGGTGAAGGTCTACGAGCCGTACTCGGAATACGCGGAAAAGACCGATCGAGTTATCCCCATCTTCCTGCTAGAGCGGGCCTGAACAACCTCAACCCGTACGCACGCAGTACCAGCACGCGCGTGATGGCACTGCGTGCGTACGGATTCACGGTCGTCGAATCAGCTCAGCAAATGGCGCGGTTTGCGCTCCCACTCTGAGGTCACCCGCGGTGTCCGCAGCGAGGCGAAGCGTCGCGGTATCCCGCCGATGCGAATCGCGCCGGGCACAGTACATAGTCTGCCTCGAATCGATCCCGCACCGGCCCGCCGAACACGGACCGTAGCCAAGCAACGAAATTGAGCGTACCTATAGTGTCCGCGGTCAAGCCGCACGAACGAGCAGAACTGGAATCAGATATGGGGCAAGTCCTTCAAGGCAAGGTCGCACTCGTCACCGGAGGTAGTGCCGGCATCGGTAAGGCTATCGCCTCGCGCTTCGTTGCCGAGGGCGCCGAGGTCGTCATCACCGGTCGGCGGCAGACCGAGCTGGACGTCGCCGTCGCCGAGTTGGGAATAGGCGCGAGCGGCATTCGAGCTGATGTCTCCAAGGTGGACGACCTCGACTCGGTGTACGACCATATCCGCACCGACCACGGCGCACTGGATATCGTCGTCGCGAATGCGGGCGGCGGAGTCGGCACTGTGGCGCTCGGCGAGATAACGCAAGAGCAGTACGCTACCGTCTTTGACACCAACGTCAAGGGAGTCGTATTCACTGTTCAGAAGGCACTGCCCCTCTTTCGCGAATCCGCCTCAATTATCCTCATCGGTTCAACGGCGTCCTTGAGCCCCGGCACGGGCATGACGCTCTACGCATCGAGCAAGGCGGCCGTGCGAAACCTTGCGCGCTGCTGGACCATCGACCTGCAAGGCACCGGAACTCGCGTCAATGTGCTCTCCCCTGGAGCGACCCTCACGCCCGGCCTGCTCACGATCAACCCCAACGATGAAGAAGGACTCTTGGATGGGCTGAAGTCGATCGTGCCGCTCGGTCGTATCGCCGACCCGGACGAGATTGCCAAAGTTGCCTTGTTCCTGGCATCCGACGCGTCGAGCTACGTCCAGGGCGCCGAGCTCTTCGCCGACGGAGGGCTCGCCCAGGTCTGATGTCACGCCAATCAGCGTCCGTGCAAACGACCAAGTCTCGTATCCCGGATCTCCCTGTTCACCGGGTCCGCCGACTTCAGTTCTCAGTAGGCAGCGATTCGCTCGCCCGTGCCGAGCGTATCGCTGCCGTGGTCTGCGCCGAGGTCGTCGAGCCGCGAAGGGAGCATCCTCCGCGCCTGATCACCGTGGCTCCTTTCGCGGCATCCCTTGCTCTCGACTCAATTTCGAGCGCCGAGTTCGATAGATAGGGTGAGTTTCCGCCGCCGCCGCTCGCGACGCACCGCAGGCGCGTGAACATTAGGAGGATAGATAGACCATGGTACGACAGTCGCTACTTCAGGTTCTGAGGCCTTACACCGGCCAGTGGGACTGGCAACTCGAAGCCCGGTGCCGCTATCTGGACCCCGACGTATTCTTCGCCCGGGACAACGAGACCAAACCCGGACGAATCCGTCGTGAACGAGTCGCGAGGAGAATTTGCCACGAGTGCCCTGTCCAAGCGGTGTGCCGTGACTATGCACTGTCTGTCGGCGAGCCCTACGGCGTCTGGGGCGGCACCTCCGAAGCGGACCGAAGGGGCTTCACACACCAGCCTGAGACTGCCGCGCAAGAGCCGTTACGGTTGACCGAGCTGTACCGCTCCCTGGCCATGGAGGCAGACACCGAATCCGTTGAGTGCGAAGCGGGATAACACTGCCGAGCGGACAGGTACTGCCGCCTATCGAGAGCCTGTCGCTCAGCGGAAAATCCTCTGTCCCGACCAGTCGTCCTGCCAGACACGATGATGCAGACTAGCGCACCCACGCATTTATACTGCATAACACCACATCTGGTCATCTTACGACGCCACACCTATCAAAAGCTCGGCGCACCCAATCTCGTTGCAGCGCCTCGACAGATGCTCGCCCGCAAACTTTTCCACTCTAGAACTTCTTTGTCGACGACTGCTTCCGCCTCGAAGTTGAGTGGATGCTTCCAGAGAGTTAACGCGCTTGGCCTGATCGATCTGCCACTTGAATCCGCGTGCCAGGTACGGTTGATCGAAGTAAGACACCCGACAGTTCCGCCTTCAGCGTGTTGCTCGGATACATACTGGCTCTTTACAAGACCTTAAACTGGCGGTCTCACATCAGTTCTGCCGAGATGGCTGGGAGAGGTAGACAGGTAGAGTCGCTCGCGTTTTGCTCGATCTCCCCTGGTCTGCGAGCTGCCAGGCGGGTTAGTGAGGATTTGGCAGACGCAGACACGGAAATTGCTTTTAGCAAATGCCTAAGTTGGTGAAGAATTCTTCGCTTGGAGGCCGCCCGTATTGCTGCCACGTCAAAGCGAATCGAATGCGCACTCGTTCCTCGTGAGTCACGAGACTGTAATTCTCATGTGACCGCACTAGTACCGTCGGTCGGCGAAATTCGCCTGGTCACCGGCTGGCCAGCTGGTATGTCGTGATGCATGCGATCGCGCTTGGTACGCAGGTATCGCACGTTGTGAGCCGTCTCAACGGTAGGAATTGCCACTCGGCTGGTGATCTCAAGTCCATATCCCTCGATGCCGCCGTACTTAGCAGGGTTGTTGGTAATCAGGCGCAGCCGGCGGATACCGAGATCGTTGAGTATCTGCGCCCCCACGCCGAAGCTGCGGGAGTCCACCGGCAGCCCCTGGGCTGTGTTGGCGTCGACGGTGTCGAGTCCTTCTTCCTGTAGTGCATAGGCTCGAATCTTGTGTCCGAGACCGATGCCCCGGCCCTCGTGTCCGCGGAGATAGACGACTGCGCCGGCTCCTTCACGTGCGATCGCGAGGAAGGCCTGCTCGAGCTGGGCTCCACAGTCGCAGCGTAGAGAGCCTACGATGTCGCCGGTGAGGCATTCCGAGTGCACTCTGACCAGTGCGCCTTCGGCGGATTGGCCAGCAGCCACGACGTCGCCCATCACCAAAGCAAGGTGCTCTGTTCCATCGATGACATTGCGATACGCCATCGCCCTGAAGTCGCCGAATTCAGTTGGCATGTGCGATGTTGCGATCAGATCGACTAGCCGCTCCGTTCCCCTTCGGTGGCGAATCAGATCTGCGATGGTAAGGAGAGGTAGGTCGTGAGTGGCTGCGAAACGTCGTAGCGAGTCGCCACGGCGCATGGAGCCGTCATCATCGACTACTTCTCCAATTACTGCGACGCCGGAGAATCCTGCCATCGTAGTAAGGTCGACGGCGGCTTCGGTGTGTCCGGCACGGGTAAGGACGCCGCCATTTCGTGCGCGAAGGGGAAAGATGTGCCCGGGTCGGTGAAGGTCGGTCGGGGAAGTGGACAGATCGGCTAGGGAGCGAACTGTCCGCGTTCGATCTTCGGCGGAAACGCCGGTACCGGTAGATATGTGATCGACGGTGACAGTAAACGCAGTCCCTTGAGCATCACTATTGTCGTTCACCATGGGAGGAAGCTGCAACGCATCGGCGCGTTCAGCAGTCATCGGTGTGCACACGATGCCGGTGGTGTGGCGGACGAGGAAGGCCATTAGGTCGGCCGTCATTGACTCGGCCGCGCAGATGAGGTCACCTTCGTTCTCTCTGTCGACGTCATCGACTACCAGGACGAACCGTCCTTGCGCTAGGGCTGTTACAGCCTGCTGTACTGATTGGGAGGCTGTTTGCCAGCTCATGGTTCTCCTCGGGTTTCCACACGTATAGCGCGCATGCGAACGTGTGTTGTTGCAGAGAGCAACGGTGCCGATCGTCGCACGGAGCGGCTACCGCGCCGCGACTGGCAATCGGGATCTTCTTGGACAACGGATCACTCACTCGGAGAGCAGACTTGACTCAGCGGCTCCAATAGTGGACACCGCATTCGCACCAGCAACTACCGAAGGACCACTCACCGGCTTAACATGCATCCGACCTCTGCTCCTTTACGAGAGACCTAGATCGACCTAGCCAGCGTTCAGGTGTCGGAAAGCGCTCCGGTGGAAAACTATTGGCTCGATGCTTGTGCTCATGGTCAGTCCGACGACCTCCATCAGGACTATCTTATGATCCCCGGCATTGATGGTGTCATATGGGGCGCACTCCAGTGACAGTGCCGCACCCTCCACGAACACGGCGCCGCTCTCGGTTGCGTGCCAATCAATGCCCGCGAAGCGGTCGTCCGCCTTCGAGGACAGCGCCCTGGCAACCGGGCCGTGATCGTCAGATAGCACGCTCAACCCGAGCCGATCGAGATCAGCAAGCTTGGGCCAGGTCGACGACGTGTGAGCCACTGACACCGATACAAGCGCGGGATCGAGCGACACAGAGGTGAAAGAGCTCGCCGCAATGCCCTCGGGCTTCCCACTGACCATGCCGCAGAACGCCGTTACTCCGCTCGGGAAGCATCCGAAAGCCTCCCGGAGAACCATCTGGTCGAGGTCACTCTTGTTTGCAGTAACCTTCATGTTGATCACTCCCATTTTATTGGTTTGTCTTTTCGCTCTGAGCGCTCGTGGCGCGGAGCGACTTCAAATCCTTGCGGTTGCTCGGACCTGAATCTGAGGCATCACCTTGTTGCCGTATGCTGCCAAGGTTTCGTCCTTGGCATCGTGCTGTAGATACACTGCGAACTGGTCCACACCCAGGGACTCAAGCTCGCGCAGCCGTTCGACGTGCCTCTCGGCGGTGCCAATGAGGCAGAAGCGCTCGACGATGTCGTCAGGGACGAACGATGCGTGGTCCTTGTCGGCGCGCCCGTGCGAGTTGTAATCGTATGCGTCCCGGTCAGCGATGTAATCCGACAGAGCGGTTGGGATCGCTGCGCCGTCGGCGCCGTAGCGCCTGACAATGTCCGCGACGTGGTTCCCGACCATGCCCCCGAACCACCGGCACTGGTCGATCGCGTGGGCGTGGCTCTGGTCGCTACCGTCGGTGATGTAGGCAGGCGCGGCAACACAGATCTTCACATCGGCCGGGTCGCGACCGACATCGGCCGCAGCCTTCCGTACAGCAGCGATCGACCAGGCGGTGATGTCCGGGTCCGCGAGCTGCAGGATGAAGCCGTCGCCGACCTCACCTGCCAAGGCCAGCGCCTTGGGTCCGTATGCAGCGACCCAGATCGGCAGCTCGGACCTAATAGCCCACGGAAATCGAAGAAGGTTCCCTTTGTACTCGACCTGCTCACCGTTGGCGAGAGGGCGGATGACCTCAATGCTCTCTCGCAGTTGCGCCAGCGTGACAGGTTTCCCGTTGATCACACGCACTGAAGAGTCCCCGCGGCCGATGCCGCAGATCGTTCTGTTGCCGAACATTTCGTTCAGAGTTGCGTACAGCGAGGCCGTGACCGTCCAGTCCCGAGTCGCCGGATTGGTGACCATCGGCCCCACGACGAGATTGCGCGTGTTTGCCAAGATCTGGCTGTAGATGACATACGGCTCCTGCCAGAGCAGGTGCGAGTCGAACGTCCACGCATGGCTGAATCCGTAAAGCTCAGCCTGGCGGGCCACCTCGACCACTCGTGCGGCGGGCGGATCCGCCTGGAGCACAACTCCGAAGTCCATGGCTACCTCTCAGGACAAATTCTGCGGAAGGCTATGTCGCCGGTGTCGGTCGTATCCGGTGCTTAGCGCCAGGGTGGTTGTCCGGCAGTCGGCCGTTGGACTCCGCACCGAAGATCCGCTGCCGGAGGGTGTCGCCCTCCCTCGCACCCCACAGACCGCGCTTAGCGAGCTCGGGAACAACGAGATCGATGAAATCACGGTAACTGTCAAGGTTTCCGAACGTCGGTTCGAGCATGAACCCGTCGAGGCCAGTGTCCTTCGCGATCTGCTCGATCCGGTCGGCAACCTCGATCGGATCGCCGGTGACTTGGTAGCCGCGCAGGCCCTGCTTGCGGAAGGAGTCGAGAATCTCGCCGGCAGTGGGTGGCTTCTGGTCCTTGAACCGATCCACATGGGTGGTGCCGCCGTCGGCGGACACCTGCGGCAGCGGCTTGTCCTGATCGTAGTCAAGGAGATTGATCCCGGTGATGATCGCGTACACGATCGCCGCTGCCTCGGGAAGGTACGCGTCCTCGAGCTGGCGCCGCTTCTCCACGGCCTCATCGTGGGTCGGTGCGACCGTGACAGTGATTCCCGAGATCAGCTTGACATCGGTCTCACGGCGGCCCGCCGCCACGGCGGCCTGGCGGATGTCAGTGACGGCCTTCGCCGCCGCCTCGACGGACCCGGGCTGCAGGAGCACGCATTCGGCCGTGCGGCCGGCGAACTCTCGTCCTCGAGGCGAAGTGCCAGCTTGGAAGAGGACTGGCGTCCGCTGCGGAGATGGGGGGACGGGAAAGTACCCGTTGAGGTTGAAGTACTTACCGTCATGCTCGATCCGTCGGACGCGCCGGGGGTCGGTGAAGACACTGCCGCGATCGACCTTGTAGGCATCGTCGGCCCACGAGCCCTCCCAGAGTGCGAGCTGCAGGTCCACGAACTCGTCGGCGATGTCGTAGCGACCATCGTGTGGTGGGATCGGGACGCCGAAGATTCGGGCAGCACTATGGGCGCCGCTGGCAGAGACGACATTCCATCCGACACGACCGTTGGAGAGGTGGTCGAGGGTGGAGAAGCGACGAGCCGCGACGATCGGCGTCTCGAACAGGGCGGACGAGGTGGTGACGAGGCCGAGCTTCTCGGTAGCACCGGCGAGGGCCGAGAGAAGGGTGTGCGTGTCGCCGCAGCCGATCTGGACGCCTTCCTCGAAGGCCGTGTCCGGCACGGCGCCGTCCACCTCAGGCGCGGCGAAGCTGTCAGCGAAGAACAGGAAGTCGAAGTCCGCGCTCTCGAGCAGCTGCGCAAGCTCCTTCCAGAACGGCAACTGCAGGTACACGTCGCCGCGACCTTTCGGGTGTCTCCAAGACGGGATGCCGTTGCCTCCCGCGAACGACTCAAACACGCCCCAGATGAGGTTGTTCACAATACTTCCTTGCTCCTAGTGATTGCTGCGGATTGCAGTCTTGTCGTGCGGAACCGGCGGTCAGCCGGCCTTGTGCAGGCCGTTCGTCTCGGACGTGGCCCACGAAAGTCGTGCGATGTTGTCCTCGGTTACCTCTGTGCCCTCGACCTGGCCGGCGACCTGGCCGTCGCGGAACACGATCACACGATGGCAGAGTTCGGCGAGGTCCTGCGCCTCGGTGGTTGAGTACAGGACGGTAACGCCGCCCTGAGCCGCCTCGACGATGCGGCTGAAAATATCGCGCCGCGCACCGATGTCGACACCCTGTGTGGGCTCGTCGAGCAACAGAATCACCGGATCAGTCTGCAACCATCGGCCAACTAGAACCTTCTGCTGATTGCCGCCGCTGAGCGATGAGTAGATCGCGTGTGGATCTGCCGGCGACACCGAATACGAGTCGATTAGATCCTTTGTCCAACTGACCTCCCGCCTCCGGCTCAGGAAGCCGAAGCGGAGGAAGCGCGTGAGGACGGGCAATGAGGCGTTCTCACGGACCGGGGACGACCCCACCGCACCATTCTTGAGCCGCTCGGATGGCACGAGGCGGATGCCCAGCTCCATCGCGCGCCGTGCATCTAGCTTACCGAGCTGGACCGATCTGCGCCCCACCTCAAGCGAGCCAGTCACCCCAGGTTCCTCGCCGTATAACGCGTAGACGACGCGATCGTAACCCATTCCGCGAAGTCCAGTGAGACCGACAATCTCGCCGGCTTTCGCTTCGAGGTTGAACTCGCGGAGCTGGCCCTCGGAGCTGCAGCTCACTCGCAGCGTGACGTCGTCGGTCGCGGGGTGCTTCTCGGGGTAGAGCCACTCGAGGGGTTCACCGACGACGTGTGAGATCAGTTCCTCCTCGGTGGTCTCACTGATCAGAGTATCTGCGACCAGGCCGCCGTTGCGGAGAACGACCGCCCGGTCGCAGATACTCCAGATCTCCTCCATACGGTGAGACACGAAGAGGACTGCGATCCCCTTGGCTGTGACTTCCCGGATGATCTCGAAGAGGGTGTCGACACCGTCCTGTGTGAGGAAGGCCGTCACCTCGTCGAGGATCAACAGCCCACCGTCGTGGATCTCGGCGATTGCTCGCGCGATCGCCACCATTGCCTGCTGGATTGGCGAAAGATTCTCGACCGTGGTGCGGGGATCGATGTCTCGAACGCCGCACCGGGCCAACATCTCGGCCGACCGCCTGTGAAGTGCCGCCCAGCGGACCGGGACGACCGGTCCGCTACCGAGCTGGTCGATCAGCATGTTCTCGGTCACCGAGGCCGCCGGCAGCAGTGCGAGGTCCTGGTGAACCGTAGCGACCTTGAACTCCGATCCCGAATGCAGCGGGAAGGGGAGCCTGCGATCTCCGACGACGACGGCGGCATCCTTGCCGGAGTCGGGTGTGTGGAAGCCGGTGAGCACCTTGATGAGAGTCGACTTGCCGCATCCATTCTGGCCCAGCAGAGCAATGACCTGTCCCGACGGGATCTCGAATCCCACGTCGTTGAGCACGGTTCGGTTGCCAAACGTTTTGCTCAGGTGCTCGATCGCTATCCGCGGTCCCACAACGCTCCGGTTGGACCCAATGGGCGCGAGGATGTTTTCCGTCGTGCTCATGAGTTCGCCACACCCCAGAGGGTTTTGTACTTGGACGCGTAGTCGTCGTTGCCGTACCAGGTGCCCTGGTCAGCGTCGAGATCGAGGTCCTTGATGTTGGTCTCGTCGAAAAGGCGGAACGGGATCTTCTCATCCGCAACCGGATCCATGCCGAGCATCGCGCGGACGGCCTGGTCGACCGAAGCCCAGCCAGCCCACGCGACCGGCGTACCGACGTCGGTCTTCTGCGGGCTTCCGTTTTGGATGGCCTGCATCTGCGCCAGGTTAGCGTTCTGGCTGATCACGTTGATTCGCGAAGCCGCGCCGGCCGCCGTGACGGGCGGGAGGACGTACGGGACCATGAGATCGAGCACCGGGAAGATGACGGTGGCCTTGGGGTCCTGCGAGGCGACCTGTGCCGCACTGGTTGTCTGCTGCGACGGGTCGCTCAGAGGAACGTGCTGGTAGGTGGTCTCGCACTCTGGGCAGTATTTCTCGGTCGTGTCCTTCCAACCCTTCACGGTGAACTCTGAGGCCGGGTAGTCCAGGAAGTCCTGGACATAGGCCTTCATGTCGGTACCGCTTCGGAGCAGCTCGGTCCCAGCGAGAAGCTCACCGATACACGAGTAGCAGATGGTTGCGTTGGCGGTGACGCCGTTCGCCTTGTCGTCAGCAGACGGCAGGGCCGGGTCTCCGGTGAATGCACCGATGGTCGGGATTCCGGCGGCCTGTGCCTCCTTGAGAGCGGAGGAAATAGTCGCGGGAGTCAGCGCGAGGAAGATGATCGCGTCGACCTTCTCATTGATCGCACCCCTGAGCGCCTGGATATCCTGGGTGGTGACGAGGTTTCCGTTCCCACGCTTGACCGTCATGCCGAGCGCCTCGCCCGCCGCCTTCACACCGCCGGCGAACGACTCGGCGAATTCGCTCGTGCCGTCTGCGAGGACGAAGATCCTCTTGCCCTTGAGGCTCGACGCGTCGAGCTCCGGGCCCGGCGCCTGCCAGGTCGAGGGTTCACGTGCGGCGTCGACCATCTTGGTCAGCGTGGATTCAGCGTCTGCCGAGAGACCCTTGCCACCATTACCGCCCGAGGACGAGGACTCGGCGGCGGAGCTGGAACATGCCGTGATTGACATGCTAGCGGCGGCTAAGATCGCGGCGGCGGTCTGCCAGCGAACGCGGGACCTGTTGATTTGACGGGAATTCATCAGATCTTCTTTCAGACTGTGGCTTGTTGATGTGTCGCACCGAGGCCCTCGGCGAAGGTGTTGCGGCGTAGTGGATCCAGCGCTGTTGCAATCCGAGGGAGGTACTACTGAGGGTTGAACGAGGGGGCGCCGCCGCCAGTGCGGCGGGCCGCGAGTGTCGCGACCGCGGCGGCGACGACCAGCGCACCCCCGTAGAAGACCTGTTGAACCCATCCGCTCAGGCCAAGCTGGAGCAGGCCCGTGTAACCGGTCACCAGGAAGTAGACGGCGACCAGAGTTCCGATCGGGTTGGGTCGACCGGGCCAGATACACGTCGTTCCGAGCAGCGCCGCCGAGACCATCGGGAGCAAGAAGTTCTGGCCTACAGCGGGATCAGTGCTGTTGAGGTAGCCGGCCGTTGCGATCGATGCCACGCCGGCGAGCACGCTGCCGCCGATGAGAGACGCAATACGCAGCCGAGTCACGTGAATACCCGCCAGACGCGCGACGTCCTTGTTCGCTCCGACGAAAAAGAGTTGGCGACCGAGCGGCGTGTAACCGTACAAGTACCAGAGCAGTAGCGTTACAACGATCCCGATCCAAAACACGGACTGAATGCCGAGGAACTTGTCGGACATGAAGGCTGCGTAGTTCTCATCGACGCCGAACCGGGTGTTGTTGTCGATGGCGGCCGCTACTCCGAGGAACGCCGTCCCTGAGCCGAGAGTCACGATGAAGGAGCTCAGGTTGAGGCCCACGATGAGAAGTGCTTGCAGTGCCCCGACCACGGCACTGACCAGGATGACGATCAGCCAGGTGGTGAGGAACGGAACCTCATGCACGATGTGGAGCTGTCCGATCAGCACGACGTTGATGCTGAGAAGGCCTGCGAGGGAGAAGTCGAAATCTCCCGAGGTCATCGAGACGATGAGGGCGAGGCTGAGCAGCAGGAGGAGAGACTGCGCAGACAGAAGTGTCTGAAAGTTGGTGAGCGTCAAGAAGGTGTCGGGCTTGAGCGCGCCGAAAACTGCAATCAAAATCGCCCAGACGACCAGGATTCCGAAGCGGCTCATGAGTGAGCCGGTAAGGCGGCTCCTACGCAGAGACTGCTCCGCCGCAGTCTCTGTAACCTTCGGGGGAAGGACGTTCGTCATCGCACAGCCTCCGACTCCATCGACGCCACGTAGAAACGGTGCCGCATCTCCCCAATCCCCTCCACGTAGCTGACGAGCTCGTCACCGTCCTGGAGCCACCTCTGGGGCTCGCGTCCCATTCCAACGCCGGCCGGGGTACCGGTGAAGATCGCGTCTCCCGGCATTAGTGGAAGAACCTCTGAGAGCTGCTCGATCAGCTGACCGACAGTGAAGATCAGATCGCGGGTGCGACCCTTCTGCACGGTTTCGCCGTTGATCGAGCAGCCCAGCTCGAGATTGTCCGGGTCAGCGAACTCGTCAGGCGTGACGAGCCACGGACCGATCGGTCCGAAACCGGGGTACGACTTGGCGAGGCTGAACTGGGGCGGGCTGGCCGCGAGCTGGAGCCGTCGCTCGGAGATGTCTTGTCCGACCGACAAGCCTGCAATGTAAGACCAGGCATCCGCGGCGGATACCTTTTCAGCACGGCGGCCGATGACGGCAACGAGCTCGACCTCCCAGTCGATGTGACCATCGGCCGGGAGCTTGATTGATCCGACTGGTCCAGTGATGCAACTGTTGAACTTGGTAAAAATGGGCGGATGGGCAGTCGGAGTGTCCATCCTGGACTCTGCCGCGTGCTCGTCGTAGTTGAGTCCGATTGCGAAGATTTGGCCGGGCGCCGGCACCGGCGAGCCCAGTTCGGCGGCGCCGACTTCGCGGGCGACAGCGTCGGCGGGGACATCCTGAGCCCACTCGCAGAATTCATCCCAACGCGCGTACACAGCCTGGGGGTCGACCGAGAATCGGTCAGAGCTCGCGGAGTTGACGTCGACCCAGCCGGACTCTGTCCTGATGGCTAGTCGGCCTTGAACGTTGGCAATACGCATTGACTCTTCTCTCTCGTGAGGCCGTCTGGCTGCAACGGGCTCACATCACGTGACGTGCGTCACTCGACTTTCGACGATGAGTAATCATGCAGCCCAAAATTCGAGACGTCAATAGATTCTCGACATTTTCTACAACCTAGTAATACGTGATAGGAAGTAGGCGTTCGGCATCGCAAGCAATCCCAAGGAGAAGCATGATTTCGGTCGTCGTAGGCAACCCGAAGCCACGGTCGCGGACTCGTGATGCCGCAGTTCAGCTCGCCGAGGCAGTCATGGGCAGCGCGCCAGACGTCATCGTCGACGTCGCCGATCTCGGCTCCGGTCTGCTCGGTTGGGGCAACCCCGCGGTCGCGGAGGCGGTCGAAGCGACGTGCTCGAGCACCGTCTGCGTGGTGGCCTCGCCGACATTCAAGGCGACCTACACCGGCTTACTGAAGCTCTTCCTTGATCAGATACCTACCGGCGGACTGGATGGCGTCACGGCCCTGCCGTTAATGCTTGGCGCAGGCCACGGCCACGCAATGGCACCTGACCTGCTGCTCAAACCGGTCCTGGTCGAGCTCGGCGCGACCTGCCCGGTACCGGGCCCGTACCTGCTCGACTCCGACTACGGGCCCGGGCAGGCACGCGACGCGTGGGTGAAGAAGGCACAACGCTTCTTCGCGTAGCGAATGGGCAGAAACGCCAGGGATCGTCGCGAGTGGGAGCTAGCTCTGCGCGATGCCGAGCTCGGGCGAGTGCTCAAGCAGCACGTCGGACGTGTGGCGGATGTGCATATCAAGCACCTCGCACGCCTTATCCACCGCGCCCGCAAGAGCGTAGTCGAGGAGCGCCTTGTGCTCTCCGCGAATGTCGCGGTTGGGGTCATTCGGAATCGACCATCGCTGGTAGAGCTCGGCCGCGTCCCGCAGATCGCCCGCTATTCCACGCAGGCGCTTGTTGGGACAGGCGTCGAGCAGAGCCGCATGGAAGGCGCGATGTGCGACCGTCCATTCGTCAGCGACGCGGCGCGGATCATCCTTTGCCATCTGCGGCGTGCGATCCAGCGTGTGGTGAGCGGACATCAGCTCACTCTCCCAAGGTAGGCCGCCAGCTTCGATCGACTGCCGGAAGACCAGAACCTCGATCTCACACCGCGCCTCGGTCAAGTGCATCAGATCTTCGACCGAGATCGGCGAAACCCGAAAACCCTGCTGAGGCTCGCTGTTCACGAGGCCCTGCGAGACCAATCGCGAGAGTGCTTCACGGACGACCCCCATGCTCGCCTCATGCTTCGCCACCAGCGGGGCGAGCGCCAGCCGAGCACCAGGAAGCTCTCGCCCGGCGAGGATGTCCGCGCGAATAGATGCGGACACGACGTCAACACGCGTGGATGGGGACACCCTCGAAAGTTAGCATAATGTCCGAGTAAGCCGTTAATTTCAACATTTCAATTGTGACTCGACTTCGCTAAGTAGTGTTAGATCCCCATCTTTACCCTCTGCCGGGGGTGCGACCTCCGGGGCCTGGCCGACGCTACCGGATGTTGACGGCCTCCATTAGTGGTCTGCGGTGCTTGTCAGATGATGACCCCGGGATTCAGGATGCGATCGGGGTCCAGGGCGTCCTTGATACGGCCGGTGAGCGCGATTACATCGTCGCCCAGCTGGTCCGGGAGCCACTGGGTCTTGAGGCGTCCGACGCCATGCTCCCCGGTGATTGTCCCACCGAGCGCCACGGCCAGGTCCATGATCTCTCCGAATGCAATGCGCGCACGCCTCTCGCCGTCGGGATCGTCGGGCGAGTAGGCGATGATCGGATGCGCGTTCCCGTCGCCAGCGTGGGCGACGCAGACGATCGTCGTGCTCGTTCGTTCTGCGATCTTCTCGATGCCGTGGACGAGCTCGGGGAGCTTGGGGACGGCGACTCCGACATCTTCTAGCAGCAGGGAGCCGACCCGCTCCATCGCGATGAGCGTCGAACGACGAACGACAGCGAACTGTTCGCCCTCTTGCTGATCGTCCGTGGTGAAGATGTCGAAGCCGCCGTGCTCCTCGCACGCTGCCCTGACAATCTCGATCTCGTCGGCGGCCGCGTCCCCGGGGGCATCCGATCGGGCGAGAAGGAGGGCGCCGACGCTCCGGTCGAGGCCCATTCTCAGCAGGTCCTCGACCGCGTTGATGCTTCCGCCGTCCATCAGTTCAAGCATCGACGGCCGTGTCTTGCCGGTGATCGCCACGACTGCGCGCGCCGCGGACTCGATGCTGTCGAAGGTCGCAACCAACGTGGAGAACGGAGATGGCGCCGGAAGCAGGCGAAGCGTCAGCTCGGTGATAACGCCCAGGGTGCCCTCGGACCCGATGAACAGTTTCGTCAGCGAGAGTCCTGCTACGTCCTTCAGCTGAGGTCCCCCGAGCCGGATCGCCGTACCGTCGGCGAGGACGACCTCCATGCCGAGGACGTAGTCGGTGGTCACGCCATACTTGACGCAGCACAAGCCACCGGCGTTGGTTGCGGCATTGCCGCCGATCGAGCAGATTTCGTAAGAGGACGGGTCTGGCGGGTACCAGTAACCCAGCGCGGCCGCGGCTTGCTTGACCTCGACGTTCAATGCTCCCGGCTGGCACACCGCGACGCGCGCGACTGGGTCGACGTCTACGTTGGTCATGCGTTCAAGGCTGAGCGTGATGCCGCCTTCAACACCGCTCGAACCGCCGGACAGCGACGTCCCTGCACCTCGCGGTACCACAGGCACGGCATGGATACTCGCCCACCGCAGTGTCGCCTGGACATCGGCGGTGCTGTTGGCGCGCACGACTGCCTGCGGCATCCCTGCGTTCGGGTCGAGCGCGTGATCCTGGCGGTAGCTATCGACGATGCCGGCATCGGTGATGACCGTGTTCGGCGGCAGGGCGTCGATGAGCTTCTGCAGGACGTCCGGGTGGACGGTCATGAGGCTCCTCCGATCGGCCTGCGATGGGCCCGCTGGGTGCAACCGTTGATCATGGTGATTCCTGGGGGTGAGATTCGATGGAAGCGCCCGGGTGAAATTCCTCGACGGAACGCGGCGGTGTGGGTTGGGTCAGGTTCCGGCGACCTGTGACCGGCTGCCGCAGGCAGCCACAGGTCACCAAGAGCAAGTAGACATGCCGAGAGGCCAGGAAACGGAAGGTCCTGGAAAGGCACGACGTCCTGCTGTCCGTCGAGGCAGTGCCGAGCTGCGCACGGGTACGCCTACATACTCGTGCGCACTGGGGTTCAGGACCAGTGTGACATTGGGAGGCCGGCGACCGGCGACTGGAACGACGGCACAGACGTGCCGCCGAGAGAGCCGAGGTAGACCGTCTTGAGATCGGGACCACCGAAGGTGATGCTGGTCATGTAGGGCGCGATCGTGCCGCCGACGCCGGTCGCCTCGAGCTGCTCACCGGTGACGCCGCCGCCGCGGGCAACCTCGGCCGCGAGTGCTGCGTTGCCGGCGTCATTTCCATCGTTGATCAGCTCGACGACATCCTGCTCCGGAGTGATCGCGATGAGGCGGTCGGCGAAGACCATCGTGACCCAGAGATTGCCGTAGCTGTCGAACGCGATTCCGTCGGGGTACCCCGGGCCCAGGTCCTCTGGCCCGTAGGTTTGCCGATCGCTCAGGCTGCCGTCCTCCGCGACCCGCAGCCGGGTGATCTTGCGGCCGACGGTCTCGGCAACGTAGAGCCACTCCTCGTTCGCGTCGAGACGGACCTCGTTCGTGAAGGCGAAGCCCTCCGCGACGATCCGGAGAGCGTCGCCGTCGAGTAGCATGACGTATCCGTCCGCGACCTCATTGTCGAACGCGTGACCCCACGTAGGAAGCTTGGTGGACACGGTGATCCAGGTACGACCCTTGGAGTCGACCATCACGAAGTTGACAAGTCCGAGCGGGTGACCGTCAACCTTGTCGAAGAGGGTGGCGAGCTTTCCGCTGCTGGGGTCGAGTCGGTCAATGGTTCCGACCCCGATATCGCCGATCATGATCTGCTCGTCTCTGGTGAGTGCGAGACCGTTCGGCGTGCGGGCGTCCCACGACTCGTCGACCTGGTCGAGGCTCGGGATGATCGTCTGCGTTCCATCCGGGAGCAGTCGCTGCACGGCTGTGCGGGGGTCCGAGATGTAGAGGGTGCCGTCCTTCTGAGCGAGGATGCACTCTGGGCGATGAAGGTTCTGACCCACCCGGACGATAGTGCTGGTGTCGACCTTCCATCCCTTGAGCGGGTTGTCGTCCGAGATGCGCGAGTTGTCGGTCATGCTCATCTTTCCTGTGGGATTGGTTATGGCTAGAAGGCAGTGGCGCTGGCAGGTCAGCTCATCCAGATTCCACCGTTGACATCGATGACCTGGCCGTGGATGTAGCCCGCGGCCGGGCTGGCCAGAAACGCGACCGCCGGCGCGATCTCGTTAGGTTGTGCAATACGGCCGGCCGGGATTCGAGACGTATCCGCGGGGGGACGACCAGCGATCATCGGCGTGTCGGTGACACCCGGCGCCAGGCAGTTCACGTTCACGCCGCGAGGTGCTGCGCGGAGCGAGAGCCAACGGGTAAAGGTGTGCACTGCCCCCTTGCTACTGGCGTAGAGGGCACCGGAGAGCAGGCCACCCATGCGGCCTGCAACCGAACCGAGGATCACGATCCGACCCCCTCCTCGCGCCGCCATGGCAGCGACCGCTAGCTGCGAAAGTCGCATCGTGGCACCGATATTGACGTCCATCACTCGACGAAAAGTGGTGAACCACTCGTCACTCATCAGCTCGAGCGCCGGCTCATCCGGGAAGTACGCACTGGTAATGATGAGCGCGTCCGCGTCCTCAAGCAATTCGCCGATCCGGAGTTGGCTGGCCGTCTCAGTGACATCCATCTTCAGCCAGCTGTGCCGGTCGGCGTCGACGAGGTTCGCCCGAGGTGTCTCAGATTTGTCGGCGATGTCAATGATCGAGAGGCGGGCACCGTTCGCGGCACAGATCCGAGCTGTCTCGTAGCCGATTCCGCCGGCTCCGATGATGACCACGTGCTGCCCGGTGAAGTCCAGCCCCATGTGCGGGGGCCTGTTCGGCATGTCGTTCATCTCCAACGCGGCCCGCCTCGCGCCAGTCAGCCCAGTTTCCGGTACTGAGCCGCCGGATGGGTTTCGTCGAGTCGAGGATTGCCATGGCCGAATACCCGCTCGCGCAAGGTAGGGCCGTCCGGGGATTCGGGCACCATCCCGCGCTCCTTCAGGATCGGCATGAGCAGACGCGCGAAGTCCTGGTGAGTGCCCGGGACGATGTACGGCTGGATAAGGAAGCCGTCCGCCCCGGTCTCTGCGATGACCTGCTCGACCTGATCGGCCACGGCCACAGGCGTCCCGACGAACTTCTTCGCGTTGTGGCCGTTGGAGCGCCACTCCTCGAGGATCTCGCCGACCGTCTTCTGATCGGCCGCAGGAGCCTTCTTGTATCGGTCAAGGCTGGAGCGACCCAGGTTGGTCTGCTGGACCGGGATCGGCTTGTCCTGGTCATACTTCAGCAGGTCGATGCCTGTGATAAACGCATACACGGCTGCGGCATACTCCCGTGTCGCATAGCTCAGCATCTCCTCTTCAGCGGCTTGCGCGGCCTCATCCGTCTCGGCGACGATAAAGGTCGCACCGAGCATGAATTTGATGGCACCGGGCTTGCGTCCGAAGGACTCCGCACGGCGGTTGATGTCGTCGATCGCGTCCTTGGTCTGCTGGCTGCTGCCACCTCCAAGGAAAACTACCTCCGCGTTCTGCGCGGCGAAGTCCCGGCCCTCATTGGAGGTACCCGCCTGCATGACGAGAGGTGTGCGCTGCGGCGACGGCGGGACATTGAGGATGCCATCGGACTTGAAGTGCTTGCCCGAGTACGAGACCTGGTGAACTTTCTTCGGGTCTGCGTAGATGCCCGCCTCCCGGTCCACGAGAAGCGCGTCCTCCTCCCACGAGCCCTCCCACAGGCCGTAGGTCACATTGAGGTGCTCGGACGCGTGCGCGTAGCGGTCGTTGTGCGGGATCTGCTCCTGGCCGAACAGTCGCGACGAGGCCGCGTAACCGACGCCGGTCACGACGTTCCAGCCGACGCGACCCTTGGTGAAGTGGTCGAGCGTGGAGAATCGGCGTGCGAGAGCCGGCGGCGGCTCGAAGAGCGTGGAGCCAGTAACGACAACGCCCAGGTTATTGGTCACCGCAGCGATAGCGGCGATGACAGGGAACGGGTCGGCCATCGGAATGTTGACCGCGTTCCTCAGTGCCGCATCGACGACTTCGCCGTCAATACTGGGATATCCAAAAGAGTCGGCGAAGAAGAGGAAGTCGAAACCGGCCTCGTCGAGCTCCTTGGCCATGTCGGTCCAGTAGTCGAGGTCGAGGTAGTCCACCGACGCGTTGTCGGGGTTCCGCCACGCGGCGCCGATGAAGCCGTACGGCGACATGGTCTGCAGGATGCCCAACGTCAGTTTCTTCGTCACTTCAGCTCTATCCCTTTCAATGATGCGCCGCTGTCGATCTCGGGATCCCGAGCCCACCGGCGTCTTTGTCTCGTCGACACAGCCCACCGCGGCCCGGGAGTGGCGCACGTGACTTCGCAACGTGTGACGCACGCTACTGACAGCGAAATCAACATGTCAATAGATACTCGACATTTATCGATGTGGTTGACAACTGGGACAGAAGTTTGCAATTGTGGACTCACTCATAACCCGCGTCGACGTGGTGAATCCCCGGGTCGGGCCGACATCTGCGCCGGGCGCATGGTCCGGGCTGTCTCGCATACGCGACCCTCGTCGAGAACCACGACGCCAACACGGACTGACCGATAGCGCCCCGGCTTCCTGACTGCTCCGATCTCCAGCAACTGATCCACCCGACTACCGAGGCCGGGTCCAGAGTGCTCCGTCGCGCTACCGAAGCACCCTGCCGTGGGAGTTCGAGCGGATCTCCGTTCACCACACAGCCGCGCACACCACGCATGGCCGAGCGTGATCCGGACCCGATCTCCCAACTGGACGACGGCGCGTTCCGGTCAACCCCTCAAGGCGGTGATGCATACTCCACGACTTGCCTCACACTCGGCTCGACCGCCTGCCCGGCACACTCCAGGTTACCGCGGGCGCGCGGACCCGCGGCGGATAATTCCGCCGACCCGGAGTGGGCCGACGCCAGCGCCTCGGCGGGGCGATCAGCACAGTCTGCGGGTTCCCCGTCGTTAACCTTCGGTAGCGTCGACAAGAAGCCTTTCAACATCTGACATTCCCAGGCATGCCACTCGCGGACCATGTTCTCGTGGTTTACGTTTCATGGACCACGTTGACACTCTACGGCCGACAGTCGCCGCAGTTGGCAATCTCGCTGGCCTTCTTCGCCGCAGCGCCAACGACACCACTGGTGACTTTCAGACGAGTTCAGACTCGCAACACTTGTTCTGCAATCGAGGCCCAATCGTCGTCGCCGTGCCCGTCACGAATCGCCTGGTCGAATACCCCGCGGAGGAGTTCGCCGAGAGGGAGAGTCTGATTCTGCTCCGCGGCGGCATCAAGTGCCAGGTGCAGATCCTTCCGTCCCATGATGGTGGTGAGGCCTGCCGGTTGATATTGCCGCTGAGCAATCAGCGAGCCGTAGGACGAGTAGACGACTCCGGGAAACAGCGTCGACGTCAAGAGATCAATCAACTGTAGGGGCTCAACTCCTGTACTCTCCGCGAGACTGACAGCTTCGCCCAGCGACTGTAGCGCGCATGCGATAAGGTAGTTGCCAAGAATCTTGACGATGTTTGCCTGTTCCTGTTTGGTCCCCAAAATCCATGTGCGCGCGCCGATTACATCGAAGAACGGCTGGACACGATCGAGCGATTCCTCTGGGCCCGCCGCCAAGATATTGAGGTTTCCAGCCTCAGCCACCGGAACCCGACCGAAAACAGGTGCGGCAATGTATCCCGCCCCATGTTCTGCATGTAGCGCGGCGGCGCGCCGAGCAAGGTCGGTGCTGACGGTTGACAGGTTGACGTGTACGGAGTCTTTCGGAGCCGCACTGAGGAATCCGGGGTTGAGCAATGTGTCAGTTACTGCTTCATCATTGGAAAGCAGCGAGAAGACCACCCCACTTTGGAAAGCCTCGGCGGGAGACTGCGCTGCTTGCGCGCCCGCTTGTACCAACTCCGCGACCGGCTCTGGCGAGCGATTCCAGACGGTGACGTCGTGGCCGGCAGCCAGCAGATTGCGCGCGATGGGTCGCCCCATCGCGCCAAGCCCGATGATAGAAATACTGCTCATGATGGATGTCCCTTTCTCGAAGAGCTATGTGGCTTGAGCCTGCGGGCTCAGGGTCGTGGGCTCGTCTCTGCCAGGAGTCTGACCGCGGCGTTTGCTCCGCCCGAACGGTCGTGGAGGCGACTCTGGAAGGATCCGCCTGAATCAGCTTTCCGCTGTGGCCATCAGAGTGGCGCGACCGAGGATGTGCGAGGCCATGTTGAAACCAAGGAACGCGGGTGTCGCGTCCTGCGGTATCCCGATGTCTTCAATATCGAGTGCGTGCACGGTGATGAAGTAGCGATGCTCACCGTGCCCCGCGGGCGGAGCGCCTCCGATGAACCGGGCGACACGCGCATCGCCCGCGAGTTGGAATGCGTCGGCAGGGATGTCCAAGCCCGATTCGTCGCCGGCTCCTTCGGGCAGGGAGTTGACGGTGGCAGGAATGTTGACGACGGCCCAGTGCCAGAAGCCGGAACCAGTCGGCGCGTCGGGATCGTACATCGTCACCGCATAGCTCTTGGTGCCCTCGGGTGCACCGCTCCAGGACAGCTGCGGAGAGATATCCTGGCCGCCCGGGACTCCGAATGCACCGGAGCGCTGCGCTATGGGGAGCGGCTGTCCATCGGCGATGGTCGTGCTTGTCACGAAGAAGCTCGGCACCTCGGGCAGACGTGCAAATGGATTGTTCTGCTCTTTCATTTCATTCCTCTTCTAGAAGGAGTTTCGTCCCGGCGTTCCGGACGTGTGGTGCCGAGGATGGCCAGCGCTATGAGCGGGATCAGGCCGAAGCCGACCATGATCGCGCCGACTGCGTCGGGTCCGGTGACACCGAGGGAGGACTCGAGTGCGTATCCCGCAATCCACGAACCGAGAGCTACGCCACCGTTGTAGGCGGCCACGGCTGAAGCGGCAGCGAGGGTAGGTGCGGCGCTGGCGAGTCGGATCGACAGTCCAGTGGCAAGCGGTGGGATGCAGAGTCCCGCAGCGCCGACAAGGAAGATCAGGACGAAGGTTGCAACGGTGTTGGTCGAGAACGGGACGAGCAGGGCGAGGACGATTGTGCCGAGAACCGTGGCACCAATGAACGTGATGACAGCGTGCTTGTCACCCAGACGACCGGCCAGGTTGGTTCCAAGCAGGCAGCCGATTCCGAAAACGACCAGCGCGATCGGCACGGTCCACTGCGGCAGTCCTGTCCGGTACGTGAGCAGCGGCTGAATGTAGCTGAACGCGGCCATGACACCGCCGCTGACTACGGCGGTTGCCGCGAGAACCAGCCAGATCTTCACCTGGCGGAAGGAGCGAAGCTCCGCAACGATCGAGGCTGGATCGGTTGCGCTGTGTGATGGGGCGATGCGACCGATGATCGCGGCAGCGATAACGGTGAGGATCGTCAGCATCCAGAACGTACCCCGCCAGCCGACCAGCTGGCCGAGGAAGGCGCCTAGAGGAACGCCCGCGACCGTCGCAAGACCGACCCCGCTCATCATGAGACCAAGGGCGCGGGACGCCAGCACGGGGCCAGCCGCAGCCGTCGCTGCGACGGCTGCGACCGACCAGAACGCACCCGTCGCGACTGCCGAGATGAACCGTGCGACGAGGCTGGCCTCGAAGCTGCTACTGAGTGCGGTGAAGGCGTGCCCGACAGCGAAGACCATAAGTGCCCCGACCAAGGACACGCGCGGCGACAGCCGGCGAGTCGCGATCGCCATTAGCGGGGCCCCGACGGCCATCCCGATTGCAAAGATCGTGATCAAGAGACCCGCACGCGCCTCGGTTATCTGAAGATCCGTGGAAATCTGAGAAAGGAGACCGGCGACGATGTTCTCCGTGGTGCACATGAGGAAGGCACCGATCATGAGCAGCGGAACTACAAGGGGCATCCGCTGCTTGGGGCGCCGGCCGCTGTTCCGTTTACTGGTGAGGCCCGGTGAACTTTCGATTGTGCGGATGGTGGTCACGTGTAGTCCTGTCTGTGAGCGCTGGAGGGCGAGCCACTCTGGCACCGCGGCCGCCGCATTTCGGAGGTGATGGGGTGGAGGAGGATCCCGGGTCTGCAGGAGGGCTCACCGGGACCTATCTAGAAAACCGTGAATTCCTTTCACACGGAACGCCCGCTTGAACCACGTTCCGACGCACCCAGGGTCTGACAGGGCACCCCAGGGCGAGGTAGTGCGGCCTAGAATGTCGATGTGGAAAGACGAGCGGAGATCAAGGACTTCCTCGCGTCACGCCGAGCACGAGTCTCGCCGGAGGACGCGGGGGTCCCGACGTTCGGCGGGGTCCGTCGCGTTTCCGGGCTCCGTCGGGAAGAAGTAGCGCACCTGGCAGGAGTTAGCGTCGACTATTACGCACGCATTGAGCGCGGCCAGACCCGTGGGGTCTCGATGGAGGTCCTTGATGCGATCGCGACCGCTCTCCGGCTGGATGACGCTGAACGCGAGCATCTATTGGATCTGGTTCGAGCAACCAGACCTGAGAGCACAGTTCGTCGACAGGCTCGCCGGACGTCCAGAGCGCGGGTCTCGACCGGTGTTCAGCTCGTCCTGGATTCGATCACCGTCCCGGCAATCGTGCAGAACATCTGCGGAGACCACTTGGCGTCCAACGCCATTGGCAGGGCACTCTACGGTAACGCGACCGACCCCGCCGAACCGTTCAACTACGCCCGGTTCGTCTTCCTCGACCCGCGTGCCCGCGAGTTCTACCGCGACTATCGCCTGATGCAGCGCAACAACGTAGCACTCCTTCGCCAAGCCGTTGGTCGCGAGCCCCACGATGAGGGGCTCATCCGCCTCATCGGCGAACTCTCCACATCCAGCCCGGAGTTTACGGAGCTCTGGGCCTCGCATGACGTGCTCCGCTACAGGTCCGGGATCAAGCGCTACCACCACCAACTCGTAGGCGACGTGGAGTTCGGCTATGAGTCGTTCGAACTCACAACCGACCCGGGACTGCTCATGCTTGTGTACACGGTAGAGCCGGGTTCACCGACCGCGCAGGCCATGCAACTGCTCGCGAATTGGACACTCCCTCATCCCTCGATTGATGAACAGACTCCCGACGAATTGCGTGGTGAGGATCTTTTCGTTGGAAGAGACGCTGAACGCACGGACATATGCGAGAGCGACGTTACGGACGGGAACCGTAGGAATCCTGAGAAGTAAAATGGTTGGCGACTGCCTAATTCGGTCGGCACCGACGGGCTCACAGTGAGGTTGTCTCTGTACGTCTCCCTCAAGCGCGGCCGTCGTCACGAGTGTGGCGGGGCAGGTGTGACTGTTCTCATGGTCTTGCGAATAGCGAATACAGGCGAGGCGGCGCGCGCAGCTTCGCCGCGGCGACTTTGACGCGAGGGCCCAAGGTGAAGGTCAAATTCGGTCGGACAGCGATCTTGATGGAACCGCCGCCGCGCAGGTCTAGATGGCACAACCATTCAATGTCGGCCCGCAGGCATACCTTCCGGATGGTAGGCGCCATAAGGCACGAAAGCGAAGATCGTCCACCGCCATCATGTCTGTACCCAATCCTGGTGCCGAAAGGCCGAGTGCCCACCCAGGGTAGTCACTCATCCTTTTGATGCTCGGCGCCGGCGGACGTACAGGACTATTGAGGAAGAGCACGCGCGGGCGGGCCGCCTCTAGGACCGCGTTAAGATCTCGCCATTCCCCGCACCGAGTGGCGGCCCCTGACAAGCTCAGCCACCTGGGTATTCGGTCTCATTAGCCACCTATCCCTCCCGGGGACGCCTCGCAGGCGTGAAAATGGGGTCGGGTCGCCTGCCGACGCCGAGTCCCCCTTGGGCCTGAGCTCGTTCATTAGCCTGGCGCCGGGGCCCCGACCTGGAAGGGTCACGCATTGTTGCTTCGAGCACGCCGGTCAGAATTTCGGTTCCCTTGACCGAGGCCCCAGGCGGCCCGCCGTTGTGATTGCGTGCGGAATGTGGAAGGAGGACAACAGAATGAATTCACTACCCGAACAGATTCCCGATGCAGAGCACGAACTGGTGGTCGAGCGGGTGTGTGCCATCGACGTGGCCAAGGCCTCGGGAAAGGTGTGTACCCGGACACCGGATCCGAAACGACCAGGCCGGCGGGCCAGCACGGTGTGGAACGTCCCGGCCACAACCGCCGCGATTACGGACCTCGGCGAGCAACTGGTGGCGGCAGGCATCGAGAAGATCACCGTTGAATCGACGTCGGACTACTGGCGGATCTGGTTCTATCTGCTCGAATCGGCAGGGTTGACGATGCAGCTGGTCAACGCCCGCGATGTGAAGAACGTGCCGGGGCGCCCGAAAACGGACAAGCTCGACGCCGTGTGGCTCGCCAAACTCACCGAGAAAGGTCTACTGCGTCCGAGTTTCGTCCCGCCGCAACCGATCCGACAGCTGCGCGACTACACCCGGCTGCGGATCGATCTGACCCGCGAACGCACCCGCTATTGGCAACGGCTTGAGAAACTGCTCGAGGACGCGCTGATAAAGGTGTCGTCGGTGGCTTCCCGTATGGACACCTTGTCGGTGCGCGACATGCTGGAGGCACTGATCGCGGGCGAACGTAACCCGCGGCGGCTTGCCGGTCTGGCCCGCGGCGCGATGAAGGCCAAGCACACCGCCCTCGTCGAGGCGCTCACCGGCCGGTTCGACGATCATCACGCCGAGCTGGCCCGGATGCTGCTCGACCAGATCGACACCCTCAACGCACAGATCGCCAGGCTCACCACCCGCATCGACGACCTGCTGGTCACCATCATCGACGAGCACAGTGACCCGGTGACGTCCGACGACCAGGACGCCGCGCGCGACGGGTCAGGGCTCACCACGATCGAGCGGCTCGACGAAATTCCCGGCATCGGGCGTGCCGCTGCGCAGATCATTCTCGCCGAGGTCGGGCTGGACATGACAGTATTCCCCACCGCCGCGCACCTGGTGTCGTGGGCGAAACTGTGCCCGCGCACCATCCAGTCCGGGCCGATCCAGCGCGGCGGCCGAACCGGCAAGGGCAACCCCTACCTCAAGGGGGTGCTCGGCGAGGCCGCCACCGCAGCCGCCAAGACAAACACCTTCCTCGGCGAACGCTACCGGCGAATAGTCAAACGTCGAGGCAAGCTCAAAGCCCTCGTCGCCGTCGCCCGCTCCATCCTCGTCGTGGTCTGGCATCTGCTGATCGACGCAAACGCCCGGTTCCACGACCTCGGCGCCGACTACCACACCCGCTACATCGACACCGAACGCAAGCTTCGCAGCCACCTCGCCCAGCTCGCCGCCCTCGGCTACCGCGTCACCGTCACGCCCGCCGCCTAGCCCAAACCCATACCTTCACAACCTGATCCGGCTCCGCAAGCTACGCCGGATGCTATCGCCTGCCACTCACCTTCAGCACTTTCCGGTCAGGTGTGCTGGACACAGCTGAGTCCCGCCAGCAGGCCTCCTTGGAATCCGCGATTTGCCGATATCGTTCGTCGGATTCATTCCAGACTGCCAAACTTCGATTCGATACGAACTGAAGGCAGAATATGCGCTCTCACGGGAACCCCCTACTGGGACCCGTCGCGTCAATACAGTTTTGGCATCTGCGCCAACCAAGACGTTCGCGAACCAGTCACTCGGCCCGCCGGAGCGTCGCGTTGAAGTAACAGTTCTCTGACACCTTGTAAGAAATCCAGTCAAATTCATGCCGATGTGAAGGTTACCTGTATGTACCGGCGCGACCCATAGTGGACACAGTTGCCGCGGAAATCCGCGCACAAGAAGGGAAGAATCCGTGCCAAACACGAATACGATCAGTCATTGGCTCGACGGCAAGCCGTTCATGGGCTCTAGCGAAAATGTCGCTCCTGTTACAAATCCTGCAACGGGCGAGGTCACCGGCCAGCTCGTACTCGCAAACATTTCCGATGCCCGCGCCGTCATCGACTCCGCCGCCGCCGCGTTCCCCGCCTGGCGCGACACCTCCCTCGCCAAGCGCACCCAGATCATCTTCAAATTCCGGGAACTGCTCAACGCCCGCAAAGGCGAGTTGGCCGAGATCATCACCTCCGAACACGGCAAGGTCGTCTCCGACGCCCTCGGCGAGGTGAGCCGCGGCCAGGAAGTCGTCGAATTCGCCTGCGGCATCGCGCACCTGCTCAAGGGCGGCATGACGGAGAACGCGTCCACCAACGTCGACGTCTCCTCCCTCCGCCAGCCCGTCGGCCCGGTCGGGATCATCTCCCCCTTCAACTTCCCCGCCATGGTCCCGATGTGGTTCTTCCCCATCGCCATCGCCGCCGGCAACACCGTCGTCCTCAAGCCGTCCGAGAAGGACCCCACCGCCGCGATCTGGATGGCCGAACTCTGGGCCGAAGCCGGACTCCCGGCCGGCGTGTTCAACGTCCTCCAGGGCGACAAGACCTCCGTCGACGAACTCCTCACCCACCCCGCGATCAAGGCGATCAGCTTCGTCGGGTCCACCCCCATCGCCCAGTACGTCTACGCCACCGGCACCGCCCACGGCAAACGCGTCCAAGCCCTCGGCGGGGCGAAGAACCACGCCATCGTCCTGCCCGACGCCGACCTCGACCTCGCCGCCGACGCCATGGTCAACGCCGGCTTCGGCTCCGCCGGCGAACGCTGCATGGCCATCTCCGCCCTCGTCGCCGTCGGGGACATCGCCGACGAACTCGTCGCGAAGATCAAGACGCGCACCGACACGTTGAAGATCGGCGACGGCACCAAAGACTCCGACATGGGACCGCTGGTGACGAAGGTGCACCGCGACAAGGTCGCCTCCTACATCGACGCCGGCGAAAACGACGGCGCGACCATCGTGGTGGACGGCCGGCAGGTGCAGCCCGACGGCGGTGCCGACGGGTTCTGGCTCGGACCCACCCTGATCGACCACGTCACCACCGACATGTCCGTCTACACCGACGAAATCTTCGGACCCGTCCTCTCCGTCATCCGCGTCGACTCCTACGACGAAGCCCTCGAACTGGTGAACTCCAGCCAATTCGGCAACGGCACCGCCATCTTCACCAACGACGGCGGCGCCGCCCGCCGATTCCAGAACGAGGTCGAGGTCGGGATGGTCGGCATCAACGTCCCGATTCCGGTCCCGACCGCGTACTACTCCTTCGGGGGCTGGAAGAACTCCCTGTTCGGCGACACCCACGCCCACGGAACCGAAGGTGTGCACTTCTTCACCCGCGGCAAGGTCGTCACCAGCCGCTGGCTCGACCCCAGCCACGGCGGCCTCAACCTCGGCTTCCCCCAGAACAACTAAGGAACCTCTCCCATGACCGCACAGCTTGACAACCAGATCCTGCCCAACGGTCTTTCTCTTGAGAGTGCCCGCGAGCAGGGCAAGCGCGCGTACGAACTCGACCGCGCGCACGTGTTCCACTCATGGTCGGCACAAGCGAAACTAACGCCCATGACTGTCAGTGCAACGCGAGGGTCGTACATCTGGGATGGCGACGGAAATCGTCTGCTCGACTTCTCCTCCCAGCTGGTCAATACCAACATCGGGCACCAACACCCGGCCGTGGTCGCAGCGATCCAGGAGCAAGCTGCCAAGCTCTGCACCATCGCTCCCCAGCATGTGAATGATGCCCGTTCTGAGGCCGCGCGGCTGATCGCCGAGCGGACCCCGGGTGACCTGAACAAGGTGTTCTTCACCAACGGCGGCGCCGACGCCAACGAGCACGCCGTGCGCATGGCCCGCCTGCACACCGGCCGCTACAAAGTGCTGACGCGGTATCGCTCGTACCACGGTGGCACGGACACCGCGATCAACCTCACCGGCGACCCGCGCCGGTGGCCCAACGACTACGGCAACAGCGGCACTGTCCATTTCTTCGGGCCGTTCCTGTACCGGTCGCCCTTCCATTCGGCGAACGAGCACGAGGAGTCAGAGCGAGCTCTCGAGCACCTCCACAATCTCATCAGGTTTGAGGGACCGTCCTCGATCGCGGCGATCGTACTCGAGTCGATTCCCGGCACTGCCGGGATCATGATCCCGCCGCCGGGCTACATGGCCGGCGTACGTGAATTGTGCGATAAGTACGGCATTATCTTCATTGCCGATGAGGTCATGGCAGGGTTCGGTCGGTCCGGCCGGTGGTTTTCAATCGACCACTTCGACGTGACTCCCGACCTGATCACTTTCGCCAAGGGCGTCAACTCCGGTTACGTGCCGCTGGGCGGCGTTGCGATTAACTCACGCATCGCCGAGACCTTCGACGAGCGTCCCTACCCCGGCGGATTGACCTATTCCGGCCACCCGCTAGCAACAGCCGCTGCAGTAGCGACCATTACCGCTATGGAAGACGAGCACATGGTCGAGAACGCCCGTGCCATCGGAGAGGCGGTGCTCGGACCTGGGTTACGAGGCCTCGCCGAGCGTCATCCGAGTATCGGCGAAGTCCGAGGAGCAGGCGTGTTCTGGGCCGTGGAGCTGGTCTCTGACAGAACGACCAAGGCCCCGCTCGCCCCCTACGGCGGAACAAGCCCCGCAATGACAGCGCTCCTCGGAGAATGCAAATCCCGTGGTCTTCTGCCGTTCGCCAATTTCAACCGGATTCATATCGTTCCTCCGTGCAACGTCAGCGAGAGCGAAGCACATGAAGGCCTCGCAATTCTCGACGAGGCATTGAACATCGCGGACAGTTTCACATCTGTGGGCCGAACCGACTAAGTCCGAATTCAGTTAGCCAGGTTAGAGGCGCACCGGTCCGCCTGATCAACGGGCCGGTGGGCGCTACCCGATCTCATCGACACCGACCTTGCACGACAACTCGAAGCATTTGGAGAAGACAACGATGTCCTCTACTTTGTCCAGGGTCGACTCGGCTGGTCTCCCTGATGGATATCAGGCGGACCAGCCGCGCCCACCAGCGCCATTGAACCGCACGCTCCTCGATTCATTGCAGTCCGGCGGCCTCGAGGTCGAGCTCCGCACGTCCGAACACGACCAACCTTTCGACTTACGGATCGTGCTCTACAGCGGTGAAACCGAGCTTTCCCTGGACGACGTGGTGCCCATTCTGCACAGTCTGGGAATCGGTGTGGTTGACGAACGTCCCACTGCGGTGCAGCGATCGGACGGATTAATCTGCCGGATCTACGATTTCGGAATAACAACTGCCGCGAGTCCCGAAGCTCAGTCCGTCGATGCGCAGGTAGCTGACCGGCTGCTTGACGCTTTCCACGCAGGCTGGGACGGTAGTATCGAACTCGATTCATTTAACAAGTTGATCTTGAGCGCTGGGTTGGATTGGCGACAGTGCGCTGTACTGCGGACATACGCAAAGTATCTCCAACAGGCAACCTTCCCTTATCCACAGCAGCGGATCGCCGCCGTATTGCTCGACAACCCATGCTCGACCAAGGCTCTTGTCGAGCTCTTCGAGTCAAAGTTCGACCCGAGCAACTTCCCCGATCCTTTGTTGCGGCCCCCGAACCAACCTGACGCCAGCGTTGCCGCGCAGGAGATCAGCAAGGTCCTCAGCCTCGACGCCGATCGCATTCTGCGTGCCTATCTATCGCTGATCGAAGCGACAACGCGCACCAACCACTACTCCAAGCCAACCCGGAACCGTCCTCTTGCATTGAAGATTGCAGCCGGACGCGTCACCGAACTTCCAGAGCCTCGGCCTCAGTTCGAAGCCTTCGTGTGCTCACCTCGCGTAGAGGGAACGCACCTTCGGTTCGGAGTCGTCGCGCGCGGAGGCCTACGCTGGTCAGATCGCATCGATGACTACCGTACAGAGGTTCTCGGCCTGGTAAAAGCCCAAGCCGTGAAGAACTCCGTCATCGTTCCTCTCGGCGCCAAAGGTGTGTTCGTCGTCCGGAAACAAACCCAGCTCACCGGAAGCGAGCGTTCCGACCAGGAATCGTTGCACGCCGAGGCGGTATACTGCTACCGCGAATTTATCTCGAGCCTAATCGATTTGACAGACAACCGAAACGCCGTTACAGGAGAAATTGAGACTCCAGATCGTGTGGTTCGGTACGACGAAGACGACGCCTACCTGGTCGTCGCGGCGGACAAAGGCACCGCGCGGTTCTCCGATATCGCCAACGCTATCGCCCAGGATCGAGGATTCTGGCTCGGTGATGCGTTCGCCTCCGGCGGCTCTCTGGGATACGACCACAAGCAGATGGGTATCACCGCCAGGGGCGCATGGGCGAGCGTTCAACGCCACCTCCGCGAAATCGACATCGATGATCAGCTCGATGACTACACTGTCGCCGGCATCGGTGACATGAGTGGCGATGTCTTCGGAAATGGGATGATGCTCAGTGAAAGCTTGCGGTTGATCGCCGCATTCGACCACCGGCACATCTTCGTCGACCCCAACCCAGAACCGGGGCAATCCTTCCGAGAGCGCAAGCGACTGTTTGAGCTCCCCCAATCATCCTGGGCTGACTACAATCCGGATCTGATCAGCGACGGCGGCGGAGTCTGGTCACGCACAAGTAAGTCAATCACGTTGAGCGAGCAGGTTCGTACTGCACTTGGAATCTCCGGCACGGTGTCCTCGCTAACTCCTCCCCAGCTGATTCAGGCCATCCTGCGAGCTCCGGTCGACCTCCTCTGGAACGCAGGCGTCGGAACCTATGTCAAGGCCAGCAACGAAACACACCTCGATGCCAGCGACAAGGCAAATGACAGTGTCCGTGTCGATGCGTCCGACGTTCGCGCGCGCATAGTCGGCGAAGGAGGAAACCTCGGCTTCACTCAGCGAGGGCGAATCGAGTTCGCCCAGTCCGGAGGCGCGATCAACACCGACGCCCTCGACAACTCCGCAGGTGTGAGCTGCTCTGACCACGAGGTCAACATCAAAATTCTTCTCGACGGACTCGTCCGTTCGGAAGACATCTCGAGTGATGAGCGAGCCACTATGCTGGGCGAGATGACGGGACAGGTCGCCTCGTTAGTTCTGGCTGAGAACACCAGCCAGAATGAGCTAATCGGTGAGGCTCGCTTCAGCGCCGCTCCCTTCACTAAGGCATATGCCCGACTCACGGCCGATCTCGAAGACAACCACCAGCTGAATCGCGCATTGGAGGCACTACCGACGCCCATCGGGTTTGAGGCGCTTACCCAGGCGGAGCAAGGGCTCACTTCGCCGGAGTTGGCGACGCTAGCGGCTCATACGAAGCTGGCGCTCAAGGCGGACCTTCAACGATCGGACTTCCTGGACCACCATGATCTATTCGACAACCTGTTGTGCGCCTACTTTCCAACCCCGATTTCCAACCGCTTTCCGGATGCGATCCGCAATCACCCACTTCGCCGGGAAATCATCGCCACCCAGCTCGTCAACAAGGTGGTCGACCGCGGTGGTATCACCTATGCGCTCAGGCTGTCCGAGGAGACAGGCGCAAGTACGACGGATGTAGTCCGTGCCTACGCCACGGCTTCGTCGATCTTCGGATTCGATGGACTGTGGACGCGAATCCATAACCGCACCCACTCCGCCGAGGTCACATATGCGTTGACCACCGAAGTGCGACGTCTGCTCGATCGTGCGTCTCGATGGTTGCTCGCGAACCGACCTCAGCCACTCGCTGTCGGTGCGGAGATTCGCCGATTCGGGCCGCTTATATCGCAGCTGTCCACGCCCATCGGCGCCTGGCTGCGGGGCACGGAACATGCAAGCGTGCAGAGTACGACTGCCCAGTGGGTCGAGCGTGGCCTACACCCCACTTTGGCACGCGACGTGAGCGAGCTGCTATTCCGATACTCCCTGCTCGATATTATCGAAGCCGCGGACGTCACGACACGAGACCCATTCGAAGTTGCCGAGCTGTATTTCTCTCTGTCCGACCATCTTCAGATCGACAAGCTGTTGATCGCCGTTTCGTCCCTGCCTCGTGAGGAACGTTGGAACGCGCTCGCGCGCCTTGCGCTTCGCGATGATCTCTATCGTTCGCTACGCACACTCACGCAGGATGTCTGCACCTCAACATGCCTCCACGACAACTCAAGTCAGAAGCTGATGCGTTGGGAGAGCGTGAACGCAGCCCGCCTCGCACGCTCGCGAACGACTCTTCGCGAAATCGCAAATCAAGGTGTGTACACCCTCGCCACCCTGTCGGTTGCGGCACGAGAGATCCGGACGATGGCTCAGACTCAGATTTAATTAGGATAGCCGCAGCAGCAACTGCTACTGATGTGATTCGCGTTCGTTGTCACGTATAGGTGGAGAGGGCTGCTTCGTGATGGAGTCGATGGTTGAATGGTGAGCGTGTCGGTGGCGGTGGCGGATCGCCATGGATAGTCTGAGTGCGCACCGGGTCGACTCCCTACTCGACCCTCTGGTGTAGAAGTCCCACCGAACCCCATCCATAGACCGGTGGGGCTTCGCCCGGCGCATCGATGAGGGATGCGGCACGGGACCCCGCCGACAGCGCCTCACATGGCCTGTCGGTGGGTTCTCTAGTGACTCCGTTTCGGCTGTCCGCGACAGAAGGGGATAGCCGATTCGGGTTGCCGAACTCGGCGGCGGGCCAACCGAGAGGCCCGCTCAGTCGGGCCGATGATGCCGGGGGCGGATCGGGTGCAGTCGGTACTGCGGCGTGGTCGTTCTTGCGGTGTGATCATATGGGGGCCAGCCGCACCCACGCAGCTAGTTTCGCGTGGGTGTCGAGGGCGTTCATGCGAGTTGGCCGAGTGATTCTTCAGTGGTGACTCCCACCATGGTCCACATGGCTCCGTTCCCGCGTGACTTTGCCCCACAATGTCGGCATTCGTCGACGCTGATTGGGACATAGAATTTTCCCAAACGGGCGCAGCCAGTCGTGGACCGATGCGGTGGTCCATGACATATCTACGGGCCGATGGTGATCATCGCTTGGTTGCTGGAGCCTTCGGCACCGCGAATACGTGTAAGGACAGTCGGCTTCGCCACGGCTCTTCGGAGAGAACGGAACCCGCCATCCACACTATGGACAGCGGGTTCCCATCGGCGGTCCCGAGTCGGGTAAGTCGGACCGCCGAAGCATCGGAGACTCGGCCAGCCGGGGTTTGGCTGGCGGGATCAAGCGTTGCTCTACGGAGGAGGGCACCCCAGCGATTGTATGAGGCATGGAACTCGGTCAAAGTACTGTGACGCAGCAAATCACAAGACTTTCTCGTGGCACGCTTGTACCACAAGAGATGTCGGTAGTGTGCGACCTCTAATACGTCACACTCGTCCAATGCGACTCTGCGGGGCTGAGCGCAAGCCCGCAGGGTTTCGGTCTCTTGTCCGGGAACGATGTTGGTCCAGTTGAACAACCGCCTACCATCAGCATCACGCGAAGCGCACGATGTCCTGGATCCTCCAGTCAGCCGGCCAGGCTCCACCGACTTCGGGAGGAACTCCGGCGGTTCCAACTACATCATGGCTTTCCGGTCGACGAGGATGTCCCTCCTAATGTAGAGGCTATAACCGGCGACCAGACACAGAGGGACGCGGGGCTCAGGCGTTCCACTCCAAGCGCGGGGGAAGCTTCCCCTGGAACTGACCAATGCCGCGAACTGCTGCCGATCCGAGTTCACGAGGCTAAGAACCTGTTGACCGGGTCCGTGCTGGTGACGTTCACTGGGATCGGCGGTGCCGGCAAAACGCGCCTGCGTGCGATATGGGTCTCGGTCGCCGTGCAGCGCGAACATTGCCAGCGGTGATCGGCTCATCATGTCGTCGCTAGCCGACGCAGTGGCCGGCCTACCGAAGTTACGAGACCACTCGACGAGTCCGCCACAGGATTTGCCGATCCGGTTTCTTGCACAGCGAGAGGTGATATTACCCAAGTACGACGCGGTGTCGTTGTTCGTCGAGCGAGGTGCTTCCGCGGCTCCGGGGTTGGCGCTCGCCGAGGGAACGCGGTGACGGGGATTTGTCACCGGCCGACGGATTGCTGCTGTCGATCGAATTGGCCGCGGCTCAGTTGCGGACGATGTCGCCCGAGAAGATCCTGCACCGGCTGATCGATCGTTTCCCGCTGCTGACCCGCGGCAGCCGGGGTGCGCCAATACGGCGCCAGGCTTTGCGGTTGTGCATCGAGTTGTCTTCCGCCCGCGAATTTACTGGCGGGGGTGGCGATCTTCGCGGGACGCGTCGCACTCGATGCAGCGGAGCCTGACCAACCGCGGGAAGCAGGCTTCCCGTTATGACGGGCCAGGTCGGTGCTATGCGGATCCCATCTACCAGCGAAGATCGCACAGTGAGGGGATCGATTCGACGGGTGGTTTGCCCGGAGCTGCGCTGAGCTCATTGTCCTTAGCAATGAGCCCAGCGCAGCTTGGATCTGGCAGTCCCTGGTGTCCTCAAACCTCCCAGTAAGGAAGCTTTTCCTTCGCCGCACCCGGATGCGTGACCGCACCGCGCATCGCGGGACCGACCTGGTCAGCGTATTTCCAGAGCGCACCGCTGGCATAGTCGTTCTCACGCGGCTTCCACAAAGACCGACGCCTCGACAGTTCTTCCTCGGTGAGCTCAACCGAGAGCGTTCCCGCGTCAACATCAACGCTGACGACATCACCGTCTTCGAGCAGGGCGATAGGACCACCTTCCGCAGCCTCGGGACCTACGTGACCGATGCAGAAGCCGCGCGTTGCGCCCGAGAATCGCCCATCAGTGATGATGGCAACCTTGGTTCCCATTCCCTGTCCTGCCAATGCTGCTGTAGTGGCGAGCATCTCGCGCATTCCAGGTCCGCCCTTTGGTCCTTCGTAACGGATGACGAGGACATCACCTGGCTCGTAGTTACGTGTCAGCACAGCTTCGTGACATAGTTCTTCACTGTCGAAGACACGCGCCGGCCCCGTGAACGTGCGGATCTTCATCCCGGCCACCTTGACGATGGCACCGTCGGGGGCAAGATTGCCGCGCAAACCCGCTACACCACCGGACGCGGTGATGGGTGCATCCGCGGGGTAGACGACGTCTTGCTGTGAATTCCATTTCACATCAGCAAGGTTTTCGGCAATTGTGCGTCCCGTAACTGTCAGCGCGTCGCCATGGATGAATCCGTGGTCGAGAAGCGTCTTCAGAACCAACGGGAAACCCCCTGCCGCGAAGAGGTCCGTTGCAACGTACCTGCCTCCCGGCTTGAGATCCGTCAGGTATGGCGTTCGACGGAAGACTTCCACCACATCGAACAAATCGAAGTCGATGCCGCACTCATGGGCAAGTGCAGGTAGGTGGAGCGCCGCATTTGTCGAGCCGCCGGTTGCTGCCACAACAGCGGCGGCATTCTCGAGCGCCTCTCTAGTGACGATGTCACGCGGGCGAATAGACGCATCCAACAGATCGAGGACAGTCTCCCCGGCGCGTCGATTCGATTCCTGGCGACTCTCGTAAACCGCGGGAGTACCCGCAGAGTACGGCAGCGCCAGCCCGATCGCTTCTGACACTGCAGCCATTGTGTTCGCGGTGGCCTGGGCGCCACAGGCTCCAGCTCCTGGGCAGGCCACCCGCTCGATCTGATCGAGTTCCTGATCTGACATATCGCCGACTGAGTGCATGCCGACTGACTCGAACATATCTTGGCTAGTGACATCTCGGTTCTGAAACACACCCGGCAATGTCGACCCACCGTAAATGAAGAGGGACGGAATGTTCAGCCGCAACATTGCCATCATCATTCCGGGAATGGTCTTGTCGCAGGCCCCGAGCGCTACCAATCCATCGTAGGAGTGCCCGCGCATCACGAGTTCCACTGAGTCGGCGATTACCTCGCGTGATGGCAAGGAGGCGCGCATGCCCGCGTGACCCATTGCGATGACGTCGGTAACGCTGATTGTGTTGAACTCGCGCGGTGTTCCGCCCGCCGCGGACACACCAGCCTTGACATCTTGCGCCTGCTTGTCCAGGTTGATGTTGCACGGCGCAACCTCGCTCCAGCAGGTTGCCACCCCAATCAGTGGTTGATGGATCTGATCTTCAGTCAAACCCATCGAGTACAGGAAGGAGCGGTGCGGAGCACTCTGCGGCCCCTCGGTGACGTGGCGGCTGCGGAGGTTCTCCTTTAGTCGCTGATCGGAACCCACGATTATCCCTTCTTCCTGCTCGGAGCTACTTGAACTCGGCTCGCTGCGCGCGACCTTGCCCGAATGAGATGTTCGTACGGGCTACCTCGATGATGTTGATGAGCGCGTCGTCCGCGCGGAGCCCAGCCGTACTCACCAGGTTGGCGTTGATGTCACGCAGGATCCCCCTCTTCACCTCGTCGCCGCGACCCTCGATGAAGGTGATCTCAATGATCAGTAGTTCTCGCGAGTACTCAAGCCCGAGGTATCCGTCGGTGTGACGGAAGTCGGTGTCGTCGTACTCCTGGAACAGCTGGTAACGATCCTCGTCGGGGATTCCGAGATTCTCTACCAAGGCCTTCTGGATCGAAGTGGCGATCGCATCCTTCTGCTCGGGCGTGCGACCCTTACGGAGATGAACCTTCACAGTGGGCATAACAAGAGCTCCTTTACTTTGTAACGAGGGGTTCAGTGATGGATCCAACATCAGAGCTGGCGACGCAAACCTGTCGTTGCGAGCCAAGCTTGGAGATAGCGAGTGTGACGACATCACCCTCACTCAGGTATACCGGTTCCGGCTTCAGACCCATTCCGACTCCTGCCGGCGTCCCTGTCGCAACAATGTCACCGGGATGCAGGGTCATGAACTGGCTGATGTAAGACACGAGAGTTGCAACATCGAAGATCATGTCTCGAGTGGACCCGTCCTGCCGACGAACACCGTTGACTTCGAGAGTCAAAGCGAGATCTTGGGGATCGCCAACTTCGTCGGCGGTGACAAGCCAGGGCCCGAGCGGACCGAAGCTGTCATATCCCTTCCCCTTGTCCCACGACCCTCCGCGGGCGAGCTGATACTCGCGTTCGGACACATCGTTCACGATGAGGTAACCGGCGACGTGCGAGAGAGCGTCACGTTCTGTGACATGCTTCGCCGTTTTACCGATGACGACGCCGAGTTCAACTTCCCAGTCAGTCTTTACACTTCCCGGCGGGATAACGATGTCATCGTTTGGACCGGCTATCGATGACGTGGATTTCAGGAATACGATCGGCTCAGTCGGAGGGGTCATGTTGGACTCATCCGCGTGGGCAAAGTAGTTAAGCCCCACCGCGACCAGCTTCCCAACGTTCGCAATCGGCGGACCCAACCTCGGGACGCCCTCGACGGGAGTAAGGTTTGCCAGGTCTACTCCGACGATCGTTTCCAGCTGCTCGCCAATCACCTCAGGGGTAATGTCAGCGACGAGACTGCCAGCGTCCCAAAGCCTGCCGTCGTCATCAATGATGGCCGGGCGCTCACGCCCAATTTCACCGTATCGCGCAAGGCGCATGTTCTCTCCTGCGAAAAAATTTGGCCCCGCACAGGGCTATTAAACATCTGGAGGATCCCCAGAAACTGTGGGGCGATTCCATGACTACACACCGCGGTATGCATGTGTGATTCGAACTACAACCTAAGTTATATGTATGCCGTCATACTTGTCAAGATCCGCTCGACAGAATCCACGTGGTGGCTCCATGACACTCACGAATATGCAGCAATCGGAGGCCGGGCACTCACCGAGGACAGCTGGCTCCCTGTCGCACCGAGGTATGCGGACGAGTGAACATTTCAGCAGGTCAGCGAGGTGCACGGTGCCACTGTCTAGTGAGCATTCAGATCGGCCGATCGCCAACCTCACTAGGCACACGGGCCTGTCCCAGCTCATCGGTTGCACTTGCGGCCACCGACGCCCAGGGGGGTCCCGGTATGCGGCCATCCCCGGGAACAAGGACGCAAGCACACCGCCGGTACATCGGCTCAACGTCACGTCGCAGAAGACCGCGTTTGATCTCCGGTCTCTCACGCCGTGGCCGACTCTCTACCCCCGCTTCGTTGCCACTCAACAGATACCGATCGGTATCTACGGAGTTGCTAGCCGGAAGAGGCACCCGTCGTCGAAGTGGTAGCGGATCTGCGAGCAGACGGTGCGTGGCGCGCCATCAGGCCAGGCTTTGAGGACTTTTCGGAGGTCAGTGTTTCGAGATTCGCCCGCACCCCCGAGGCGCTTGCAGGAAATCGAGGGAGCGCTAATCGTCGCGAGTGTGGCACCCTCAGCAGTTTCGTTTGAGGCATCCTGCCGGGTGCTCTGCCATCCAACTGACTAGTCCGCTTCATCACTGTTGCCCTCGCTTAGATAGGGGTGGCGTTGGACCAATCTCAGTAAGGCCGCCCGACCCAACTGCACGCGTGCGAGTCGTCGCAGTTCATGCGGGATGACAAGCCAGTAGTTTCTGCGCACAGAGACGCCAGTCCTGAGTATCCGTACCAACCGACGGTCCCGCTCCGCAACGAACTCAGGGAGGATTGCAACGCCGTGCCCGCCAACAGCCGAGAGCCATTGACTGGTAATGCTTGTCGCCCGAACCATCGGCTGAACACCGTCAAGTGTCTCACGCATGTTACGAAGCGCAGGGATATCCAAGAGTGAGTCGATGTACCCAATCACCGTATGCCTTCGCAAATCACTCAGAGAGGTGATGACCGGGTTCCATCGCAGGTAGTCTGCTGTGGCGTACAAGCCTAGGGTGTATGAGGCAAGCGACTCGACGTCGACACCGCGTGGACGCGGCTTCTCAAGGGATACACCGATATCGAATTCCCTTGTCGCCAGCATGTCGACGCCTGACGCTGTCACCATCTCGATAGCCAACCTGGGATGCCGGCGCCGCACTTCCGGTAGAGCCTCAGCAAGGACGAACGAACCAAACGCATCTGGAGCAACGATCCTCAAGCTTCCCGACAGTCTGCCCCCGGCGCTGCCAAGATCCTCCGCGGCCGCAAGTAGGCGAGACTCAATGGCCTCAGCGTGGGTGACCAACTGCCCTCCCGCGTCAGTGAGCACCCATCCGCTGGAAAAGCGGTCGAACAGTCTTCTGCCGACGGCACGTTCGAGATTCGAGACCCGCCGGCTCACAGTAGTATGGTCCACCCCAAGATTCCGTGCGGCCGAGACCAGCCTCCTCGTCCGGGCGACCTCAAGAAAGAAACGTAGATCATCCGCAGAAAGCATTGGAACTCCTCTAAGCACCAGGTGTGCAGATATACACACTTCTGTTCAATCTTGGGCATTGCGCTGGAAGATGCATGGGTAATACTGTGACGCACAGCGATAAACTATTGCTGCCTGCCAGCCTCTCTCGTCCTGCACCAGATCAAGTAGGATCTCCACCGACAGTCAGTAGTTTCCAAAATCGCAAAATCACACTTAGAACCTTGGAATCATGCTTAACCTGATCTCGGTCACCGCCTAGCGAAGCCTCGTCATTCCATCCCCTGATGACCCGCGTTGTAGTCGACTTCGCGCTCCGCGCCGATCTCCCTGCAGCGATCGCCAACGACAATTCCAAGGCCCTCCACAGGACCGAAACGATGTGTTAAGTAACATGAATTCTTACGGAACCCGCCGATTGCGCCAGCGGCGACGCGCCGCGTGGATCGAAATGAACCGCAAAGGAAAACACCCTGACCACGAGTCGGATCTGCTCATCGAGTTCGCCAGTATGTGGGCACCATATGGGGGCGCAGCTGCGGAGGAGATCCTTGTCCGGTTCGGAATGACAACGCGACGGTTCATTGAGCGTCTATGGCAAGTCATTCCTGAATCGTCTTGCACTCAGGAAGACATACGTAGTCTAGCGAGCGCGTACCCGTACCACCGGCGAATGACGGTACCTAACCGCGGCGCTTCATAGATCGCACGGCGTTCGGTTGCGAGGACGGACTCCGGTGACTAACTAACGGTCCAACGGATACGGTTGCGGAACTGCAACGAATTGGACCGACGGTATGCAGCACCGGCAGCCGCATCGCGGCGGAGCCAATGGGTCCCGCAACACCTCACCGAGCCGATTCCGGATCAGCACCGGGAACGTGGCGGACGAACCCGTGGCCGCTTTTGTGGCGTGGAGCCTACTGCTCCAGAAAGCGATAAGGCAGACCGAGAAAGCAATTTGAGTAGATTTCGCAACGCGTCATAATGACCGACGCCCCCACCGCGGCGCCGGTCATTATGCGCTCGCGCGTATTGAATGCGTTTCTGGGCTCGCCTGGCATCCCGGGCAACAGTACGCGAATCGTTTGACCGAACACAGCCCAGGCCGATCGAGGCAGGACTTCACCACTGGAATCACGTTTGACGAGCGGTTTCCGCAGGGTGGACTTGCGGGAACACGCTTCTGAAATCTCCACGCCACGAACCAGCCGCCGCGGATCGCCTGCCTCACCGGCCGCCTGCCCATTTCGCTATGAACGTCCAACGAATACTTCGCCGGACTTTAGAGGACTATGTCACGTATTCACTTTCAATCGGGACGCCCACCAGGGATCCGTATTCAGTCCAAGATCCATCGTAATTCTTCACGTTCCGGTGCCCAAGTAGTTCATGCAGAGCGAACCAGGAGTGGCTAGAGCGCTCGCCTATGCGGCAGTACGCGATCGTGTCTTTCCCGAAGTCGATACCTGCTTCTATGTAAATGTCCGCGATCTCGCTATCTGACCTGAAGGTTCCATCCTCGTGCACCGTCCTGGACCACGGCACATTCACCGCACCGGGAATGTGACCTCGGCGCTGCGCCTGCTCTTGAGGAAGGTGCGCTGGAGCGAGTAGTGCACCAGTGAACTCTCCCGGGGTACGTATATCCAAGTAGTTCTTCGTTCCGAGACCTGCGATCACCTCGTCTCGGAAGGCACGGATTGCACTATTCTGCTCATCCGCAACGTATCTTGACGAAGTCCGTTCAACCGAATCGGTCGAGAGAGTTCGGCCCTCTAGTTCCCACTTTTTCCGCCCACCATCCATCAGTTTGACGTCATCGTGCCCGTAGAGTTTGAAGTACCAGTAGGCGTACGCAGCAAACCAATTGTTGTTTCCTCCGTAAAGGATAATGGTATCGCTGTTTCTGATTCCTTTGTCGGAAAGCAGTGACTCGAACTGATCCCTACCCAAGAGATCACGATTAACCCGTTCTTGCAGATCCGTCTTCCAATCCAACTTCACCGCGCCGGGTACGTGCCCATCTGCGTAAGCGGCAGTATCTTCGTCTACCTCAATCACCACAACCGAATCTGAATTCGCGTTGTTCGCCACCCATTCTGTCGAGACTAGGACGTCACTACGACTCATACTCGAAATCCTCCTGTGTGTGGTTGCTTTCTTGAGTTCATATTCTGCGCTACTGGGCTGGCGGTGGCCTCGAATTCAGTTGGCCACTAAATGACACGGTCGCCCTCCGAAAAGCTGGTGCGCCTATGCCCACCACGTCAGCATGCTCGGATAGTCCAGCATTCTGCGATCAGCCCAACCGTCTGTCGACCAGGATGCTGCCCGCAGCTCAAAATGTCGAGGTCGCGCTGACACGGGCCAGGCTTCGACACCCTGAAGCCGTAACTCGAGGGACTCGTCAACTAGACGACCTGCATTCCCAGGCATTTTCGTCGCTGCCGGAGCTCGTGCTCGCGCGCGATCCACATGTACTTCTCCTGAGGACGTGCCCCGAACCTAGCGATAGCGCGAGATCCGGCCTATGACCGATGTGCGATATGGATTGTGACCCCAACTACACCCAAACGATATATGTATGCCATCATACTTGTCAAAGACCGATCGAGGGTGTTGCCACCGTCGAACATGAGAGAGGACTGACCGATGCCCCGTCGCACCGACGCGCGAGAACGCATGATCGACTCTGCTCGCCAGCTGTTCCGGCAGCAGGGTTACAGCCAAACCGCGTTCTCCGATGTTCTCGCCGCCAGCGGAACACCTCGCGGATCGGTCTACTTCCATTTCCCAGGCGGCAAGCAAGAACTGGCGAGGAGCGTCGCCGACCTTCATATCGATGCAACCATCGACGCTGTACGCGCGCTGCGTTCGAAAGCCCGTTCCCCGGGAGCCCTGGTCAGCGGCTACATCCGCGAGTCTCGAGACCGCCTTTTATCGACCGACTACACGGAGGGGTGCGCGGTGGCCCCACTTGTCACCGAGACACTGACTGCGCAGCCCGAACTAGCCCACGCGGTCGGGCACGGCTTCTCGCGCATCATTGACGAACTAAGTGCGGCGCTGACAGACCTAGGGGTTCCTGCGAACCGCGCACACGCCTTGGCAGCCCATGCTCTCGCCGGCGTCGAGGGAGCATTGATCGTGTCGCGCGCCACGCGTTCCGTAGCGTCGTTCGATGCGCTAATTGTCGATCTTGCCAACCTCGCTGACACCAGCGTTAAGGAGAAGAACGATGAACAATGTCACTGACCAGACCCTAGAGGCTCGTACAGCAACGGTTAGTCACAGGCGAGGTGCTCAATCCGCGATCGCGCTCGTCTACACGCGCGATCCGCCGCCACACGTGATGGGTCACGCGCCGGTAGCTACACCGACGCCCACCCCCGGGCGAAGCACTCGAAGGCCGCAGATAGCGTGCCCTGCCACAAACGTGGGCGCAATGCCGCTGCCGCCCAAGGTTTCTAGATACGACCTAGGGCCACGATCCGCATGGCTCGCCAAATGCTGGCCGGAGCATCGACGCATCTCAACGCCGATAAGTCGCTCAGAGAGATACCCGACCAGGGCGTGCCGCTGTAGGTCGCCGAGCGAGGGGATCGCAGCGCTCCTCTCCGGGCGCGGCCTGGCAGCCCATAGCTGCAGGCGTTAACCACATCCGCGTCGAGTGCGCGCGGTTGATGCCGTTCCAGCGAGACCGCGTGTAGGACCCTGCTGCACGGCATGCCGGCCCGGGTCGAGGTGGCGATATCAACTTTGATCCCGGATTCTGCCGTCGGACCAGCAGGTTAGGAGCCAGCGGCCCTAAGTCACTTACTCGACTGGCCTTCTCAACCGCGCACGTCCTCGAGGTTTGAGCCCATCCGGCTATCGGGCGCTTATTTTCGAGATCGTCGTTCGCCACCTGAGCAGTCGCCAGCGCTCGACGCCATGGAGATTGTGGTCGGCCAACACCACACTAGGATCCGCGCTGCCTCGGGGAGGTACGAAGGCGTCCACTAACCGCACCATCGAGATGTGCATATTTGCACAGACGTGTTCATTTTTCACTATTGCGCGGTCGCGAATAATGATGAGACTTGACTCACAGCGGCACAAATGTGTCCGCGATTGCCCGGACGGGTTCCGGTTAGACATGCGGAGTACGCACTCGAGTACCCGCACTTCCTCGCCGTATGTGTTGCGCCTGTACGACGACGGAGCAAGGAGCGAGAACCGGTGCACGGTATTCGGCTCGATGCGTCTCGGACGTAGTCCGGCATCACTGCGACGGCCGCTGGGAGGACCGAAGGCGTTCACATCATCCAGAGAAGAGGAGCCACACGTGCTGGTCGCACACGCAGCCGGTTCACAGAGGACTCGGCTGTGCGACGTATTGCCACAGATCGTCGATGTCGGAAATGGTTACCCCCCAGGGCGATTACCCACCTGACTCGCGACAGAAAATAGATTCGCCCGGATGCGCACACGCTGGACGGACGTGCCCGAGTGTCCACACGACACTCACAGAAGTAGTTACAAGGAGATCCTTCGATGTCACACGATTCACCCCACTTAGCGTCATCAATCGAACGAACCACGATCCGGGCAGTGGCGCGGCGAATCATGCCGCTCCTCGTCATTCTTTACTTCATCAGTTTCCTCGACCGCACAAATGTTGGCTTTGCTGCGCTCCATATGAATGATGATTTAGGCATCAGTTCTGCCATCTATGGACTGGGTGCCGGCATCTTCTTCCTCGGATACTTCATCTTCGAAGTGCCCAGCAACGTAGCACTCCATCGTTTCGGAGCCCGAAAGTGGATCTCGCGGATTGCGGTGTCGTGGGGGCTGATCGGGCTTCTGATGGCGTTCATGCGGCATGCTGGCGACTTCCTGGTCCTCCGCTTCCTGCTGGGAGTTGCAGAAGCCGGCTTCTACCCGGGCATCATTTTCTTCCTGTCCTTGTGGTTTCCCTCAAAATACCGCGCGCGAATGATTGCCATCTTCTATCTAGCGGTTCCGCTCTCCCAGGTTATCGGTAGTCCGCTCAGCGCAGCGCTAATCGATCTTGGGAACCGAATCGGAGTCGAAGGATGGCGGCTGATGTACGCCATCGAGTCAATCCCGGCGATCGTCCTCGGCATCTTCACATACTTCTACCTTACCGACTCGCCAGCGAAGGCCAAGTGGCTCCAACCTGCGCAACGTCGTTGGCTCCAAACAGAGTTGGAGGAAGAATCCCGACTTGCATCTCTCGAGAGTGGTGGAAAGTCGAGTACCCTCGCACACGTCCGCAGCGTCATGGCGAATAAGACGGTCTGGGCACTCGCTTTGATCTACTTCGGTATCTCTTCGGGAACCAACGCCATGTACTTCTTCTTCCCGATGTTGCTCGAAAGTTTCGGCGGCGGCCTGTCGATCATGCAGACTGGACTCATCACAGCCATTCCATACGCCGTGGCGGCCATCGTGATGGTTGTCGTCAGCCGTCACTCTGATCGAGTGTCGGAACGACGCAAGCACATGGGCATCTCAGCGATTGTCGCTGGTGTTGCCGTAATTCTCGGCCTCGTACTGAACCATCCGGTCGTCATCGTGGTCGGGTTCGTGATCATGGCGTCCGGAATCTACTCTGCGATTGTGATCTTCTGGTCCGCGCCGTCGCAACTGCTCAAGGGTGTCAGCGCGGCTGCGGGCATCGGCTTCATCAACGCAGTTGGAAACTTGAGCGGGTTCACCGGCACCTACATGACAGGCGGAATCAAAAGCATTACCGGCTCTTTCACACCGGCATTCATTCTGATTGCACTCTTTGTCATTGCCGCAGGTGTGTGGTTCATCATGCTTCCCGCGGTCAGGAAGCTCGACGACAAACTGAGCACTATCCACGCGACCGACTCCAACTCAAAGAACGGAGACCGACCAGGGGCAGGCGCTTCCCCTACCGTCTCCCCGACCGTGTGATAGAACGCGCAACTTGCATGCAGGCCGGTGAGAGATGACCGGCCTGCATGCGATTGATTCGTCTTATCTACTTGCTAGCGTCACATGCTCGCGCTTTCGCGGCGGATACCGCGGTCTGAGCGACACCGCAGGTGTATGCGATCCCGTGAAGAACGCTCACGGTGCATCATGTGCCCCGAGCTAGTATGATAGATCGCACGCCTGTCGATCTTGGAACACCAATCTGAATCTGGCCCGTCATCAGTATGATTCGTTCGTCGGCATTGCTACGTGATCTTGTGGAGCGGAATTCCGAATGGTCAGATCGTTCTGCATTGAACGGCTGGATCTTCCTGGCGCTGCGCTCGGTACCGCTCAGGATCGAACCACTCTGCTACTGAATTGGTATCCAAGGTGTCAGCATAAGTTTGCCCACAATGGCGATTTTCTCGGAGGTTTCGCATGTCTCAGCTTGTCACCGAACCACCTGAGTATCCGGCGAGCCCGGCGTTTACCGCTACTGCGAACGCCGGCCCCGACCTGCAGGCTGCCGCAGACGAGGACCGACTCGCGTTCTGGGCGACACAGGCCGAGCGCCTGCACTGGCACACGCCCTTCACCGAGGTACTCGACTGGTCCGACGCACCCGTCGCGAAATGGTTCGTCGGCGGCGAGTTGAATGTCGCCTACAACTGCGTCGACCGGCACGTGATCGCCGGCAACGGCGACCGCGTCGCCATCCACTTCGAAGGCGAACCGGGCGACACCCGCGACCTCACCTACAACGACCTGCTCACCGAAGTCAGCAAGGCCGCCAACACCTTCACCGACCTCGGACTCGTCGCCGGCGACCGCGTCGCGATCTACATGCCGATGATCCCCGAGGCCATCGTCACCATGCTCGCCTGCGCCCGCCTCGGCCTGACCCACTCCGTGGTCTTCGCCGGCTTCTCCGCCGCCGCCCTGCGCTCGCGCATCGACGACGCCGAAGCCAAACTCGTCGTCACCGTCGACGGACAGTGGCGCCGCGGCCAGGCCGCACCCCTCAAACCCGCCGTCGACGAAGCCGTCGACGGCGCGGAATCCGTCGAGCACGTCCTCGTCGTCAAGCGCACCGGCATCGACGTCGAGGTCACCGACGGCCGCGACCTGTGGTGGCACGAGACCGTCGACAAGGCCTCCGGCACCCATCAGGCGACCCCGTTCGACGCCGAGCACCCGCTGTTCATCCTCTACACCTCCGGCACCACCGGAAAGCCCAAGGGCATCATCCACACCTCCGGCGGCTACCTCACCCAGGCCTCCTACACCCACCACAACGTGTTCGACCACAAGGCCGGCCGCGACGTGTACTGGTGCACCGCCGACATCGGCTGGGTCACCGGCCACAGCTACATCGTCTACGGGCCCCTGTCCAACGGCGTCACCCAGGTGGTCTACGAGGGCACCCCGAACTCCCCCGACGAGCACCGTCACTTCCAGATCATCGAAAAATACGGTGTCAGCATCTACTACACCGCCCCCACCCTGGTCCGCACATTCATGAAGTGGGGCCGCGACATCCCCGACGCCCACGACCTGTCCTCGATCCGGCTGCTCGGCTCCGTCGGCGAACCCATCAACCCCGAGGCCTGGAAATGGTTCCGCGAGGTCATCGGCGGCAACCAGGCCCCCATCGTCGACACCTGGTGGCAGACCGAGACCGGCGCCATCATGATCTCCCCGCTGCCCGGGATCACCGCCACCAAACCCGGCTCCGCGATGGCCCCGCTGCCCGGCATCTCCGCGAAGATCGTCGACGACGACGCGAACGAACTCGGCGCCGGCGGCTCCGGCTACCTCGTCCTCGACAAGCCGTGGCCGGCGATGCTCCGCGGCATCTGGGGCGACATGGACCGCTACCGCGACACCTACTGGTCCCGGTACCCCGAGCAGGGCTGGTACTTCGCCGGTGACGGCGCCAAGTACGACGAGGACGGCGCCCTGTGGGTGCTCGGCCGCGTCGACGACGTCATGAACGTCTCCGGCCACCGCATCTCCACCTCCGAGGTCGAATCCGCCCTCGTCGGCCACCACGGCGTCGCCGAGGCCGCCGTCGTCGGCGCCGCCGACGAGACCACCGGCCAGGGCATCGTCGCGTTCGTCATCCTCCGCGAGGGCGTCGAGAACACCGGCGACACCCTCATCGCCGAACTCAAGGCCGAGGTGTCCCGGGAGATCAGCCCGATCGCCAAGCCCCGCCAGATCACCATCGTCCCCGAACTCCCCAAAACGAGATCGGGCAAGATCATGCGACGCCTGCTCAAGGACATCGCCGAAGGCCGCGACCTCGGCGACACCTCCACCCTCGTCGACCCCAAGGTCTTCGACACCCTCCGAAAGACCTAAGGACCTAGCAAGTAGGCACGCCCTCGGCGCCTCGGCGCGAGTGCCACCGCAGTGCGACACCCACCGAGGTTGTGGTGTTCGATCGGAACAGTGATCGGCATGCCGATCCCCACGCATGTCGATCACGAACTCGTTCGAGAGCCTGCGGGCAGCACCGCCTAGCGGTGCTCGACGTCGAGTCGAGCTCCGCAGCAAAACAGGACGAGCGATAGCAGGATCCGTTGTCGGTCAACACCGCCCGAAACTCAATACCCTGGGTGGCGACGAAGGTCTCCGTGCGGGCGTCGTGGTCTTCCACCGAGTACGCCAAGGGAATGGTCGGGCGTTCCCGTTGAGTGTGCACATCACGAACACTGGCACGTAAGGGTCCCAGATGTCACTGATGGCGACGAAGGCCTACTCGGCGGAATTCAAGGCTGATGCCGTCGCACCCTATCTGTGCGACCGAGTCATACCTTCGAGGGCTCGGCAAGGACTTAGAATCAGATCGGAGACCCTACGCAATTGGGTGCGCGCCGAACACAAACGGGCTGACCCTCCCCGACCGAACCCGGGCCAGAGGGCTGGCTCGCCTGTCCTTGCTGCTAGGACGAGTAGCATCCAACTCCGTATTGGAGGAGGAGAACAAGCTGTTCAATGCCCAGATCCGGAAACTGAAACCGAGCGGGAGATCCTGCGCCGGGACGCGAAGTATTTCGCAGGCGAGACCAACTGGTGATCCGCTTCCAACTCGTCGGCGACCACCGTGAAACCTTCCCTGTGAAGTGGCTGTGCCAAGATCCTCGAAGTCTCCCGCTCGGGCTACTACCGGTGGCAAGCCGCGTCTATCCTGCTGCACTGCAATCATTTCTGAGTTTGAAGCGCAGCGCCGCGATCGCGACGCTCTCCGCGGCGCCTACTCCCGGCATCGGGTCGCGCTTTGACCCGCCGCACAGTTGTGACGGTGCTGCAGCGGTGATGGTGGATCGGGCCGGATAAGGTAGTAACCGATGCGGATCTGGCCGGCAAAGCGGCGGGCCACCGCTGCCCCATCACGCCGTTCGGTTGGCGACGCGGTCCGGCAGATACGGGCAGTGATGTTGCCGGAGAGGAGTGGCCTGGCATCGCCTCCACCTCACCGTCTACAGATAGCGGTCGACCCATTTCCTCGCGGTTGCCGGCGAGAATTGGACCGTTCGGCGGCAAGGCGTAGCAGCCAACATTGGTCGATAACGAGTGGGTGAGTGCCAATCGGCAGCGTGGAGACAGGTAGACGATAGCGTGTGCCACTAGCGCCTATGGTGGTCGGCGATGTGGTGGGGACCGGACCGATACCGAAGGTCGTCCCTACTCACGCTGCCACACCTGTCACAATCTCCCCGGCGACGACAGATAGTCCCTGGTAGGGTTTGGCTTTGGCGCACCGATGCAGCCGAAGTCCTGGATATCCAATCCGTGTTGCCGGACAGGTAGCGCGTAGAGAGTTGCATTCCATCGCAAAGCTGCACTGCTCCATCGCCTCAGCCTCGACCTGAAGCGCGCCTTCGGCTCGAACCTCCACTGCCGAAGTCCTCCGACATGGGTGTTCCGAGAGTCCATCTCGGCTGGAACGGCCATATCAATACCCTTCATGTTACTATCTTGTAGATAGCTACATTAGCACTCCCGCGGATTCCTCTGCAATGGAACGCATGCGGACACCGCTCAGCAGAGAACGAACGAGCCACGCTGAGGCTGGCCAACCCGCAGTTTCATTGCACGACTCCGTAGCCCGCATCACCTCCGCGAGCGCCATCAGCTCGCTCAAGGATGAAACTCGTCGGACTGCCTGTCCCGCAGGACAGCTGCCTGTGGCGTGAGCGCTGTTGTCGATCCGCGTCCCCAACGAACGCGTCTCTCATTTCAGCGCGGCCGCGATGGCACGGACATTAGCAATCTCATCGACAGCTACCGTCCGTCCAGATCAATGTTGAATGAGCTGGCGCCCGGCCGATGGCGGAGATCACCCTCAATTGAGGCATAGACAGCTGCATCCGCGAATAGGAGCGTCGCCAAGTCCGGGCGACCGGACCTGGCGACTTGAATCCGAGAACTTTCCGCGGCGGCGTGCAACCGGTTCAGACGCTCGGGATCAGCCCACCATCTACACGGATTGCCGATCCTGTGATGTACGATGCACGCTCACTTGCAAGGAACGTGACAAGATCAGCAAACTCGCGCGGGCTGCCATAGCGCCTAAGCGCAATCGATCGGGTACTTTCGGCCACGACATCTTCGACCGCTCGATCCGACTGTTCCGCGCGAGCACGGTCAAGCGCTTGGACCCGCCTCGTCAGAATACGACCGGGAACAACGATATTCGACGTAACGCCGCGCTCTCCTACCTCCGAGGCAAGCGTCTTGGACCAGGTCACAAGCGAGGCGCGAAGCGTGTTCGACAATGTGAGACCAGATATTGGCGTCACGACGCCGGAGGACGTGGACGTAATAACCCGGCCCCACTTGCGGTCCATCATCCCGGGGAGAAATGAATCTGTCAGCCCGATCACGGATTGCACCATGGTTTCGAAGTTGTCCCGCCACACTCTGCGATCGACGCCGAAGGCTTGAGTGGTTGGCGGACCACCGGTGATGTTCACGAGAACATCCACTTGCCCGCGCTCAGCGAGAACCGAATCGACTAGTCTGTCGAGACCGTCGTGATCTGACATGTCCCAGATGGCGTTCGTGACGTCGATGCCCCGTTCGCCGAGTTCGCGGGCGACCTCTTTGACTCGTAATTCCTCGCGGTCCACGAGGACGAGAGTCGCGCCGGCATTGCCCAGCGCGTGGGCGACTGCGCTGCCCAAGCCGCCAGCGGCGGCCGTAATCAGAGCTACGCGACCATTAAGTTCAAGTTCCATCAATTTTCCTTTCTTCAGAACGCTTTTACCATCCCGGAAGGACAAAGAGCGCCCACGAGGCGATCGGTGCAATCACGATCATTGACATCCCCCAGCGCATGAGGTTGCTGAGTGTGCGATCTCGATCCTCGTCTGCTGTGTTAGCTACGACGAGTGCGCCCGTTGTGGAGAACGGTGAGGCGTCGACGAGGGATGACGACAAACACAGGGCGATGAGCATTGCGACGGAGCTGACCTCGCCGGCTACGAGGAACGGCACCGCCAAGGGAATCAGTGCGCCGAGAATGCCCGTAGTCGAGGCGAAGGCCGATACGGTCGCGGCGATGACGCAAATCAGCAACGCTACCAACAGAGGCGACTGCAGGTGAGCCACTGCATCCGAGACATAGGTGATTGTGCCGATCTCTTGAAGCAGGTTGACGTAGGTAACGATGCCTACAATGAGGAACACTGTGGGCCAGGCGATCTGCGTCAGTGCCTCTTTGCTTCCCGCTGGCGACACGATGCTCAGCAGGATTGCAATCGTAAGTGCAACAAAGCCGATATCCAGTTCGAGCACTGTTACCGCGACGACCATGGCGGAGATCCCGGTTAGCGTGAGCGCGACTTGTGGGGTCAGTGCCCTCTCACGAACCGCGGTTCGCGTACCTGACAGTTGGGTAGATGTCTTCGTCGTCGACGTGACCTTGTCCCTCAGGTATCCCCCCACCGCGTCGGGGGTAGGTTCTGGGACCGCACCCGCCTGAGCTTCGCCCCGGCCGAGCGCACGTTGGCCGCGACGGTGGATGAACAGATACAACAGGTAGCAGATGATTGCGTTGACCAGGAACGTGCAGATGAACAGTCGAGCGGGTGAGGATTCAATCGAGTTCTGCACCGCTATGTCATTTACGATCAGCCCAAAGACCCCGATCGGTGAAAATTCGCCCGCGCTCACACCATTGGCGACCATAAGTCCCATAAGCAAGGGGCTGATGTTGTAACGGTGCGCGATTCTCATGGCCGTAGGAGCGATGATCGCGACCGCAGCGGGCGGCACCGCACCCATGCCGGCAAGCGCTGCGGAGATAAGGAACATGATCCATGGAAAGGCCCACACCCTGCCGTGAACGGCGGCTACTGCAGCGTCGACGAGCCAATCGATCGTGCCGTTCGCCTTCGCGATCGCGAAGAGATAGGTCACCCCCACAAGGACAACGAAAAGCTCAGCGGGAAATCCCTGGAGTACTTCTGATTCAGATTGCCCTGCCAGACCAACTCCCACGACGAATGTCGCTACGAGGGCTAAGGCGCCCATATGCACGTGGAACACGGTCGCCACAAGGAAAACGACAACGAGCATTCCTACCGAGATGAGTTCTACCGACATGTCGGTCTCCGCGTGTCGTCAGTCCGCTTCAGTGCTTGGCCAGCAGCGAACCGAAGCCTTCCAACTGATCGTCAATTTTCATCGCACGCAGCGCATGCCAATAGATCACAGTGCCGACGGCCCAGACTGGCTTGCCCAGCTCCTCTTCGAGGACGGGTGCGACCTCACCGAAACGGAGGTTGGTTCCGAGCTGAATGATGGCGTCGGGATTGAAGCTGTTTGCCACCGTCACAGCCGAACGCAGTCGGTCTGGTGTCTGCGAGCCGACTTCCACAATGCTTCGACACTTCAGTCCTTCGACGTGTACGACTTCGAAACCTCTGCCCTCGAAGTAGCTAGCTGCATTCTTCTCGATGACCGGGTAATAGGGAGTCACGAGCGCGACCCGGCGCGCACCGACCTCCTTTAGTGCCTGCTCCGCCGCTTGAGCGCCCATCGATACATCGACACCGGACTTCTCGCGAAGGTGATCGAGCAAGGCGAAACTGCCGCGGACACCACCCATGAAGCTCTGAGAGGACATGGCTAACACGAGATGATCAATCAGCGCTTCGCTCAGACGCTCAACGGAATCGTCAAGATTCGCAGCAACGTGCTTCATGATGATCGTCCAGTCTTCATCTTCACCGATTGACTGATTCGGCACGTAGTAGCGATCGATCGCGTTCACAACCCCCTCGGGACGCATGTCCATCATCTCGTTCTCGACGTTGACGTTGGGACCTGGGGTCATAACGCCGATGACTCCGCGGGGGCCCATCGCGTTGCGGTAGCGGGTGCGATCGTGTGTGGTGCCCGCAATATCAGTGTTGTTGGTCATGCCACATACCTTCTCTTGTCGTGAGATCAATCACTGTGCCGGATCACGATATGCATCCGCGGCAGCAGGCGCACCCCCCCGTAACAGATAGTTGCAATCCGATTTCCGGATACTGTGGATCAGTGCACCTCGACTGGATCAATTCATTTGTCACTGTGGCGGATAAGCGGAGCTTTGTCAGGGCCGCGCAGACGCTCGGCAAAGCTCAATCTCGGGTGAGCGAACACGTCGCCAAGCTCGAGTCGGAGCTCGGGATCGTCTTGATCGATCGCAGTTCCCGACCACTACACCTGACCGTGGCTGGTGAAGTTTTCCTGGGACGAGCAAAGGACGTCCTGACAACCCTCCAGGCTGCGCGCGCGGAAATGACAGCGATTCACGGCTCCACCTACGGCACAGTGCGTTTGGCTTGTATGTCAAGCGTTGCAGGATTGTTCGCGCCAGGTTTGATCGAGCGATTTACCCGCGTGGAGCACAACATCGACGTGCACGTCATGGAGGGCCCGACTGCGACCTTGCCTGCGATGTTGCTTAGCCGGCAGGCTGAACTCGCGATCGTCCCCCTTGAGTATGTGGCCAATGCGCCCGAACTGGAGTGTGCTCACTTATGGAAAGAGCCCTTCACGCTTGTCGTCCACCCAAGCCACCGCCTCGCCGATAACGTTGTCGCCGATGTGACTGAGTTGGAAGGCGAGTCTGTAATTACTCCGGGCAGTGGAGATGGGGCACGGGGACTCTCCCCCGAAACTGCACGGCTGTTCAGGACAGCCGGGGTCGATGTCGCCGCCGCGCGCCGGGTGGCTTCCCCTCACACTCTCGTCTCGATGGTGCGATCCGGCCTCGGCATCGGCATCATGAGCGAACTCGCCCTCCAACTCACCGGAATCGAAGGCGTGCGAGGCGTCGGGATAGCCGACACGACTTTCGTCCGCCACACGGTCCTGTCTTGGAGCCGCCAGTTCAAGCTTTCCTCCAGCGCAAAACGTCTGGCGGACTTCATTCGATCGAACCAGCCACCCAGAGGCACAACGCGCGGGTCGTCGAGGAATTCTCGTCAGTACAAAGAATCCATGGATCCGTCGTGACGCGAGCGCTATACGTTGTCGACAGATCGGATGAGCCGCGGGATCCACCAACTCCTCTCGGTCGCGAGGTAATTGTGCAGTCATCCGCGGGTGAGACGATACTTGCCTCTGGCTATCCGGAGTCGGGGCCACACAGTCACCGCGCCCGCATCGCTGGCAAAGGCCGCTTCGGCTGACGGAATTCATTGGTACCGCATACGAAAGTCGGCGCCGTTCCGTATCGCGCAACCGCCGTTGTGCACCTTCGGTCATCGCGAGACACGACCGCATTGGACACTCGACGCGCGAATGGGAGTTGACTGGCCCCCGCCCTCCTCCGAGGTAGGTCCCATCACCGTGACCAACGCAGTTTCATAGGGGAGATAGGCTCGGCAGGCGCCCAAGTCCGCATCCGACCATTCGACGATCACGCACTCGTCTCTCGTAAGTGCTGCCATCCGATCGACGAGATCCAGGGCAACATAATCCGGGACGTCAACCCGGGCACCGTTCACGATGATGTACGACACTTCGTCTCCACTTCGGTGAGAGCTCTCGAACACCGCCGATCACCGCACGTAAGGTTTCGATGACTTGTAGAGCCGGCGACAGGGAGTAGAATACTCTCTTGAGAAGAGTTTTTGTAGAGGGGATGGAAGCCTATGCCACTACGCTCAGATTGGTCGGCCAAGTCGTGCCCGATAGCCCGGAGCCTCGACGTTCTTGGCGACCCCTGGACAGTTCTCGTCTTGAGAGAGCTCTTCACCGGGAACTTACGCTTCGATAGCATCCGCGACCGCCTGGAAGTCGCCGATACCGTGCTGAGCAAGCGGCTGAACGCACTAACCGACGCCGGCCTTGTAAATCCAACCAAGTACGGCGGCGGCACGGCGCGGGCAAGGTACGAATACAGGCTGACCAACGCGGGCCAAGCAACACTGCCTGTCCTCCACGCCCTCGCACAATGGGGTGCAAAACACCGAAGTGATGGCGAACTGAGTCGCAGCACACTCGAAATCTCGTGCGTTCGGTGCGGAAGGGAGGCGAACTCGGCGGACTGGTGCACCGAATGCAACCTCCCACTCAGTGCAGAGAGCACGGAGTGGAGAAGGCCCGCCGACCCGTCGGTGGCGCTCCGCCTGATGCGCTCATAACCACCGGTATATACGTGAGCTTTCGTTTCGCCGGCTGAATCACGTCGAATTCCATAGCGATCGTTCGAGACTGGGCGGATTCAATCGGTCGTCGCAACACCTGGCTGTTGCAGTGAGCATAGCTGCTCGGCGAAGACCTCGGCCGGGGTTCGCCAGTCGTGGATCTTACGGGACAGGTTGTTGATCGCCAGGGCGACGGCTTCGCGGTCCTCGGCGGACCACCTGGAGCGGCTTGTGCTGCGACCGCGCTCGGGGAACCCGCAGCGCCCGCCCGGTGCGCAGGCACGCGACCAGCTCCCGTTTGAGCGCGCCACGGCCCTCGATGAACAACAATTGGTAGATCGCCTCATGGCTGATGCGCATGGACTCGTCATCGGGGAAGTCGATCCTGAGCCGGTGCGAAATCTGCTCCGGGCTCCAGACCGTCGCCCATCGCCTGTCCTGCCGATGCGGCTTGTTCAGCCCCTTCCGCGCAGGCGTCTCGGGCACACGGATGATCGTGCCGTCGGGTCGGCGGACGCTGCCGGAGAGCCTCTCCTGCACGTACTTTCGCAACCCATCGTTGCCCACGAGCTTCGCCGTCTTCGGACGCTTCGCGGCCTGTTTCGCTTTCCACTGCGCCACCAGTGCCCGGTAGACCGACTTGCCGCCCCGGGTCGCCGCGTTGCGGCGCAGTTCGCGTGAGATCGTTCCCGGGTCACGTCCGATCCTGCGAGCGATTTCGCGCACGCCAACATCCTGGGCGCGTAACAGCGCGATCTCCTCACGCTCGGCGAACGACAGGTAGCGGCCCGTGGGCTCGTCCAGGCTGATCGGCGGCATGCCACCAGCGTGGCGGAACCAACGGCACCCGACCGGCCATGACACGCCGACGGCCTCCGCGGCCTCGACCGTCGTCACTCCCGATGCGATCCGCCGCCAGAAGTCCCGCTGCACCGCACGAGAGGGCTCCGGCCGACCCGGTGAACGCATCGGAGGTCGCAATGCCCTGTCCGCCGCCCACTACCGCCTGGCACCCGTCGGCGCCTCAGGCATCTGCTTGTTGGTGCATCCCATCGCACACCTCCGTGATCGAGGTGTTGCATCGACCGGTTGAGTCCGCCGTCCGCAGTGTTCAAGGATCGCACGCAACGCCCGAAGTTGCCCCTTCTCGGCCGTGGGTTCGAGGTTTCGTCACAACCCCCTTGGTAAGAGATGGGACGTCCGGGACGCAAGCTCCACCCTCGGGTATCGGCACGGCTGGGAATCGCGCACACCACCGTATATCGGCTCCGTTTCCGTTGGACCGCCCCACCCTAATGTCCGTCAGCGCCCCCTCCTGTGGCTATGTGCATTCGCGCCAAGCCGAGACCAGTCAAAGCTTGGATCTACACCGCGGCGATTTCGGTTGATGCTGCCGAAACAACAAGCATTACCACTCAATCGCCGATGTTGAGGACGGACTAGCCTATCCTTCTGCGGCCGAACGCTGCTCATACGCGACAAGTGCAATGTGCAACGAGAGCCGAGATTCCGGATCAGAGAGGTCGACGTCGAGTATTCGCTGGATTTTCTCAAGCCGGCTGTAAAGGGCCGGCCGGCTAAGCCGGGATACGCGTGAGAGTTCCGACTTGTTGCCGCCAGCATTGAGGAACATCCGCAAGAAGTCGACCAACCGATCGCCAGTTTGTGCATCGTGTGCGAGGAGTCGCTGCAACTCGGACTCAACGAAGGTCTGCACCCTCGAATCCTTGGCAAGGAGCGTAAGCAACCCGCGGACCCGTAGTTCACCGATGCGGTAGTAGAGCCTCGGGGATCTTTGCGTTGTCGCGGACGCTACTTCGGCGGCGTGGCCGGCTTCGCGCAGCGACGCGGCGGCAACTGTCAGCTGATGTGCACTTCTGCCCACACCCACCAGTTCGCTGCGCCGACCCGAGAAACTCCCGTGAGGGCCCCGCTCGAAGGCCACGCAGAATCGGTCAAGGGATTCGGTCTCGCGATCCCCGGAAGGACAAGCGGCGATGACCGCGACTTCGCGTTCCCCCCATAATCCGGTAAGCGTGCTTATCCCGGCGGCTTCTGCCGCCTGTGCGGCGCGTTCGGCGAGGTGCTTCGTTCGGCGATGGATGGCGAAGGCAGCTTCCCCGCGGCCGCTCCCTGTTCTGATGATGATCGGAAGGTATACGCGACTGGGTTTGAATCCGAGAGCAGCCGCCCTTGTTACCGCTTCGATTTCTTCGACTGCACCGTTGGATAGTTCCCCCAACAATCCGCCTTGTGCCTGAAACCTCAGGCTCACTCGGTCCCGCTCGACCATTCTCCCCAGTTCGAGCGCTTGGGCGGCGCGTTCGAGCACCATCTTGACCGGCAACGCGTCTTGGGGCGGGTGAGGCATCACCAACCGCCCCCAGTGGTTGCCCGTCATCCCAACTGGCGTTGTAAGCCAACGTTCGCCGGTGCCGGTGTTCGCTCGACGGTCAACCGATAGTCGCGAACGTTGCTCCCAATCGAATAGCAGTGACGCTGGAGAATCAGAGGTCGTGCCGTAGGCGAGCACCGTGTGGCTGAGATCTTCGAGGACAACCGACGCGTCACACATCTCGGCGGTGCGCCTGGTAATCACTTCCGCCGTAGCGTTGTCCAAACTGAGCGAGGTGAAGGCCTCATGCACGTCGCGAGCGAACTTGATATGGGTGTACTGCTCCCCCACGAGCATCTCATGGACGATCTGTGTCAGTTCGACAAATCTGATTTCTCGACGCAGCGCGATCAGCGGGAACTCCAGTCGTTGCGCCTTCGCAGCAACGGCCGCAGGGACCTTCTCCAGGGTGGCCCCGAGTTCGACAACAAGTCCGCACGCACCTGCATCTTTTAGAGACTGCAGGTACTCAACGCCCTGGATATCATCGGCGTTGAGTGCCATACCCGTGGTCAAGACGAGTTCACCACCGCGCAGAAGACTTGCGATGGTGTTCAGTTCAGATACGTGGACCCATCGGACTTCGTTGTCCAGGCGGTGAGCACCCGCTAAGACTTGGGGCAGCGACGTATCCACCAGGGGAAGTTTCAATACGTCAAAAACACTTACTGGCATGGCGATCAGAGCATTCCTGTTGGACAGATGATCCGTTCGCTGAGCTGAGCGGACCGGAATCGATGTGGTACCTCGCACCCCGCCGGAGCATTCCTCATGCTGCACAAACGTAGAATCTGGTGTGCGCGCTCACTTGCCCGAAGCGAGCAAGCAAGAACGCACGGGCCCGGAGGGCCTAGAGGGCTTTGAGTTCCTCGGTGACCTCGGAGACCGACTTCTTCGCATCCCCGAACAGCATCGAGGTGGTGTCGGCGAAGAACAGCGGGTTGTCGATGCCGGCGAAGCCGGAGTTCATCGACCGCTTCAGCACGATCACCGACTTCGACTGATCCACATTCAGGATCGGCATCCCGTGAATCGGCGACGACGGATCATTGCGGGCGGCCGGGTTGGTGACATCGTTCGCGCCGATCACCAGGGTGACATCGGTCCGCGAGAACTCGTCGTTGATGTCGTCCATTTCCTTCATCGCGTCGTACTCGACATCCGCCTCGGCGAGCAGCACGTTCATGTGCCCGGGCATCCGGCCCGCCACCGGGTGGATCGCGTACTTGACCTCGACACCCTTCGACTCGAGCAGCTTGGCCATGTCCTTGACCGCGTGCTGGGCCTGCGCCACGGCCAACCCGTAGCCGGGAACGACGATGACCTGGTTGGCGTACGCCATCTGGATCGCCGCATCCGCCGCCGAGGTGGACTTCGCCGTCTTCGCGGTCCCGTCCCCGACCGCCGCCGCGACGCCGCCGCCACCGAATCCGCCGGCCACGATCGCCGGGATGGACCGGTTCATCGCCTTCGCCATCAGGTTGGTCAGGATCGAACCCGACGCACCGACGATCATGCCGGCCACGATCATCGCCTGATTGTTCAAGGCCAGACCCGCCGCGGCGGCGGACAGACCGGTGAGCGCGTTGAGCAGGGAGATGACGACGGGCATGTCGGCGCCGCCGATCGGCAGCACCACCATCAACCCGAGGACCGCGGCCAGCACCAGCACACCGACGATCCACCACTGCGACGTCGGACCGGTCGGGTCGATGGCCTTGACCCCGATGGCCACCGCGAGCGCGACGGCCCCGATCAGCAGCACCGCATTGAGCGGCTGCTGCAGCTTGCCGATGCCGATCGGCCGGCCCGGCAGCGTTTCCTGCAGCTTGAGGAACGCGATCACCGAACCCCAGAAGGAGATCGACCCGATGATCGCCGCGAACAGTGAGGCGATCACGATGTGCACCGTCGGCGACTCACCATGCGCGAAGGCGGTGAACCCGTCCGAGTCCAGGAACTCCGCATAGGCGATCAGCGCGACGGTGCCGCCGCCGACACCGTTGAACAACGCCACCAGCTGCGGCATCGCGGTCATCTTCGTCCGCAATGCCGGCGGCACCCCCAGCACCACACCGATCACCAGACCGGACACGATCAGCACCCAGTTGGAGGTGTCCCGGATCGAGATCAGGGTCGCCACCACGGCGACACCCATGCCGACCGCGGCGATCTGGTTACCGCGGACCGCGGTCTTCGGGCCGGTCAGACCCATCAGACCGTAGATGAACATCGAGAACGCCACGATGTACAACACGTTGACCAGGTACTCCATTACCGGTCCCCACCCTTCTCAGCAGCAGGCGCGGTGGGCTTGGACTTGAACATCGCCAGCATCCGGTCGGTCACCACGAAACCACCGACCACGTTGATCGTTCCGAAGACCAGGGCCACGAACAGGATCACCTGCAGCCCCCACGGCGGGTTGTCCACCTTCCCGAGCACCACCAGGGCGCCGAGCACCACGATGCCGTGGATGGCGTTCGTGCCCGACATCAGCGGGGTGTGCAACGTGTTCGGGACCTTGGAGATCACCGCGAACCCCACGAACCCGGACAACACCAGGATCGCGATGTTCGCCAACAATTCCGAATACATCAGTGCGCCACCTCGATCCCATGATCGGAGTTCACATCACAGCTGAATTCCTCGGAGAGGTCGAAGAACTCGAAGGTGCGCCGGGGAACCATCACGTGGTCGAGGAACACCGCCAGCGGTGTCGCAAGGGTTCTGAAAAGTGTTGTGATCATGACGTTTCCTTGGTTTCGCGGGTGATGCAGGATGCGGCCAGGACCTCGTCCGAGAAATCGGGGGCCAGCGCCCCGTCGACGAGCATCAGCTCCAGCAGCGCGGAGATGTTCTTCGAGTACAGCTCCGAGGCGTGCTCGGGCATGCTGGCGGGCAGGTTCAGCGGCGAGCAGATCGTCACCCCAGCCTTGACGACCGTCTGACCGGGTTCGGTGAGCTCGCAGTTCCCGCCCGTCTCGCCGGCCAGGTCGACCACCACCGAGCCCGGTTTCATGCCCTCCACCGCGGCGGCGGTCACCAGGCGCGGTGCCGGGCGGCCCGGGACCAGGGCGGTGGTGATGACCACGTCGAAGCCCTTGATCGCGTCCTCGAGCGCCTGCTGCTGGGCCGCCCGCTCCGCCTCGGTCAGCTCCCGGGCGTAGCCGCCCTCACCGGCGGCGTCGATCCCGAGATCGAGCCACTGCGCACCGACCGAGCGGACCTGGTCGGCGACCTCGGGGCGCACGTCGTAGCCGGTGGCCCGGCCGCCGAGCCGCTTCGCCGTGGCCAGGGCCTGCAGGCCGGCGACCCCGACCCCGAGGACCAGCACCGTGGCCGGCTTGACGGTGCCCGCGGCGGTGGTGAGCATCGGGAAGAACCGGGTCGACTCCGACGCCGCCAGCAGCACCGACTTGTAGCCGGACACGTTGGCCTGCGACGACAGCGCGTCCATCACCTGGGCGCGGGAGATCCGCGGGATCGCCTCGACGGCGAACGCCGCCACCCCGGCCGCCTTCAGCGCGGCGACCTGGTTGTCCTGATTGCGGGGGGCGAGGAACCCGATCAGGGTCTGCCCGGCATGCAACCGGCCCACTTCCTCGTCCGACGGCGGCGCGACCTTGACGATCACGTCCGCCGACCACGGGTCGGCGATCTTCGCCCCCGCCCCGGTGTACAACTCGTCCGGAATCAACGCGCCCAACCCGGCACCCGACTCGACCACCACGTCGACGCCCTTGGCGATCAACGACGCCACGATCTTCGGCACCAACGCCACCCGACGCTCATCGTCGTTCGACTCCCGAACGACACCGATGCGTGGCACCTCTCTTACGCTTTTCGGCAAGACTTTCAGCTCCTTATAGGTAGCAGTGGGAGGCTGCTGTAAGACCAGTTGGATGCAGCGAAGTGCTGACTCAGCGCGGTCAGGCACTTCGTCTTCTACTCCGTCGTTGCTGGACTGAGAACGCGGCAGGCCATCGGACCGGTCGTCGCTATTGCCTCGTCCCGTCGTGCGTGGGTGGTGGTGCGTTCGCGGGCCGGGCGGCCGATGCCCTCGGCGATGGCCCGCAACTCGGCGACGGTCTTCTCCGATCCGTGCTCGGATCCCGCCATCCGGGAGATCGTCTCCTCCATCAGCGTGCCCCCGAGATCGTTGGCCCCACCCTGCAACATCACCTGGGTGCCGGTCACCCCCAACTTGACCCAACTGGTCTGAATGTTCGGGATCCGCCCGTGCAACATGATCCGCGCCAACGCGTGCACCGCCCGATTGTCCCGGTTCGTCGGACCCGGCCGCGACGCCCCCGCCAGATACAACGGCGCACTCTGATGCACGAACGGCAACGGCACGAACTCGGTGAACCCACCGGTCCGGTCCTGAATCCCGGACAACACCCGCAGATGCCCCACCCAATGCTTCGGATTGTCGACATGCCCGTACATCATCGTCGAACTCGACCGCAACCCCACCTCGTGCGCCGTGGTCACCACCTCCACCCAGGTGGCGGTCGGCAACTTCCCCTTCGTCAGCACCCACCGCACCTCGTCGTCGAGGATCTCCGCCGCGGTACCCGGGATGGTGTCCAGACCCGCCTCCCGCAGCTCGACCAGCCAGTCCCGGATGCTCTGCCCACCCCGGGAGGCACCGTTGACGATCTCCATCGGCGAAAACGCGTGCACGTGCATCGACGGCACCCGCTTCTTCACCGCCCGCACCAGATCCGCGTACCCGGTCACCGGCAGTTCCGGATCGATACCGCCCTGCATGCACACCTCCGTCGCCCCCGCCACATGCGCCTCCCACGCCCGGTCCGCGACCTCGTCGGTGGACAGGGTGAACGCGTCCGCGTCGCCCTTGCGCTGCGCGAACGCGCAGAACCGGCACCCGGTGTAGCAGATGTTGGTGAAGTTGATGTTCCGGTTCACCACATACGTGACCTCGTCGCCGACCGCGTCCTTGCGCAGTTGATCGGCCAACGCGACCACCGCCTCCAGCCCCGGACCGTCGGCGGTCGCCAACGCCAAATATTCGTCGTCCGACAGCCCCGCCGGGTCGCGTTCGGCGGCCCGCAGCGCCGCCAGGACGTCGGTGTCCACCCGCACCGGCCCGGACAACTCCAGCACCTGCTCGCGGACGGTCTCCCAGTCCCCGAACGCGCTGCCCAGGTCGCTGCGGGTGTCGGTGCGGCGGCCGTCGGTGTCGATCCCGGTGTGCAGATCCACCCGGCCCGTCGACTCCCACGACTCGTCCGGCTCCTGCCACGGCAACCCCACCGGCCTGGTATCGGGTTTCGCGAGCCCGGTGTCCGGGTCCGCCAGCGCCTGCACGTGCCCGGTGATCCGCGGGTCGATCCACGGCGGGCCGGCCAGCACGAACTGCGGCTGCGCCGCGGTGCGCTCGGTCAGCTCGAACCCGGCGGCCGCGGTGATCTCGGCCAGGGTGTCGAGGTTCGGCCACGGCCGCTCCGGGTTCACATGATCGGGGGTCAGGGGCGAGACCCCACCCCAGTCGTCGACCCCCGCCCCCAACAGTGCCGCGCATTCGGTGGTCGACACCAGATTGGGCGGTGACTGGATCCGCATCCCCGGGCCCAGCAGCAACCTCGACACCGCGATCGTCGCGGTGAACTCCTCGAGGCCGGCGTCCGGGGCATCGCGCATCGCGGTGTCCGGTTTGGCCAGGAAGTTCTGCACGATCACCTCCTGGACGTGCCCGAACGCCTTGTGCGACTTGCGGATCGCCATGATCGATTCGGCCCGCTCCCGGACCGTCTCCCCGATCCCGACCAGGATGCCGGTGGTGAACGGCACACTGAGCCGGCCCGCGTCGGTGAGGGTGCGCAACCGCACCGCCGGATCCTTGTCCGGGCTCCCGAAATGCGCCAGACCTTTGGTTTCGTAGAGGCGCCGAGACGTGGTTTCGAGCATCATCCCCATCGACGGGGCCACCGGCTTGAGGCGGGAGATCTCCTCCCAGCTCATCACACCCGGGTTCAGGTGCGGCAGCAGCCCGGTCTCCTCGAGCACCCGGATCGACATCGCCCGCAGATAGTCCAGCGTCGAGTCGTAGCCCCGCTCGTCGAGCCACTGCTTGGCCTCCGGCCACCGCTCCTCCGGCCGGTCCCCCAACGTGAACAGGGCCTCCTTGCAGCCCAATTCGGCCCCCTGCCGGGCGATCTCGAGGACCTCGCCCGGTTCCAGATACGCCCCCCGCCCCTCCGCCCGCAACTTGCCGGGCACCGTCACGAACGTGCAGTAATGGCACCGGTCCCGGCACAACCGGGTCAGCGGGATGAACACCTTGCGCGAATACGTCACCGCCCGCGGCCGACCCGCCGCCAGCAACCCGGCATCACGCACCTTCGCCGCCGACGAACACAGATCCACCAGATCCTCGCCGCGCGCCTGCAACAACACCGCCGCCTCGTCCACGTTCAACGTGGCACCGTCCCGCGCCCGCCGCAACACCCGCCGCATCGCAGACGAAGTCGGGGCATGCTCTGCAACCGTTTCAGAAATCGGCTCGTTCTGCTCCGCCTTGCTAGTGCACATAAACCCAACTTCGTTCATCTTCGTGTTCACGCGAAAGTCCTGGAGGGCTTGAGTGCTATATCCGGTATGCCCTGGAGAGCCGCGCGTGTGTGGTCCCCGAGGCCCAACTCGCACGTGGCTTCTAGGTGCTCTACCTCGTCGACATCTCTACGAATTCCGTCGATCCCCTGCATGTCCAGCTCCACGCTGCCCGCCAGGGTGTGCGCTCGGCTGGAGTTTGGACCGAAGCGCGGCTGACCAGCCATCGAGTCAGAGAAGAAGAGGGCTGTCGTACCTCGTCCGTCTTGGTCCGCGACGAAGCTGAAATGGAAGTTCGCGGCAATTGCACTCGCTGCCGAGAAGTCGTCTGGCCTCAAGGCCGGAAGGTCCGCAACGACAACTGCAACTTTCTCTCCGAATCCCAAGGAGCGCACTGTAGATATGCTTTCCGTGATCGACTGGTTCAAGCCCATCTTCGGATCGTCGAGGAAACACACATTCGGTGACGAAAGCGTCTCCCGGACCGTACGATCCTCTGTTACCACGAAAACCACGCCAACATCTCGGCTGCGACTGAGTGCTGCGACGGTGTCCTGCGCGAACGCGAGCGCCAGTTTGGGGCGGTGCGCACCGACGAGCAGGCGACTCTTAGCGTGCATGAGGTCTTTGACCGGAACGACTACCGACCACATGGGTTTTCACTCCGGCACGGTTCTGCGTCCACCGTTGTCACAACTCCACGATCGGAGTTGCTAGACATGCGCCAGGCCTGCAATTCGAATTCCCGCAGTCACCTTGTGCCTCTTGTTGACGCTGATCAGGACGGATGTCAGTGGCTCGAGTTGACGTGCGAGGCGGAGTGCGCCGGCGTCGATGCCTGGACGGCCTGTGATGTGTTGAGCGAGTCTACTCACTGCTGCCTTTGCATGGTCATCGTTGCCGCAGATCAGCACGTCCTCGTGCTCAAGTGTCTCGCTGTCACCCCACAAGGTCACAGCAGAGAGGTGATGGAACGCTCCGACCATCCGCGCGCCTGGCACCAGTCGTTGGGCTTCCTCTGCCGCACTGCCATCTTCCACGGTCAGCCCGTACGGGCCATGCTTGTCAAATCCGAGCGGATTGACGCAGCTGACCACGGTCTTGCCATCGAGGAACGGGGCGAGCTCTTCGACCAACTCGGAATGTCCGGCGAACGGTACTGCCAGTACGACGATGTCAGCTTCCTTGCATGCCTGCTCGTTGGTCATACCAACGATGTTGCTCTGTCCGATCCGCTCGGCAATTGTGGTCGCGGTGCCGATCGCTCGCTCCGCCGATCGCGAGCCGATGATAACTCGGTGCCCGGCTGCTGCGAATCGGTATGCGAGTCCCTTCCCCTGGGGGCCGGTGCCGCCGATCACGGCTAGGACTTCGTACGAGATGTTTGAGGTGTGCTGCTCGTCCACCGGTGACGTGGGCATTGTTGAAAGCCTTTCGATAATGGTCCGCCCGGAATGGGCACGGCAGTGGCGGGCCGCGTTCACGCGTGCTCCGTTGAAGGGAGTCGGTGTGAGGACGCGGCCGTACGCCAAGCCAGGGTTCGGAGGAGTACTTAGAGGATTGCGCTGCCGACCGGGTTGATCATCGGCATGATCGACTGTCCGTACTCGACGATCGTCTGGTCCTGTCCGTCGTGCTGAAGGTAGATTGCGAACTGATCGACGCCGAGCTTCTCGAGCTCCTGCAGGCGGTTGATGTGAATCTCGGGCGTGCCGAGAATGCAGAACCGATCGACGATCTCGTCCGGAACAAAGGACGTGTGCGTATTGCCGGCCCGCCCGTGCTCGTTGTAGTCGTAGCCCTGCCGTCCCTTGATGTACTCAGTGAGTTCCTTGGGTACACCGCCATCGGTGCCATACTTCTCGACGATGTCGGCGACGTGGTTACCCACCATCCCGCCAAACCACCGACACTGGTCACGCTGGTGTTCGAGGTCGTCGCCGACGTAGGCAGGCGCCGCGACACAGACCTTGATGTCGTCAGGGTCGCGGCCAGCATCGGCCGCGGCATTCTTGACCCGCTCGATCGTCCACTTCGCGATGGCCGGATCGGCGAGTTGGAGGAGGAAGCCATCCGCGACCTGACCACAGAGATCGAGGGCCTTCGGGCCATAGGCGCCGACATAGACATCGAGCCTTGACTTCGACGCCCACGGAAAACGAACTGTGCTGCCGTTGACCTCGGTCGTTCGCCCATTTGCCAGATCGGAGATGACCTTGACTGCCGAACGCAAGGTGCCCAGGGTCGACGGCTTCCCCGCGAGCGACCGGACTGCGCTATCGCCGCGACCGATCGCACAGGCTGTTCGATTGCCGTACATCGAGTTCAGTGTTGCGAAGGTGGAGGCAGTCACGGTGGCGTCACGGGTGAGCGGGTTCGTCACCATCGGCCCGACAACGACGTTGCGAGTGGCAGCGAGGATCTGGCCGTGGATGACATACGGCTCCTGCCACAGCAGGTGCGAGTCAAATGTCCAGACGTTCGAGAACCCGCGGTTCTCGGCCGCCACGGCCAACTCGACGACGCGTGATGCCGGCGGGTCGCACTGAAGTACGATTCCGAAATCCATTACTGTTCCTTTCCATCTCTGCAAGCTTTGAGACGCTGCAGTTTCGTGGGTACGAGAGCGCTTGTACGCGCTCCGCGATTCATGGGAGGTGAGAGTTCCGTGCATATTCGGTGAGTCAGCAGTAGCGCACTGCGCTAATAGCTACCGGTCTGCGGGCGAGATTTCGCTACTCGCGCATAGAGGCAAGAGGTGTTTGCAATTCGGGTCCGACCTGGCTCCGAGTGCGCCACCCGAGGATCCGCATGACCAAATAGATAGCGATTGCCGCGATCGAACCGACAGCAATTCCACCGAAAGAAACGTTGCCGAGATCCAGCGTAAAATCTGCGACTCCGAGAATGAGCGGGACGGCCGCGGTCAACTGATTGATTGGCAGAGAGAAGTCGACCTGGTTGCTGACCCAGATCCGCACACCAAGAATGCCGACCAGACCGTATAGGGCCGTTGTTATTCCACCAAGCACTCCATCGGGAATCGTTGCAATCACCGCTCCCACTTTCGGCATCAACCCTAGAAGGACTGCCGTGACTCCTGCGATCCAGTACGCGGCTGTCGAGTAGACCTTCGTCGCCGCCATCACTCCGATGTTCTCCGCGTATGTCGTGGTAGCAGAACCGCCTCCCAAACCGCCGAGGACGGTGGCTACTCCGTCCGAGACGATTGCTCGGCCGATGTACGGGTCGTAGTTGACTCCCGTCATTTGCCCAACAGACTTCACATGGCCGATGTTTTCCGCTACGAGTACCAGTACGACAGGAAGGAATGTCGGCAGTACTGCTGCCGAGAAGGTAGGCGACTGAAAGTCGGGCAATCCAAACCATGCGGCATGACCAATAGCGGAGGTATCTACCTCCCCACGACTGAGAGCCACGCAGTAGCCGAGGATCACACTGGAGAAGATGGCCATCCGACCAAGCATTCCTCGGAAGAACGCGAGCGAGACTATGAGTGCTACTAGGGTGACCGTGGCACTGAGTGGACTGGCGCTGAATTTCTCCTTGGCGACGGGGGCAAGATTGAGGCCGATCAGCGCGACGATTGCTCCTGTGACGACTGGCGGCATGACACTCTCGATCCATGCGGTACCGAAGGCATGAACGAGAATTCCGATCAGAACCAGGAGCGCACCGACAGCGACAAGCCCTCCCAGCGCGCTCGAAGCCCCCTGTGAGGCTGTTGCCGCAGTGATCGGGGCGATCACTGCGAAACTGGATCCGAGATAGCTCGGTAGTTGATTTCGGGTGATGATCAGGAACAGCAATGTACCGATACCCGAGAAGACAAGGGTAGTCGACGGCGGGAATCCCGTGAGAACCGGCACTAAGAATGTGGCACCGAACATCGCCACGATGTGCTGCATGCCGATGCCGATCGTCTTCGGCCAGCTCAAGCGCTGCCATGGTTGAACCAGGTCGTCGCTCGCGACCGGATCCCAGCGGAGAATCCCCATAGGTTTAACTTTCTGTACGGGATCCGTGTGCTTGTTCAGCAGAATCCGTCCGAAAATTGTTGCAGTCCCATATGTCTCCGATCCTGAGACAGTTTCTGGATCAGATCAGATACTGGCTGAGGCCACGCTTGATGTACTGCCCATGGCCGGCTCGGCCAAAGTATTGGCCGTCGTCGACGAGCACCGTTCCCCGGGACATCACCATGTCGACATGGCCGTCGACCTCAAATCCCTCCCATGCGGAGTGGTCCATATTCATATGGTGGGTCTTGTTGATGCCGATGCTCGTATGGCCATTGGGGTCATAGACCACGATGTCCGCATCGGCACCGGGCTGGAGCACTCCTTTGCGTCCGTACATGCCGAACATCCGGGCAGGGGTGGTAGAACACAGTTCGACCCAACGGGATAGCGAAATCTTGCCCATGACCACGCCCTGGTATAGCAGGTCCATTCGGTGTTCGACCGTGCCGATACCATTGGGGATCTTGGAGAAGTCGTTCAGTCCCATCTCTTTCTGTCCCTTCATGCAGAAGGGGCAGTGATCAGTGGATACGACCTGTAGATCGTTCGTCCGCAAGCCCTGCCACATATGCTCTTGGTGTCCTTCGGCGCGCGATCGAAGGGGCGTCGAGCAGACCCATTTCGCCCCGTCGAATCCAGGTGCGCCCAGGTGTTCTTCGAGCGAGAGGTACAGATACTGAGGGCACGTTTCGGCAAAGACGTTACGGCCGTTGTCCCGGGCGACAGCGATCTGCTCGACGGCCTGTTTGGCACTGACATGGACGATGTACAGCGGGGCTCCGGTGAGATCGGCGAGCATGATTGCGCGGTGGGTTGCCTCTGCTTCCGCTTGCCAGGGCCGGGTCACGCCGTGGAAGTAGGGTGCGGTATCACCTCGTTGAATGGACTGCTGCACCAGAACATCAATTACGCTGCCGTTTTCGGCATGCATCATGATGAGCGCTCCGTTGTCGGACGCCTTCTGCATCCCCCGCAGGATCTGCCCGTCATCCGAAAGGAAGACGCCCTTGTAGGCCATGAAGAATTTGAAACTGGTGACGCCCTCGTTGATCAGTTCGTCCATCGCCGTCAGCGACGAGTCCTGGACGTCGCTGAGGATCTGGTGAAACCCGTAGTCGACTGCGCAGTTTCCGGCAGCCTTCTCGTGCCACAGTTCATACTGCTTCAAAGGGTTCTGTCCCGCGGTTTGCACGACGAAGTCGACGATCGAGGTGGTCCCGCCCCACGCGGCTGCCCGTGTACCCGTCTCGAAGGTGTCCGATGCGGTGGTGCCGGCGAACGGCATCTCCATGTGGGTGTGAGCGTCAATTCCACCGGGAATCACGTACTTTCCAGTGGCGTCAATGACTCCGTCCACTGCCGGCGCACCGTCTTTTCCGATGAGCAGTGAATCCGGTGCCAGTATTGCGGCGATCGTCTCTCCGTCCACGAGGACGTCTGCCCGGTTTGTCCCGGTCGCATTGACGATAGTGCCGCCTGAAATTAGTGTTCTGCTCATTGCCGTTGCCCTTGATTGAGATTGTTATCCGGGACGATTCTGTCGGTCGATCTATTGGGAACGGGAACGCGTGCGGCGACGTTGACGCACGCGTTCCCGTGGCCTGATCCGCGGGAACTTACTGTGCCCGCTGCTCTGCGAGATGGCCATGGGTAAGACGCAGGAGGATTTCGGCAGTGAGATCGACACCATTGCAGAGATCGTGGTCGTGGGTGTACTCGAGTTCGCTGTGGGAAATTCCGTCCACGCTGGGAATGAACAGCATGATCGACGGCACGATCTCCTTCATGTTCGTCGAGTCGTGGCCTGCACGAGTACGGATTTCAACATTGCTCAAACCCAAATCGTTGACGGCAGCACGGGCGAGTTCCACGCCCTCCTTCTGGTAGAAGTTTGCGGCCCAAGTGTGTGCATGGCGCTTTTCGATCTGAACGTTCGCCTTAACTTCGATTTTCGCGAATTGGCGGCGCAGAATTTCGTCTGCTTCAGCGAGAATTGAATCGTCGGGCGAACGGAGATCGAGATGCATCTGAACTTCACGGGCCACGACTACCGGAGAATTCGGATATACGGTCAACTGACCGCAGGAGGTGTGAAGCCGGTCGTCGTATCGATCTGCGAGTTCTCGCACCGCTGCGACAGCTAGTGCCGCACCGTAGAGAGCATCCTGACGATCTGCCATCTCTGTTGATCCAGTATGCGCTTGCGCCCCGTGCACGGAGATCTCGTACTTATTGGCCGCCCATGTCGAGGTAACCAACCCGATGTCGACGCCTTGCTTGTCCAAGATTTTGCCCTGCTCGATATGGATCTCGACATACGCAGCGGGGGCCAGGGACGTGCCGAATACGTCTTCCTCACCGAGTTCACCAATGACTGAGAGTGCCTCACGAACGGTTGTGCCAGAGGCGTCGGTTGTGTTCAACGCCGTCTCCAGGTCGAGTTTGCCTGTGTAGACCGCGCTGCCCATCATGCTGGGCTTGAACCGGGATCCTTCTTCGTTGAACCAGTTGACCACGGCGAGATTCACTGACGGAGAGACGCCGTTCGACTGGTAGTGCCTGCGGATGCGGTCGACAGCATGTGCCGCAGCCAATACCCCATAAGCACCGTCGTAACGTCCGCCGCGCGGCTGACTGTCGAGGTGCGAGCCGACAAGAACATATGGCGCTCCTGGAATCAGCTCCAGGAGTCCGAAGAGATTCCCGATCCGGTCGCGCTTGACACGGAAACCTCTCTCGCGCAGCCATTGCGCCAACCAACGGCGTGTCTGAGCATCGGCCGCAGTTGCAGCTTGCCGTTCCACGCCGCCGGCCTCGGTCGCGCCGAAACCGGACATCGTCGCAAAGTCCGCGACAAAGTCGTCGCCCTCCTCCTTGCTGCGCGGCAGCAATACTTCAGTACCTAGCTCAGTGGAGGGGTTCATATCGATAAGCTCCTCGAGAATTGCGGCTTCAAACCGACCGGTCTTGTGTGACATATTCTGCGGGGACACTTCTGGTCCCGTCGCACCGTTGACTTAGCAAGATGACGCATGCACAGCGCGTTTACCTGTGTCTTCAGTCACATAACCGTAAGTGACAATGTGACAGATTTCCATCGCCGAGAGCACCCGAAACGCGCCCAGACCGAGTGCACTTGCACACCCAAAGTGGGATCGTCACGTCTCACCGACTTCTGTCCTTCCCCAGACGGTCAGTTCCCACTGTCTACGGCTGGGGATATCTGGGGGCTCTACCGACGAGGGTTGATGTCGCTACGGTGTCCCTTATGGAAAGCAAGGACTACCTGCGCAGTCAGACTGAGCGTAGGTGGATGGAGCTGATTGAAGAAGTCGGGCGCCACCGCGATCTGCTCGCTGACACCTTCATGCAACAGGTCGAGGGCGGGCGCTTATTTTACGAATCTCGCGTCAACGCGCAAGAGCTGCGGGCGACCGCGAACTCTGCGTTCGGCCTATTGCTGAAGGAGCTGGGCGGTACGGCGATCACCGAGGAGGATCGGGATTTCCCTCGCCGCGTCGGAGTACGGAGGGCTCGACAGGGGGTCGAATCGGAGAAGCTGACAGCGGCGGTTCATCGGGACTTCAGTGCGATTTGGTCGTCCCTGCTGTCGTTGTCGCGCCCAGAAGATGCACTGATCTTGGCTGTTCACGCGGAGGATGTCTGGCGCGTGGTCGATACCTTTGCAGGACGAATCCACACCGCATATACCGAAGAAGTGGTTGCGATCGCCCAAGAGCGATCGATGAGCGTTCAATCACTCGTCTCGCAACTGCTGTTCGACGACCATCCGTCAACGACCTTCATTGCCCGCGCAGGCCAAGCGCTCTCCATCGCTGCCGGTGACGGTATCTGGGTGGCCGCCTCGGTCGTAGCCGTGGACAGTGCACTTCGGCAGTTCACTGAGAACCAACGGCGCAAAGGTCGAGTTGCCTACACTCACGCGATGGGCGGCTGCACGGTCGCAATCTGGGTCGCGGCGGCGAACGAGAGTCGCGAACTTCTCGATATCGTCAACGGCTGGGAACACGGCGCCGACGAACGGGAACTGCGGCAGGTGCACTGCGGAATCGCCCCTCTTCATCGAGGACTCGCGCACCTACATTCGGCTGCCGCAATAGCGTGCGAAGTATCGATGACCATGCGGCCGGACCATCGGGGGCCCGCAACAATGTCCGACGTATGGCCATTGATTGCAGGGGCTAGCTTGAACGAGCGGATGCCCGGCTTCCAGGCCTCCCTGCTGTTCGGGCTGGAACAATGCAAAGACGCTGAGCGCTCGACGCTACTTGAGACCGTGCGGGTATACGCTGCCAACGGCGATGTAAGCACAAGTGCCGCGCTACTGTTTTGTCATCGCAATACGGTCATGAAGCGGCTACGTCGTTTTCGAGAATTGACGGGTATGGACATGACTATCCCGGAACAGGCCGCTCAGGCTATAGTCGCACTCGCGCAGAAATCGTTCGAGTGATCATGCTGCTGATCACCGATTTTCTCCCAGCCACCTGAGCGTCCCACGGGGTAGAGATGTGCCTTGCGCGACGGCACGCATGTGCGCGGCAGCGCGCGCCGAAACCCTAGTGGTTGAAGAAGTTAAATGGAGGATCTCTATGCGTATCGGTATCCGCGCTTCCGGCTCGACAGGTTCCGGACACTTCATGTACAGCGCCCGATCGTGAACGTGACTGTATTGGTTGGCGGGGTCGGTGGGGCCCGGTTCCTGCAAGGGGTGCGGCGACTTCTGGGTGCCGATGCGCCGGGCGGTGGGGGTTCGGCGCATCGGATCACGGCGGTGGTCAATGTCGGTGACGATGTGTGGATGCACGGGCTGCGGATCTGCCCGGACCTGGACACCTGCATGTACACCCTCGGCGACGGTATCGACACCGCCCGGGGGTGGGGGCATGCCGGCGAAACCTGGAACGCGAAGGAAGAACTCGCCGCCTACGGGGCGAAACCGGACTGGTTCGGGCTCGGCGACCGGGACATCGCGACCCACCTGATCCGCACCCAGATGCTGCGGACGGGGTATCCGCTGTCGGCGGTCACCGAGGCGCTGTGCAACCGCTGGCAGCCGGGTGTGACGTTGCTGCCGGTCACCGACGATCGTAGTGAAACTCACGTCGTGATCACCGACCCGGAGGACGGGGAGCAGCGGGCGATCCACTTCCAGGAGTGGTGGGTTCGGCACCGCGCGCAGGTCCCGACGCACAGTTTCGCGCACATCGGCGCCGAGCAGGCACAACCGGCGCCGGGGGTAGTGGAGGCGATCGAGGGCGCCGACATCGTGCTGCTGGCGCCGTCGAATCCGGTGGTCAGCGTCGGCGCGATCCTGGCGGTGCCCGGGATCCGGGGGGC
>NZ_JBHVEY010000017.1:0-180154 GCF_042802055.1 Rhodococcus sp. NPDC057529
ATCCCGAACGGTTCCGGGCCAGACCGGTAGCACCAGCCCTTCCCGGACCGACGGGAATCAACACCAACGTGTCTCAGACAGGTTGACAACTTCCGATTCGAGAACTATTTCGGGTGCGGTTGCGGAGAAAGGGTGCGTCTGTGGGGTCGATCGGCTACTTGTTACCGAAGTACGAGACGTCCTCGTTGCCGATGAGGTCGGGCACCGTCCAGCCGTCGAGGTCGTACTCGGACAGGCACTGCTCGGCGAAGCCCTTCATGGAGGCGACGTCGCCCCGATTCTCGGCGGCGAACAGCAGTTCGGCCTTGACGTTCTCGTGGTTGCCGGAGTAGTTGCGCTCGTAGAGTTCGTGGCGGCCACCGAATTCGCTGCCGATCGAATCCCACAGGGCCTTCATGATCTTCACGCGTTCGACGGCGGTCATGCCGTCCGAGCCGCGGACGTACTTGTCGAGGTAGGGGCGAACGTCGGGCGACTTGAAGTCGCGGGCACTCGACGGCAGGTAGATCAGGCCGGACGCGACGTCCTGCTCGATGATCTCCTTGATCCGCGGGTAGCCCTGGATCATGAACATGCGGTAGGTGAGGCCGTATTCGAGCTTCGGGATGACGGTGTCGCCGATCCACGGCTCGGGGTTGCGTGCCATGGATTCGGTCAGTGACCAGAACAGGTTTCGCCAGCCGATCACTTCACCGACGCGGGTCTGCACACCGCGGAAGCCGCCGGCGCCGGTGGCGTCGAGGGCCTTCATCAGCATGCCGGCGATGAAGTCGAGCTTCACCGCGAGACGTGTGCAGCCCTGGAACGTGAAGCGGGGCAGGAAGCCCGACTGCGGGAAGAATCCGTTGATCTTGTCCACGTCGCCGTACATGAAGACGTTCTCCCACGGCACGAGCACCTTGTCGAAGATGAAGATGGTGTCGTTCTCGTCCATCCGGCTCGACAGCGGGTAGTCGAACGGGGAGCCCATCACGGCCGCGTTCTGCGTGAACGAGGACCGGCAGATCAGCTTCACGCCCGGTGCGTCCATCGGGACGGTGCAGATGAGCGCGAATTCCTTCTTCTTGATCGGCAGGCCGTAGTGGGCGATGAAGTTGTAGTTGGTGATCGCCGAACCGGTGGCGACGACCTTCGCGCCGGAGACGATGAGGCCGGCGTCGGTCTCCTTCTCCACTTTCATGAACACGTCGCCGACCTCGTCCGGCGGGAGCTGCCGGTCGACGGGCGGGTTGATGATGGCGTGGTTCCAGTACAGGACCTTCTCCTGCGATTCCTTGTACCAGCGCTCGGCGTTGTCCTGGAACGGCGAATACAGTTCCTTGTTGGCGTGCAGGGTGCCGAGAAACGAGGCCTTGTAGTCGGGGGAGCGGCCCATCCAGCCGTACGTCATCCGCGCCCACGTGGCGATGGCGTCGCGTTCCTTCAGCAGGTCGTCGGAGGACTTCGGCGCCTTGAAGAACGGCATCGTGACGCCGCCGTTGCCGGTGTCGGTGGAGGTGGTGACCTTGTCGACGTGCTCACCGGTGTGCATCGAGTCGTAGAGGCGGGCGGTCATCCGGATCGGGTTGCGGAACGCCGGATGCGTGGTGACGTCCTCGACACGCTCGCCGTGCAGCCAGATCTCGCGGTCGTCCTTGAGGGACTCGATGTACTCGTCACCGGTCATCGGGCGGGTGGCGAAGTTCGCGGTGCGGTTGGCTTCACAGTCCGCGGCAGGGTTGACCTTCGTCGGGTCGAGCGTGGTCTCGGGAGCGCTTTCGGTGGTGGTCATGGTCGGTCCTTTCGGATTCGGCAATCAGTGGACGGGCTGAAGGTGGAATGGGGTGAATGAGGTGGTGGAGTCGAACCATCCGCTGTTCGGATCGTCCATCGACCCGTTCCACGCGGCCGACGCCGACGGGGAACCGAGGTCGTGGAACGTGCTCCGGTAGAACAGCAGCGGATCCTTGCCGCTCGATTCGGCGGCCACGATCTCACCGATGAAGATGACGTGGTCGCCGCCGTCGTACTCCGCCCACGGTTCGCAGGACAGCGTGGCGGCGGCGCCGCAGAGGACGGGGGCCGTCGGTCCGTCGGCCCACACGGGTTCGGGGGTCTGCGGGCGCCCGGCGAAATGCATCGCGGTGTCCACCTGGTCCGCGGCGAGGATGTTGACGGCGAACGGCGACTTGCTCAAGTAGTTGCAGGCCTTCGACTTTCGGGTCAGGGTGATCTGGCACAGCCTCGGCTCGATCGAGACGGCGGTGAAGGCGGTGACCGTCGCTCCGTGCGGCAGACCGTCGGAGTTGGCGCACGTGATGACCGTGACTCCGCTGGCAAACTGCCCGAAAATATTCCGGAGTTCGCGCTGCTCCATGTCGGAGCCTCCCTTCCTGTCCGGGGCGCTGTTGAGGTACGGAGAAACGTACGACCGCGGGAACGGGGCGTCGATCCGCTGAGCGCGGAGGTGATCCGCTTTGCGCGGCGAGTTGAGGCGGGGGCCTCGATTGCATTGCGAAGTGTGCGCGGTCACACTGGTGCCATGTCGGCCACGTCGAAGATTTCCCGCCCCGAGGATTGGGACGAGGCGTCGCACGTCGTGTCGGACGTGTACTTCCCGCACACCCTCACGCCGCTGAGCAGGTCGAAGGCCACCAACACGGTCGCGGAGGCCGTGGAGTTGGGCCCGGTGAAGATCACGCACATCGGCTGGGGTGCGGACGTGTCGATCCGGTCCGACCACCCCGGCGCGTACGCCGTCAACGTCCCGCTGTCGGGGCACCTCGAGTCGGTGACCGGCAGGAACGAGGTGCTGTCGGCGCCGGGTTCCGGAACGATCTGCCCGCCCGACACGTCGACGCTCATCACCAACTGGAGCGAGGAGTGCTCGATTATCGGGGTTCGCGTCGACCGGGACCACCTGCACCGGGAAATGTCGCGGATCCTGGCCCGGCCCGACATCCAGCTTCCCCCGCAGATCGATGTGACCACCGAGAACGGCGCGAGTTGGCTCGCTCTCGTGCGGTCGCTGCTGCAGCAGATGCTGGAGTCGGACGGGGTGCTGAACAACGCCCTGGTCGCGGAGCAGTTGTCGGGGGCGGTCACCACCGCGCTGGTGCTCGCCGCCGTCCCGGACGACGGGGCCGGGGTGGGATGTGCGCGTCCGCGGATCGTGAAGCGGGTGGTCGACGAGATCCACGCCGACCCGTCCCGCGCCTGGACGGCGGCCGACATGGCCGAGGTCGCCGGGGTCAGCGTGCGCCGGTTGCAGGAAGGGTTCCGCGACTACGTCGGGGTGAGCCCCCGCGACTACCTGCTGGACGTGCGACTCGAACGCGTCCACGACGACCTGCTGCGCGCGGACGGTGCACCGACAGTCGCCGAAGTCGCGATGCGCTGGGGTTTCACCCACACCGGCCGGTTCGCGGCGGCGTACCGCCGCAAGTACGGTGTGGCGCCGTCGGAGGCGCTCCGCGGCTGACGGCTCGGGCTCAGCCGACGTAGGAGAAGATGGTCGCCATGCCGGTCCGGGACCCCGTCCATGTCGTTGCGGATGGCCAGCCCGTGCCAGTGCACGGTCGTGGGGTCCGGGAGCTGGTTGCGGAACCGCACCTGGACCCGGTCGCCGACGTTCGCGCGCAGGACCGGGCCCGGCAGTTGCGTGCTGTACAGCCACGCCGCGGTGCGCGTACCTGCGAGGTCGACTTCGGACTGCGCCGCGGTCAGCTCGTAGGCGACCGGACGGTCGCCGGGCATCCCCCGCTCCTTCCGCGGGTAGACCTTTTCCCGTGACGCTACCCGGGCGGGTTACGCGAGGGCGCCGATTCGCGCCCGGTCGCGGAGGGCGATGAGTTCGCGGGCGTGCGCCTCCAGCTTGCGATCCTCGTCGGACTGCGGAACCCACTGCCGCGCAGCCGTTGCCGCGCCGCCATCGTCGACAGCGGCGACGACGGTGAGGCAGTGGGTGGTGAGGTTCATTTCCCGGGTGCGCGGGTCGCCCGATCTCACATGCACCGAGATGTGCATGGTCTGCGCGCCCGTGTGCAGCAGGCGGGCGTCGACCTCGACGACGTGCCCGATCTGGATCGGACGGTAGAACCGGACACCGCCGGCGTACACGGACACGCACGGGGTGCCGTTCCACGACGTGCCGCACAGGTAGGCGGCCTCGTCGATCCAGCGCATCACGGTCCCGCCGTGCGTCTTGCCGCCCCAGTTGACGTCGGTGGGCGCGGCCAGGAAGCGGGTGAGTGATTCCGGTGCGGTGCCCGCGTCGGTGTAGCTCTGCTTGCTCATCGCCTCTTCGATGTCGGCCCGCAGGCCGATCCGCATGACGGCCTCCTCGGACTCGGCGCGGTCGGCGGCGGTGATGGGCTTCCACGGCGGCACGGTCGTCGGCTTTCCGGAGTCGTCGACGGCCACGAAGATGATCAGGCAGTTGCTGGCCTCGGTGAACTGTCCGGTCCGCGGGTCGGCGGACGAGACCGTGCACTGGATGTGCATGCTGGAGCGCCCGGTGTGGACGAGGCGCGCTTCGACCTCCACGAGGTGTCCGGACTCGATGGACCGGGTGAACTTGATGTTTCCGACGTACGCGGTGACGCAGTAACTCCCGCTCCAGCCGACCGCGCAGGCATACGCGGCCTTGTCGATCCATTCGAGGATGCGGCCACCCTGGACTGCACCTCCGAGTGTCGCGACCTCGGTGGGTGCGGCGAGGAAGCGGAGGGTGATGCTGCGGGGAGGGGTGGTCATCGATGTGTTCCTCGGGTGTTCGACGTGGCCGGCGCGAGGGCGCGCACCGGGCGACGGCGAAACGTCGTTGTCCGCCGGTGGCCGGGAAATTATCCCACAGTTGCCCCGTACCGACCCGTTCGCGATGTGCACGGACCGCAGTTGACGAACACCTGTGACTGCGCGCACACTCGACAACGACCGCACAGCGTTCCCTGTGTACGCACTGCGTGCACGAGAGTGATCGGATCAGGTGATGACCTCGACGTCGACGACCGCACCCCGGGCCGACCTGGCCTGCCTCGACTACGTGGACCGGGAGTTCTACCTCCCCGGGCAGCGGGTGCTGCCGTGGACCGCGAACCTCGCGGCACTGCCCGGCGAACCCGGGACGCCGCTGCGGATGACGGGTGTCGTCCGGTCCCGCACCGGCGAACCGCTGTCGGGTGCGGAGATCGAGATCTGGCACGCGGACGCCGACGGATGCTATTCCGGGTACTCCGTGGAGATCCTCCGCAACAACCTGCGCGGCATCGTCGTCACGTGCGCGGGCGGTCGCTTCGACATCGCGACGGTGCAGCCCGCACCGTGCGAATTCTCCAGCGCCCGAAGCGATGCCGACGTGGGGCACCTCAACGTGATCGTGCACGCGCGCGGGTTCCACCCGCTCGCGACGAGGCTGGTCCCGACGCCCGGCGCGTCGAGGGAAGTGGGCGGTCCCGCCGTCGAGACGCTCGTCGACGTCGGTGCCGGCGGAGTGGTCTCCTGCGACTTCGTGCTCGATCCGATCTGATCGGTGTGCCGCCGTCAGCCGGCGTAACCCATGTCCGCGCTCAGGGCGGCCGCGGCGGCGAGGACGCACGGAACGGCCTGTTCGCGGAACTGCGCCGGAGTGTTGCGCGCGGACGACGTGGAGCACGCGACCACGCCGACCACCGTGCCGCCGGCGTCGCGGACCGGTGCGGCGAGCGAGATCAGCCCCTTCTCCAGTTCCTCGGCCGTCAGTGCGAAGCCCTGCTCCCGGACCTTCGCGAGTTCGCGGTCGAGTTCGGCCGCGGAGCCGATGGTCTCCGGCCCCAGCTTCTGGAACGTGGACTCGGCGACCACCCGCTCGACGATGTCGGTGGGAGCCCAGGCGAGGAGGGCGCGGCCCATGGACGTGGCGTACGCGGGGACGCGGGTGCCGACCGAGACGTTGATGCTCATGATCCGGCGGACGGGAACGCGAGCCGCGTAGACCACGTCGGCGCCGTCGAGCACGCCGAGCGACGCGGACTCCTGGGTCTTCTCGGCCACCTCGAGCAGCCGGGGCATCGCGGCCTCGATGAGCGCGTGCGACTCCGAGTAGTGCTGTCCGATGCTGAGCACGCGAGGGGTGAGCGACCACCGGCCTCCGGCCCCTGCGACGTATCCCAGCTTCTGCAGGGTGAGCAGGATCCGGCGGACGGCGGGGCGCGACAGTCCCGCTTCGGTCGCGAGTTCGGCTAGCGTCGGGTTCGGGCGCTGGGCGTCGAAGGCCAGCAGTACGGCGAAACCGCGCTCGATGCTCTGGATGTAATCGCGATCGCTCTCGGTCATTGCGGCCTCCACCAGCGATTCGTGTGCTTCTTCGGACTCGGGGTTGACATTTCAATGTGACTGCGCGCACAGTAGTGGTGTACGCACAGCGTGATATTAGTACGCACAGCGTACATATGCAAGACCTTCCGGCGTGTGAACACCCACCGCGTCGCCCAGAACTCGATACCAGCCCTGTCCGAATTCCTTCAGCCCGAGGAGAAACGATGACCACCACCGAGAGCCCCACCGCAGCCGGATCAGGCTCCGCCGCCACTGACAAGTTCAAGGCCGAGCGCGTGAGCGCCGACACCTCGCCCGAGCGGCTCGCGGCGATCGCCAAGGACGCTCTCGGCGCGCTCAACGACGTGATCCTGAAGCACGGCGTCACCTACCCCGAGTACCGCGTGTTCAAGCAGTGGCTCATCGACGTCGGCGAGGGCGGCGAATGGCCGCTGTTCCTCGACGTGTTCATCGAGCACTCCGTCGAAGAGGTCCTCGCCCGCTCCCGCAAGGGCACCAAGGGCAGCATCGAAGGCCCGTACTACATCGAGAACTCGCCGGAACTGCCGTCCACGTGCACCCTGCCGATGCGTGCCGAGGACGAGAAGATCACCCCGCTCGTCTTCGCCGGCCAGGTCACCGACCTCGACGGCAACGGGCTCGCCGGCGCGAAGGTCGAACTGTGGCACGCCGACAACGACGGCTACTACTCGCAGTTCGCACCGCACCTGCCCGAGTGGAACCTGCGGGGCACGATCATCGCCGACGACGAGGGCCGCTACGAGATCACCACGATCCAGCCTGCGCCCTACCAGATCCCGACCGACGGCCCGACCGGCCAGTTCATCGAGGCCCAGAACGGCCACCCGTGGCGTCCCGCGCACCTGCACCTCATCGTGTCGGCGCCCGGCAAGGAGTCGGTCACCACGCAGCTGTACTTCAAGGGCGGCGAGTGGATCGACAGCGACGTCGCGTCGGCCACCAAGCCGGAACTGATCCTCGACCCGAAGACCGGCGACGACGGCAAGAACTACGTCACCTACAACTTCGTGCTCGACCCCGCGTGACCCGTTCCACCCGTACAGAAAGTGATCCGATGACCGACCTGTCGATCGTCTCCGTCGAAACGACGATCCTCGATGTGCCGCTGGTGCGTCCCCACAAGTTCGCGACCACGTCGATGACCGCGCAACCGCTCCTGCTGGTCGCGGTCGAGACCGCGGGCGGCGTGACCGGCCACGGCGAGGGCGTCGTCCCCGGCGGCCCCTGGTGGGGCGGCGAGTCGGTGGAGACGATGCAGGCGATCATCGAGAAGTACATCGTCCCGGTCCTGCTGGGGCGGCGTGTCGACGAGATCACCGGCATCATGTCGGACATCGAAAGGGTGGTCGCAAACGCACGTTTCGCGAAGGCCGCCGTCGACGTCGCGTTGCACGACGCCTGGGCGCGCAGCCTGGGTGTGCCCGTGCACACGCTGCTCGGCGGCGCCTTCCGACAAGGCGTCGACGTCACCTGGGCCCTCGGCGCCGCACCCGCCGAGGAGATCATCGAGGAGGCCCTCGGTCTCGTCGAGTCGAAGCGGCACTTCAGTTTCAAGCTGAAGATGGGTGCGCTCGACCCCGCGGTCGACACGGCGCGGGTGGTCCGGATCGCCCAGGCCCTCGAGGGCAAGGCCGGCGTCCGGATCGACGTCAACGCCCGTTGGGACCGGCTGACCGCGCTGAAGTACGTGCCCCGCCTCGTCGACGGCGGCGTCGAACTGATCGAGCAGCCCACACCCGGTGAGCAACTCGAGGTCCTCGCCGAGCTGAACCGTCTCGTCCCCGTCCCGGTGATGGCCGACGAGAGTGTCCAGACTCCGCACGACGCCCTCGAGGTCGCTCGCCGCGGCGCCGCCGACGTCATCGCGCTCAAGACCACCAAATGCGGTGGCCTCGCCAAGAGCCGCGAAGTGGTCGCGATCGCGAAGGCCGCCGGAATCGCCTGCCACGGAGCCACGTCCATCGAAGGCCCGATCGGGACCGCGGCGTCCATTCAGTTCGCCTGCGCCGAGCCCGGCATCAACTTCGGCACCGAACTGTTCGGGCCCCTGCTGTTCAGCGAGGAATTGCTGCAGGAACCGCTCCGCTACGCCGACGGCCAGGTGTCGCTGCCCGAAGGCCCCGGACTCGGAGTCGAGCTCAACATGGACGCAGTCAAGACCTGGACCAGGAACTGAGGAGGACACCACACGATGGCACTCTTTCACGTGCGCATGGACGTCGCCATTCCCCGCGACCTCGACCCGAAGGTCCGGGACGAAACGATCGCCAAGGAGAAGGCCTACTCGCAGGAGCTCCAGCGCTCCGGCAAGTGGCCCGAGATCTGGCGGATCGTCGGCCAGTACAGCAACATCAGCATCTTCGACGTCGAGTCGGCCGACGAACTGCACGAGATCCTGTGGAACCTTCCCCTGTTCCCGTACATGAAGATCGAGATCATGCCGCTCACCCGGCACGGTTCCGACGTCAAGTAGGCGCTTCGCGCCCGTGCGTGGTTGACGAGTCTCTGGACTCGTCAACCGCTCACGGGCGCGGAGCGCCTGCCAGCAGTTGGTCCACGGCGCGCACGCTGAGGACGTGGTCGAGCGCCATGGTGGCGCTGCCGACGACGCCCGACAGTTCCCCGTGCGTCCAGGGGAGGATCTGCAGCTGTTGGGTGGCGACGGCGATCGCGTTGCCGTACAGGGTTTCGCGTAGCCCGGCGACGAACGTGTCGTACGCCTGCGCCATGTCGCCGCCGACGATCACGACCTCCGGGTTGAGGAGGTTGATCGCCCCCGACAGGACCTCGCCGATCTGACGCCCGCTCTCGCGGATCATCCGCCGGGCCTCGGCGTCGCCGGCGAGCGCGAGGGTGATCACGTCGCGGATGTGCGTCACTTCACGTCCCTGCTCCTGCAGGTTGCGGACCAGCGCCCACCCGCCGGCGACGGCCTCGATACATCCCACATCACCGCAGCGGCACACCACCCCTTGTGCCGCTGCGGTTTTCGTGTGCCCGATTTCGCCCGCCGCGCCCAGGGCGCCCCGCTGCAGCACGCCGCCGGAGACGAGTCCGGCGCCGAGCCCGGTCGACGCCTTGATGAGCAGCATGTCGGCGAAGTCGCGGCGTTCCCCGCGCCGCTCGGCCAGGACCATGACGTTGGCGTCGTTGTCGACGAAGACGGGTGCGTCGGTGACGTCGGCGAGGAACGGCTGCAGCGGGACGCCGTCCCAGCCCGACATCATGGGGGAGTTCAGGCTGCACCCGCGTTCGGTGTCGACGGTGCCGGGGAGGCTGATCCCGATTCCGACCGTCCGCCCCGCGGTCTCGCCCAGGCCCTCGCGCAGCGCGAGGAGACGTCTCGCGATGACGGGCATCAGCTCGGCCGGGCTCGTGCCGATTTCCTGCTCCACGTCCTCGGCGACGATGACGTCGCCTGCGAGGTCGCAGATGGCCAGCTGGGTGCGGCTCCGGCCGATGGCGGCCGACAGCACCACACCGGCCTGCACGTGAAACGAGAGTTTTACCGGCGGGCGTCCGCCGGTCGACACGCCCTCTTCGCGTTCGACGACGAGTCCCGACGCCTGCAGTGACGACACCCGGGCCGCGACGGCCGTCCGGGACAGCCCGGTGAGGTTGCCGATCTCGGTGCGGGTGGTGGCTAGCCCTGCGCGAATGAGGGCGAAAACGTCGCCACCCGTCGCCGGGGAGGTCGTCGAGCGAGGCGTCCGCATGCAGGCCATTCAACCAACCGGACACGCGTCTGACAACGTAAGGTTCAGATCTTTGTTCGTCGAAATACTTAAGTCTGTATTGATCAAAAGCCAAAGGTCGCCTACTCTCGTCTGTGATGGCCCACACATCCGGCTTTCAGAGGGAGATGACATGTCACCAGCGACCACCGTGGAACCGTGCGATTTCGTCGTGTTCGGCGGCACCGGCGACCTGGCGGTTCGTAAGCTGCTTCCCGCGCTCTACCTGCGCGACAGGGACGGTCAGCTGCCCGCCGAAACCCGCGTGATCGGTGCCTCGCGAGCCGGTCTCGACACCGACGGCTACCGCGACAAGGTGCGAGGAGAACTCGCGCGGTTCGTCTCCGGCGATCAGCTGGATTCGGACACCTGTGAGCGATTTCTCAATCGCCTCGAATACGTCACCGTCGACGTCGCGGACCCGGCGAACTGGGCGGGCCTGCAGGACTGTCTCGCCGACCGGGACGGTGCCATCCGGGTGTTCTACCTGGCGTGCGCTCCCGGCCTGTTCGGGCCGATCTGCGAGAACCTCGCCCTGAACGGTCTCGCCGACGCGCAGTCCCGTGTCGTGCTGGAGAAGCCCATCGGCCACGACCTCGCCTCGGCCCGCGCCGTCAACGACGCGGTCGGCGCAGTGTTCGAGGAATCGCAGATCTTCCGCATCGACCACTACCTCGGCAAGGAGAGTGTCCAGAATCTGCTGGTCACTCGATTCGCCAACACGTTCCTCGAGCCGCTGTGGAACTCCTCGTCGATCGACCACGTGCAGATCAACGTCGCCGAGTCGCTCGGTGTGGGCAGCCGCGGCGGCTACTACGAGTCGGCGGGCGCGCTGCGCGACATGCTGCAGAACCACCTGCTGCAGCTGCTCTGCCTCGTCGCGATGGAGCCGCCCACCTACGTCGACCGCGAGACCGTGCGCGACGAGAAGCTGAAGGTGCTCCAGGCACTCAAGCCGATGAGTCCGCAGGACGTCGAACGCTGCACGGTCGCAGGCCAGTACGGCCCCGGGCTCGCCGACGGCAAGGCCGTCCCCGGATACCAGGACGACGTCGAGAACCCGGACAGCACCACCGAGACGTTCATCGCCGTCAAGGCCGAGATCCAGAACTGGCGGTGGGCCGGCGTGCCGTTCTACCTGCGCACCGGCAAGCGCATGGACCGGCGCTGCTCGGAGATCGTGGTGCAGTTCAAGCCCGTCCCGCACCCCATGTTCCCCGGCAGCGAAGGCCACAGCGAACCCAACCGCCTGGTCATCCAGTTGCAGCCCCACGAGGGCATGCGGCTGCACATGACGGCGAAGGAACCCGGCCCCGGCGGTATCCGCCTCAAGCCGGTGTCGCTGGACCTCAACTACATCGAAACGTTCAAGCGTCCGTCGCCCGACGCCTACGAGCGGCTGCTGATGGACGTGGTCCGGGGCAACCCGACCCTGTTCATGCGCCGCGACGAGGTGGAGGCCGCCTGGGAATGGGTCGAGCAGATCCTCGTCGGGTGGGAGAAGTCCGAGCGTGGACCGCGGCGTTACCCGGCGGGCACCAACGGACCCACCGACGCGACCACCCTGATCGAGCGCGACGGCCGCGCCTGGCACGAAGGAGTTACCGCATGACCGACGCGCCCACACCCACCGCCGACGTACACCCCGTCCTCGCCGCCGTCACCGAACGCATCATCGAGCGCAGCAGGCCCGAGCGCACGATCTACCTCGACCGCATCCGGCAGGCCGCCGACCGCGGTCCGGCGCGCGGCAAGCTGGCCTGCGCGAACCTGGCGCACGGCTTCGCCGCGTCCGGCCCGGCCGACAAGAAGGCGCTGCGCGCGTTCGTCAAGCCCAACATCGCGATCGTCTCCTCGTACAACGACATGCTGTCGGCGCACCAGCCGTTCGAACACTTCCCCCGGCAGCTCAAGGCCGCGGTCATGGAGGCCGGCGGCATCGCCCAGTTCGCGGGCGGCGTCCCCGCCATGTGCGACGGCATCACCCAGGGCCGCGACGGCATGCAGCTGTCGCTGTTCAGCCGCGACGTCATCGCGATGGCGACGGCGATCGGACTGTCCCACGACATGTTCGACGGCGCCCTCATGCTCGGCGTGTGCGACAAGATCGTGCCCGGAATGCTCATCGGCGCACTCGGATTCGGCCACCTGCCGACGATCTTCGTGCCCGCCGGGCCGATGACGTCCGGTCTGCCCAACAACGAGAAGTCGCGCGTCCGCCAGCTGTACGCGGAGGGCAAGGCCGACCGCGAGCAACTGCTCGACGCCGAGGCGGCGTCGTACCACGGTGTCGGCACCTGCACGTTCTTCGGCACGGCCAACTCCAACCAGCTGCTCATGGAGGTCATGGGCCTGCACCTGCCCGGATCCAGCTTCGTGAACCCGGGCACCCCGCTGCGGGAGGCCCTCACGTGGGAGGCGGGAAAGCGCGTCACCGGTCTCACCTCGCTCGGCGACGACTACACACCGGTCGGTGAGGTCGTGGACGAGAAGGCCGTGGTCAACGGGTGCGTCGCACTACTCGCGACCGGCGGGTCGACCAACCACACGATGCACCTCGTGGCGATCGCCCGCGCCGCAGGCATCACCCTCACGTGGGACGACCTGTCGGAACTGTCCGCGGTGGTGCCGCTGCTCGCCCGGATCTACCCCAACGGCTCGGCGGACGTGAACCACTTCCACGCGGCGGGCGGCCTCGGCTACGTCGTGTCGTCGATGCTGGACGCAGGACTGTTGCACGAGGACGTGAAGACCGTCGTCGGCGCCGGACTCCGCCGGTACGCCGAGGAGCCGAAGCTGTCCGGCGAGGGCGTCGAATGGCAGCCGGGCACCCGAATCAGCCTGGACACCAACGTGTTGCGCGGACCGGAAGATCCGTTCGACGTCAACGGCGGTCTGAAGATGCTGACCGGAAACCTGGGTTCGTGCGTGATGAAGACGTCGGCCGTCCACCCGGACCACCGCGTGGTGACCGCCCCGGCGCGGGTGTTCGACGATCAGCTCGACTTCCTCGCCGCGTACGAGGCGGGCACGCTGACCGGCGACTTCGTGGCCGTGCTCCGGTACCAGGGGCCGCGCGCCAACGGCATGCCCGAATTGCACAAGCTCACACCGGTACTCGGAGTTCTGCAGGACCAGGGCCGCAAGGTCGCGCTGGTCACCGACGGCCGGATGTCCGGCGCGTCCGGGAAGGTGCCCGCGGCCATTCACCTCACTCCCGAGGCGGCGGCGGACGGACCGCTCGCGCGGGTGCGGGACGGCGACGTCCTCACCGTCGACGCCGTGACCGGCGCCGTGAACGTGCACCTCGGCGACGAGGAACTGGCCGCCCGCCCGGCGACCGGTCGTGCGCTCGGTGCCGACGAATGGGTCGGCACGGGTCGCGAACTCTTCGCCGGCCTGCGTGCCGCCGTCGGACCGGCGACCCAGGGCGCCAGCGTTTTCCACCCCCAACCCGTCTAAGGAGTATTCAGTGACGAACAGCCCCTCCCTCCTCGACCGCGTCCCGGTCATCCCCGTCGTCGTCGTGGACAACCTCGGCGACGCGGTGCCGGTGGCCCGCGCGCTGGTGGCCGGCGGCATCCCGATGATCGAACTGACCCTGCGGACGCCGTGCGCCCTCGACGCCATCAAGGCGATCGCGACCGAGGTGCCGGAGATCTGCGTCGGCGCGGGCACGATCGTGGAACCGGTGCAGGCCGCGCAGGCGGCCGACGCGGGAGCGCAGTTCCTGGTCTCGCCGGGCAGCACCGAAACCCTGCTGAAGGCGATGTCGGACACCGGACTGCCGCACCTCCCGGGCGCGGCGACCGTCTCCGAGGTGCTGTTCCTGCTCGAGCACGGCTACCGCGAACTCAAGTTCTTCCCCGCGGAGGCGTCGGGCGGCGCGAAGTTCCTCGGCTCGATCCACTCACCCGTGCCGGCCGCGCGGTTCTGTCCGACCGGCGGCATCTCGACGTCGAACGTCGGCGACTACCTGTCGCTGCCCAACGTCGGCTGCGTCGGCGGATCCTGGCTCACGCCCGCCGACGCCGTGAAGCAGCAGGACTGGGACCGGATCAGCGGACTCGCACGTGAGGCGGCGACACTCGCCCGATAGCGCGTGACGCGGCGCGGTACGGTGAATCGTGCGCGACAGTGACAACGGTGATTCCCAGCGGCCGGGTTCTCAGTCCTCGCTGAAATCCGCCAACCAGCACCGTGTGGTCCGCGCGCTCCAGACGTCGGGTGAGCTGACCCAGGCGGAGATCGCGCGTCGCACCGGACTGGCCCCCGCCACCGTGTCCAACATGGTCAAGGAATTGACCGCGGCCGGGATGGTCGCCGTGCCGGGCGGCGACCACCCCGGCCAGCGCGGCCGGGCGGTGCGGCTGACCCGCCGGATGGGACTCGCGGTCGGGATCGACTTCGGGCACCGCCATCTCACCGTGGCCGTCGCCGACATGGCACACCAGGTGCTCGCCGAGGAACGCGTCGAACTCGGCGCGGGTCACCGCGCGGAGGACGGCGTGGTGCAGGCAGGCGCCCTTCTCGACGCGGCCCTCGACCGACTCGGCTGCGACCGCACGTCCGTCCTCGCGGTCGGCATGGGTCTGCCCGCACCGCTCGAGACCGACACCGGCGAGGTCGGCGGCCCGTCCATCCTCCCCGGCTGGGTCGGTGTCGACGCGGCCGCCATCGCGTCGGAGTATCTCGGCACCGCCGTGCACGTCGACAACGACGCGAACCTCGGTGTGCTCGCCGAACACATGTGGGGAGCGGGCCGCGGAACCACCGACCTCGCGTACATCAAACTTTCCGACGGCGTGGGTGCCGGCCTCGTCCTCGACGGCAGGCTGTACCGCGGAAGAGGCGGCACCGCAGGCGAAATTGGCCACCTGACCCTCGACGAGTTCGGGCAGGTGTGCCGCTGCGGCAACCGCGGCTGCCTCGAGACCCTCGTCGCCTCGCACGTCGTGATCGGGCTGCTCGCCCCGAGTCGCGGTCCCGATCTGAGCATCGCCGACATCGTCGGGATGGCCGAGCGCGGCGACGCCGCCTGCATCCGGGTGCTCGCCGACACCGGGCGGCACGTGGGTGTCGCGGCAGCGAGCCTGTGCAACCTCGTCAATCCCGAACGACTCGTCATCGGCGGCGAACTCGCGCTGGCCGGTGAACTGCTGCTCGGGCCGATGCGTGAGGTCGTCGGCCGCTATGCGGTGCCCAGCGCGGTCCGCTCCCTGGACATCCGCGTCGCCGAACTCGGCCCCCGCGCTCAGGTGCTCGGCGCCGTCGCCCTGGGTCTGCGATCCGCGCTTCCCGCGTGACTGTTCGCCGCTGAATCCTCGTCCGCGTCAGGCGGCGAGGTCTGAGCTCTTCGCGTGCCGTGTGTTCATTGGTGAATGCAAATCGGACAAAAGCGTCCTTCTATGTTCATGTCTTGACGATTCGTACGTTCGTTGCCTACTGTGTTCCACACCACAACGACTGCGCACTCTGCGCAGGCCTCGGCCCCACCCGAGTCTCGATCACCCCTTGCTCACGAGGAGTCCCATGACTGAAAACGTCCTGTTGCCCGGCGCGGAATCGCCCGGCGACACCGCAGAGGGCACTTCGGTTCCCGTCCGGATCGCGGTCGTCGCCGCACTCGGCGGCCTGCTGTTCGGCTACGACAGCGCAGTGATCAACGGCGCCGTGTCGGCGATCGAGGGCAAGTTCCAGGTCGAGTCGGCTCTCCTCGGATTCGCGATCGCCTCGGCGCTGCTCGGTGCCGCGGCGGGAGCGATGCTGGCCGGGCGGATCGCCGACCGGTACGGACGCCTCGTCACGATGCGGGCCGCCGCGGTGATGTTCCTGCTGAGCGCCGTCGGCACCGGATTCGCGGCCAACGTCGAGATGCTCGTGACGTTCCGGATCGTCGGCGGCATCGGTGTGGGTCTGGCCTCGGTCATCGCACCCGCCTACATCGCCGAGATCTCGCCCGCCCGGGTGCGGGGACGTCTCGGGTCGCTGCAGCAACTCGCGATCGTCACCGGCATCTTCGTCTCGCTCCTGGTCGACTACGCCCTCGCCGCGCTCGCCGGCGGATCGCAGGAAGAACTGTGGTTCGGGCTCGAGGCCTGGCGATGGATGTTCCTCGCGATGTGTGTGCCCGCACTCGCCTACGGTCTGCTGTCGCTGACCATTCCCGAATCGCCCCGCTACCTGATCGCGCAGGGGCGCATCGCCGAGGCCCGCGGCATCCTCGCGGTCCTGCTCGGCGAGAAGGGCCTCGATCTCAAGATCGAGAGCATCCGTTCGACGCTGGCCCGCGAGACGCAGCCGTCGATCCGCGACCTGAAGGGCTCCGCGTTCGGCCTGATGCCGATTGTGTGGATCGGTATCGGACTGTCGGTGTTCCAGCAGTTCGTCGGTATCAACGTGATCTTCTACTACTCGAGTGTCCTGTGGCAGGCCGTCGGCTTCGACGAGGGCAGCTCCCTGCAGATCACGGTCATCACGTCGGTGGTCAACATCGCCACCACTCTCATCGCCATCGCCTACATCGACCGGGTGGGCCGCCGGCCGCTGCTCATCATCGGCTCCGCCGGCATGGCCGTGACGCTCGCGACCATGGCGTTCATCTTCGGAACCGCCTCCACCACCGTCGTGAACGGTGTCACGACGCCGCAGCTGACCGGGCTGCAGGGGCCGATCGCGCTCGTCGCCGCCAACCTGTTCGTGGTCGCGTTCGGAATGTCCTGGGGCCCGGTCGTGTGGGTTCTGCTCGGCGAGGCGTTCCCCAACCGCATCCGGGCCGCCGCCCTGTCGCTCGCCGCGGGCGCCCAGTGGGCGGCGAACTGGCTGATCACTGTGACGTTCCCGTCCATGAAGGACTTCTCGCTCGGAATCTCGTACGGCTTCTACGCCGTCTGTGCGGTGCTGTCACTCGTCTTCGTGCTGCGCTGGGTCAAGGAGACGAAGGGCGTGGAACTCGAAGCCATGCACTCCGATTCGATCGTGTAGGCCGTTTTGGGCCACGACGGCGACACCCGCGGGGATCTCACTCGCGGGTGTCTTCGTCGTCCTTCATCTGTTCGACGGCCGTCGCGGATTCGCTCACGATCGCGCGCATGGCCGCCTCCGCCGCATCCGCGTCGCCCATCTGGATGGACGACGCCACCACGCCGTGCAGGCGGATCGCCTCGGTCTCCGCGACGTGCGGCATCAGCGAGTGCCGGGTGCGGCCCTCCAGCACCTCCACGACGATCTGCGACATCGCACGCAGCAGGGGATTGCCCGACGCGGTCAGCAGTGTGCGGTGAAAGTCGGAGTCGTGGGCCAGGTACGCGTCCGTGTCCGCGGCGCGGGACGTCGACGACATTCCGATGACGGCCGCCGTCAGCGCCCCGCACTGCTCCGGCGTCGCCCGTGCCGCCGCGAGACGTGCGGCGAGCGGTTCGATGCCCGACCGCAGTTCGCTCAGGCTCGACAGCTGGTCGAACCGCTGTGGTCCGGCGAGTTTCCAGCGAATCACGCTCGGGTCCAGGGAGTTCCAGTGCTCCTCGCTCAGCACGGTGATCCCGACGCGGCGGCGGACCGCCAGGAGTCCGAGGGATTCGAGGACGCGGACCACCTCGCGGACGACGGTGCGGGAGACGGAGTACTGGGTGACCACGTCGTCGGCGGAGATGCGGGTGCCGGGCGCCAGGGCTCCGGCCACGATGTCGCCGCCGAGTCGATCGAGCACCGTTTCGTGCAATTGCCGGTACTCGGCGCCCTCTGCGTTGGTCATCCGCCGATGGTCCCACGGTCGCTTCCATTGAACACACGTTGGCGCGCCCTTCACACTCTAAGTAGTACTTAATATGCCCAGGGCTTGAAATCGTATGGTTTATGAGGCACAGTGACCTGAGTCACGAACAACGGTCATTCCAACACCGATCTCCCTGGAGCAACAGAATGAGTACCGCGTCACTACTCGCAGCGGCCGAGAGCGCCGGCACCGACGCGCAGCTGATCACGGCCGCCGTCGTCGGCGTCGCCGTCATCATCGCGCTGATCACCTGGCTCAAACTCCACCCGTTTCTCGCACTGTCGATCGGCGCCGTCGGCGTCGGCATCGGCGCAGGTCTCGGTGCCACGGACTCGGTGAAATCGTTCGTCGAGGGCTTCGGTGCCACGATGGGCAGCGTCGGAATCCTGATCGGATTCGGTGCCATGTTCGGCAAGCTGCTCGCCGATTCGGGTGGCGCCGACCGCGTCGTCGACACCCTCGTCGGGCGTGCCGGACCGCGGACGCTGCCCTGGATGATGGCACTGGTCGGCGCGGTGATCGGCCTGCCGATGTTCTTCGAGATCGGCCTCGTGCTGCTGATGCCGGTCATCATTCTCGTCGCGCGCCGTTCGGGGCTGTCGCTGATGCGCATCGCGATTCCCACCCTGGCGGGCCTGTCGGCGATGCACGGTCTCGTTCCGCCCCACCCCGGACCGCTGGTCGCGGTGGCGGCGCTCAACGCGAACCTCGGGCTCACCCTCGCTCTCGGCGTCGTCGTCGCGATTCCCACCGTCATCGTCGCCGGACCGCTGTTCAGTAAGCTGGCGGCCCGCTGGGTGGACGTCCCCGTCCCCGAGCTCTACGTGACGGTCGAAGACCGGGAAGGCGCCGAAGCCGCCGCGGAGCGTCGCCGCCCCAGTTTCGCGGCCACCCTGTCCGCCATCCTGCTCCCGGTCGTCCTGATGCTGGGCAAGGCAGTGGCCGACGTCGTCGCCGCCGACTCGGAGTCGCCCGCGAAGGCGCTGCTCGACTTCCTCGGAACGCCGGTCGTGGCCCTCGGACTCGCGGTGCTCGCCGGAATGCTGCTCCTCGGCCGGGGCGGCGGCATGGACCGCAATGCCATCGCGGCGTCGCTGGAGAGTTCGCTGCCCCCGATCGCCGGAATCCTCCTCATCGTCGGCGCGGGCGGCGGATTCAAGCAGGTCCTGATCGACACCGGCATCGCCGACGTGATCGCCGAAGCGATCAAGGGCAGCGCCCTTCCCGTCCTCTTCCTCGCCTGGCTCGTGGCCGTGCTGATCCGTGTCGCCACCGGATCGGCCACCGTCGCGACCGTCACCGCGTCCGGCATCCTCGCGCCCGTCGCCGCCGAGTTGACGTCTACGCACGTCTCGCTGATGGTGCTCGCGATCGGCTCCGGCTCGCTGTTCCTGTCGCACGTCAACGATGCGGGATTCTGGCTGGTGAAGGAATACCTCGGCGTCACGGTGGTGCAGAACCTGAAGACGTGGACGGTGATGGAATGCATCATCTCCGTCACCGGTCTGGCCGGTGTCCTCGCGCTGAGCGTGTTCATCTAAAGGGGGTCGAGAATGTCGAGTGAGGTTGGTGAGATGCACGTGAGTACGCGCGAACCGGTAGGACGCACCCCGCAGACCGCGGATCCCGTCCTGGTGCTGATGGGCGTGTCCGGCTCCGGGAAGTCGACGGTCGCGGGAATCATCGCCGGCGCGATGGGCTGGGACCTGCAGGAGGGCGACGCGCTGCACCCACCCGCGAATGTCGCGAAGATGGCGTCGGGGCAGCCGCTGACCGACGAGGACCGCTGGCCGTGGCTCGATCTCGTCGCCGGGTGGATCCGGGACCACACCGACAACGGTCTTCCCGGGGTCATCACCTGCTCGGCGCTCAAGCGCAGCTACCGCGACGTGCTGCGCGGCGACAACGTCGTGTTCGTGCATCTCGCCGGGTCGCGGGCGCAGATCGGCGAACGGCTGACCGCCCGGCTGGACCACTTCATGCCCCCGTCGTTGCTGGACACGCAGATCTCGACGCTCGAGCCGATCGAACCCGACGAGGACGCCATCGTGGTGGACGTGGGCGGATCGCCGACGCAGGTGGCGGCGGAGATCATCGCTCGACTGGAGCAGCGGCTCGGCCGGTGAACCTCTGGTAATCGGACGGAAATTCAGTCGAAGTCGCTCGGTAACGGGCGGCTTCGACTTACCGTGGCGTAAGGTCGTCCATTTAGCTGGACAAGCGTCCGATACAACGGAGGGCAGTATGCGAACGCGTGAATCGATCGTGTGGCACTGGGATGTCAGTCGGCGGGCGCGAATGACGTTCTGGTTCGCCAGGGCTTTCGTCAAACCGCTGTTCACGATATGGCCGACGACGGACCGCGGCATCGAACTCCTCGCGGCTCTCGACGAGTTGATCGACCGGCTACCCAAGCCGAAGGGGCTCGACATCGAGGCGATCTCGCTCGGCGGGGTGCCGTGCGAGAAGATCACCCACCCGCGGCCCACCGTCACCTCGATGGACGGCGCCACCATCCTCTACTTCCACGGCGGCGGATTCGTGTTCTGCGGACTCGCCACCCACCGGGCGCTGTGCGGGCTGCTCGCCGCGCGGTCGGGTGCGCCCGTCGTCTCGGTCGAGTACCGGCAGCTTCCCAAGGGGGCGATCGGGGCGTCGCTGGTGGACGCGATGACCGCATACACCGAGGTACTGAAGGTCTGCGACGACCCCAGCCGGGTGATCGTCGCGGGGGACTCGGCGGGCGGGTACCTCGCGATGAAGGTTGCCGAAGTCGCCGCGCTGCGGGGCATTACCCGGCCGGCGGCCGTCATCGGGTACTCCCCGCTGCTCAACCTCGACCTCGAGGATCACGACCCCGATTTCATGAAGCGCGACGCGTACCTGCCGATGTCGCAGGTGGCGAAGCTGAAGGACCGCTGGCTGGCCGGGCCCGACCAGATTCCGGGTGCCCAGTCGCCCGTGAACTCGGATCCGGCGCTGTTCCCTCCGGTCTTCCTCACCGCCGCCGAGTACGAGATCATGCGGCCCGACGTCGAGATCATCACCGACCGGTTCGATCGAGAGGGACGGCAGATCGAGACCCACATCTGGAGTGGGCAGATCCACGCGTTCCCGGTGATCGGCAAGGTGTTGCGGGAAAGTCGCACGATCATCGGGCTCACTGTCGATTTCGCGTCCCGCGCACTCACGGAGTCGAAGCGGCACTCGGCCTGAACGGCGGAACGGGTGGGCCTGTGCCCACCCGTTCTGCCGTCCGCGGACTACGCGGGGTTGAGCACTCTGCGCAGCAGCGGTGACACCGTGATCAGCAGTCCCAGCAGGGCGACACCCGTGACGAGCACGAGGCCGGAGTGGAATTGGTGGAACCCGGCGCCGCTGATGCCGGTGGCGGTGTGCGAGCCTGCGGTGACGAGCGCGGTGGTCAGTGCCAGCACGAGCGCGGCACCGACCTGTGCGGACGTCTGCACGAGCCCCGACGCCAATCCCTGCTCGGAGTCGTCGACACCCGACGTGGCCTGGGCCATGATCGACGTGAAGCCCAGTGCGAAACCGACACCCAGCAGCACCACGCTCGGCAGGATCGCGATCGTGTAGTTCGGCTGATCGCTCCCGGCGAAGAGGAACCACAGGTAGCCGAGGCTCAGTGACGTGAGTGCCGCGATGATCATGCGGGCGGTGCCGAACGCGTCGATCAGTCGTCCCACGAACGGCGACCCGAAGGCCACGATGATGCCCGCGGGGAGAAGGCCCAGCGCCATCTCCAGCGGCGACCAGCCGAGCACCGACTGCAGGAAGATCGTCATCATGAACTGGAAGCTCAGGTAGGAGCCGAACAGCGCGACGATGCTGAGGTTCGCCCGCACGATCGAGCCGACCCGCAGAATGCTCAGCCGCACGAGCGGGTGCGCGACCCGGTTCTCCACGACGAAGAACGACGCCAACAGGGCAGCGGCCAGTGCGAACGAGCCCAGCGTGAGCGGATCGGCCCAGCCGCGGGCCGGTGCCGACACGACGGTGTAGACGGCGAGCAGCATGCCCGACACCAGCGTGGCGGCTCCCGCGACGTCGTGGCCGCCGGTGTCGGCGGCACGGTCGCGGGGGATCAGGACGGCGCCGGCGACCAGGGCGAGCACCGCGAACGGCACCGGCATCAGGAACGTCCAACGCCACCCGGCGCTGGTCAGCAGCCCGCCCAGGATCAGTCCGGACGAATAGCCGCTGGCTCCGAAGACGGAGAAGATCGACAGCGCCCGGTTGCGGGCGGGCCCCTCCTTGAACGTGGTGGTGAGGATCGACATCGCGGTCGGCGCGGTGAACGCGGCGGCGAGGCCCTTCACGAAGCGGCTCGCGATGAGCAGCGTGCCGTTGTCGACGAGTCCGCCGACCAGGGACGCGATCGCGAACACGGTCAGCGCGATCAGGAAGACGCGGCGGCGTCCGAGGAGATCGGCGGTGCGTCCGCCCAGCAGCAGCAGACCACCGAATCCGAGGACGTATCCGTTGATGATCCATTGCAGCGAGGTGGTCGACAGCCCGAGTTCGGTTCCGATGGAGGGCAGTGCAACACCCACCATCGAGACGTCGAGACCGTCGAGGAACATCACGAGGCACAGCACGGCCAGGACGCCCCAGAGGCGGGGAGTCCAGGCCTGGTCGGTCGACGGGGCGGTGGTGGCGCCCGACGAGGTGGCGAGGTCCGGGGTGGCGTCGCTGATAGTCACAGGGAGAATGTAGATGCACGTGCAATCAATGCGCAAGCACTAATTCCGTTTGCATTTAATTCGCTTGCACGTTTTTCGTCTGCGCGCTAGGGTGCGGATCATGAGCTCAGAAGCGGACCTGCGCGACACGTGGCGGCTGCTCGCGAGCCGATACAACTCGATTGCGTGCGAGTTGGATCGTGAGATGCAACACGCGCACGGGCTGAGCATGAGTGACTTCGAGACACTCGACCGACTGATGGACGCCACCTGCGACCGACCACGGATGCAGGACCTGGCGGCCGAGATGTACCTCAGTCCCAGCGCGCTGTCCCGGAGCGTGGCCCGGCTGGAGAAGGCGGGCCTGGTCGCCAGGGCGCTGTGCGAGGCGGACCGGCGGGGCGTCTTCGTCGACGTCACCGACGCCGGCCGCAAGGTGCACGCCGACGCCAGTAAGATTCAGCTGGGTGTACTCACCGAAAGGCTTTCGGAAGCAACCTGATTCGTCACGTCAACGAGGTGGGTGTCGCGTAGTCGTCGGACGGGAACTCGCCGTCGACGACGGCGGTCACCACCGTGTTCTCGAGCGTGATCGCACCGCCGTGATTGTCCAGGAACGCGGTGTCCGCGGCGTCGCGCCCCGTCGCGATCCGCAGCAGTGCCGACCGCGGGGCCAGCCGGGTGGCGTCGACCACCCGCCACTCGGAATCGACGAACGCCTCGACGACGGCGTGGAAGTCCATCGGATCGCACCCCGGCGCATACACCGCCGCCAGCCGCGCCGGGATGGTGACGGCCCGCAGGAGCGCGACCGTGAGGTGGGCGAAGTCACGGCACACCCCGGCCCCGGACAGCATCGTGTCGACGGCACTGTCGGTGGATCTGCTCGACCCCGCCTGATAGAGCAGCCGTGACCCCACCCACGTGGTGATGTCCTGCAGCAGTTCCGGATGTGGCTTCGACAGGTTGAACTCCCCGCCGGTGAAACCGAAGAACTTGTCCGCCTCGGCATACCGGCTCGGGCGCAGGTACTTCGACAGGTCGTAGTCGGTGACGGGAGGCGAATCGGCCTTACCCACAACCGAAGCCGAGTACTCGACGTGCAGCGAACCGCGGGGGCTGTCCAGCAGATGGACGCGAGTACCGTGCTCCGCCACCATCTCTCGTGCCTCGACCGGCTTACCGTCGAGAGTGAACGTCAGCGACTCCGACAGCTCCGAACCGGGCGTCCGGGCCACCGCGATCTTGAATTCGAGACTGGTGGGGTCGGTGACCTCGATGTCGAGAGTGGCGGTGGCGTGACGTTTCATCCGCCCATCCTGGCATCCCACGTCCGAGGGTGCAGAACACCCCGGCCGAGTCAGGCACCAACGCGTGGCCGCAACCACTCGACGAGATCGTCGAGCACCTCCTCGTTCTCCGGTTCGTTGAACACCTCGTGGAACAGGTTTTCGTAGATCTCCACCGTGAGATCCTCCGAACCGGCGTACTCCGCGATGAGTTCCGTGCCGTGCACGCTCGCGAGCCCGTCGTCCCGGCCGTGCTGGAGCAGCAGGGGAACCGTCAACGACGGCAGGCGCTCCGGCAAATGCTCGGCAGCCAGAATCATTCCGCGCGCAATCCCCGCAGGCACCTTCCCGTGGTGGACGAGGGGATCCTCCTCGTAGGCCGCCACGACCGCCGGATCGCGGGACACCAGCTTCGCGTCGAGCGACTCGACGGGCACACCGGGGAGGAAGCGGCCCACCAGCTTGCCGATCTCGACCACCACGCGCGGTGTCCCGCTCGTCACGTCGACCGCGGGCCCGGACAGCATGAGTGCCTTCAGGTCCTGCTGGTGGTCGAGGGCGTACGTCAGTGCGATGGAACCGCCCATGCTGTGGCCGAGGAGGAATCGGTCGGTGCCCGGCCAGTCCGTCGACGCGATGCCGAACAGCTGGTGCAGGTCGTCGGTGAATTCGCGCCAGTCCTTCAGGTGGACCCGTTTGCCGCCCGACCGCCCGTGCCCGCGGTGGTCGGGCGCGTAGATCGCGAGATCGAGTGCCCCGAGCCGCTCGATCACGTGGTCGTAGCGCCGGGCGTGCTCGCCGAAGCCGTGGCACAGCACCAGCACGCCGCGCGGGCGCCGCTCGGGAAGCCACACGTCGTAGACGATAGGAATTCCGCCGACGCCGGCGAAGGACGATTCTCGATGCTGCATGATGCCCCTTCGTGGTCCGAATTCGACGACTCAGATCATTGCACGGTGAGGTACCCCGACAAGCGGAAAATTAGGGGATCGGTCCCTTCGACAACAGGTCGATCACGGCTCGGGAGGTGCGCCGTCGCAGCCATCCACGCGGCCCGTCCTCGCCGAGCGCGGCGCGGGCAGCGTTCAGGCCCGACACCCCGTGCACACCGCCGCCCGGGTGCGCCGACGCGCTGCCCAGGTACAGGCGCTGAACGGGGGTTTCCGAGCGGGAGATGCCCGGCCCCGGCCGGAAGACCAATTGCTGATGGAGTTGCGCCGTCCCTCCGTTGACGGCGCCGCCCACGAGATTCGCGTCGGCCGCCTCGAGATCCGACGGGCGCTGGACGACACGCCCGGCGACCCGCTCCGCGAAACCCGGTGCGTGGGCCTCGAGGACGTCGTCGACCCGCGTTGCCAGTAGGTCGGCGGACGCGTCGTCGATGATGTCGCGCGGTAGATGCGTGTACGCCCAGGCGCTTTCGGTGCCCTCCGGTGACCTGCCGGGATCGGCGGTCGTCATCTGCCCGAACAGCAGGAACGGGCGGGCCGGGACGGTGCCGGTGGTCAGGTCGGCCATCCACCGGACGAGGCCGTTGTCGTCGGCACCGAGGTGGACGGTCCCCGCGCCGCTCAGGCTGGGCGAACGCCACGGAATCTTCTGCGACAAGGCGTAATTGACCTTCAGCACCGGCGTGTCCCACTCGAAATGCTCGAGGTCGGCACGCACCCGGGTGGGGACGGCATGATCCGGCAACAGCGACCTGTACAGCGCGGGCGCCGAGACGTCGGCGATCACCGCCCGGCGTGCCGTGTAGCGCACACCCGACGCCGTCCGCACGCCGACGGCGCGACCGGACCGAACCTCGATCCCCGTCACCGCGTCGCCGTAGTGGAAATGCGCGCCCGCGTGCTCGGCCCGGCGGACCATCGCGGCGGACAACTCGCCCGCGCCGCCCACCGGGACGGGGTACCCGCCGTCCTGGGCGAGCATCGTCAGGATGTACCCCATGACACCGCTGCCCGGTGCGTCCGGAGGCGTGTCTGCGTGCATCGCGTTGCCCAGCAACAGCAGTCGTGCCGCCTCGCCCCGGAACAGTTCGTGCGCCATCCGCCGTGCAGGCAGGAGGAGGAATCGGGCCACTCTCAGCGACTCGGCGGTGCCCAGCCGGCGCAGCAGGGCGCTCGGGCCCCGCACGGGCGGGAACGGGCTGAACAGGATGCTCAGCAGCGGTTCCTTGATCTGGTGCCACTGCTCGACCAGCGCCGTCCACGCGACGCCGTCGCCCGGTTGCCTCCGTTCGAGGTCGGCGGCCGTGTCGGCCGGGTCGGGATGAATCACCGGCGCGTCCTCGTCGGCAGCGGAGCGGGCGTGCCCGACCGCGCGGGGCGCATGACTCCACCGCAACCCGTGCGACTCGAGGTCCAGCCCGCGCAGCGCGGGGGACACGGTCGACAGGGGATAGAACGCGCTGAACAGGTCCGACGTGAAGCCGGGGACGAGTTCGGCCGACCTCACCGCGCCGCCGGGCGTCGGCTGCGCCTCCACGACCGCGACGTCCCAGCCTGCATCGGCGAGAGTCGCGGCCGCGACGAGCCCGTTGGGACCGGATCCGATGACCACTGCGTCGACGTTGCTCACCCGACCAGGCTGTCAGAAAAGCCAGCGCTCCGCTCGAAGCTAGAGGGACGACGGTGTGAATGTCACCGGCAGATGCTTCAGCCCGTTGATGAAGTTGGAGCGCAGCCGCTGGGCCGGCGCCGTCTGTTCCATGTCGGGCATCCGACGCAGAATCTCACTCAGCATCACCTTCATCTCGGCGCGAGCGAGGTTGGCGCCGAGACAGAAATGGTGACCGCCGCCGCCGAACGCGATGTGCTGCGAGTAGTGGCCGGTGGGCCGGTCGATGTCGAACGTGTACGGATCGTCGAACACCGCCTCGTCACGGTTCCCCGACATGTGCCAGATGACCACCCGGTCGCCCTCCGAGATCTCGACGTCGTGCAGCACCGTGTCCCTGGTCGCGGTCCGGCGGAACTGCATGACCGGTGTGGCCCACCGCAACCCCTCCTCGATCAGGGCGTCGAGCCTCGCCGGATCCTCGAGGACCTTCCGGCGCTCCTCGGGATGTTCCATCAGCGCCAGCTGGGTGTGCGAGAGGGCGTTGCGGGTGGTCTCGTTCCCGGCGACCGCGAGCAGCATGAAGAACATGTTGAAATCCAGTTCGCCGAGCTTCTCGCCGTGCACGTCGGCCTGGATGAGAGCGGTCGCGATGTCGTCGCGCGGGTGTCGCTTGCGGTCCTCGAACATCTCCAGGCTGTAGGCGAACATCTGGCCGGCCGCCGCGCGCTCCTGACCTTCCTCGAGGTGGAATTCGGGATCGGACGAGCCGATCATCTGATTCGTCAGGTCGAAGATGAGCTTGCGGTCCTCCTGCGGCACGCCGAGGAAATCGGCGATCGCCTGCAGCGGCAGTTCGGACGCGACGTCGACGACGAAGTCGCACTCGCCGCGCTCGATCACCGCGTCGACGATGCTCGTGGCGCGCTGCGCCAGAATGTCGTGCAGCTGGCCGATACGGCGGGGCGTGAAGCCCTTGCTGACGATCTTCCGCAGCGCCGTGTGATCCGGTGGATCCATGTTCAGCATCATCAGCTGCTGGCCCGCCAGGTCGTCGGGGGCCAGATCGTCGATGTAGGTGGCGCCCCGCCACGACGAATACGTCTCGGCGTCCCGGTTCACCGTCACGATGTCCGCATGCCGGGTGACACACCAGAAGGGGGCGCCGCGCTCGTCGAGATGCCGGTATACCGGAGCCTCGCGCCGCAACGTGGCGAACATCTCGTGGGGCACGCCCTGCACGAAGGTGTCCGGGTTGTAGAGATCGACGTCGGCGAGCTGCACGGTCCCTCCTGAGGCCTCACGTACGAGAATACGTTCTAGTCCTGGAGGATGTGCCGACAACGAAAACGGCCCCGGAGAAATGAATCTCCGGAGCCGTTTCCACTTGGTAGCGGGGACAGGATTTGAACCTGCGACCTCTGGGTTATGAGCCCAGCGAGCTACCGAGCTGCTCCACCCCGCGTTGCATTGACAACACTACACCCTTCCCGGAGTGCTCTTGACCAACCCCGGGGAGGGCTAGGTCACATCAGCCGGAACTGGGCCATTTCGATGGCGTTCTCGATCGCCTCGGAAACTTCCCGCAAGCGCTCGTCCGCGCCGGCCGCAGCGAGAATCTGCAGGCGATCGGCGTCACCCATCGGAATGTACGTGGCGATCTCGTACAGCCGCGTGCCCAGCGACCCGCGGAACCCGCCGATGACCGGAACGTCGGGCGGGACGTTCCCGGTCTCCGTCGCGAGACGCCGGAGGAGGCCGTACAGGAATTCGAGTCGCTCGATCAGCGACGGGAATTCGTAATCCGCCGTCTGGGTGCCGGTGTTCTCGTCCGGCCACACATCCACCTCGGCGATCGGATACGGGTTGTCCGGCAACCACTTCGACACCTTGATGCGTTCCTCGGTGCGGCAGAACAACTCGTACCGGCCGTCGCCGATCGACGCGTGGGATTCGATCCGCGCGATCGTGCCCACGTCGTGGCGCACGTCGCCGCCACCCACCTCGTTGCCGCGGGCAATCAGGACGACCCCGAATCGCGGACCGTCCGGTGCGTCCAGGCAGTCGCGGACCAGTTCCTGATAGCGGGGTTCGAAGACGTGGAGGGGGAGCTGCTGACCGGGCAGCATCGTCGAGCCCAGCGGGAACATGGGGAGCAGAGACATCAGGGGATTCTCAATCGGGGTACGGGCGTCGCCGGCAACGGGTCGACGCGATCGATCTCGTCCGTGAGGTGTTCCGACCACGTCAGGAGGCCGGCGATGTCGAGGCCGTGTGGCGCCTCCACCTCGTAATGCCGGATCCGGTCGTGGCCCTGGCGCAGCAGTGACCGCGCACCGGTCTTGTTGCCCCGCATCAGGTGGGTGAGACCCACCGCGAGCTGCGCGAGGCCCTGCCACAGTTCCCGCTCGTCCTCGGGGGCGATCTTCCACGTTCCCTCGAGGATTTCGTGGGCGTGGAACGGCATGCCGTGGTCGAGTAGCCGCTGCGCCTCGGTGATCGCCTCGTCGGGCGGCAACCGCAGGTCGTCGGGGATGCGGGGCACACCCTCGGCGTCGTGAGGCAGAGGTCGGCCGAGCTCGTCGCGGGGGCGTGCGTTGAGTGGCTTCCCCGAGCCATCCCTGTCCCGATCGGTCATGGGACAAGGGTAACGCTCAGCCGCGGGTCGGCGAAGGTTTGGCAGAGGTGTTGGCAGAGGTGTTGGCAAGGGCCGCAGACACGCGTTTCGACAACTCGTCGCGAACCACCCGGACCGTCGCCGACCGCAGGTGAACACGGTCGTCCTGGTGATAGAGGTACCGGCCGTCCTGTTCCACGTCGATCCACGTCAGTTCGCCCAGAACGGGCTCGTCGAGTCCGCTGCGCGCACCACGGATGCAGATGTAACCGATCCCGGTCCGCGGTCGGCCGACGATCCGCCGGAGCAGAGTGCCGTCGGAGGCCCGGGCGTTCTGGAGGACGGATGTCGTGGTGGTTCGGTTCTGGATGTCGTCGGGGTGCGCGGTCAGCGACGGGGTTCGTCCGGGAGCGCAGTCGGGTAGGTCGTCCAGGAGTTGGGCGGTGAACCCGTCGACGCTCTCGGCGCCCGCGTCGATCCGGATGTCGCCGCGTCCCGGTTCGCCGCGGAGCTGTTCGGCGACGACGGCGACCCGGCCACGGATGCTGCCCCTCCGCCGAATCCCGGAGTCGAGTTCGGGGGAGGGGGCGAGCACCGTGACGGACACGTGCGGGTTTCGCAGCGCCTGGATCGCCGCAACCAGTTTCGGTTCGTCGAGCGCGGACCGCCACTGCTCCAGTTCGCGTTGCTGGATCGCGTACTGGTCCGCCGTCGCCGCGGCGGACCGATACTTCAGCGGGTACGGCATCCGATCGAGATCGGTTGCCTCCCACAGGCACATGAACTGGGCTGACGTCAGCCGCCAGTTCATGCGCCGATCACCGGCGGTGCGACGGGGTCGAGTGTGCCGATCAGTTCGTTGCCGTTGTCGACGGTGATGAGGTAGCTCGGCGTCTGATGCTCCGTGTCGCCCTCACCGTTTCCGCCTACCCGGCCGGGCGCACCCATCATGCCGGGTGCCATACCCATCCCGGGACGACTCATACTCGGTTTCACCGGTGTCGCCGCTGCGGCAGCGGCCGCCGCCCCCGCACCCGCCGCGGCACCACCCGACGGGATCGGGCCACCCGGAACCACACCGCCCGAGCTGGGCTCGGACTCGCGTTTGTCATTCTTCCGGCGCGTGCCCGATGCCGAACCCCCGACGCCCGAACCCCCGGCGCCCGATCCGCCGGCGATTCCGCCGTAACCCGTACCGCCCGCACCGCTGCTCGACTGCGAACCTGCACCAAAAGCGTTCGGCGCATTCGCAGCCGCAGTCTGTGCAGCCGAACCGGATCCGGCACCGGCACCGGCCCCCTGATTGGCAGCGGCCTCGGCATTCGCTGCAGACGTGGTCGCCGCATCATCCCTAGCAGACTCCCCGTCCCCAGGGGTCTCGCCATTCGCAGACACATCGCCATTCCCCGACACGGAGGAGGTGCTGCTGTCGGATGCGTTCCACGGATTTGAACCCTGTGGCACCGTTCCGTACGAACTCGGCACGCCGGCGGAGCCGGGACGGTCGCCAGATGGCGTGTAGGGCTCCGGTAACTGCGGGACATTCGTGCCGACGTCCCGGTAGTTCGGCACGTAGATCGCCTCCAACCTCCGAACCGCCTCGAGACGTGCGGCTTCCCTCTCAGTGTCGGACCTTTCGGCCGCAAGCGGGCTCAGTGGGAGTTGAGACAGGACACTTTCGGAACTGGCCGGCTGAGGAACCGAGGCTTTCACATCCGCAGCCGCACTGCTCAGGATGTCGAGTTTGACGGCAATTGCCGCGATGCTCGATGTCAGTTGACCGCTCGTGGCAGCGAGCTTCTCGGTCGCCTGTGCGGCGGCGTCCGCCGCGGCACCCTCCCAACGTTCGGAAATCGTGTTGCGAAGAATCGCGAAGCCAAATGCGAGAGGGAGCGAATTCGAGATGCTGTGGCAGGCTTGGGCGAGTTGACCGATGGCATCGGGAACCATGGTCTGTGCCTTTGCGTACATTTCTTCGTGATCCATACCGTGGAAGCTCTCCATGGTGCGGATGTACGGTTCGTCTGTTCCTGACCCTGCGGTCAGCTTTTCCGCCGAGTTATGTAAGCCCGTGCGGCGTTGCTCGCCTGCTCCATTCGGACTTATCGAGTCGAAGATCGTGGACACAACATCATTGGGCGGCACGGCTTAGCCCTCCTTCGGAATATAGCGTTCGAAGATCCGGGCGGTATCTTCCAAGCCTGCACACCATTCGGATTCGGGAGCGGGCGCTCCGGTACCTTTGAATACGCTGCGATCGACTATGAGAACCCCATAGGACGTCTCGATTGAGATCGCACACGCATCTGGTTGGTCGGCTTCGACCTTCAGTAGCGCCCGCCGACCGTTGACGTCGATGTGTGTTGCGTACGCCCTGGACTTCTCTTGTTCTTCAGCGAAACTGATGTTGCCCGAGAGGACATTTAGTCCGTAAAGACGTCGGGGCGTGTCATAGCTGCATCCAAGGAACGTGTATTCGTCTGGTGTGAAGTCTGCATTCTCTTCACTGCTGGGGTCGTATCCAGCTTCGATCAAAGCCGTATCCGGAACGTCGAGACAGGGGTCGAACGTTACGTGCGGTCGGTCGGACTTATCGATGTGCCGTGGGACACGCGTTAGTGATACCACAGCAGCAGAATCTCCGGGGTCCTGCTCATTCGTCGATTGAGTGCTGCAGCCTGCGATGAGCAGGGTGATCGCGACAGCACCGATGTGCGCCATTCTTGGGCTCATTTGTCGGTTCCCACCTGGACGGTGGCAAGGGCCTGTCCGATTGCACTGTCAGTTTCCGCGAAAGCCTCTCCACCCGCTGCGAAGGTCTCCCGCATCGCTTCGATGGCATATCGGAATTGGTTCAGACGTTCGATCATTGAACCCGTTCCTCCGCCACCGTTGAACTTTGCCTCGTACCCGGATTGCAGTTCTTGCGCGGAGTCGAAGCCGCCGAATCCGGAGACATTCTTCAAGGCCCTTGCCTTTTTGAGAGCGCCGTCAAGCTGCTCTAGCATCTCGTCGCAGACCCCGACACACTTCTCGATGGCGTCATCTTCCAGACGCAGTGTTTTGCTCATTCCCATCCCCCCAGTGCTCGACAGGACCCCCTCGGCCGCGTGCGGAGATGCTACCGCACGGGTGTGTCACTCGGTCTAGTGTGCAGCGCTGCAATGTTCAGGCTGCGTTGAGGAATTCGATGAGGATGCGCTCGACGGGGGAGTCGGTGTGAACCTCGCGGAATGGCAATGGTTTCGGTAGTGGGGGTGCCGTCGATCGGTACCGGTGTCCGGTGGGGGTGTAGATCTCGATGTGGTGCAGTCCTCCGGGCACCTGACGAGGGGTAGCGGTCCATCCTGCGCCTTGTTTGGCGTAGTTGCAGGCTGCGCACACAGCGGCGCCGTTGTACGCGGTCGTGGGGCCCTCGCTTTCGCGGGGGCGGATGTGGTCGTGGTGCCGGATCGGGGCATCGCACCAGGGTGTCCGGCAGGTTCGGTCGCGCAGATCGATCAGCCTTGCCAACCCGGCGGGGAAGCAGCGGGCCTGGGACTCGGTCGCGGTCAGCGCCCCCGACTGCGGGTTGGCGTACAGGCGGCGCAGGTTCACCCGCGTCGCATTCCCGGTGTCGGGATCGATCGCTGCCTGGACTGCCTCGGAAATCCAGTGCCCCGCCAGTTCGGCGGGAACGGGACCGTATCCCTGAACGTGGGCGGGTTCGGATCCGTTGTCGAGGAGGGCGCGGTCGGAGATGACCAGGTTCACGGTGATCGGCGGTGTCGTCGCCGTGTGGTGTGTGCCGGTGACTCGGGACACGAGGAGGTCGGCCATGATCTGCGACCGCGTGCGTTCGTCGCCGGCGGCGAGGATCGAATCGGCGTCACGGGCGAGTGTGGCGTGCACCGCGACCCCCTGCGCGACCGGCAGCAGGGCGGTGACGTAGGCCATGGTGTCGGGTGCGGGACGGGAGGTGACCCGCCGATCCGACACGGCCTTGCGAGCCCGCCGCACCACGGCCTCGGCGTCGAATTCGGCGGCGACCGAGCGAACTTTCGCGCACACCGCCTGGTCGCCGAGCCCGTCCAACGTTGCCGGGTCGCCGCACAGCAGAGAGTCGATTGCTGTGCGATCTTCCCTCGTCAGGCATGCGGTTTCGCGGACGAGGATGGTGGCTCGCCACTCGCTGAGTAACCCTCGTTCGAGTAGGGCCAAGGTACAGGGCATCTCGTGGGCGAGAGCGGTCGCCATGCCGAGGTGGCGACCACCGCGAAACGGTGAGTCCCGGCGTGCCAGCGCCACCTGGTTGGCGATGCCGCGTCCTCGCTGCGCCAGCGGCACGTTGCGGTCCGCTCGTTCAGCTCGGATGGAGGCGTCGAGGTCGGCGGTCACCCGGGCCTGCACGCCGGCGCAGGCGGCTTTCACTTCTTCCAATACCCGAAGTACGTCGATGCGCGTCGCATCGTCGATATCCCGATCGAGTTTCGGCAACTCGGCCAGAAACGCGATGACCGCCCCTGCATCCACCCCGACCCCCCGACTGCCGAAACCCCCGAATCGAACGTATGTTCTACACTAGCCCACCCACGGCACCCCGGCAATACCCAAATGCATTACCTACGCTGCCCCGACCAGTCGCATGGCGAGGCCGGCGTAGAGGTCCGCGACGGCCTCGGGTTCGGTGTAGGCGCCTGCGGGAAACCAGCGGCAGATGTCGACGCACAGTGACATGAGGGCGAGGGTGACGCCTTCGCCGTCGGGGACGGTGAATTCGCCGGATGCGGCTCCGGCGTCGACGACGGAGCGGACGATGTGGGTGATGTCGCGGCGCAGTTTGACCACGTCGCGGTAGTGCTCCGGCGTGAGGGCGTTGAGTTCGTACTGGACGACGCGGGCCTGTGCGTGGTGGGTGGCCTGCCAGCTCGCGAATGCGCGGATCAGCGCCTGCAGTCTCGTGGACGGCGACTCGCCGGGTAGGTCGGCGTTTCTCACGACGTCGAGTGCGCCGGTGTGGCCTTCGTAACTGATGGCGAAGAGGAGTTCTTCCTTGGAGCGGTAGTGCGGGTACATCGCGGCCGGGCTCATATCGAGGCGGGCGGCGATCTCGCGAGTGGTGGTGCCGCCGTATCCGCTGGTCGCGAACGCGTCGACGGCCGCGGCGCGGATGCGGGCGGCAGCCTTGGACGGGCTGATCACCTGGCTGGGTGATTCGCTCATGTCTGTCTCCATCCTCGGCTGCGCGGCTGTTGACAATACCGCGTCACGCCATCAGTATAAGCAAGCGCTTAGAAAATAAGCAGACGCTTACATGCTCGAAGCGTGAACCAGTCAAAGCTCGATATCCAGAAGGAGCGGTCATGCGACGCACCCTGTACGGCCCCGATCACGAGGCATTCCGCGAATCGGCCCGGGAGTTCGTGAACCGCAACCTGCTGCCGGTGGCGGACAAGCTCATCGCGCAGCGCTTCATCGACCGGGAGATCTGGCTCGAAGCGGGCCGCAACGGTTTCCTCGGCCTCGAGGTCCCGGAGGCGTACGGCGGAAGCGAGGCCGGCGACTACCGGTTCAACGCGGTTCTCGCCGAGGAGCTTTCACGGGCGAGTGCGGCCGTGTCGTCGAGCTTCGGCATTCACGCCGACGTCGTCGCCCCGTACCTCGTGCAGTTGACGACCGAGGAGCAGAAGCAGCGCTGGTTGCCCAGGTTCTGCACCGGTGAACTGCTCACCGCGATCGGCATGACCGAGCCCTCCGGCGGGTCCGACCTCGCCTCGCTCAAGACCACTGCGGTCAAGGACGGCGACGACTGGATCATCAACGGTTCCAAGACGTTCATCACCAACGGCTACAACGCCGACCTGGTGATCGTCGCCGCGCGCACCAGCCCCGAGAAGAAGTCCAAGGGCATCACGCTGTTCGCCGTCGAGACGGGCATGGAGGGCTTCGAGCGCGGACGCAAGCTCGACAAGGTCGGCCAGCACGAGTCCGACACCGCCGAGTTGTTCTTCGAGAACGTGCGTGTGCCGTCGGCGAACATCATCGGTGAGATCGATCGCGGGTTCATCCACATGATGGAGATGCTGCCGCAGGAGCGTGTCGGCGCCGCCGTCTCGAATATCGCGCACGCCGCGCCGATCCTCGAGGAGACGATCCAGTACGCCAAGGACCGCAAGGCATTCGGGCAGCCCATCGGGTCGCTGCAGTGGAACAAGTTTCTTCTCGCCGATCTCGTCACCCGTGTCGAGGTCACCCAGGCGTACGTCGACAACTGCGTTGCCGCACACGCCGACGGCGAACTGACGGCAGTGGACGCCGCCAAGGCCAAGTGGTGGACCGCCCAGGTGCAGAACGAGGTCCTCGACCATTGCGTGCAGTTGCACGGTGGTTACGGGTTCATGACCGAGTACCGTGCCGCGCGTGCGTGGATGGATGCTCGTGTCACCAAGATCTGGGCCGGTTCGAACGAGATCATGAAGGAACTGATCGGCCGCGACCTCGGCCTCTGAGTCCGTACCCCCACAGCCCGACGACAAAGGAGTCGCTTCGTATGTCCGTTCTCGACAAGTTCAGCTTGACCGATCGGGTGGTCGTCGTGACCGGTGCGTCGTCGGGCCTCGGGGTGGCGTTCGCGCAGGCGGCGGCGGAGGCGGGCGCCGACGTGGTGCTGGCTGCGCGCCGCGCCGACCGTCTGGCGAAGACCGCGGAACTGGTGCGGGCGGCGGGACGTGAGGCGTTGTGCGTCGCGACGGACGTCGTGGACCCGGCGCAGGCGCAGAACATGATCGACGAGGCGATGGAGAAGTTCGGCCGCGTGGACGTTCTCGTCAACAATGCCGGTGTCGGGACGGCCGTCCCCGCGACGAGGGAGACGCCGGAGCAGTTCCGGCAGGTCGTCGACATCAATCTGAACGGTTCGTACTGGGCGGCGCAGGCGGCGGGCAGGGTCATGAAGCCGGGTAGCGCGATCGTGAACATCGCGAGCGTGCTGGGCCTCACGACCGCGGGACTTCCGCAGGCCGCGTATGCCGCGAGCAAGGCCGGGGTCATCGGTCTGACCCGCGATCTGGCGCAGCAGTGGGGTGCCCGTAAGGGTATCCGGGTGAATGCGATCGCTCCCGGATTCTTCGAGACGGAGATGACGGACCAGTACCAGGACGGGTACCTCGAATCGATGAAGTCGCGTCTGGTTCTCGGTCGCCTCGGTGACCCGGAGGAGCTGGCCGCGACCGTGGTCTGGCTCGCGTCGGACGCCGCCGCGTACGTCACCGGTCAGACGATCGCGGTGGACGGCGGCATCACCATCACCTGAGCGCTGGGTTGGGCGGGGCTGCGGTGCTGGCGTATAAGTAGGAAATGACCACGCGCACCGTCCATGAAGAGTGGGACGACCAGCCCGCCCCGTCGATGGCGGCCACCGATCTGCTGCGGGAGCCTCCGGCGACCCCTCGCGGTGCACGCACACGCGCGGCGCTGGTGGCGGCTGCGCGGACGGTGTTCGAGCGGTCCGGGTACCTCGACGCCAGGCTCACCGACATCACGAAGGAAGCGAACTGCTCGACGGGGTCGTTCTACACGTACTTCGACAACAAGGAGCAGGTCTTCGCCGCCGTGCTGGAGGTGGCGCAGGAGGACATGATGCACCCGGGCATGAAGCGGGTCCAGGACACCGACGACCCCTACGCGGTGCTGGAGGCGAGCAACCGCGCCTACCTGGAGGCCTACCGGCGCAACGCCAAGCTGATGGGGCTGCTCGAGCAGGTGGCGCACATCGACCCGGCGTTCGCGGATCTGCGGCGTCAGCGGGCCGACGCGTTCATCGCGCGCAACGCGCGGGGGATCGCCGAGCTCCAGGCGCGGGGTATCGCAGACAGGGAACTGGACCCGATGCTGGCGTCGCGGGCGTTGTCGGGGATGGTCAGCAGGCTGGCGTACAACGTGTTCGTGGCCAGCGTGAACGGGACCGACGGCTCTCCTGTCGACTTCGACGATGTCGTGTTCACGACGACGCGGATCTGGGCGAACGGACTGAGGTTCCCCGAGCGGAGCTGAGCTCTCGCCGGCGGCGTGAGCGTGTGGGACACTTCGGTCCGCAAAACTGAATCCGACACCGGGTTCAGGTGATTTCTGTGGAAGACTGGGGCCACGTCCGTGTCCCCTCGAGGGAGGAATCTCGTGCAGGTTGCGCAGAAGGTCGCCGTCGTCACCGGTGGCGGAGGTGGAATCGGCAGTGCACTCGCGGAGCGGCTCGCCGCCGAGGGTGCCAAGGTCGTCGTCACCGACCTCGACGGCACCAGGCTGGAAACGATCGTCCGGAGAATCGACGCCGAGCATCCCGGCGCTGCGCTGGCAAAGCAAGCCGACGCGTCCGACGATGCTCAGATCGCGTCGGTCATCGACGCCGCGGAACAGGCCTTCGGGCCCGTCGACCTCTACTTCGCCAATGCGGGTGTCGCGGCAGGCGACCAACTCGAACCCGACGACGCCGTGTGGGACCTCGCCCTCGATGTGAACGTCCGAGCGCACGTCCGGGCGGCCCGCCGCCTCGTTCCCGGCTGGATCGAGCGCGGGGAGGGGTACTTCGTCAGCACCGCCTCTGCCGCCGGGCTGCTCACCCAGATCGGTTCCGCCCCGTATTCGGTGACCAAGCACGCCGCCGTCGGATTCGCCGAATGGCTGTCGGTCACCTACGGCGACAAAGGCGTCCGCGTCAGCTGCCTGTGCCCGATGGGTGTCAACACCACACTGCTCACCGACGACGCCGCCCTGTCGGCCACCGCCGCACGCGCCGTCACCACTGCGGGCTCGGTGCTCGAGCCGGCCGAGGTAGCCGAATGCGTGCTCGCCGCAATGGAAGCCGAGCAATTCCTGATCCTTCCGCACCCCGAGGTGCTGGAGATGTACCGGCACAAGGGCGCCGACTACGACCGATGGATCCGGGGCATGCGCCGCTACCAGGCGTCGCTCCTGGCCCAGCCGTCCTGACCCGACCGAGAAGCGAACTGCGCAAAGACCGTACGAAGACCGAGAACAACCAGCATGGAGGAAACAAGTGAGCCAGGAACGTAGAACCGCCATCGTCACCGGGTCGGCGAGGGGCATCGGCGCCGCCGTCGCGAAGCGGCTGGCCGAGGACGGGTACGCCGTCGCCGTGCTCGACCTCGACGAGGCCGCATGTGCCGGCACCGTCGACGCGATCAAGGCCGCGGGCGGCGAAGCCCTGGCCGTGGGCGCGAACGTCGCCGACGAGGCGTCCGTCGCCGCGGCAGTCGAGCGGGTGGCCAATGAACTGGGCGCCCCGACGATCCTGATCAACAACGCCGGAATCACCCGCGACAACCTGCTGTTCAAGATGACCGTCGACGACTGGGACGCCGTGATGAACGTGCACCTGCGTGGCGCGTTCCTGATGTCGCGGGCCGTGCAGAAGCACATGGTGGACGCCAAGTTCGGCCGGATCGTGAACCTGTCGAGCACGTCCGCGCTCGGCAACCGCGGGCAGGTCAACTACTCCGCCGCGAAGGCGGGCATGCAGGGCTTCACCAAGACCCTGGCGTTCGAACTCGGAAAGTTCGGTGTCACCGCGAACGCGATCGCGCCCGGGTTCATCGAGACCGAGATGACGGCCGCGACCGCCGAGCGGGTGGGCGTCGGCTTCGAGGACTTCAAGAAGGCGGCGGCGTCGCAGATCCCCGTCAACCGTGTCGGGCAGCCGGAGGACATCGCGCACACCGCGTCGTTCTTCGTCAGCGAGGGCGCCGGATTCGTGTCGGGGCAGGTCGTCTACGTCGCCGGTGGACCGAAGGACTGATCGATGAAGGCGTGGCGTGTACACGAACTGGGTCAGCCGCGGGACGTCCTGACGTTCGAGGACATCCCCGACCTCGAGCCGAAGCCCGGAGAGTTGCTGGTCAAGGTGCTCTCCGCGGCCGCCAACTTCCCGGATGTGCTGTTGTGCCGCGGTGAGTACCAGATCACACCGCCGCTTCCGTTCACTCCCGGCGTGGAGCTGTGCGGCGAGGTGGTCGAGCTGGGGGAGGGCGTCACCGGGTTCTCCGTCGGCGATCGGGTGATCGGCATGCCGAGCCTGCCGAACGGCGGGTTCGCGGAGTTGGCCGTCATGTCGGCGGCCACCGCGTTCCCCGCCCCGGAGGCCCTCGACGACGCCGAAGCGTCGGCACTGGCGATCGGGTACCAGACGGGATGGTTTGCGCTGCATCGCAGAACGCAGATCCAGCCCGGCGAAACCCTGCTCGTGCAGGCCGCGGCAGGTGGAGTGGGCAGCGCGGCCGTGCAACTGGGCAAGGCGGCAGGCGCCAAGGTGATCGGCGTCGTCGGCGGGCCCGAGAAGGCGGCCTACACGCGGGAACTCGGTGCCGACCTCGTGATCGACCGGCACAGCGAGGACTTCGTCCAGGCCGTGAAGGACTTCACGGACGGTCGCGGTGCGGACGTCGTGTTCGATCCGGTGGGCGGCGACTCCTACACGAAGTCGACCAAGTGCATTGCGTTCGAGGGGCGCATCATCGTGATCGGGTTCGCGAGCGGCACCATCCCGTCACCCGGGTTGAACCACGCGCTGATCAAGAACTACTCGATCATCGGGCTGCACTGGGGCCTGTACAACGCGTACGACCCCGCCGCCATCCGACAGTGTCACGACGAGCTGACACGGATGGCCGCGGCCGGCGAGATCACACCGATGATCAGCGAGCGACTCGGGCTCACCGACGTCGCGGACGGCATCGGACGCCTCGGCGAGGGGACGACGGTCGGTCGGCTGGCGTTCCTGCCCGGACGCTAGCGGGTGCGCTTCGCGTACAGCTCCTCGAGGTTGTGCCGCAGGGTGGCCTCGGTGTTCTTCACGGCCGTTTCGACGAACGGTTCGACGATGAGACCGAGGGCCTTGCCGGTGAGACCGCCGGGGAGTTTGTACGCGAAGTCCACGCTGATCTCGGTCTTGTCCTCACCGTGCGCGGTGAACTCCCAGGTGGAGGAGTTGGCGGCGCCGTCGAGCGACGCCAGGGTGATCACCCGGTCCTGCACCCACTCGGTGACCTCGAGGCGGGAGCGCAGGGTGCTCGGGCCGATGTGTATCGCGGCGTCGAACGTCGACTCCAGCCCCTGGTCGAATTCGCCGATCGGACGGAATTCCGAGACTCCGAACATCCAGTCGGGGACCGTCCGGTAGTCGTCGATGTACGCGAAGGCCACGTGGAGGGGCACGGCTGCGATCGCGGAGTGACGGACGTGGATCATCGGGTGGTCCCTGGCTCTCTGTCGGAGAAGGCTGTCGATCTGGGCGACCTCGTTCGACTCTAGTCAACTCCCGCGACCACGGCACGGGAGCGGCGGGTTCCTGTTCTACCGTAGGACCCATGACGGTAGAGGGCACCCAGCGCGGCAGTTCGTGGCGTGAGTACACCGACCAGGGGTTGTCGAAGGTTCTGGCCGCGGCGCTGGCGGCGTTCGTCGAGAAGGGCTACGACGGCGCGTCGATCCGTGAGATCGCGTCCCGCGCCGGCCTCTCGGTCCCCGGTCTCTATCACCATTATCCCTCCAAGCAGGCGTTGCTGGTGGGGCTGACGAATGTCGTGATGCGGGATCTCCTCGATCGCAGTCGCGCGGCGGTGTCCGAGGCGGGACCGACGCCGGGGGATCGGTTCGACGCGGTCATCGAGTCGTTGCTGCGGTTCCACATGTTCCGGCGGGAACAGGCGTTCGTCGCGTCCCGTGAGACGCGGAGCATGGAACCGGAGAGCAGGCGGGCGTACGTCGCGCTGCGCGACGAGCAGCAGGAGATGCTCGACGACATCGTTCGCGACGGGGTGTCGGCCGGGCATTTCCGGACACCGTTCCCGGAGGACGCGAGCCGCGCCGTGGTCACCATGTGCGTCGCGGTGTCCACCTGGTACCGCGAGGACGGGTCGTTGTCGCCCGACGAACTGGTCGAGCGGTACCTGGCGATCGCGAGGAGTGCCGTCGGCGCATCCGGCTGAGGCTTGACCCCGTTCCGAACCTGTGGGATTCTCGGGAACGACTTCGACCGAGCGAGTGATCGGTCGGTACCGGAGTCGCCGTACTGACTGGAGGTAGTTGTGGCGATCGATCTGTCCTATGCACCCGAGGTGACCGCACTCGTCGAGAAGACCGAGGCGTTCATCCGCGAAGTCGTGCTGCCCATCGAGGACGAGCACGGCGGCGACATCACCGCCGCCGGTGGCGACACCCTGCGCGTGCAGATGCAGAAGGCGGCCAAGGACGCCGGGATCTTCGCCCCGCACGCACCCGTCGAGTACGGCGGACACGGCCTGAACATGACCGACCGCGCGCCCGTCTTCGAGGCCGCCGGCTACTCGCTGTTCGGCCCGACGGCACTGAACATCGGCGCACCCGACGAGGGCAACGTCCACATGCTCGCGCACATCGCGAGCCCCGAGCAGAAGGAGCGGTTCCTCGCCCCGCTGGCGCACGGCGACGTGCGGTCGGCGTTCGCCATGACCGAGCCGTCGCCCGGAGCGGGTTCCGACCCGTCCGCGCTGACCACGCGCGCCGAGAAAGTGCCGGGCGGGTGGAAGATCAACGGCCACAAGTACTTCATCACCGGAGCCGACGGCGCCGGATTCTTCATCATCTTCGCCCGCACGTCCGGCGTGCCCGGCGACCGCGGCGGCGCCACGATGTTCCTCACGCCGGCCGACGCCGAGGGGCTCACGGTGGGGCGTCACATCGACACCCTCGACCGGGCGATGATCGGCGGGCACTGTGAGGTGTTCTTCGAGGATCTGTTCGTCCCCGACAGCGGGGTCCTCGGCGAGGTGGACCAGGGATTCGCCTACGCGCAGGTCCGGCTCGGGCCCGCCCGGATGACGCACGTCATGCGCTGGCTGGGTGCCGCGCGCCGCGGCCACGACGTCGCCGTGGCGCACGTCGCGCAGCGTGACGGTTTCGGCGGCAAGCTGGGCGATCTCGGCATGGTCCAGAAGATGATCGCGGACAACGAGATCGACATCGCCGCCACCCGGGCACTGCTGACGCGGGCCTGCTGGGAACTCGATCAGGGCGGCCACGCGAGCAACTCGACCTCCATCGCGAAGACCTACGCCGCGGAGGCGATCTTCCGGATCGTCGACAACTCCGTGCAGATGTGCGGCGGCCTCGGCGTGTCCGGCGACTTGCCCCTCGCCCGGCTGTCCCGTGAGGTGCGGCCGTTCCGCGTGTACGACGGACCGTCCGAGGTGCACCGCTGGGCCATCGCCAAGCGCGTGGTGGGTGCCGCGAAGAAAGCCGCGCGGGAGGCAGGCGCATGAGTGAACATCGCGGCCTCGATCTCGTTGCTCTGCAGAAGTTCCTGTCCGATTCGAATGTCCCTCTGAATGGCGAGTTGCGGGCCGACCTGATCTCGGGCGGCAAGTCCAACCTCACGTACGCCATTCTCGACGACTCCTCGCGGTGGGTGCTGCGAAGGCCGCCCACCGCGGGGCTCACACCCTCCGCGCACGACGTCGCCCGCGAGTTCCGCATCACCTCGGCGCTGCAGGGCACCGACGTGCCGGTCGCCGCGACCGTCGCGCTGTGTGAGGACGACAGCGTGATGGGCGCGCCGTTCACCGTGGTCGAACACGTGACGGGTCAGGTGATCCGGACCAAACCGGAACTCGACGCGCTGTCCGACGCCGACATCGACGCGTGCACCGACGAACTGGTCCGTGTGCTCGGCGCGTTGCACAACGTCGACTACGACGCCGTCGGGCTGGGGGAACTCGGTCGTCCGGACGGATATGTGGCCCGGCAGGTGAAGCTGTGGGCGAGTCAATGGGCGCGAGTGAAGACGACGGATTCCGCCGACGTCGACCGCCTGCATGCCGCGCTGGCCGAGTCGATTCCGCAGCAGTCGGAGTCGTCGATCGTGCACGGCGACTACCGCATCGACAACACGATTCTCGCGCCCGGTGACGTCAGCACCGTCGCGGCGGTCGTGGACTGGGAACTCTCGACGCTCGGAGACCCGCTCACCGACGTCGCTCTGATGTGCGTCTACCGGCATCCGGCTCTCGACCTGGTGCTCGGCGAACCGGCGGCGTGGACGAGCCCGCGACTGCCGTCGGCCGACGATCTCGCGCAGCGCTACACGCTGGCCTCGGGGCGTGACCTGGTGCACTGGAACTTCTACCTGGCGTTCGCGAACTTCAAGCTCGCCGTCATCGCCGAGGGCATCAACCACCGCTACCGGGCCGGCGCCACCGTCGGTGACGGATTCGACAAGGCGGGCGACGCGGTGCCCGAATTCATCGCCGCGGGCCTGCGCGCCCTGAAAGGACAGACCGTATGAGCCGCAGCGCACTGATCACCGGCGCCTCGCGTGGCATCGGACTCGGCATCGCCACCCGGCTCGCGGAGCAGGGGTACGGGCTGACGATCACGGCCCGCGACCGGGAGCGGCTCGAAGCGGTGGCCGCCGACCTGCGGACCGCGGGGGCGAAGGACGTCGTCGTGGTCGCCGGGGATCTCGCCGACGAGGAATCGGCGGGACGCGTCGTCGAGGCCCACGCTTATGCCTTCGGTTCGCTGAACGCACTGGTACTCAATGCCGGTGTGGGCACCGCCGGCGCCATCGGCGAATTCCCCATGCGCCGATTCGACAAGAGTCTGGGCGTGAACCTGCGGGCGCCGTTCAGCCTGTTGCAGCAGTCGTTGCCGCTGCTCCGGACCGGTGCGGCGGAGAACCCGGGACGCGGATCCAAGATCGTCGCCCTGGCATCGATCACCGGCGTGTACGCCGAGGCTGGGCTCGCCGTCTACGGGGCGACCAAGGCGGCGCTGATCTCGCTCACCGAGACATTGAACGTGGAGGAGTCCGGCAGCGGGATCTCCGCGACCGCACTCGCCCCGGCGTACGTCGACACCGACATGGCCGCGTGGACGCACGACACGATTCCACCCGAGACGATGATCGAGGTGAACGACATCGTCGAACTCGTCGACGCCGTGCTGCGACTGTCCTCGCGCGCGGTGGTCCCGAAGATCGTCGTCGGACGGGCCGGAACGGACGGCTACCGCGCCTAGTCCTCGTCCTCCTGCGCCTCGCCGCGCTTGCGGAAGAACTTGAACCCGGGGACGCCCTGGATCGCCTGACGCACCCCCTGGACTTCCTCGAGCAATTGGTGGATCTCCGGCGACACGGTGTCGAGGGTCGCCAGGATCGGCATGAGCCCCTCCATGCGCATCGTCAGCTCGGGCAGGTGGTCCACCAACCCGATCGCGGCGTGAATCTCCTCCTCGGTGAGGTCGTCGACGAACCGCTGCGCCAGCGGCGCGGCCTTCGTCGCGAGCGGCTCGTAGAGGCCGATCAGGGTCTGCGCCGACGCGGACGTGGTCCCCGCCGTGGCGACGACGGTGGCCGCCGCTTCCGCAACCGCGTTCGCCCGCGCCACCGCGATCTCGGCACCGTCGCTGATCGCCTCGATGCGGGCGATCAGCACCTCGACCTGGTCCAGGAGGACGCCGATCCGGCCGGGAAGGGAGACGACGAGTTCAGCGGTGTCCACCGACCAGCGGGCGATGCCGGTGACGGTACGCACCAGGTCGCGGGTGCCGAGTTGTACGAGAGCCATCGGCCCATCCTGCCTGATGCATTCCGCATCTCACGTTTCGGTCGTGGCAGACGTCTACCTTTCAGAGGCCCGTACACCTGGAAGGATTGGCACCGTGAATGCCGACCAAGCAGCACACACTGTCATCGATTCGCCGATCGGCCCCCTGACGCTGGTGAGCGTCGGCGGGGTGCTGAGTGGCATCTACATGGTCGAACACAGGCATCAGCCGAATCCCGCGACGTTCGGCGCCCGCGAGACCGCAGGGTTCGACGAGGCAACCACCCAGCTCGCCGAATACTTCGACGGCCGGCGGACCGATTTCACCGTCCCGCTCGCCGCGCGGGGCACCCCGTTCCAGAAACGGGTGTGGGACGCGCTGCGCACCATCCCGTACGGCGACACGTGGACGTACGGTCAGCTGGCGGATTCGCTCGGCACCCCGACCGCGGTTCGCGCGGTGGCGGCGGCGAACGGCCGGAATCCGATCAGCATCATCATTCCGTGCCACCGGGTGATCGGGAGCAACGGCAACCTGACGGGGTATGCGGGCGGTCTCGACCGCAAACGGTTCCTGCTCGAACGCGAAGCGGAACGGGCGGGGCTCCGGCTGAGCCGATGACGCTGAAGCCGTTCGAAGACGTCGTGGCCGAGCACGGCCCGACGGTCCTGCGGGTCTGCCGGGCCGTGGTCGGTCCGGTGGACGCCGAGGACGCGTGGTCGGAGACGTTCATCGCCGCGATGCGCGCATACCCCGATCTGAGTCCGGAGAGCAACGTCGAGGCGTGGCTGGTGACGATCGCGCACCGGAAGGCGCTCGACCACATCCGTGCGCGCGACCGGCGGCCCGTCCCTACCGACGATCTGCCGGAGCAGACCACCGACCGCGGGCTTCCCGGCGGCCACGACCCGGAGTTGTGGAAAGCGGTCGGTGCCCTGCCGATGAAGCAGCGGGCGGCGGTGGCGTACCACTACCTCGCCGGGCTGCCGTACACCGAGATCGCGGTGATCCTGGGCAACTCCCCGGCCGCGTCGCGGCGGGCGGCCGCGGACGGCGTCGCGGCGCTCCGCAAGGCCCTCTCGATCTCTGTGAGTGGAGACATCACATGAACATGCCCGACATCGTCTACTCCCTGTACCCGTTGGACTCCCCGGTGGAGCAGAAACTGCGGGAGCGTCTCGCCGCCGCCGCCGCCGAAGCCGGACTCCTCGACGTGGCGTACCGGACACTCGACACCCCGGTCGGTTCGCTGCTGCTCGCCGCCACCGATCGCGGGCTGGTGCGGGTCGCGTTCCCCAGTCAGGATCACGACGCCGTGCTGCAGACCCTCGCCGAACAGATCAGTCCCCGGATCCTGCGGGCACCGGCCCGGCTCGACCGGGTCGCCCACGAGATCGACGAGTACTTCCTCGGCAGGCGCACGAATTTCGACGTTCCGCTGGACTTCCGGCTGTCCAAGGGATTCCGGCTCGAAGTGCTGCGCCACCTCCCCGACATCGACTACGGGCACACCGCCAGTTACGCGGCGGTCGCGGTCGCGGCGGGCAGTCCGAAGGCGGTGCGTGCGGTCGGCACCGCGTGCGCGCTCAATCCACTGCCCGTCGTGGTGCCCTGCCATCGGGTGGTCCGCAGCGACGGCAGCATGGGTCAGTACGCCGGTGGGCCGGAGGCCAAGTCGATTCTGCTGACCTTGGAGGCGGCGGCATGAGCACCGTGACGCAACGCGTGAACGCTCTGGATTGGCCGACGCTGCACGCCGAGACCGACGCCGTGGGATGCGCGCAATCGGAGCAGATCCTGACCGCCGAGGAATGTGGGCAGATCGCGGACATGTACGAGGAGGTCGAGCGTTTCCGGTCCACCGTGGACATGGCCCGGCACCGCTTCGGCTCGGGACAGTACCGGTACTTCGACTATCCGCTACCGGAGGTCGTGGCCGAACTCCGCGCCGCCTTCTACCCGAAACTGCTTCCCGTGGCACGGGACTGGGCGGTCAAGCTGGGGCAGCCGTCGCCGTGGCCGGACACCCTGGACGAATGGCTGGACATGTGCCACGACGCCGGTCAGAAACGGGCGACGCCGATCCTGCTCAGCTACCGGGCGAACGACTGGAACGCGCTGCACCGCGACCTGTACGGCGACCTGGTGTTCCCGTTGCAGGTGGTGATCGGACTCGACCGACCGGGGGTGGATCACGAGGGCGGCGAGTTCATGCTCGTCGAGCAGCGGCCCCGCGCCCAGTCGCGAGGCACGGTGACGACGCTTCGGCAGGGTCACGCGCTGATCTTCACCACCCGGGACCGTCCCGTGCGCTCGACCCGCGGCTGGTCGACGGGACCGGTACGGCACGGCGTCAGCACCATCAGGCGCGGCACCCGCCGGACCCTCGGCCTGGTCCTGCACGACGCGGAGTGACCGTGATGTCTGCCTTGATACCCCGACCCCGGACCGTGGTGGCGCCCGGCGCCGTCCACGTCCCCGACTGGCTCACGCCGGCCGAGCAACGCCACCTGGTGGCCGAATGCCGGGGATGGGCCACCGGGCCGGTCCCGATGCGGGCCGCGCAACTGCCGACGGGACACCGCATGTCGGTGCAGACGGTGTGCCTCGGCTGGCACTGGAAGCCGTACTCCTACTCGCGCACCGCCGACGACGCGGGCGGTGGGCGTGTCGCGCCGGTGCCCGACTGGCTGGTCGAACTCGGCAGGCGGGCGGTCGGCGACGCATACGGGGAGCCCGCCGCCGGGTACACACCGGATGCCGCGTTGATCAACTTCTACGACGACACCGCGAAGATGGGAATGCACCAGGACAAGGAGGAACGATCCGACGCGCCCGTGGTGTCGTTGAGCATCGGCGACACGTGCACGTTCCGGTTCGGGAATACTGCCACCCGCACCAAGCCGTACACCGACGTCGAACTGCTGTCCGGCGATCTGTTCGTGTTCGGCGGCGAGTCCCGCTTCGCGTATCACGGAGTGCCGAAAGTGTTTCCCGGCACGAGTGATCCGGACTGCGGGTTGACGACGGGGCGACTGAACATCACGCTGCGGGTGACGGGACTCGAGGACACATGAGAATGCGATTGCCGTATCGGGGTCCGTTCACCCATGCGCCGCTGTGGGGCGCGCTCCGCGCGCACACCGTGGCCGGGCTCGAGCGGCACGACCCCGACGGAACCCACACCCGGGTGCTGAACGGCCCGCACGGTCCGGCGCTGGTGTCCGTTCTCGTGCGTCCCGCCGACGGGTATGTCGAGGCGGACCTGACACCGGCGGACCCGGATGATGTCGAAGCGTTGACCGCCACGGTCCGGCGCTGGCTCGACCTCGACGTGGATCCGGTGCCGATCGACGCCGCGCTGAGCCGCCACCCGCAGCTCGCGCCGCTGGTGGCGCAACGGCCGGGACTGCGGCGCCTGGGGAGCGTGGACGGATTCGAGACGGCGGTCCTGACCGTTCTCGGGCAGCAGGTTTCGCTGGCCGCTGCCCGGACGTTCGGCAGCCGGCTCGTGGCCGCGTACGGCAGGCCCGTCCACGACGGATTCTTCGCGTTCCCCGAACCGCAGACGCTGGCGGCGCTCGCACCCGAACAGTTCCGTTCGACCCTCGGTCTCACCGGGGCCCGGGCCCGGACGGTGCTCGCGCTCGCCGAGGCCGCGTCGAACGGACTGCGCCTCGGCGCGGACACCGACCCGGCCGAGTTCCGGACCGGCCTGCTCGCGCTGCCCGGCATCGGCCCGTGGACGGCGGACTATCTGACGGTGCGGGTATTGGGCGACCCGGACGCGTTCACACCCGACGACCTCGTCCTCAAACGGGCGATGGGGGTCAAGACCGGCAGGCAGGCAGCGGAACTCGCCGAGGCGTGGCGGCCGTGGCGGGCGTACGCCCTGTTTCACCTGTGGACGGCGGAAGCGTATTAGTCTTTGGCCTTCGCCAGCGCGGACGGCCACCAGATCTTCTTGCCGATGTCGTGGGAGAGCGCTGGGACGAGGATGCTGCGCACGATGATCGTGTCGAGCAGCACGCCGAACGCGACCGCGAAGCCGACCTCGGCGAGGAACACCAGCGGCAGCACACCCAGCACCGCGAACGTCGCGGCGAGCACGACACCGGCCGACGTGATGACCCCACCGGTCACCGCCAGACCGCGCAGCACACCGGATTTGGTGCCGTGCTCCTCGGTTTCCTCGCGCACCCGCGTCATCAGGAAGATGTTGTAGTCGATGCCGAGGGCCACCAGGAACACGAACGCGAACAGCGGGAACGCGGGATCCGCGTTCGCGAAATGGAAGACGTGGGTGAAGAACAGGCCGCACACGCCGAGCGTCGCCGCGAACGACAGGACCACGGTCGCGATGAGGATGATCGGCGTGAGCAACGCGCGGAGCAGGAGGGCCAGCACGACGAAGATGACGACGAGAACGATCGGAATGATCAGGTTCCGGTCGTGCACCGACGCCGTCTGCACGTCGAGAGTGGTTGCCGTGCTGCCACCGACGAGCGCGTCGGCGCCGGGCACGGCGTGCGCCGCGTCCCGCAGTCGTTTCACCGTATCGAGGGCTTCCGGGGAATCGTACGAATCGGCGAGGGTCACGTTGACGACCATTCGCCCGTCGATCGGTGCGGCGGTGAGGAAGTCGGGTGCGCACCCCTGCCCGGCCGCCGAAGCCACCGCCGCCGGGTTCGCTTTGACGAGGGCGGACAGCTTCTCGACATCGACCTGCGGGCACACCGCGCCGGGATCCGTCGACACACCCTCCACACCGGTCACGGCCGCGATGACCGCGTCCGTCTGATCGGCGTTGGTGACGATGACGGCGGGCGCGCCGGCGCCCGGATCGAACTTGGAGTCGTACAACTCCTGGCCGACGACGGCGTCGGGGCGGTTGGTGAAGTTCTCCGAAGACGACAGCCCGTCCGTCTTCAGGCTGCCGATGCCGACGAGGAACAGCACGGCCAGCAGCACCGTCGTCCCGATCCAGAGGGGGCGGTCCTTGCTTCCGACCTGGGAGGCGATCTTGCCCCACAGGCCGTGTGTGGTGAGGTCTGCGGCCTCGTCCACCTTGGGTTTCCGCGGCCAGAACACCCATCGTCCCGCCGCGGACAGTGCCACGGGAAGGAACGTCATCATCACGAGGTACGTGCACGCGATGCCGATCGCGGCGACCGGCCCGAGGCTCTTGTTGGAGTTCAGTTCGGAGAACGTCAGGCACAGCAGGCCGAGGATGACGGTGACCGCCGACGCCGTGATGGCGGGGGCGGACTCCTTCCAGGCCTTGGTCATGGCGTCGAATCGGCTGGGGTAGAAGTGCAGTTCTTCCCGGTAGCGGGAGATCAGGAGCAACGCGTAGTCGGTGCCCGCCCCGATCACGAGGACGAACAGGATGCCCTGACTCTGCCCGGTGAGCGTGAGCACCTCGGCCTTGGCGAGGAAGTAGATGACCATCGACGCCAGACCGAGCGCCAGCAGTGCCGAGAAGAGCGGGAAGAACCACAGCACCGGGGAGCGGTACACCACCAGCAGGATCAGGACCACCACGAGCAGTGCCGCCCCCAGCAGGGCGCCGTCGAGACCGGCGAACGCGTCGATGAACGCCACCAGCAGACCGCCGGGACCGGCGGGAAGCACCTCGAGCCCGGGTGCGGCGTCCTTTGCGGCGGTGAGGACGTTCTCCTCGGTGGCGGCGAGCACGTCGCCGGCGACCGCCGTGCCGTCCTCCTTCGCGACGAGGGGGACGAAGATCGACGCCGTGGTGCCGTCCTCCGAGAACTGCGGCTGGGACATGCCTTCGGCGTCGACGCCGTCGACGGCCGCGATGGCGTCGTGCGCCTGCGCGACGGCGGCCTTGTCCTGGTCGGTGAGCGGTGCGTCGCTGTGGAACAGCACGAAACCGGGGATGGTTTCGACGGTGAGGAACTTGGACGATTCGTTGGTGACGATCGTCGACTCGGCGGAACTCGACAGGTAGGCGGCGTTGTCGTTCTTCTGGACCTCGGTGAGCTTCCCCTGGAAGGATCCCCCGAATCCGCCCGCGAAGAACGCGGCGATCGCGATGGCCACGATGGTGAACGCGGGCCAGCGAAATCTGCGCGACTTCTCGCCGCTCGTGCTCGAGTCCGTCGAATCCAGCTTCGTCATGGGTTCTCCTTCGCCGCCCCCGCCAGCAGTGCGTCCCAGTACACCACGCCGGGCGCACCCGCGACACCGGAAATCTGCGCGGGTCAGGCCTCGTCGGAGGTTTCGGCGTAACAGTCCCGCACCGCCACATCCATCGGAAACCGCACCCGCGTCTCGCCGAACAGCAACCGGGTGGCTACGTCGACAGCGCCGAGAACGTGCCGCGTCGCCGACTCCGGGTCCCGGGTGTGCACCATCACCTCGTCGTGCTGGAAGAAGACCAGTTCGCTGTCCGGTTCGTCGGCCAGGCGGCGTCGCAGATCGGCGAGCACGCACAGCGCCCACTCTGATGCCGTGGCCTGCACCACGAAGTTTCGGGTGAACCGGCCGCGGGACCGCGCGTCGCCGTGGGACCAGAAGTCGGGTGACGGCGGCGGGCAGGCGCGGCCGAGCCACGAGTGCACGACCTCGCCGCGTTCACCGGCGCGGGCCGCCCTCTCCACGTATTCGACGGCGACGGGGAAGCGGGTGCGCAGCAGGGTGAGCAGTGAACGGGCCTCGCCGGCGGTGGCGCCGTACAGCACACCGAGGATCGCGACCTTGGCCTTGCCGCGGTCGCCGTCGAACGTCTCCGCCGCGACCGGTGCGTACAGGTCGTCGGCGCCCGCGGCGGCGACCATGCGGGTGTCACCCGACATGGCGGCCAGGATGCGGGGTTCGAGTTGGCCGGCGTCGGCGATGACGAACGTATGGCCCGGGTCTGCGATCACGCTCGACCGCAGCGGTTTCGGAATCTGCAGTGCGCCGCCGCCGCGGCTCGCCCAGCGGCCGGACACCACGCCGCCGGGAACGTAGACCGGGCGGAACCGGTCGTCGCGGACCCAGCTCTCCAGCCACTGCCAGCCGTTCGTGCTGAACAGCTTGGACAGATCCCGATGGTGCAGGAGCAGCGGGACGGCAGGGTGATCGACGTCGCGCAGCAGGTGTTTGCGGGTCGACGCGAGTTCGATGCCCTCGCGGCGAAAGGCGTCGACGACCTCGACGTGGGACGCCGGGTTGATGCGACGGCCGAACGCCGCCCCGATCTCGACGGTGACGTCCTGGATGCGCTGCGGCAGGTCGTACCCGGCGGGCCGGGGCCCGAGCGTCGTCTCGAGGAACGCGCGGTGGGCGGCGGTGGAGAACGGCAGCCCGTCGACACTCATCTCCGCGGCGGCCAGCGCTCCCGCGGACTCGGCGGCCACCAGCAGGTCGAGTTTCGCATCGTCACCGATCGTCTTCCGCTGCTGCGCGAAATCCGTGACCACCTGCGCCGGATCCGTGACGGGTGCGGTGTCGAACAGGCCGGGGCGTTCGTCGACGGGTTCGTCGGCCGGCGGTGCGGGAACACCGTCGCGCATGCTGAGGACGGCATGGGTGAGTGCGAGGTCGTGGCAGCGCCGCACCCGCACCCCGGCCCGCAGCAGCGCCGGATAGACGGCGGCGGTACTCGTCCAGACCCAGCGGGGGTGCTCGGCTGCCTCGATGTCGCGGACCGCGGCCACGCCGTCGGAGTGCCGACGCGGCGCCTCGACCGGGACTCCCTCTGCATCGGTGCGAACGGTCGTCGCGCCACCCTCGGCGCCGGGAACCATGACCACTCTCACGGGCCCAGTCTGCTCTGCGCCACCGACAGGCGACAATCCGCCGCCGGACGGGGGTGAATCCGCAGGTCGGCACTACACTGAACGCAGACGCTTCTCGCCGGAAGGAGGGGCATCCGATGGCAACCATCGAAGAGTTCGAGCAGACGGTGACCGACAAGGTGATCGCCGGACTGCACGACCGATTCGCCGACTACGAGCGCCGCGGAGTCGGACTCGCCGAACTCGGCGACCCCGATCGGTTCGTCGAGCGGATCCTGGCGGCGGTGCCCGCCCCGCATCCCTGGTACGAACAGTTCGGCTCGGCCTGGTCGTCCGCGCCCGCGTGACTCACGTCCCGGCCGCGTCCACCGGTGCGGGTTCGGTCTGTGCCTTGTGACGGCGGTGCAGACCCTTGCGGTCGTAGAACCGGGTGATGACGGCACCGAAGACGAGGCCGATGAGCAGTCCGGCGAGGGTCATCCACACGGCGTGGATGAGGCCGGCGTCGCCTGATGCGCCGAAGAACATGATGGCGCGCACCCCGATGTAGATCTGGTGCATCGGTTCGAACTCACCGAGCCACGTGTACAGCCGCGGCGCCGCCTCGAGCGGGATCGTGCCCCCGGACGAGGGGAGCGCCAGGACGACGAAGACCAGCAGGTTGATGAGCAGGCCCAGGTTCCCGAACGCGGCCATCACCGACATCGCCGTGATCCCGACGGCGGCGATCGCGAACGCGCCGTACTCCCACAGCGCGAGCGGATCGGTGATCGGCAGCCCGAGGGCGGAGCTGATCCACAGGTAGAGCCCGGACACGATCATCGCCAGCGCGACCATCACCGCCCATTTGATCAGCAGAGTGTTGAAACGGGAGATCGGGACCGCCTCGTTGTGGAGGTACAGCGGCCCGACCTCGGTCGGGGTGAATCCGAGCATGCCGTCGATCAGGGTGCTCGCGATCGTCGCACCGGTGAATCCGGCGAGGACGATCAGCAGCGCGTAGTAGAACGCCGCCAGCCCGAAACCGGTGCCGTCCGGCAGCGGGTTGTGAGCCACGACCCGCACGTCGATGGGGTCGTCGAGCACCAGCCGGCTCGCCCCCGACAGCTGGAGATCGGGGGCCGTCGCCTGGAGTTGCTGCGTCACCTGGGTGGTGAGCTGTTCGCCCATCGTCTGGTTGGCCTTGTCCATCGCCATCTCACCGATGTTCTGGACGAGGTTCGCGCTGATCGTGCCGGCGCGGGGGTTCGTGTAGATGGTGATCACGGGACGCTCGACGTCCCCGGGGATCACGCTGGCCTGGGCGAGGATGAGTGTGCGTTTGGTGAAGTCGCTCGGGATGACGATCGCGCCGTAGATCTCCCCGTTGTCGAGTGCGGACTGGGCCTGCGCGATCCCGATCTGCCGCAGTTCGATCTTGTTCGGGTCGACGCCCTCGAGGAGGCCCGTCGCGATCTGGTTGCCGAAGTTCTGCTGCTGCGGCGGATCGGAGTTGGGCAGGGTGTCGCCCTCGTCCTGGTTGACGAGGGCGATGGGGAAGTGGTGGAGGTGCTCGGGGGGATTGAGCATGCCCCCCATGTACAGCGCGGCGAGCAGGGACATGACGACGGAAACCAGGAGCACGGGAGCTATCCAGAACCGCGGTGTCCGCAGCACGCTCATCTTGCCGGTATCACTGGTTTCGTGTGCCATGGCCCCTCGCGTCCTCCCGTGTCCGGGTCGCTCCCCGGATCGACCAGCCGGATCAAGAGTAGGCGGTGGGGCCGCTCAGTGCGCCGAAGTGACCTCGAACCAGGCGTCGAGCGTCGGCTCACCGACGAGGTCGACGAGATCGACCTGGACGCCGTCCGCGCGCCACCGTTCGACCAGCGCCATCACGCGCACGGAGTCCATACCCTCGTCGAGGAGGTTGGCGTCGTCGTCGATCTCGGCGACGGGGACGTCGAGGACGTCGGCGACATCGGCGCGGATTCGATCGCGGGTCGGAACTGTGCTGGGAGCGGAACTCACTGTCGTCCTCCGGTGCGTCGGCCGGACCACGGCGCGTTGAGCCGGTCCGGCCGCATGGGGTAGGTTTCTGGGTTAGTGAAGCCTAAGCATAGTTGCTCTCCGCGCGAACGGCGAAACGGAGAGCTGTTGCAACCGAATGTGAATGGATGACAATGGCTGGATTATCGCGATACGCAATCGACTTGACGCCTCTCCGGACGAGTCGCGAGTTCCGATACATCTTCATCGCCCGCACGATCTCCATCTTCGGTCTGGGTCTGCTGCTGGTTGCCGTGCCGCTGCAGGTGTACGACATGACGAATTCCACACTGGCAGTGGGCGCGGCGAGCATCGTCGTGGGCTCCTCGGTGTTCATCGGCACCCTGTTCGGCGGCGTGATCGCCGACCGGTACGACCGCAGGCCGGTCATCTCGCTCGCCCGTGGCGCCGCAGGGGTTGCCTTCGCTATTCTCGCGGTCAACGCGTTCCTGCCTACACCCCAGCTGTGGATCATCTACCTGTGCGGCGTGATCGAGGGCCTCGCAGGCGGCATTTCCGCGACCGCACTGATGGCGGTGATCCCGTCGCTGCTGCCCAAGGACAAGATGGCCGCCGCCGGCGCGTTGATGACCGTGATGGCCGATCTCGGAACCGTCGCGTCACCCGCCATCGGCGGTGTGATCATCGCCGCGACGTCCGTGGGCACCAACTACGTTCTCGCCGCGGTGTCCTCGGGGATCACCGCGTACTGCATCGCCAGGCTGCCATCGCTGCCGCCGCCGGTCAAGAACACCGAGAGTCCGCTTCGGTCGATCGCCAGCGGTTTCACCTACGCCGCCAAGGACTCCGTGGTCGGAGGGACACTGCTCGTCGGCTTCTGCGCGATGATGCTGACCGGCTGGAACGTGCTGCTGCCCGCTTACACGAGCCAGGTTCTCCACGCCGGGCCGGCCGCCACCGGACTGCTCTACAGCGCTCCCGCCGTCGGCGCCCTCACCGGATCGCTCACGAGCGGCTGGACGGGAACCGCGCGGCGCGGTGGCCTGGTCGTGTTCCTCGCGGCCATGATCGCGTCGGCCGGACTGATCGGCGTCGGCGCCGTCCCGATGATCGCGGTCACGTTCCTCGGGCTCGCCGCGCACGGCTTCGGGCGCGTGCTCGGCGACATCCTCCGGTACGCGGTCATCCAGACCGAGACGCCCGAGGAGTACCGCGGTCGCGTCGCCGGCGTGTGGGGAGCCCAGATCTCCACGGGCTCGGCCGCCGGTGCGCTCGTCGCGGGCGCCGTCGGCGCGGCGGTGGGCCCGCGGGAGGCGTTCCTGCTCTACGGAGCCGGCGGCATCGTGGTGCTGGCGGTTCTCGCGCTGGCCCTGAAGGGACTGCGCACCTACAGCAGTGCCGCTGCCGAGGAGGACGACCTCTCGGCAGCGGCACAGTGACGCGCTCGGGTGAAAACTAGCCGGCCTGAGCGTTGTTCGCGGCCTGCGACAGCTGCGGGAGCAGCTTGTCCAGCAGCCACGGGACGCTGAGTACGTTCGGCGAGCTCGACGCGAACACCAGCGGCGGATCGGTCAGACCCACGTAGGCGTTGTCGCGCACGGCCTTCACGCCGGCGAACAGCGGGTTCGACTGCACCTCGTTCTGCAGTTCGGGCGAGAGGTACCAGGCGAGCAGCACATCCGGGTTGTACGTGGGCAGCAGTTCCAGGCTGACCGGGGCGGCGAACTTGGTCTGGTCACTGCTCTCCCGCAACTTCTCGGCGAGCGGGTCGACCGTGAAACCGAGGCTTGCCAGCATCTTCAGGCGAGGATCGGTGTCGAAGTAGAAGTTGTACGACCCCGGCTCGGTGCCGCTGCCGAAGGCCACCGTCTTGCCGGCGAATTCGGGGTGCTGCGACTTCGCCTGCGCCAGGGTGTCCTGCGTCTGCGTCACCAGCGCCTCGGCCTGTGCCGACCGGCCGAGGGCCTTGCCGACGGTGGTGATCTGGTCTTCCCAGCTGGTCGCCCAGCGACGCTCCGGGTACGCCACGGTGGGGGCGATCGCCGACAGCTTGTCGAACTGCTCCTGGTTCACACCGGAGTGCACGGCCAGGATCACGTCGGGCGCGAGTGCCGCGATCTGCTCGTACGGCATCTCCTTGCTCGACGCCGTCAGCAACGCGGGTTCCGCGTTCGGGTCGAGCTCTTCGAGCTTCGCGCGCGACCACGGCAGCAGGCCGTCGTCGGTTCCGGTGTCCGACTTCATGTTCTGCACGGCGACGGGCACGACGCCGAGCGACAGTGCCGCGTCCTCGCTGCCCCAGCCGAGCGTGACGACGCGTTCCGGTGCCTCCGGGATCTCGGCGGTGCCGAGCGCCGACGGAATCGACACGGGGAAGGCCGACGCGTCGGCCTGTCCGGTGGCGGATCCCGCCGCGTCGGTGGAGTCGGTCGTCGACTCGCTGCAGGCACCCGCGAACAGCGCGGTTGCCGCCATCATCACGATTCCGGCTCTACGCCAGTATCTTCCGGACGTTTTCATCGATCTCCCTGTTCTTTGTTGATGGGGTTCGTGTGCGAGCCGAACGAGGCGAGTGCCTCGTTCACGACGGAGCCGACTTCGCCGATCCAACGCGGCTGAGTCATGTCTTTGTGCTCGCAGTCGAGGTCGTGGTTGATGATGGTGCCGCTCAGGTAGGGCCGCCACAGGTCGTACGTCGCCGCGGTCGCAGGATTCCTCGCCGCGGTGAAGAAGAGCATGTCGGAGTCCACGACGATCTGTGAGGGTTCGGATTCGAGGCGCACGGCGTTCGCAAAGTTGTCGATCATCGCGGCCGGTGTGTGCTCGTTGATCCCGGCGAGCGCGCTGCCCTCGCCGCGCAGGATGTCGATCACCTGCTGCCGGTCGAGACCGTCCCGGAGAAGCGGTTCGGGGTCGTAGCCGACCATGTAGAGCAGAGCGGCGAGCGCGTCCTGCTCCGTCGGCATCGACGCCCACGCGTCCGACGGGAAGGAGTCGAGCATGACGAGCATGCCGAGCTCCTCACCCTGGTTCTGCAGCGCACCCGCGATGGCGTGCGCGACGACGCCGCCCAGCGACCACCCGAGGAGGTGGTACGGGCCCGTCGGCTGCACGGTCCGCATGTGCTCGATGTATTCGGCGGCCATGTCCTCGAGTGTTTCCGGCGGCCGCTTGGACGTCGACAGGTTGGACGCCTGCACGCCGTACAGCGGGTAGTCGTCGTCGATGTGCCGCAGCAGGCCCGAATAGCCCCAGCTGATCCCACCGGCGGGGTGGAAGCAGAACACCGGCGGCTTGGAGCCCTCGGTGCGGAACGGAAGGAGCACGGCGAGTGCGTCCGCGTCGTGATCGTCGTCGAGGCGGCCCGCCAGCTGGGCCACGGTCGGCGCCGCGAACAGCGACGCCACAGTCGCGGTGACGGACAGGCGCTTCGAGATCGCGCTCATCAACCCGGCCGCCATCAGCGAGTGGCCACCGAGGTCGAAGAAGCTGTCGTCGATGCCGACCCGCTCGATGCCGAGGGCCTCCGCGAACAATTGGCACAGCACCTCTTCGCGGGCCGTGCGCGGCCCCCGCTCGGACACCTGCAGCGACAGGTGCGGAACGGGCAGCGACGACTGGTCGAGTTTGCCGTTGGGGAGCGTCGGGAACTCGTCGACGGCGATGAACGCGGCCGGGATCATGTAGTCCGGCAACCGGCTGGCGGCGCGGCGGTGCAGCTGGTCGGGGTCGATCCGGCCGCCCGGCACCGACGTGGCGTACGCGACCAGCCGCTGATCACCGGGCCGGTCCTCGCGGACCACCACGACGATGTGCTCGACGTCCGGGTCACCGGACAGCACGGCCTCGATCTCGTTGAGTTCGATGCGGAATCCGCGCACCTTGACCTGCGAATCGGCCCGGCCGGTGAAGTAGATCTGACCGTCCCGGCCCCACCACACCACATCCGACGTCCGGTACATGCGGCTGCCCGGCTCGGCGAACGGGTCGGCGATGAACCGTTCCGCCGTCTTCGGAGTCTGGTTGCGGTATCCGCGGGTGACGCTGTCGCCCGCGAGATACAGCTCGCCGGACACGCCGGGAGGCACCGGCCGCAGCGCGTGGTCCAGGACGTAGGCGTGCTTGCCGGGGTCGACGACGCCGATGGGGACGGGACCTTCGTGTCCCGGTTCGACGAGGGCCAGCGTGGCGTTGACCGTGCACTCGGTGGGTCCGTACGCGTTGAACAGCCGGCGGCCGGGTGCGTACCGCTCGATCAGCTGCGGGGTGAGCTTCTCGGCGCCCAGCATCAGGTCGACGCCGTCCGGGATGGGATGCTCCGGCGGGAACGCGGCGGCGAAAGACGGTGGCACGCCGACGAAGTTCACGTCGTGCTCGTTGATGACGCGGGCGAGCGGCTCACCCGGAATGCGGTCGGCGTCCGTCGCGACCACCAGCGTCCCGCCCGAGAGCACGCCCCACATGATCTGCCAGAACGCGAGGTCGAAGCTGATGGACGAGAAGTGCAGCGCCCGCGTGGTGTGGTCCATGCCGATCACGTCCGCCTGCAGCGACAGCAGGTCCGCGATGCCCAGGTGGGGGACGACGACGCCCTTCGGCACCCCCGTCGAACCGGACGTGTAGATGAGATACGCGGCGTCGTCGAGTTGCAGCGGCCTGCTCCGGTCGGCGTCCGTGGGGGCGGTGACGGGCTGGGCGTCGAGCAGTGCCTGCAGGTCCGGATCGTCCAGGTCCAGAACGGGCACGGCGGTGCCCAGCGGCGTGCGGTCGGGCACACCGACCGAGGAGGTCAGGATCGCGACCGGGGCGCCGTCGGCGAGCATGTGCGCGATCCGGTCGGCCGGGTACGTCGGGTCGACGGGAAGATACGCGGCGCCGCTCTTCAGCACGGCGAGAACGCTGACGATCAACTCGGCGGAGCGGTCCAGTGCGAGCGCGACCACGTCGCCGGGCCCGGCGCCACGCGAGATCAGCAGGTGGGCAACCCGGTTCGCGCGTTCGTCGAGCTGCCGGTACGTGAGGGACACCGCAGGCCGCACGCTCGCGCCGACGGCGAGGGCCTCGGCGTCGGGTGTCTCCGCCACCTGCGCGGAGAAGTACTCGTCGAAGGTGCGGGCCGGGACGGAATGCCCCGCGTGCGACCATTCGCCGAGCACCCGGCCCCGCTCCTGCGGGGTCAGGATGTCGAGCCGGGCGATCCGCTGTTCGTGGTTCTCGACGAGGCGCTCGATCACCACGGCGAGGCGGTCGGCGAACGATTCGACGGTCGCTGCGTCGAAGAGTTCGGTGGCGTACTCGAATGTCACGTCGACCCCGCCGCTGTCCGGACGTTCCTGGAAGCGCAGCGCCAGATCGAATTTCGCGGACGTCGCGTCGAGCATCCGCACCTCGGCCGTCGTTCCGTCGAAACGCTCCGCGGCGCCGTCCTGCTTCCAGTGCGACAGCATCACCTGGAACAGGGGGTGACGGGCGGAGGAACGTGGGGGATTGACGAGTTCGACGATGCGGTTGAACGGCACGTCGGCGTGGTCGACGGCGTCGAGGTCGACCGTCTTGACCCGGTCCAGCAGTTCGTCGAACGTGGGGTCGCCCGACACGTCGGTCCGCAGGACCACCGTGTTGATGAAGCAGCCCACCATGGCGTCGAGATCGGGGTGGCTGCGACCGGCGACGGGCACCCCGAGGGCGATGTCCGCACCGGCGCCGAGCCTTTCGAGGAGCACAGCCACCGCGGCGTGGACGATCATGAAGAAGCTCGCGCGCCGCTCGGCGGCCAGCGCATCGACCGCCGCGTGCAGCGCCGGCGACAGCGTGCGGTGCACACTCGCGCCGCGGTTGGTCGGCAGGGCCGGCCGCGGGCGGTCGGTGCGCCAGCCCAGTTCGAGTGGCAGACCGGCGAGTTGCTCACGCCAGTAGTCGAGCTGGCCGGTCAGCAACGGGGTCGCGTCGTCGCCCGCGCCGATGCGTTCACGCTGCCACACGGCGACGTCCGGGTACTGCAGCGGCAGCGGCGTGAACTCCGGTGCCCGTCCGGCGCGGCGAGCGTTGTAGGCGAACGCGAGATCGTCGAGCAGCTTCGCCTGCGACCACTCGTCGCCGATGATGTGGTGCATCAACAGGACCAGCGTGTGCTGCGGTTCGTACAGCACGGCCCGCAGTGGCGGCTGGTCGGTCAGCCCGAGTCCGACGGTGGTCATCGCCGCGATGTGTCCCTCGATGTTGCCGACGTTGTCGACGCGCTCGAGCCGGACCTTCGCGTGTGCCGCGGGAAGCACGACCTGGTGGGGCATCGAGTCGACGAGGGGGAACACCGTCCGCAACGACTGGTGCCGGGTCACGACGTCCGCGAGCGCCGCGGACAGTGCATCCGGTTCGAGGCCGTCCCCGAAATCGACCGCCAGTGCCAGCAGGTACGTTCCGCCGCCGGCCGCGCTGTCGAGGAACCACAGGCGTTCCTGCGCGGGGGACAACGGCACCGGGGTGCCCTCGGGGAGGTCCCGCGGGGACGGCCTGCTCGCCTGCACCCGCTCGCCGGCGTCCTCCAGCTGCGCGGCGACGGCGGCCACGGTGGGATTCTCGAAGACCGTCGCGACCCGCAGCGGCACACCGAGTTCCGCGGTGATCGCGGACACGAGGGCGGCGGCGAGGAGAGAGTTTCCGCCGAGCGCGAAGAAGTCGTCGTGGACGCCGACCTGCTCGGCGCCGAGGATCGACGTGAACAGCGGGAGGATCCGGGCCTCGGTGTCGGTCCGCGGTGTGGCGTCGGACTGTCCGAGCCAACGAGGGGCGGGCAGCGCGTCCTTGTCGACCTTGCCGTTGTGGGTCAACGGCAAGCGGTCGAGCATTACCAGCGCGGACGGTGTCATGTACCCGGGTAGCGAGCGGACGAGGTGCGCGCGCACGTCCCCCTCGACCGCGTCGGGCGCGCTGCCCGGCCGGGGAACGACGTACCCGACGATCCGCTGGTCGCCGCCGGCCTGCTCGTGCACGGTCGCGACCGCCGCCTGCACGTCGGGAACCGCGGTCATCGCCGCGGTGATTTCGCCGAGTTCCACACGGTAACCGCGTAATTGGATCTGGTCGTCGATCCGGCCGTGGTAGTGGAGGGTGCCGGTCGCGTCGTACCGGGCGAGGTCGCCGGTCCGGTACATGCGCGTACCGGTCGAGGCGAACGGGTCGGCGACGAACCGCGCCGACGTCAGGTCGGGACGCCCGAGGTAGCCCGGGGACAGTCCGGGCCCGGACACGTAGATCTCCCCGGTCACGCCGGGCGGCACCGGACGTAGCCCCGGCCCGAGCACGTACGTGCACAGGTCGCCGAGCGGCACGCCGATGTCCACGACGTCGGCGGCGGTGACCTTCGTGGCGGTGACGTGGACGGTGGTCTCGGTGATGCCGTACATGTTGACCAGGGCCGTTTCCGTAGCCGGACCCGAGGCGGCGAACCAGGCGCGCAGGACCGCCGGATCGAGTGCCTCACCGCCGAACACGACGTACCGCAGTCGCAGCCGATCGAACGCCTCCGCGCGGACGAGAGCGTCGACGAGATGCCCGAATGCGGACGGCGTCTGGTTGAGCACGGTGACACCCTCGTCGACGAGAAGGGCGGCGAGGTCGGCCGGTGACGTGAGGGTGGTCTCGTCGACCGTGACGAGGCGGCCGCCGTGCAGCAGCGCCCCCCAGATCTCCCAGACGGAGAAGTCGAACGCATACGAGTGCAGCAGCGGCCAGCAGTCGTCCTCGGTGAAGGTGAACCATTCCCGGGACACCTCGAACAGGCGCAGCACGTTGCGGTGTGGAATCGGAACGCCCTTGGGCACACCGGTGGATCCGGACGTGTAGATGATGTACGCGATGTCGTCGGCACGCACCGTGCTGTCGAGTTCCCCGGCGCCGGACTGCGGCGCGCCCTCCTCGACGCGGGGAAGGTCGCCGAGCAGATCGGCGGATCCGATGCCCAGCGTCGGCTGCGCGTCCCGCAGGATGAACCGGGCCCGCTCGGCAGGGGAGGACGGATCGATCGGCAGGTAGGTCGCGCCGCTGCGGAGAATCGCGAGGACGGCGACGATCAGATCGGTGCCGCGGGGGAGGCTGACCGCCACGACCGTCCCGCGGCCGGCGCCTGCCGCCCTCAGCCGGCGGGCCAGGGCGGCGCTGCGATCCGAGAGTGCCCGGTACGTCAGGTCGTTCACCGCGGCCCGGTCAGGGTGGGCGCGCACCTGCGCGAGGAAGGCCGAGACGATGCTGTCGGGAAGTGCCGCTGCAGCCGCGCGCCGGTCGAGTCCGGCCGCCGACCGCCACGAGTGCAGTTCGTCCGGGGCGCAGACGTCCACGACGGCGACGGGTTCTGTTGCCACGGAGATGCTTCGGAGGTAGTGCGCGAAGCGGTGTGCGTGGTTCCGGATCTCGACGTCCGTGTAGACCCCGGGGTTTCCGGCCCATTCGAGCGTGAGTTCGTCGCCGGCGCCGGAGACGGAGATCACCACGTCCTCCACCGGACCGGTGGCCAGTTGGTGCACCGACCCGGAGGTGGGGCCGAAAGCGATTCTGGCGGCGAACGGTTTGACGTTCACCACCGCTCCGCCGGTGACGCGGCTCCCGGCGTCCCGGACGCGCTGGAACGGCCGGGTGTCGGACAGGGCTGCGGCCACCCGGCCGGTCACGTCGGCGAACGTCGGCCGGGCGTGGAGGGGGATGCGGAGCGGCACGATGTTCGTGGCCGTCACGGGCGATGCCAGCTCGATTCCGTTGCGGGCCAGCACCGGAATCCGGAGCGTCACCTCCTCGGCTCCCGTGTGGGAGCCCAGGTACGCGGCAGCGGCCGCGTACACCGCCTCCGCCCACGTGGTCGCCTGCGCGGCGGCCGCGGCGCGCAGGCTCCGTGCGACGTCGGGGTCGATCGGGATCGTGCACCGATGGGGATCGGGGGCAGGCCGGCGCACCGTGTCACTGAATCCGACCGGACGCGAGACGGCGGGCGGCGCGCCGGCTGGGGCCGCGGCGTCGAACTCCTGTGCCGCGCGGACGTGCTCGCGCAGCGGCGGAAACGTGGCAGGCCGGGGTTCGGTGCCCGCGAGCCGGGCCGCGTACAGCGCCGCTACACGGCGGGTGAGCAGCGAATACCCGTAGGCGTCCAGCAGTGCGTGGGGCGCGCGGAGGTACCAGATCGCACCGGATTCGGTGCTGATCAGCGCGGTCCGCACGAGGGGAGCGGTGGCGAAGTCGAGTGGTCGGCGCACGTCCTCGCGCATCCACTCCACGGCCGCGGCCCTGTCGAGGTCGAGGCACTCGAGTTCGGGTGCGTGATGTCGATCGTGCACCTGGATCACGTCGTCCGAATCGGCGTCCGGTGGGGCACCGGCCCGGCGGCGCATGTCGGGCTCGGCCTCGAATCGGATCGAGAGGACCTCGGCCTCCTCGATTACCGTGCGTATCGCCGCGGCGAGAGCGTCGAGGTCGACGGGGGCCGCGACCTCCACGTATTCGGCTGTCGTGAACGCCGACCGGGTCGGGTCCAGGTGGTGCCCGGCCCACAGTTCGCGCTGGGCGGCGGTCAAGCTGACGTCGGTGTCCGCCCCGGTCTGCAGGGTGGACGGCGACGATATCGAAAGGGACATCTAACAGGCACTCCTGATGCTTTCGGCTTTCGGGCTTGGGGCTTTCGGGCTTTCAGCTACTCAGCGTGTCAGGTTAGCCTAACCACATCGGCCGTGGTGATCCGACCGCCGACGCACACCGGCGCAGGCTTCGGAAGCGATGCACTGCGCCGGAGTGGGGCCTTCGCGGTCGACTCAGCCGACTTCGAGCGGGGACAGCGCCGAGACCAGCGCATCCGTGGTGGTCACGGAACCGCAGCGCTTGGCCGCGTACGTGAGCGCCATGAGGTGCTCGTCGCGGCTGAAATCCGCAGTCGCGTCGGCGACCAGGAACGGCTGGACGTCCGACATGAACGCCTCGGCGGCGCTCAGCATGCAGCCCATGTGCGTGTAGACACCCGTCACGATCAGCTGGTCGCGGCCGTGGTGACCGAGCAACTGCCGGAGGTCGGTGCGCTGGAAGGCCGAATACCGCCATTTGGTCACCTGGATGTCGCCGTCGCGGGGGGCGAGCGGCTCGACCACCTCGGTGTCGCGACCCGACGTCAGTCCCGGGCCCCAGAAGTCGGCGAGGATGCCGCGACGCGACGGGTGCTGGTCGCCCGGCTGCATCGTGTAGATCACGGGAATCCCGGCTTCCGAGCAGAGTTCGCGAATCCGGACCATGTTGGCCATCGCGGTCGACATCGGCTCCGCACGCACGTCGTACGCGTCGATGAAGTAGTTCTGCATGTCGTGGACCAGTAGTGCGGAGCGCCGGGGGTCGAGGCGCCAGGACACCTTCGATTCGGGGACCTCCTGGATCTCCGGAATCGTGTAGGTCGAAATGGGCGGGATGGCCATATGGTTCCTCACTGTCGGTTCTGTCGACTTCTGGGCGTATGCCGCGCGAATCGCGGTGAACGACAGCGCTCCGCCCCACCGCTCGCGCGTTCGGTTAGGCTAGCCTTTGCTACCTGGCTTCTGCAATCGCTAGGTGTGCGGGTGTGCGGCGCACAGTAAGGTGACTGACCGGTGGGGGGCCGGGCACCGGCCTCCCGAGCCGGATCCGCCGACCAGGAGAGATCGTTGACCAAGCTGCTGCTACTGCTGCTGATCGTTGTCGTGATCGTGGGCATCGTGCTGATCCTGCGGAATCGGTCCGGAAAGAAACAAGCGCCCGCTGCCAGGGTCGATCCGCTCGCCGACTACCCGGAGGTCTACGACCCGTACAAGATCGGAGTCGGCGACATCATCACGTACGCCGGAATCGATCACGTCGTGCGCGGGACCATCACCCTCGACGAAGAGGGATACATCTGGCACGAACACCTCCTCGACGGGTCGACCGGTCAGCGGTGGCTCACCGTCGAGAACGACGAGGGCAACCTCGACATGACGCTGTGGATGCGCCGCGAGGGCACGGGCCTCGAACCGGGCGGAGACGTGATCCTCGACGACGTCGTGCACCGGCAGATCGAGCGCGGCACCGCCGCGTTCACGGCGGAAGGCACCACCGGGACCGCACCCCAGGGCATCGTCGACTACGCCGACTACGCGACCGCCGACAAGACCGGCCTGCTGTCCTTCGAGCGCTGGGCGCGGACGCAGTCGTGGGAGGTCTCCACGGGCCGCGCCGTGACGCGGGGTGAGCTCACCGTGATCCACTCCGGTCCGCCGCAGTGACGCTGCACGTCCTCGACATCGAATCGCGGGATGTGACGGCGGAGGCGCTCGGTCTCGTCGTGAACGCCGAAACTCCGCGTCCGCTGGCCGAACTCACCATCACGTACGGCGACGAGCGGGTGACCCTCGGCGTGCTCGGGGCGTCGCACGCGGTGACGGCGTCCGCGGCGGGCAACCGGATCACCGAGCAGGTGTCGTGCGACGCGATCCAGGCAGGCGGCAGACCGCTGCCGGTGTCCGACAGCATGGGCGGGTACCGATTCGACTCCACCACCGACATCGTCGACCGCGCCCGCCTCGAACAGACCGCCGACTGGTTGCGGCGGCAGGCCACCGAGGTGGAGGGGTGGATCTGCGGGGCGTTTCCCGGAGACCACACCGCGCTGACCGCGCTCACGGCGACGCGTGAACATTCCGGCGGGTGGGCCTGGCAGACCTGGCATCTGTATCCGGTGGACCATCTGTACGGAGGAGACAGGGGTGGGGTGATCGTGAAGACACGAAGCAGGTGGCTGCCGTGAGCAGGTTCGGGACACGGATGCGGCTCGCCCCGATGCTGCTCCTGGTGTCGGCCGCGACCGCGTGCGGCGGCGGGGTGCGCGACTACATCGCCGACACCTACGCCCTGCAGAACACGGCGGGCGACGCGAAGACGTACACGTCGACAGACCCGGTGGGCACCACCGTCTCGTCGATCGTCGAGGAAGAGCCGCCTGCGGCTCGGAAGGCCGACGGCGGCAGCGAATACCTGCGCTACGACGACGACATCGTCACGGTCAGCGCCGCGCCGGGCGGCGGCAGCCTCGTGCGCGTCGAAGACATCGACGGACGCTACCGCAGCGGCGGGTTCGCCTATCTGGGGCCCGGTTTCAACCCCGGCTCACCGGCGGGCGGCGCCGGCGGCAGCGGTGGATCCGGCAGCGCGAAATGACAGAGACCACACGACTGGGGAGAAGCGCGTGAACACCATCTACACGGCGGCAGCAACGGAAATCGGCAGTGTCGACGTCGGACTGCTCGCCGTCGGCATGCTCGGCACCCTGGCGTACTTCGTCGTCGGCATTGCCGTCCTCGGCGTCGGCTTCGCCGTCCTCGACCTCGCCACCCCCGGCAATCTCCGGCACCAGGTGTACGTCGACAAGAACCCCAACGCGGCAATCCTCCTGGCGTCGAACCACCTCGCCCTCGCCGTCGTCGTGGTCACCGCGATCGTCACCAGTTCCGACGGATTCGCACAGGGACTCGCCGACTCCGCGGTCTACGGCCTCTTCGGGGTGCTGCTGCAGGTCATCGCGCTGCGGTTGATGAACGTGCTGCTGCCGGGCCAGTTGGTCGGCCTGGTCGGGAACCCGCAGATGTGCGGTGCCGCATGGGCGGTCGGCGCGAGCCTGTTCGCCATCGGCCTCGTGAACGCCGCCGCGCTCACCTGATCTCGTGACCACCACAGCGGCACAGCCGAACGCCCCCCGCGCGCTCAGTGGACGGTCCAGGGCATTCCTGCTCGCCGCGGTCGCCGCCTGCGCGGCGTGCGGCCTGATCTACGAACTGGCGCTGCTGACACTGTCGGTCAGCCTCACCGGCGGCGGAATCACCCAGACGTCCCTGATCGTCGCGGGTTTCGTGGCCGCACTGGGGGTGGGCGCCCTCGCCGCCAAACCGCTGCTGTCCACCGCCGCCGCGTCGTTCGTGGTCGTCGAGATCGTCCTCGGACTCGTCGGTGGCTTCAGCGCGGTGACCCTGTACGTGACCTTCACGTTCTTCGGTTCCAGCGCAATCGTTCTGGTGCTCGCCACCGCGCTGATCGGTGTGCTGGTGGGCGCCGAGGTACCGCTGCTGATGACCCTGCTGCAGTCGGGCCGCAACGACACCGACGCCGAGAGCACCGGAAAGGTGCTGGCGAACCTCAACGCCGCCGACTACGCGGGCGCGCTCGTCGGCGGCCTGCTCTGGCCGTTCGTTCTGCTGCCGGTCGCCGGGATGATCCGCGGCGCCGCGATCACCGGCATCATCAATCTCGTCGCCGCCGCCGTGGTGGCGCTGATCCTGCTCAGATGGCAGCTGAGCCTGCGCACCCGGCTCCTCGCGGTCGTGGCGTTGCTCGTCGCCGCCGCCTGCATCGCGGTGCTGCTGGTCCGCGCCGACGGCATCGAAACCACGTCCCGCCAACGCCTCTACACCGATCCCGTCGTCGCCGCGGAAAGGTCGCAGTACCAGGAGATCGTCGTCACCGAACGCGGCGGAGACGTGCGGCTCTTCCTCGACGGCGACCTCCAGTTCTCCAGCGTCGACGAACACCGGTACACCGAATCGCTGGTGTACCCCGCGATGGCGGACGACCCCGAACGGATACTGATCCTCGGCGGGGGCGACGGCCTCGCCGCCCGAGAAGTCCTGCGACTGCCCGGCGTCGAGGACATCGTGCAGGTGGAACTCGACCCGGCGGTCATCGAACTCGCGAACACGCGACTGTCCGGGCTGAATCAGGGTGCTCTGCAGGACCCGCGCGTGCACGTGGTCCTCGACGACGCGTTCCGGTGGCTCCGCGACGCACCGGACTCGGGATTCGACGCCGTCATCGTGGACCTCCCCGACCCCGACACCCCGGCGCTCGGCCGCCTGTACTCCACCGAGTTCTACGGTCTCGCCGCCGCGGTCCTGAACCCCGGCGGACTGATGGTCGTGCAGTCGGGCAGTCCCTACTCGACGCCCGACGCGTTCTGGCGCACCACGTCGACCGTCGCGTCGGCGGGTCTGGCCGTCACGCCGTACCACGTGCTGGTGCCGAGCTTCGGGGACTGGGGGTACGTCCTCGCCCGGCGCGGCCCCGAACCGCCGGCGCTGCGCCTCCCCTGCGACGTCCCCGAACTCCGCTTCCTCGACGAACCGACCCTCGCCGCGTCCGCGATCTTCCCGCGCGACCGTCCCCGCCGCGAACTCGAGCCCTCGACCCTCGACCGACCACGCATCGTCGACGACATGCGGAAGGGCTACGAGCGCTGACGCACCCGTGAGTACTTATCAACCGCCGGGCGTTAATAAGTACTCACGGGCGCGTCAGCGCAACTAGTTCATAGATATACTAAAGGCGGAGGTGGCGGGCGCTGGGCCCGCCACCGGCTCGCGATAGGGTTCCTCCATGACCGATGACGTAGCGCCGGTGCCCGTCGAGGTGCCCGACAGCCTCGACTTCTGGTCGTTCATCGAACTGGCGAACAGGCGTCTGAGCACGGAATACGGTTCGACGCACGAACTCGCCACCCAGGTGCTCCTGACGTTGAACCGCGCGTCGAACGTGGTGACGTACGACCTGGAGTCGTCGATCCACCGACCGCGCGGGCTGTCGTGGTCGGCGTTCCGGCTGATGTTCGTGACGTGGCTGGCGGGTCCGGTCGAGTCGAAGACCGCCGCCAAGCTCACCGGCATGAGCCGGGCCGCCGTGTCGAATCTTACGAAGACGCTGGTCAGTGGCGGTCTGATGGAGCGGTCCCCTGACGAGCGGGACGGCCGGTCGGTCCAGTTGTCGCTCACCGAGAAGGGCCGCAGCGAGATCGGTGAGATCTACCGTGAGCAGAACGAGCGCGAACACGCCTGGGCGAGCGTCCTCACCGAGCCGGAGCAGCGCATTCTCGTCATGCTGCTCGACAAGTTGATCACCAATCGCAGCCAGTTCGACGTCCGCGGCCGCAACTGACCCTGCTGTGCCTCCCGGAAAACCTGTGCTTGCCATCACGCCCCTAATTTAGTTAATGTGTTTACTACTACGAACACGCACTTCTAGGGAGGCCGGTCATGGCGTTCTATCGGCACGTGGGCAACATTCCGCCCAAGCGGCACACGCAGCACCGTGACGACAACGGTCAGCTCTACTTCGAGGAGCTGATGGGAGAAGAGGGCTTCTCCTCCGACTCCTCGCTGCTCTACCACCGCCACATCCCGTCGGCGATCGTCGACGCAACGGTGTGGGAGCTGCCCGACCAGAGCACCACCCCCAATCATCCGCTCAAGCCCCGCCACCTGAAGCTGCACGACCTCTTCCCCGAGGCGGTCTGGGCCGACACCGACGTGGTCACCGGACGCCGGCTGATCCTCGGCAACGCCGACGTCCGCATCTCCTACGTCGTCGCCGCCAAGGAGTCGCCGCTGTACCGCAACGCGATCGGCGACGAAATGGTGTACGTCGAATCCGGTGCCGCCACTGTCGAAACCGTGTTCGGCGCGCTCGAGGCGAAGCAGGGCGACTACGTCCTGATTCCGATGTCGACCACGCACCGCTGGATTCCACAGGGCCCGGAACCGTTGCGCGCCTACGCGATGGAAGCCAACAGTCACATCGTCCCGCCGAAGCGCTACCTGTCCCGGTTCGGCCAGCTGCTCGAGAACGCGCCCTACTGCGAGCGCGACCTGCACGGGCCGTCCGACACACTGCAGTCCGAGGGCACGGACGTCGAGGTGCTCGTCAAGCACCGGACGTCGCACGGGATCGTCGGCACGCGAATGGTGTACCCGCAGCATCCCTTCGACGTCGTGGGCTGGGACGGGTGCCTGTACCCGTACACGTTCAACATCTCCGACTACGAACCCATCACCGGGCGCGTGCACCAGCCGCCGCCGGCGCATCAGGCGTTCGAGGGCAACAACTTCGTCATCTGCAACTTCGTGCCCCGCAAGGTCGACTACCATCCGCTGTCGATTCCGGTGCCGTACTACCATTCGAACGTCGACTCCGACGAGATCATGTTCTACGTCGGCGGCGACTACGAGGCGCGCAAGGGTTCCGGCATCGGGCAGGGGTCCATCTCGATCCACCCCGGCGGCCACGCGCACGGACCGCAGCCCGGCGCGTACGAACGCAGCATCGGGGCCGAGTTCTTCGACGAACTGGCCGTCATGGTCGACACGTTCCGTCCGCTCGAACTCGGCGAGGGCGCACTGGCCTGCGAGGACTCGGGCTACGCGTGGACCTGGGCAGGACGGGGGCCGAAGCAGTGATCCCCGCTCTCTTCTCCGGTCTCTGCGACGACGCCGCCCTGTTTCCGCCCGGAAACGCGCCGCTCCCCGACGCTCTGCCCGCGCACACCCGGCATCTGTCGGCGCCGTACGGGGATCTCGTCGGACCCTTCGTGTTCCCCGTCCCCCGGCTGGACGAACTGTCAGCGGGTGCGATCGAGTTGAGCCTGACGCTGCCCGGTGGCCCGGCCACTCTCGAATCCGCACTCGACCGCCTCGCGCAGATCGACGGTGCCACCGCGGTAGCGCTCGAGATCGCGGCGCCCGCCGAGCAGACGGCCGCGGAGTTCTTCGCCGCACTGGACGCCGCGGCAGACCTGACGTCCGGCTGTGAGGTGTTCGTCGAGGTTCCGCGCGGCGAGCGCCGGGCCGACTTCCTCGCCGCACTTGTCGGCGGCCCGTTCGCGGCGAAGTTCCGCACGGGAGGCGTTGTCGCCGAGGCCTACCCGGACGAGAGCGAACTCGCGTCCGCTGTGCGCGCCGCCGTGACGACGGGCGTGCCGTTCAAGGCCACGGCGGGACTGCACCACGCCGTGCGCAACACCGATCCGCACACCGGCTTCGAGCAGCACGGTTTCCTCAACGTGCTTCTCGCCACCCGGCACGCACTCGACGGCGCCGACACCGACCGGGTGGTCGCGACCCTCGCGGAGCGTGACGGCACCCGGATCGCCCGCGAACTGGGCGACCTCCCCGCCGACGTCGTCGGCGCCGTCCGCACCGCCTTCCGGTCCTTCGGCACGTGCAGCATCCTCGAGCCCGTCGTAGATCTCGTCGCACTGCACCTCGTGCCGTCGTCCGCCCTCGCCCCCGCCGATGAACACGCTTCCGCCGATGAAGGAGCCCACGCATGACCGTCCTCGATATTCCCGCCGATTCCCTGTTCGGGCTGGAGAACCTGCCGTACGGCGTGTTCTCGACCGCGGACTCGGCCCCCCGGGTCGGTGTGCGGGTGGGAGATTCCGTCGTGGATCTCGCCGCCGCCCTCGGTGACGACGTCTTCGCGCAGCCCACCCTCAACGCGTTCATGGCGCAGGGCCCGGCCCGCTGGAGTGAGGTTCGCCGGCAGATCACCGAATTCGTCCAGGGTGACCTCGCCGACACGGCGGTGTTCGCGGTCGAGGACGTGACGATGCACCTGCCGGTGGCAATCGCCGACTACGCCGACTTCTACGCGTCCGAGTATCACGCCACCAACCTCGGACGGTTGTTCCGCCCCGACTCCGAGCCACTGATGCCCAACTGGAAGCACCTGCCGGTCGGATACCACGGGCGGTCGAGCACCGTCATCGTGTCGGGCACCGACGTGATCCGGCCGTGCGGGCAGCGCAAGGCCCCGAATCAGGACGCCCCCGACTTCGGCCCGTCCCGGCGCCTCGACATCGAGGCCGAGATGGGCTTCCTCGTCGGTGTCCCGACGAAGCTGGGGGAGACCATCACCCCGGATCGGTTCGCGGACCACGTGTTCGGCGCGGTCGTCGTGAACGATTGGTCGGCCCGCGACATCCAGGCCTGGGAGTACGTGCCGCTCGGCCCGTTCCTCGGGAAGAGTTTCGCGACGTCCATCTCCCCGTGGGTGGTGCCGCTGGCGGCTCTCGAGGCGGCTCGCATCGACACCCCGACGCAGGATCCGCAGCCGCTGCCGTACCTGCGCGGCGAGGAGAAGTGGGGTCTGGACATCGACCTGGCCGTCGAATGGAACGGGCACGTCGTCTCGCGCCCGCCGTACGCGCAGATGTACTGGTCGCCGGCGCAGATGCTCGCGCACACCACGGTCAACGGCGCCGCGGCCAGCACCGGTGACCTGTTCGCGTCGGGCACCATCTCCGGACCGGAGAAGGACCAGCGCGGCGCGTTCATCGAACTGACGTGGGGCGGGCAGGAACCCGTCGTCGTAGGCGACGAGAAGCGCACGTTCCTCGAGGACGGCGACGAGATCGCCATCTCCGCCACCGCGCCGGGCCCCAACGGCACCCGCATCGGCTTCGGTGAGGTGCGGGCCCGCATTGCTCCCCCTGTGAGTACTTGTTAACCGCGGGCGGTTAACAAGTACTCACGGGTGGTAGGCAGTAGTCATGACCGAGAACTTCGTCGAGACCACTGCCTTGCCGGACACCGGCGTCGCGTTCCTCACCCTGAACCGCCCCGAACAGCGCAATCCGCTGTCGTCCGAGGCCATGCGGGATGTCACCGCAGCGCTTCGGAAGCTGGGCGACGACGACACCACCCGCGTCGTCGTCATCAGGGCTGCAGGACCGGTGTTCTCCGCGGGTCACGACCTGAAGGAGATGATCGGCCGCACCCTCGAGGACGAGCAGGCCATCTTCGACACCTGCGTCGAGATGATGCAGGCCGTGCAGGAGATTCCGCAGCCGGTCATCGCGTCCGTCCAGGGTGCGGCGGTCGCGGCGGGCTGTCAGCTCGCCGCGTCGTGCGACCTCGTGGTGGCGTCGTCGAACGCGGTGTTCGGGACGCCGGGCGTGAAGATCGGCCTGTTCTGCTCCACCCCGATGGTGGCCCTGAGCCGCGCGATCGGACGTAAGCGCGCCCTGCAGATGTTGCTCACCGGTGAGACGATCGATGCGGAGACCGCCGCGGACTGGGGTCTGGTGAACCTGGTGGTCGCGCCGGAGGACCTCGACGCGCAGACCCGGGCGCTCGCCGCGAAGATCACGACGGCCAGCCCGCTCACCGTGAAGATCGGCAAGCAGGCGTTCTACCGCCAGATCGACCTTCCCCAGGGCGAGGCGTATCAGGCGATGGCCGAGACGATGGCCACCAACGCCGTCACCTGCGACGCCCAGGAAGGCATGCAGGCGTTCGTCGAGAAGCGCACTCCGCAGTGGCAGGGAAAATAGCCTTCCGCGACAGGCCCTGCCTGCATTGCGTGGTGTCGCGAACCGGCGAAAGATCAGGGGTGCAGTGGCTGCGGCCGCGGGCCGTCGGCGCCCGCCGACGGTGGACCGCGACAGGCCGGCCACCGAGAATGTTCTCACTGCGGGGCGACGGTCCCGCGGGAGGTGACATCGATGTTCATCCAAGTCATTCAAGGAAAGGTGTCGGACGAGGCCGGCCTCGTCCGGTGCATGGACCGCTGGACCGAGGACGTGCGTCCGGGGGCGACGGGCTTCCTCGGATGCACCCAGGGATTGTGCGACGACGGAACGTTCATCGCGCTGGCGCGATTCGAATCGGCAGAGGCTGCCCGGCTCAACAGTGAGCGCCCCGAGCAGGGCGCCTGGTGGGCGGAGACCGAGCGGTGCTTCGACGGCCCGGTGTCCTTCATGGACTGCCCCGAGGTGGCCGAGTGGATGGGCGGCGGTTCGGACGACGCGACGTTCGTGCAGGTCATGGAGGGCCACACCACGGACGCGCACCGGATGCGGGAGTTGCTGGACGAGTCCGCCGACCGGGTGCACGAGCTGCGGCCGGAGATCCTCGGTGGAACGCTGTGCACGTACGGCGACGGCGGGTACGTCGAGGCGGTGTACTTCACGTCCGAAGCGGAGGCCCGTTCCCACGAGAAGTTGGAGATTCCGGACGACCTGAGGTCGTTGTTCGAGAAGGAGGGCCGGCTGACCGACGACGTGACGTACTACGACATGCATTCGCCGATGCTGGTGTCGTCGGGGCGGTAGCGAACCTCTGGCGAGGTAGTTGGACGTCCTATAACCTTCGTGCATGAGTCTGGATGCGCGCACCGATACCGTCGACGGAGTGCTGCGGCGCTCGGCCGCCAAGTTCCCCGACCGCAGGGCGTTGACGTTCGAGGACCGCACGTGGACGTACCGCGAACTCGACGACGCCGTCAGCCGCGCCGCCGCCTACCTGCAGTCGCTGGGACTGTCGGCCGGTGAGCGCGTCGCCGCGTACGGCACCAACTCGGACGCGTACACGATCGGCTTCCTGGCCTGCGCGCGTGCGGGTCTCGTGCACGTCCCCGTCAACTATGCGCTCAGGGGCGACGAGCTGACCTACCTGGTGTCGCAGTCCGGGAGCACCGCGGTGCTGGTCGATCCGGCGCTGCGGGGCACCCTCGACTCGATCCGGGACGGACTGGACCTGCGTCACGTGGTGCCGCTGCGTGACGCCGAGGATTCCCTGCTCGCCCACTCCGGCTCCGGCGACGTGCCCGCCGTGGCCGCGCCGGTCGCGTCCACCGACCTGGCGCAGCTGCTGTACACGTCGGGGACGACGTCGAAGCCGAAGGGCGCCATGATGACTCACGGTGGACTCGTGCACGAGTACGTGTCCTCCGTGATCGCCCTCGCGCTGGACGAGCGTGACAATCCGCTGATCTGCATGCCGCTGTACCACTCGGCGGGCATGCACGTGTTCATGCTGCCGTACCTGTCGGTGGGTGCCTCGGTGCATCTGATGCAGACCCCCGACATCCCGGAGATCCTGCGCCGCATCGAGGCGGATCGCATCGGCTCGCTGTTCCTGGCGCCGACGGTGTGGGTGCCGCTCGCCGGACATCCCGATCTCGAGACCCGCGACCTGTCGTCGTTGAAGAAGGCGCAGTACGGCGCGTCGATCATGCCGGTGACGGTGCTGAACCGGCTGCGCGAACGCTACCCCGACCTCGGCTTCTACAACTGCTTCGGACAGTCCGAGATCGGGCCGCTCGCCACCGTGCTGCAGCCCGCCGAGCACGAGGCGCGGCCGTCGTCGTGCGGCAAGGCCGTGTTCTTCGTCGAGACCCGGGTGGTGGACCCGGACGGCAACGACGTTCCGGACGGCACGCCCGGCGAGGTGCTCTACCGCTCGCCCCAGCTGTGCCTCGGGTACTGGGACAACCCCGACGCCACCGCGGAGGCGTTCCGCGACGGCTGGTTCCACTCGGGTGATCTGGTGACGCGAGACCCGGAGGGGTACATCACCGTCGTCGACCGCATCAAGGACGTCATCAACACCGGCGGCATCCTGGTGGCGTCACGGGAGGTCGAGGACGCCGTCTACACGCACCCGGACGTCGCCGAGGTGGCGGTCATCGGGACGCCGGACGACAAGTGGATCGAGGCGATCACCGCGGTGGTGGTGCTGCGGGAGGACGCGGCCGGCGTGACGCCCGACGGGTTGATCGCCCACGTCAAGGAGCGCATCGCGCCGTTCAAGGTGCCCAAGCAGGTGGTGTTCGTGGACGAGCTGCCCCGCAACCAGAGCGGAAAGCTGCTCAAGCGGGAACTGCGGGCGACACTCTGACTACTACTTCTTGGTGGACGCCCTCTCGATCAGCTCGACCGGAAGCTTCACCGATTCGACGTCGTTGCCCGCGATGAGCGACAGGAGATGACGCACCCCCGTCGCGCCGATCAGGCGCGCGGGTGACCGGACGGTCGTCAGCGGCACCGGCAGCTGGGCGACCACCGGAATGTCGTTGTACCCGACGAGCGCGAGGTCGTCGGGGATCCGCAGCCCGAGGTCGCGGGCGACGCCGAGGACGCCGATTGCGATGGTGTCGCTGACGGTGAAGATCGCCTCGGGGCGCGAATCCGACTCGAGGAGAATGGCGGCGGCGGCGACACCGCCGGACACGTCGAAGTCGGAGCGGACGACGCGCTCCGGCCGGAGTTCGATGCCGTTCTCGGCCAGCGCGTCCCGGAATCCGGCGAGCCGATCACGGGAGGTGCTCGCGTGGTCGGGGCCGGCGATGGCGGCGATCTCGGTGAACCCGCGGTCGAGGAGGTGGCGTCCGGCGAGGTAGCCGCCCCGGTGGTCGTCACCGGACACGAACGGCAGACCGACGTCGGCGTGCCGATTGAGCTGCAGCATCGGCAGCGACCCCACCGACAGTGAGTCGACGAACTCGCGGCCGGGACTGTGCAGGCTGCTGAGCAGCAGGCCGTCGACCTGCCTGCTGACGAGGAACTCGATGGCGCGGCGCTGGGCGTCGAGGTCGTCGGGTGGGCTCGACAGCAGCACCGAATAGCCGGCCTGCGTGGCCGTCTCCTCGATGCCCTGGAACATCGTCGCGACCACCCCGTCGGTGAGTCGCGGCATGACGACGCCGAGGGTGGTGGTCTTGCGGGTGCGCAGGCTCGCGGCCCACAGGTTGGGCTGGTAGCCGAGTTCCACCGCCACCTCGCGCACTCGCAGCGCGGCGTCGGACCAGCCGTCGGCGGGCTCGGGTTGCCGGAGCACCCGCGACGCCGTCGACACGTGGACGCCGGCACGTTCGGCGATCTCGCGGAGGGTCGGCGGACGCCCGGACGTGCGGGTCGGGCGATCCGGCAGGTTCACGGGCAATCCTCGCGCTCGGGGTCGGGGACCCGGCGGCCTCGTGGTTGACGTCCGCCGGAACGCGACTTAGTCTACGTGACGAAATCGTTCGTGCAATCGTTCTCGCGAACGTTTGCACACCAGCCCCGCCGGCCCCGTGGAGGAACACATGTCCGACTCGCAGACCCTGTCCCAGCTGTTCGCCCTCGACTCGTTGCTCGACACCGAGGAGATCGCGATCCGCGACACCGTGCGCCGATTCGCGGACGAGAAGATCCGGCCCCACATCGGCGAATGGTTCGAAGCGGCCGCGCTGCCCGTGCGCGAACTGGCGGAAGGGCTGGGCGAACTCGGTGTGCTCGGCATGCACCTCGAGGGATACGGCTGTGCCGGCACGAGCGCCACCGCCTACGGCCTGGCCTGCCTGGAACTCGAGGCCGTCGACTCCGGAATCCGCAGTCTCGTGTCCGTGCAGGGCTCGCTGGCCATGTACGCGATCCACCACTACGGCAGCGAGGATCAGAAGCAGGAATGGCTGCCCCGCATGGCCGCAGGCAAGGCGATCGGCTGCTTCGGCCTGACCGAACCCGACTTCGGCTCCAACCCCGCAGGCATGCGCACCAATGCCAAGCGGGACGGTGACGACTGGATCCTCAACGGCACCAAGATGTGGATCACCAACGGATCCGTCGCCGACGTGGCCGTCGTGTGGGCGCGCACCGACGACGGCATCCGCGGATTCGTCGTGCCCACCGACACCCCCGGCTTCTCGGCGCCCGAGATCAAGCACAAGATGTCGCTGCGCGCGTCCGTCACGTCGGAACTCGTGCTCGAGGACGTCCGGCTGCCCGAATCCGCGATGCTGCCGGAGGCCAAGGGACTGTCCGGTCCGCTCGGCTGCCTCAACGAGGCTCGGTTCGGCATCATCTTCGGTGCGATGGGCGCGGCCCGCGACTGCCTGGAGTCCGCGATCTCCTATGCGCAGGACCGTCAGGTGTTCGACAAGTCGCTGGCGGCCTACCAGATCACGCAGGTGAAGATCGCCGACATGGCCCTCGAGGTCGGCAAGGGCCACCTGCTGGCGTACCACCTCGGACGTCTGAAGGATCGCGGCGAGGCCCGCCCCGAGCAGGTCAGCACGGGCAAGCTGAACAACGTCCGCGAGGCCATCGCCATCGCCCGCGAGTGCCGGACCATCCTCGGCGCCAACGGAATCACGTTGGAGTACCCCGTGATCCGTCATGCCAACAACCTCGAGTCGGTGCTGACCTACGAGGGAACGTCCGAGGTGCACCAGCTGGTGATCGGCCGTGCGCTGACGGGCGAGGCAGCGTTCCGGTGAGCGGGTCGCTCGAATCTGCCCGGACTGCTTCGCTGGACGGCCTGCTGATCGCCGACTTCGGCCGGGTGCTCGCCGGGCCGTACGCCACGATGCTGCTCGCCGATCTCGGCGCGGAGGTCGTGAAGATCGAGCGTGCCGGCGTCGGCGACGACACCCGGCAGTGGGGTCCGCCGTGGGTGGGCGACGAGTCCACCTACTTCCAGTCCGTCAACCGCAACAAGCGGTCCGTCGCGTGGGACCTGCGCGACCCCGTCGACCTGGAACAGGCGCGGGAACTGGCCGCCCGGGCCGACGTGGTGGTGGAGAACTTCCTGCCCGGCACGATGGACCGGCTCGGGCTCGGTTACGACGCCGTGCGGGAGATCAATCCGGACGTCGTCTACTGCTCCGTGACGGGGTTCGGCGGCCGGAACAACCTCCCCGGATACGACCTGCTGATCCAGGCCGTCGGCGGGTTGATGAGCATCACCGGTCCCGAACCCGGCGTTCCGACGAAGGTCGGGGTGGCCGTCGTCGACGTCATCACCGGACTGCACGCCGCGGTCGGGATCCTGGCGGCGCTGCGGCACCGCGACCGGAGCGGGGAGGGGCAGCGGGTCGAGGTGAACCTGCTGTCGTCGCTGCTGTCCGCCCTCGCGAACCAGACGTCGGGGTATGTGGGCGCCGGAGTCGTCCCGCAGGCGATGGGAAACCGGCACCCCAGCATCGCGCCGTACGAGGTGTTCCAGACCGGCGACCGTCCGCTGGTGCTGGCGGTGGGGAACAACCGTCAGTTCTCCTCTCTCGTCGAGGTTCTCGGTGTGCCCGAACTCGCCGGCGACGAGCGGTACGCGACCAACACGCAACGGGTGGCGCATCGTGAGCAACTGGTCCGGGACATCACCGACGCGCTGTCCGTGGACTCCGCGGACGTGTGGTTCGAGAAGCTCACCGAGCAGGGCGTCCCGTGCGGGCCGCTCAACGACATCGCCGACGCCGTCGCGCTCGCCGAGCGGCTCGGGCTGAACCCGGTGGTCGAGATCGACGACCCGCGCAGGGACCGGCCGGTGCGGCAGGTGGCGAACCCGATCCGGCTCAGCGCCACCCCGGCGAGCTATCGCAGCGCCCCGCCGCGGCTGGGCGAGGACACCCCAGCCGTGAGTACTTGTTAACCGCCCGCGGTTAACAAGTACTCACGGGGGCTCTTTCCTAAGGGAGTGTTAGGAAGGCTCCGCGGCCCTTCCGTATCGATGTGACGTGACCCACTGTGGTGTGAACGCAGAGATCCAGGGCATCGAGAGGAGTCCCGCGTGAGCACCACATCGACGGGTGAGCGCCGAGTCATCGGCAATGTTTTGAAGGGTTCGGTCGGCAACCTGATCGAATGGTACGACTGGTACGTCTACGCGGCGTTCAGCGTGTACTTCGCGAAGGAATTCTTCCCCGAGGGCGACACCACCGCGCAGTTGCTGTCCACGGCAGCCGTTTTCGCAGTCGGGTTCCTGATGCGGCCGATCGGCGGCTGGATCATGGGCCGCTACGCGGACCGCCGCGGTCGCCGGTCGGCGCTCACCCTGTCGGTGACCGTGATGGCGGCGGGATCGCTCGTCATCGCCGTCACACCGTCCTATGCGAGCATCGGGCTCGTGGCGCCGGTACTGCTGGTGATCGCCCGGATGCTGCAGGGACTGTCGGTCGGCGGCGAGTACGCCACCAGTGCCACGTACCTGGCCGAGGTCGCCTCGCCGGGCAGGCGCGGGTTCTACTCGAGCTTCCAGTACGTCACGCTCGTCGCCGGTCAGCTGATCGCGCTGGGTGTGCAGATCGTCCTGCAGCTGACATTGCCCGCGGAGGCCATGCAGTCGTGGGGCTGGCGGATCCCGTTCGTCATCGGCGCCGCCGGTGCCGTCGCGGTGATGTGGCTGCGTCGCACGATGGACGAGTCGGAGGCGTTCACCGAAGAGGTGGAGGCCACACGCGAGAACGACGTGCCGAACAGTGGCCCGAAGGAGGGTTCGCTACGGATGCTGCTGCAGTACCCGCGCGAGTGCCTGCTCGTGTGCGCCCTGACGCTGGGTGGGTGCGTGGCGTTCTACACGTACACCACGTACATGCAGAAGTACATGATCAACACGTCCGGAATCTCCAAGGACACGGTGGCGTGGATCAACTTCGCGGCCCTGCTGGTGTTCATCGTGCTGCAGCCGATCGGCGGCGCACTGTCCGACCGCATCGGCCGCCGGAAGCTGCTGATCTTCTTCGGCATCGGCGGAACCGTCCTCACCGTGCCGCTGATGACCGTGCTCGGGAAGACGACGAACCCGGTGCTCGCGTTCGCGCTGATGATGCTCGGACTGATCGTCGTCACCGGGTACACGTCGGTGAACGCGATCGTGAAGACCGAGCTGTTCCCGACCAAGGTTCGCGCGCTCGGCGTCGGCCTGCCGTATGCCCTCACGTTGGCGATCTTCGGCGGAACCGTCGAGACCGTCGCCCTCGCCCTGAAGCGGGCCGGCCACGAATCGCTATTCTTCTACTACGTGACCGGGTGTATCGCCATCTCGCTCGTCGTCTACTTCTTCATGCGTGAGACTTCGGACGGTTCGCCCCTCGACCGGACGACCAGCCGGGAGGACACTCCGGACGACGACGTCGAGCTGGTCGACTCGCGGAGCTGATCGAAGGGAAGTGACGTGCAGATCGCGGTGGTCGAGGACGACGACGGTGTCGGCGACGCACTCGTGGAGGCGCTGGGAACCCACGGCCACGAGGCGGTGCGCATGCGCCGCGGCTCCGATCTCCTTCTCGGCCATCGCGGTATGGACGCGGTGATCCTCGACCTCGGTCTCCCCGACGCGGACGGCCTGCAGGTGCTCCGGCAACTGCGGGCCGTCAGCGACGTTCCGGTGGTGATCCTCACGGCCCGCGACGACGAACGGTCGGTGGTGCGGGGACTGCGCGGCGGCGCGGACGACTATCTCGTCAAACCGGCGCGGCTCGCGGAACTACTGGCGCGGCTCGACGTCGTGACCCAGCGCCGCCGGGCGACCGGACCTTCGTCTGCGCAGACGGTCACCCAGGGTGATGTGGTGGTGGATCTGGCGGCGCGTGAGGTGGAGGTCGGCGGCGCTCCGGTTTCCTTGACGGCCAAGGAGTTCGAGCTGCTCGAGGTGCTCGTCACCCGCCCCGGCGCCGCGGTGAGCCGTCAGCAGTTGATGGACGCGGTGTGGGGCGACGCGTACGTGGCGATCTCCCGCACCCTGGACGTCCACATGACCGGGTTGCGGGCGAAACTCGGCCGCCCCGGGCTTATCTCGACCATCCGCGGGTACGGCTACCGCTGGGGTACGTGACGTGCGCCGGCGTGTGCTCGCGGTCCTGCTGGTGTTCGCGGCCGTCGCGGTGGTGGCCTTCGCCGTCCCGCTGGCGCTGGCCACGAGCGCCGGGCGAACGCAGGCCCTGCGGCTGAGCAGGGAGGCGGACGCGACGCATTTCGCCGGCCTCGCCGGGCAGACGCAGGCCCCGGGGAGTGCCACGTTGTTGCGCGAGGAGGTGGCCCGCTACCACGAGTTGTACGGCGAGGGTGTCCTCATCGTCGACACCAGGGGCAACGTCCGCGCCGGGGCGGGACTGTCGCCGGACGACTCCGCCGTCGCCGCGGCGATCACCGCGGGACTGCGCAACCAGAAGCAGGGGATCAGCGGTTCGCTGACCCCGTGGTCGGCGGACCGCGTGCTGTCGGCTGTGCCCGTCGGCACCGGGGCGCAGGTCGACGGCGCCGTCGTCCTGGACGTGTCCACCCGCGCCGCACGCGATTCCATCCGGACGTCGTGGCTGGTGATCGTCGCGGGGGCGCTCGGCGCGCTGGCAGCGGTCACGGCCGTCGCGATCGCCCTGTCCCGGTGGACCGTTCGCCCGCTCGGGGCGCTCACCGCCAGGGTCGGCGCCCTCACCGAGGCGGTCCCGTCCCCGCGCCCGCGGTCGGGTCGCGTCTCGGGGCGGCCGTCCGGCCGGTACAGCGGACCGCCGGAGGTGCAGGAACTCGCGAAGGCGTTCGACACCATGTCGGGCGCCGTGCAGGCGTCCGGTCAGGCTCAGCGTCAGCTGATCGCCGACACCGCCCATCAACTCCGAAACCCGCTCGCGGCCCTGCACATCCGGCTGGACTCCCTCGGGCCGCACGTCGCCGAGGCCGGTGCCGAAACGTACCGCCGGACGGGGATGGAGGTCGATCGGCTCGGCGGAATCCTGGACGGACTGCTGGCGCTCGCCGTCGCCGAATCACCCGCCGACGCCGGCGAGGACGAGTCCGCGCGCGGCGGGTGCGACGTCGGTGCCGTCCTCGCGGACCGAGCCGACGCCTGGACGGAGGCGCTCGGCGAATCGGGGATGGCCCTCGTGTTCCGGCCGCCGGCCGAGCCGCTGGCCGCGGACTTCCGGGACAGTCACCTGTCCCAGGTCCTGGACGTCCTGCTCAGCAACGCGCACGCGTACGCCGGTCGCGGTTCGACGGTCCGGATCGACACGGGACGGTCCGCCGTGGGAATCGAGATCCGGGTCAGCGACGACGGGGTCGGGGTGAGCGAGGACGAGATCGGCAAACTGTCGTCACGCTTCTTCCGCGGGTCCGGGGCGGCGCAGCAGGGCACCGGGCTCGGACTGTCGATCGCGACCGCATTGGTCGAGGGCGGCGGTGGAACGCTGACGATCGCCGCGGAGCAGCCACACGGGCTCCGGGTGACGCTGACACTTCCGGCGGTGGCACCGTGATCACGCGACGAGCCTTACTGCGCGGCGTCCTCGCGGCGGGCGCGACCGCCGTTACGGGCGCGGGTCTCTCCGCATGCTCGGGCAGCGGCGGTGATCCGCTGCGACTCGCCGCGGGTGAAGAAGGCGGATTCTTCTGGGAGTTCGCCCAGTTGACGGCCGCGGCCGCGGAACGTGCCGCACTGCCGGTGCGGATCGTCCCGGTCCGGACCGCGGGGTCGATGGAGAATCTGGCGGCGCTCGCGTCGGGGGAGGCGGAACTGGCGCTGAGTCTCGCCGACGCCGCCGTGTCGGCCATGGAGGCCGGCGCCGCGTTCACCGCCCTCGGCAAGGTGTACGAGAACTACATGCAGCTCGCGGTGCGCGCCGATTCCGGGATCGCGGACACCTCGCAGCTGCGGGGCGCCCGAATCAGTCTGGGCGCCACAGGCTCCGGAGCGGAACTGACGGGCGAACGCATCCTCGACGTCCTGGGACTGGCGGGTCCGGGAGACGTGACGCGACTGCATCTGTCGATGACCGATGCGGGGCAGGCCCTGCGGAACGGCACCGTCGATGCGGTGCTGTGGGCGGGCGGGGTGCCGACGCCGTCGTTCGCGGATCTCGGGATCCCGCTGCGACTACTCGACCTGTCCGCCGAACTGGAACGACTGCGGGTGCGGTTCGGCCCACGCTACGAGCCGGTGCTGATTCCGCCCGGCACGTACGGACAGCAGACGTCGGTCGCGACGATCGGTCTCGCGAACCTGCTGCTCGCCGATCCGGCGGTGTCCGACGGCGCCGCGGGCGCGATCGTCGAGGTGCTCATCGACCACGCCGCGGAACTGGTGCCGGATCAGGCGACCGGCAGCCAGTTCCTGGACCGGCAGTCGCTGATCGTCACCGCAGGCGTGCCGCTGCACCCCGGAGCGGCCGCCGCATACCGCAGGCACCACGGCTGAGCCGGTCCTACTGCACCCGGGCGACGACGAAGATGCGCCGGAACGGGAAGAATGTGCTCCCGTCCGGTCGCCGGGGATACGCCTCGTCGAGGAGCGGGACGAGTTCCTCGCGGAAGCGGTCCCAGTCCGGCGCCGAGAGGGCATCCTTGACCGGTCGGAGCGCGGTGCCGGTGATCCACTCGAGCACCGGGTTCTCCCCGGTCAACTGCTGGACGTACGTGGTCTCCCAGGCGTCGACGGCGCATCCGGCGTCCGCGAGCAGGCCCGCGTACCCGACGGGATCGTCGACGACGTTGTCCGCCCGGAACGGCACGTCCGTCAACCACCGGGACCACCGCTCGGTCCCGGCGAGGTCGCGGACGATCGCGTGCGAGGGCGCGTCGAAGTTGCCGGGGACCTGCACCGCGATCCACGCCCCCGGCGGCAGCTGTGCCGGCCAGCGGCGCAGCAATTCCCGGTGTTCGGGCACCCATTGCAGGGCGGCGTTGGAGACGACGACGTCGGTGTCGGGCTGCGGCGTCCAGTCGCGGACGTCCAGCCGGGCGGCGTCGAGGCCGCGGTCACGCGCGGCCCGGACCATCTCGGGTGAGCTGTCGGACGCCTCCAGGACGGCGTCCGGCCACCGCTGGGCGAGGCTGACGGTCAGGTTTCCCGGGCCGCAGCCGAGGTCGACCACGCGGCGGGGTGACCGCGCGTCGACACGCGTCAGCAACTCGTAGAACGGGCGCCCCCGATGGTCCGCGAAGGCGAGGTACTTGTCCGGATCCCAGATGTCGTCCACGCCTTCAAACAGTACGCCCATACTGTTGGTGTGTGGGGTCAGAGGCCGAGATCCTTCGCGATGATCGTCTTCATGACCTCGCTCGTCCCGCCGTAGATGCGGGACACGCGGGTGTCCGCGTACAGGCGCGCGATGGGGTATTCGAGGATGTAGCCGTACCCGCCGTGCAGTTGCAGGCACTTGTCGATGACCCGGCCCGCAGCCTCGGTGCAGAACAGTTTCGCCTTCGCGGCGTCGGCGACCGTCAGTTCGCCCGCGTCGTGCAGTTCGAGTGCGCGGTCGGCCATCAACTGGATCGCCTCGACCTCGGTGGCGCACTCGGCGAGCACGAACTTGGTGTTCTGGAACGCCGCGACGGGCTTGCCGAACACCTTGCGTTCCTTGACGTACGCGATCGCGTGCTGCAACGCCGCCGCCGCGGTCGCCGACCCGCCGAGCGCGATGGACAGACGTTCCTGCGCGAGGTTGTGGGTGAGGTAGCTGAAACCGGCCCCCTCCTCGCCGAGGCGGTCCGCCACCGGCACCTGCACGTCGGTGAAGGACAGTTCGGCGGTGTCCGACGCCTTCAGGCCGATCTTCTCGATCTTGCGGCCCACCGCGAAACCCTCGGACGCGGTGTCGACGACGAGAATGGTGAGACCGGCCCGGCGGTCCTCGGGAGTGCTGGGCGCGGTTCGGCACACCACGAGGATCCGGTCGGCGAGCGCGCCACCGGTGATGAACGTCTTCGCGCCGTTGAGGACGTAGTGCGACCCGTCCGCCGACAGCTTCGCCGACGTCGCGATGTTCGCGAGGTCGGAACCGGTGCCCGGTTCGGTCATCGCGATCGCGAACATGATGTCACCGGACGCGAATCCGGGGAGCCACCGCTGCTTCTGCTCGTCACTGGCGTACTCGAGCAGGTACGGCAGAATCAGGTTGGTGTGCACGGAATAGCTGCCGAACGTGACGCCGGCGGCCGCCGTCTCCTCGCCGACCACCGCGGCGAACTTGAAACTCTTCTCACCGCCGCCGCCGAACTCCTCCGGCACCTGGATCCCGAGCACGCCGAGCTCGCCGAGACGGCGGTAGAAGTCGCGCGGCGGATGCCCTTCGCCCTCCCAGTCGTGGTGGACGGGCGCGACTTCCTTGGCGATGAAGTCGCGGATCGTCTTCCGGAACGCGTCGTGATCTTCGTTGAACACCGTACGCTGCACGGGTTTTCTCCTTCGGATTACAGTGCGTAACTGCGCAGTACGCCCTTGCTGATGATCATTTTCTGAATCTCGCTGGTGCCCTCGCCGATGAGGAGGAACGGTGCCTCGCGCATCAGGCGCTCGATCTCGTACTCCTTCGAGTACCCGTAGCCGCCGTGGATGCGGAAGCTGGCCTGGGTCACCTCGGAGCAGTACTCGCTGGTGAGGTACTTGGCCATGCCCGCTGCGACGTCGTTGCGTTCCCCGGAGTCCTTCAGGCGGGCCGCGTTCACCATCATCAGATGCGCGGCTTCCACTTTCGTCGCCATCTCGGCGAGGCTGAACGCGACCGCCTGATGCTCCGCGATCGGCTTGCCGAACGTGCTGCGTTGCTGCGCGTATCGAGCGGCGAGCTCGAACGCCCGGATCGCCACTCCGCACGCGCGGGCGGAGACGTTGACCCGGCCGACCTCGACGCCGTCCATCATCTGGGAGAACCCGCGGCCCGGGGTCCCGCCGAGGACGTCGCCGGCGGCCGCGCGGTAGCTGTCGAACACGAGCTCGGTGGTGTCGATGCCCTTGTAGCCCATTTTGTCGATCTTCCCCGGGATGGTGAGTCCGGGGAGGACCTCGCCGAAACCGGCGGGCTTCTCGATCAGGAACGTGGTCAGATTGTCGTGTGGCTTGGCGGCGCCTTCCTCGGTGCGCACCAATGCGGCGACGAGAGTCGAACTGCCGCCGTTGGTGAGCCACATCTTCTGGCCGTTGATCACGTAGTTGCCATCGGCGTTGCGCTTGGCCTTGGTCCGGATCGCGGCGACGTCGGAACCCAGCTCGGGCTCGGACATCGAGAACGCGCCGCGCACCTCGCCGGTCGCCATCCGCGGCAGGTAGTGGTTCTTCTGGGCGTCGGTGCCGTGCTGACGGATCATGTACGCGACGATGAAGTGGGTGTTGATCACACCCGACACGCTCATCCAGCCGCGGGCGAGTTCCTCGACGCACAACGCGTACGTGAGCAGCGATTCGCCCAGCCCGCCGTACTCCTCGGGAATCATCAGCCCGAACAGGCCCATGTCGCGCATCTTGTCGACGATGGCCTGGGGGTAGGTGTCCGAGTGTTCGAGTTCCTGTGCGGCCGGGATGATGTCGCGATCGACGAAAGTGCGAACGGTGTCGACGATCTCGGTCTGGAACTCGGTCAGATCGAGAGTGTGGGCGAGGCGGCTCATGGAATTCAGAATGCCCGATCCACGGGTGCCCTTCCAGAGGTGTTCGGGCTATCGGTCGGATAGCGCAGTCCAATGAACCCGCACCTCGGCGACTCATAGGCAGACGTAGCCGGTGCCTTCGCCGAGTGCGTATTGATCGGGGGCTGCCCGGTCCGTTGAATGGGCCGTGACACTGTGACCCACGCCACCACATTCTTCGAAGGGATCACCACGTGACCCGCTCCACTGCCACCCTCGACCGGGCCGTCGCCATCGGTTCCGAGTCCCGCAGCCGCGCTTGGGGCCTGACCGCGCTCCTCGTGCTGCTCTACGTCGTCAACTACGCCGACAAGGCCGTCCTCGGCATCATCGCCCAGCCCCTCGCCCACGAGCTGGGGCTGAGCGCCTCGCAGATCGGGCTGGTGGGAAGCCTCTTCTTCCTGACCTTCACCGTCGGCGGGTTCTTCGCCGGTGCGCTGAACCGCTGGATGTCGCTGCGATGGGCGCTGCTGCTGCTCGCCATCGCCTGGTCCGTCGCGGTGCTCCCGCTCGTGGTCGTCGCGAGTTTCGCGGTGCTGCTGATCAGCCGTCTGCTGCTCGGGCTCGCGGAAGGCCCGAGTTCCGCTCTGCTGCACACCGCGGCATACTCCTGGCACGCACCTGCCAGGCGCGGGCTTCCGAGCGCCCTGCTCGCCGGCGCCGCGTCGATCGCGAAGATCGCCGTCGCGCCTGCTCTCGCGTTCGTGACCGTCACGTTCGGGTGGCGCTACGCGCTGGTCGCGCTGGCAGCCATCGGAGTCGTGTGGTGCGTCGTCTGGCTGACCGTCTGGAGCGAAGGCCCGTACATCCGCAGCGGCAAGGGCGCCGATTCCGGCGCCGGTGACGCGGGCGAACCGGCGGTGCCGTGGGGTCGCATCTTCCGGACCCGCACGTTCATCAGCGGCGCGCTTCTCGTCATGAGCGTGTACGCGCTGGTCGCCGTGGTTCTGACATGGCTGCCGTCGTACTTCGAGGTGGGCCTCGGGTACAGCCGCCTGCAGGCCGGCTCCATGTTCGCGTTCCCGAGCATCGCCGGGCTGATCCTGATGCTGTTGTCGTCCGTGATCGGCGACCGACTGCTCGCCCGCGGCTCGACGTCCCGCGTGGTCCGCGTCGTCGTCCCCGCTGTCGGGGTGCTGATCTGCGGTGCGATCCTGCTGGCCCTCCCGTCCATCACCGCGCCCGCGGTGGCCGTCCTCGTCGTCTCCGTCGGCTACGGCTTCGCGGCGTCGGTGTTCCCGCTGCTCAACGCAGCGATCTCGGAGATCTGCCCGCCCCGCCAGACCGCCGGCACCCTGGGCGTCTTCCTCGCGGTCATGGCGATCGGCGGTCTCGTCGCCCCGTACGCGACCGGTCTGATCGTCGACGCGGCCGCCTCGCCCGCCGAGGGGTACGCCACCGCGTTCCAGGCCCTCGGACTCGTCGCCGCCGTGTGCGCCGTCGGGGCGCTGCTCTTCGCGAACCCCGAGCGCGACAAGAAGCTGGTGCGGGGCGTCGCCGCGGACATAGGCACGAACTAACGCTGCCATCGGCCGAAAGTCGTTGTGCTGACGACTTCGCCCGTGATTGATTCGAGTCACCCCCTCAGATCGAAGGAACACACCATGCGCGATGCAGTGATCGTCGACGCCGTCCGCACGCCCATCGGGCGGCGTGGCGGTTCCCTGTCCGGAATCCACCCCGCAAATCTGTCGGCGCACGTCCTCGAGGCCCTCGCGGCGCGCACCGGACTCTCCCCGGATCAGGTCGGCGACGTCGTCTGGGGCTGCGTCAGCCAGGTGGGGGAGCAGGCTGGCAATGTCGCCCGCACCGCCGTGCTCGCCGCAGGCTGGCCCGAAACGGTGCCGGGCACCACCCTCACCCGGGCGTGCGGATCGAGCCAGCAGGCCGTGAGCTTCGCCGCCGCCACCGTCATCGCCGGCCACGAGGACATCGTCGTCGCCGGTGGTGTGGAGTCGATGAGCCGGGTTCCCATGGGCAGCGCCAGCACGAACGGCGAACACTTCCCGGCGGCCGTCCTCGACCGGTACGGCGTCGGCGGGTTCAGCCAGGGCACCGGCGCCGAGATGATGGCCGAGAAGTGGGGGCTGTCCCGTCAGGCGCTCGACGAGTACGCGCTGCGATCCCACGCACTCGCGGCCGACGCCGCGGACCGGGGCGCATTCGACGGGCAACTCGCACCGCTCTCCGACGTCCTCGCCGGCGACGAGGGGATCCGCCGCGGCGGCACCCTCGAATCGCTCGGCAAGCTGAAGACCGTCTTCAAGGAGGACGGCGTGATCCACGCCGGCAACTCCTCACAGATCTCCGACGGCGCCGGTGCGCTGCTCGTCACGACGAGCGAGAAGGCCGCCCAACTGGGCCTGACCCCGATGGCCCGCATCCACACGTGCGCCGTCGCCGGCGACGACCCGGTGATCATGCTGACCGGACCCATCGCGGCGACGGAGAAGGCACTGTCCCGCTCGGGACTGAAGATCGACGACATCGGCGCATTCGAGGTGAACGAGGCGTTCGCTCCCGTCCCGATGGCATGGCAGGCGGAGACCGGCGCCGCGAAGGACCGCCTCAATCCGCTCGGCGGCGCCATCGCCGTCGGGCACCCGCTCGGCGGTTCCGGGGCGATCCTCATGACCAGGCTCGTCCACCACATGCGGGACAACGGCATTCGGTACGGACTGCAGACGATGTGTGAGGCGGGTGGCCTCGCCAACGCCACCATTCTCGAACTTCTCTGATCCGGCAACACTTTTCGAAGGGAACACACGCACGATGGAACTCAAGGGAATTTCGACCGCGGTCACCGGCGGCGCGTCCGGTCTCGGACTGGCGACGGCCCGCCGGCTCGTCGACGCGGGCGCTCAGGTCACGCTCATCGACCTGCCGAACTCCGATGGCGAGGCGGCCGCGAAGGAATTGGGCAGCGCCGCCCAGTTCGCCCCCGCCGACGTGACCGATTCCGAGCAGTTCGCGGCCGCACTCGACGTCGCCGACGACCGCGGCGGACTGCGCGGCCTCGTGCACTGCGCAGGCGCCGGACGCCGGATGCGCATCCTCGACTCCGACGGCAAGGCAGGCTCCGTCGAGGACTTCGAGTTCGTGATCCGGCTCAACCTCGTCGGCTCGTTCAACGCCCTGCGGCTCGGGGCGGAGCGGATGGCGCGGCAGGAGGAGATCGACGGCGAGCGCGGCGCGGTCGTGCTGACGGCGTCCGTCGCCGCGTTCGAGGGCCAGATCGGCCAGATCAACTACACCGCATCGAAGGCAGGCATCGTCGGCATGACGGTCACCGCGGCCCGGGACCTCGCCAGCCGTAACATCCGGGTGTGCACCATCGCCCCGGGGATCATGGACACCCCGCTCCTCGCCCGGCTGCGCGACGACGTACGCGCGTCGCTGGAGAAGTCGGTGCCGAACCCGTCGCGTCTGGGCAAGCCGAGCGAGTTCGGGCAGCTCGCCTGCCAGATCCTCGAGAACGGTTACCTCAACGGCGAGACCATCCGCCTGGACGGCGCCATCCGCATGGCACCTCGCTGACGAACTAAGGACCCGACGTGAATTCTGCTGCACCGGCATTGCATTACCCCGAACTGACGTTGGCGGCGTTTCCGCCCGGCATGGCGAACCTGTACGGCGACAAGGCCGCAGTGGTCGACGGCGACACGGTGTGCACCTACCGTGAGCTGGACCAGCGCTCGGCCGCGTTCGCCGCCGCGCTGCGGGATGCGGGGGTGACCGAGCGCGACGTGGTGCTCCTGCACCTCGGCAACTGCATCGAATTCGTGGTGGCCTACTACGGCGCGCTGCGGGCCGGCGCAACCGTCACCCTGGTCAACCCGCTGCAGCCGGGCCCCGGCCTGCGCTCGCAGATCGTCGACACGGGGGCGGTCGCCGCGGTCACCCAGCCCGGGCAATTGGACACCCTCACCGAGGCGGCGAGCGGCACCACCGTGCGCACCATCGTGGTGGCCGGCCTCCCCGTGGGCGTCGGTCGCGGCCAGTTCGGGTTCGACGAGTTCGTCCACGGGTACACCGCCGCACCGTTCGCCCCGAAGGTGTCCGGTGACGACGTCGCCCACCTCGCCTACACCGGCGGCACCACCGGCTTGTCCAAGGGGGTGCGGGTGCTGCACCGCAACGTCCTCGCCAACGTCACCCAGATGATCGCCTGGCGGGCGGGCCACGAGGTGCGGGCCACCGACGACGGCGGACTCGAACTGCGTCCCCTCGAGAGTCTCGGCGACCGCGGGGTGGTGCCCGGCGCCGGCGCGACCGTCGTCGTGTCGCCGCTGTTCCACGCGCACGCGCTGATCAACATGTCGTTCCTGCTGCTGTGCGGGGCGACGCAGGTGTTCGCCGGACGCTTCGAGCCCGGCCGGATGCTGGAGTTGATCGAAACGCACCGCGCCACGTACATCACCGGGAGCCCGGCGATGTGGCACGCGGTCGCCACGCATCCCGACGCCGCGACCCGGGACACCGATTCGGTGCGGGTGGTCTCCTCGGGTGCCGCACCGATCGACCACGTGACGCTCGAGGCGCTGGGCCGGGCGTTCCCGTCGGCGAGCGTGGTCGAGGGGTACGGGCTGACGGAGGGAACCTGCCTGGTCGCCTCCGCACCGCTGACCGGTTCCGTCGCCTACAAACTCGGCAGTGTGGGGTTGCCGGTCTTCGACACCGAGGTGCAGATCCGCGCCCAGGACGATTCCGGTGCCGTACTGGAGGCCGGCGACCGCGGCAAGCTGTGGGTCCGCGGACCGCAGGTCACGGACGGCTACCTGAACCACCCGGAGATCACGGCGCAGCAGTTCGTCGACGGCTGGCTCGACACCGGCGACATCGCCTACCTCGACGAGGACGGGTACCTGTTCATCTGCGACCGCACCAAGGACATGCTGATCTACAAGGGCTACAACGTGTATCCCCGTGAGCTCGAGGAGATCCTCGTCTCGCACCCGGACGTGTCCTCCGCCGCCGTCGTCGGCCGGGAGGCGGGCAGCGTCGGCCAGGAGCCGGTGGCATTCGTGGTGCCGATGCCGGGTGTGACGGTCGACGGGGATGCGGTGTCCGCGTTCGTCGCCGAGCGGGTGCTGCCGTACAAGAAAGTGCGCGACGTCGTGGTGGTCGAGCAGTTGCCGACCTCCGCGGCCGGGAAGATCCTCAAGACGAAACTGCGCGAGCAACTCGCGGCCGCGGCGACGTAGCTCCCGCTGGGTGGACGCAACCCTGTGACGCGCTCCCTCCGTCCCCTACCGTCCTGGTAGCGGGAAGGAGGGAGCGCTGATGGTTGCGGCCGAGCCGATCGTGTACGTCGTCGACGAGATGGTGGTGACGCCCGGTCGGGCGCGCACGTTTCTCGCCGCCTACCTGGAACGCTATGCGCCCGGCGCGCGGGCGCGCGGGCTTACCCTCGACCGCGTGCTCGTCTCCCCGCCGGTGTGGCTGGAGGCCCAGTCCAACACCGTCAGTGTCAGCTGGACCGTGCGCGGCGCTCGCGCCTGGTGGCACCAGAGCCTGCTCGCACGCCACGACGCGGAGGTGCTCCGCTGGTGGGAGGACGCCGACGAGCTTCTCACCACCCGGCGACGCACTGTCTCCTGCGCGCCCGCGGACGTGGAGGTCGCGACCGATGTTTAAGGTGACCACGCTCATTCACCTCGTCGCGGACTCGGACGGCAGCGCCGCTGCGTCGCTGGCAGGCAGGCTGCACGACGTCGCGGCTCCCCGGGCCCGGCGTGTTCTCGTGGCACCGACACTGCCCGGGGGCATCAACGGCGGCGACGTGATCGCGCACCTCCAGTTCGACGACGAATCCGACTGGCGCGCCGCCGAACCCGACATCACCGCACAGCTGTCCGTCCCCGAGATCGGGCACGTCGACAGCGTCGCCTACACGGGCGTGCCCGCGCCCGCCCCACGCGCTCTCGTACCGGCCGTGTACCGGACGCTCCTCGTCTCGGTCGAAGATTCGGCCGACCCGGCAGCGGTGCAGCAGTTCGAATCCGAGACGCGGGCCATGCCGGACTACATCCGCACCGTCGGGACGTCACAGCTGAGCCGCGTGCACGAGTCGGCCGGCGCCGCGCGGTGGACCCACGTCTGGGAGCAGGAGTACGCCGACCTCGACGGACTGTCCGGGCCGTACATGACGCACCCCTACCACTGGGCGCACATCGATCGGTGGTTCGACCCCGAACGCGGGTCGCGGATCGTCACCCGGCTGTGCCACAGCTTCTGCGCGATCGACGGTGCGATCATCTAGCGGTTCCTACGACGGTTGCGGCACCTGCCATTCCCCGCTGAATGCGGGCGGACGCTTTTCCACGAAGGCGCGCAATGCGGCGGGTGCGTCGGTCGCGAAGTTGACCGCCTGCGAACGGGCCTCGTTCTCGAGTGCGTCCCGCAGCGACGACGTGGTGCCGTCCTCGATCAGTCGCGCCGACTGCATGACGGCCACGGTCGGCGATCGCGTGAGGCCGGCGGCGAACCGGGCGACCGTGGCGTCCAGTTCTTCCGGTTCGACGAGTTCGCTGACGAGTCCCAGCGCGTCCGCCTGCTCGGCGTCGAGCATCTCGGCGAGCATGACCAAGCGTTTCGCGCGGTGCAGTCCCACCATGCGCGGCAGGAGCCAGGAGCCGCCGAAATCCACCGACAGGCCGCGTTTGGCGAAGATCTGGCTGAACTGTGCGTCGCGGGAGGCGATGAGCAGATCGCACAGCAGTGCCAGGTTCCAGCCGGCTCCGACGGCGTAGCCGCGCACCTTCGCAATCAGCGGTTTGGGGAATTCCGCGACCGCGAGCGCTGTCGCGTTGATCCGCCGCATCCGGTCCAGTGGGTGCATCGGGGCGCGTTTGTCGAGGTCCGCGCCGGTGCAGAAGTCGCTGCCCGCGCCGGTGAGGACCACGACGCGGGTGGCGTCGTCGAGGGCGAGTTCGCCGAGCGCCTCGCGCAACGCGATCCACGAGTCGAGGGTCAGCGCGTTACGCCGTGCGGGCCGGTTCAGTGTGATCGTCGCAACCGCGCCGTCCCGGCCGACCAGGATGTCGGATTCGGCGGCTGCGGGTCCTGCTGTGGAGGGGAGGGATTCGATGCTCATGCGCGGCTCCAGACGTGGGCGCGGTTCTCGGCGACGCCCGGGGTGGCCGGCGCCGTGCCGCTCCCCGTCAGTCGATCACCGGAGGCGCCCCGTCGCAAAGTCGTTCTGGGACACGCAGGATGAGGTGAAACCTATGGGCTGTGTTCAGGTCTTCGAGGTGTGCGCCCGCACCAGTTCGACGAACGCGTGCCCGACAGGGGAGAGCATGTCGGGGTCGAACGCGATCCCGAAGGTGCGGGCGATCGTCGGCTCCGCCCGGCGGACCACGGCGCGATCCCGGGCCGCGTCCGCGATCGACCGTTCCAGCAGGGTCCCGCCGATCCCGGCGAGTACCAGGGGAAGTCGCGCCTCGCGGTGATCGGACAGCGCCGCGAGGTGCGGTCGTGCCCCGGCGTGGCGGATCGATTCCTCGATCTCGTCCGCGACGGAGTGGCCGCGGGGAACGAACACCATCGGGACGTCGGGGAGGTCGGCGAGCGGAACCGGGCCCTCCGGCAGGTCGGTGCCCGGAGGGTACACGAGCCAGTACTCCTGTTCGCCGAGTTCGAGGACGTCCAGCCGGGCGTCGTCGAGCGGGAGGTGGGCCACCACGAATTCGCAGTGCCCGTCCTCGATCAGCGAGCCGGCCTGGGCCTCGTCTTTCAATTCGCCCAAGCGCACCAGCACGTTCGGGTGGGTTCGCCGGAATTCGGTGACGAGGTCGACGAGGGGACCGATCGCCAGCGCCGGAAACGCCATGACGTCGAGCCGGCCGGACAGTGCCCCGTCGGAGGTGGCGAGGAGGTCTTCGACGGCGGTGACGTCGCGCAGGATCTGCCTGCTCGGCCCGACCAAGCTGCGGCCTGCGGCGCTGAGCACCATGCCGCGGCCGATGCGGTGGAACAGTTGCACGCCCAGTTCCCGCTCGAGCCCGCGCAGTGCCTGCGAGATGGTGGGTTGTGCGACGCCGAGTGACGCGGCGGCACCGTTGATGCCTTCGTGTTCCACGACGGCGAGGAAGTACTCGACCTGACGCAACTCCATGTGGTCAGTTCCCCTCTCGAGTGCCAGTGGCCTGGGTGGCCTGCGCGATCGAGACGAACGCCGAGGCCGCCGGCGATCCCGGGCCGGACCGCTGGACGAGTCCGACGGGGCGGGTCAGTTTCGGCGTCATCGACCGGATCGCGACCCCGCGCAATTGTTCCTCCGCGACCAGGCGGGGCAGGACGGTGGCCCCCGCGCCGCGCATCACCAGTTCCCACGTCGCGCCCGGGTGGGTGCAGTCGACGACCACGTTCGCGGGATCACCCACGAGATCCGTGATCAGGCCCGCGTCGCTCTTGTCCCCGAGATCCTGGATCAGGGGAATGTCCCGGACCGCCGAGCGGGGCACCGGATCCGGGAGGGTGTCGGCGAGGGCGTCTGGCAGGGCCAGTACCAGTTCCTGATCACCGATGGGGACCGAGTGCAGTGCACTGTGGTCGACGGACAGGTCGATCACCCCGAGTTCGGCCTCGCCGCGGCGCAGGGCACCGAGGACCCCGGTGGGGCCGTCGGCGTCGATGACGCGGACCGTCACCCGGGGGTACTGCTCACGGAACCGGCGCACCAGGTCGACGATCGGATCGATCGAGAACGCCGCGTACGTGACGACGTCGACGCGGCCGGACACGAGTTCGCGCACCGCAGCGACCTTGGCCTTGGCCCGCTCGACGTCGGCGAGGATGCGCCGGGCGGCGACGTCGAGCGTGCGGCCGTCCTCGGTCAGTTCGAGACGCCGCCCGGTGCGGTCGAACAGGGTGACACCGAGGCGGCGTTCGAGGGTGCGGATCGCCTGCGAAAGGGACGGTTGCGAGATGTAGAGGGACTGCGCGGCCCTGGTGATCCCGCCGTGATCGACTACCGCGACGAAGTAGGTGACGAGATGCAGGTCCACGCCGTCATCGTACGGAAGCTGTGACGCGGGCTGTGCCGGTCATGCGGCTATCGGCCACGCCACACCGGCGGGCGCTTCTCCGCGAACGCACGCGCACCCTCCTGGGCGTCCTCGGAGGCGAACACCGGATCGAGGAAGCGCCGTTGCCCGGCGAACGCGTCGGGGTCGGTGTAGGCGGCCGTCATCGCGAGTACCTGCTTGGTGGCCCGGACTGCGAGGGGACCGTTGGCGGCGACCCGGGCCGCCAGGTCGCGGGCGGCGGCGAGGGCCTGCCCGGGCTCGGTGAGCCGGTTGACGAGTCCGTGTGCGTGCGCGACCTCGGCGGTGAGGGGATCGCCGGTGATCGCCATCTCCATCGCGATCGGATAGGGCAGCACCTTCGGGAGCCGCAGCAGACCGCCGGCGGCCGCGGCGAGGCCCCGCTTGACCTCGGGGATGCCGAACTTGGCGTCGCGGGCCGCGACGATCAGGTCGGCCGACAGCGCCAACTCGCAGCCGCCGGCGAGCGCCCACCCTTCGACGGCGGCGATCAGCGGTTTCGTCGGCGGGGCCTCGGTGAGTCCGCCGAACCCGCGGCCGGGCAGCGACGGCCGTTCCCCGCGGCTGAACGCCTTCAGATCCATGCCCGCGCAGAACGTTCCCCCGGCGCCGGTGAGGATCGCGATCGTCAGGTCGGGCCGCGCCTCGAATTCGTCGATCGCGGCGGCGAGTGCCTTCGCGACCTCCAGGTCGACGGCGTTCTTCGCCTCCGGGCGGTTCAGGGTGATGACGGCGACGCCGTCGGCGAATTCGGTGAGAACCACACTCATGGGGTGTCTTCCTTACGGGAGGTGGGGGTCCAGCGTTCGGGGTGGCCGCCGAGCGAGCGGATGCTTCCGCGGTCGGCGAGAACGAGCAGGTGGGCGTGGGTTTCGCGGACGGCGAGGCGCAGCAGGCGGTCGGACATGGTGTCGAACGGACGCGACCACGAAATGTGTTGCGAGATCTCCCACGCCGTCGATTCGGGGCGCACGCTCAGAGCGGCGACGATCTCGGTGAAGCGTTCCTCGTGATGCCCCATCAGCTGCCGGGCACGGTCGGCGATCCCCCGGAACCGGTACTCGTGCGCGGGCAGCACCTCGCCGTCGGGCATCGTGGTGGTGGCGTGCAGCGACAGCAGGTACCGGTGCAGCGGATTCTCCAATTCGCCCGGGACCGTGGAGATGTTGGGACTGATGCGCGGGAGCATGTGGTCGCCGCTGAACATGAGACCGTGGGTGTCGTCGACGAACGTCAGATGACCGGGCGTGTGCCCCGGAGTCCAGACCGCCCGCAGATCCCAGCCGGGCAGGTCCAGGGGAGTGCCGTCGCCGAGCACGACGTCCACGGATTCGCCGGGCCCCAGCCGGACGAGGTCGACGCGCGCGGCGGCGAGGATGCCGGTGGGTGCCCCCAACTGGGCGAGTTGGGTGTTCCACGTGTGTTCGTCGGCTGCGGTGTCCGCCGGCGAATGGTGGCAGAGCAGTGCGGCGTCCGCGCCGTGCATCGCGAGCGCGGCGCCGCTGACCTCCCGCAGTCGGGGTGCGAGACCGAAATGGTCGGGATGCAGGTGGGTGACGGCGGCGTACCGGACGTCGGTGACGTGGTGCCCGGTCTGCGCGATCCCGTCGACGAGCGCCCGCCACGACTCCTCGGAATCCCAGCCGACGTCGATCAGCGCGAGACCGTCGGGTATCGCGAGCGCGTAGATCAGGACGTACCGCAACGGGTTTCGTGGCATCGGCACCGGGATCGACCACAATCCGGGGCGCACCTGTTCGACGGGTGGGAGCACGCCTCGGGCCCAGGCCTCGCGCTGGACGGTGCCGACGTCTTCGGTGACGATCACGACGGCACCTCCGTGTCGCGGAGTCCTTCGCGCAGGGCGCGTTTGAGGACCTTGCCGCTCGCGCCCCGCGGAAGTTCGGCGACGTAGACGATCTCGCGCGGCTTCTTGTACGACGCGAGACGGTCGGCGGCGAATGCGATCAGATCCTGCTCGTCCGGTGCGTCCGACGGATCGACGAGCCGGACGGCCGCCGTCACGGATTCGCCCCAGGTCCGGTGCGGCACACCGACCACCGCGACCTCGGCCACCGCCGGGTGCTCGGCGAGCACCGTTTCGACCTCGGTCGGGTACACGTTCTCGCCGCCGGTGATGATCATGTCCTTCACCCGGTCGGTGACGAACAGATAACCCTCCGCGTCGATGTGCCCGGCGTCGCCGGTGCGCAGGAAACCGTCGTGGGTGAGCAGCTTCGCCGTCTCGTCCGGCCGTTTCCAGTAGCCCGCGACGTTGTTGCGTGAGCGGCACACGATTTCCCCGGATTCGCCCACCGGGAGCCGGGCGCCGGTCACCACGTCCCGGATCTCGACCTCGACGCCGGGCATGGGCCTGCCTGCGGATCGCAGCAGATGAGCGCGGTCCCCGGACGGGTCGTGGTCCCGGGCGGCGAGGGCGGTGACCGAGCCCGTCGTCTCCGTCATGCCGTAGCGCTGCACGAATCCGCAGCCGAGGCGATCGATCGCCCGCCGGAGCAGCGTGGTGGTGATTGGCGCCGAACCGTACGCGACCAGCTCGAGGCTCGACACGTCGTAGCGCTCGAGGTCGGGCACGTCGAGGAGCATCTGGATGGTCGAGGGAACCAGGAACGCGTGGGTGATCCGATGCCGTTCGATCAGTTCGGCGACCTGCCGCGCGTCGAACGCGCCGAGCAGCACCACGTGAACGCCCGCGGACAGGCAGGTGCTCAGCCAGCCGGCGCCCGCGATGTGGAACAGCGGCAAGGCGTCGAGTGCCACCGAGTCGGTTTTCCAGTGGTAGATCAGCAGGCCGTCGGGTTCGTTGTGCAGGTTGCGATGCGTCGCGACCACACCTTTCGGACGCCCGGTCGTGCCCGAGGTGTAGAGCTGCAGCACCTCGGCGGCGGGGTCGTCCCCGAGCCCCGGGTCGGTGGCGGTGCCGGACGTGACCAGCCGGTCCCACGTCCAGGCGCCGGGCGGGAGGGCGTCGCCGTCGACCGCATCGACCACCACCACGATCAGCCGCGGGAGTGCGTCGCGGACGGTGTCGGCGGTGGAAGCGAATTCGGATTCGACGATCAGCACCTCGAGCCCGGCGTCGACCGCGACCGCGGCGGCCTCGGCGGCGGGGAGACGCCAGTTCAGCGGGACGAACACGAGCCCCGACTTGGCGGCGGCCACGAACGTCTCGACGCCTTCGGTGCGCATCCGGAGCAGTGCACCGACCCGGCCTCCCCGGGATGTCAACGCCGACAGCGCTGTTGCGATCCGGTTCGTCCGCCAGTCGAGCTCCGCGTACGTCAGTGTGGTGTCACCGCACGTCACCGCGGGTGCTCCGGGCCGTTCCGCGGCATGGTGCCGTACGCGCTGGGGAAGATGCAGACCGCTCACATCAGGCTCCTCGATGAGTCGTCGACGCCGCCGGGGGACCGGGTGACGTGTGGTGCCAGTCGACCACCGGTGTGAGTGCGGAAACAAAGTCACAGAGCCGAACGGACAGTGAGGAATCGCCTATGGATGCCCGGCCGGACCGCCTCGCGGCGTTTGTAGACTGGCGTGATGGCCGCCACCCCCGCCCTGAACCCCGAGGACGTTCGGCGTGCGGCGGCGGCACTGCACACCCCCGACATCGACGGCTGGGCCAACCGGTTCGAACTGTTGTCGGACGGTAACCGCCTCCGCCTGCTGCTGTGCCTGCACCACGCCCCCGACATCTGCGTCGGCGACCTGGCGGCGGCCCTCGACATGACCGGGACCGCGGTCTCGCACGCGCTGCGGTTGCTCCGCAACCAGGGGTGGGTGTCGGCGACGCGGGACGGCCGTTCGATGCGGTACCGGCTCGCCGACGACACCGTGCACGAACTGCTGCACACCATCGGTGCCACGCACTATCACAATCACACGGGAGCCGAAGAGGAAAGGTGAATCCTGGCATGGAGAACGACCCCGGACTGCTGCCGCTCGACGGCATCACCGTCGTGGCACTCGAGCAGGCCGTGGCCGCTCCGCTCGCCACCCGCCATCTCGCGGACATGGGCGCGCGGGTCATCAAGATCGAACGCGTCGGCGAGGGCGACTTCGCCCGCAACTACGACGACGCGGTGTTCGGGCAAGCCTCGCATTTCGTGTGGCTGAACCGGTCGAAGGAATCGATCGGCGTCGACCTGAAGTCCGAGGTCGGGCGGGACACCGTCGCGCAGTTGATCGACAAGGCCGACGTCTTCATCCAGAATCTCGCCCCCGACGCCGCCGACCGTCTCGGGTTCGGCGCCGACGCACTGCGCGCCGCGCATCCGGAACTGATCGTCGTGAACATGTCGGGTTACGGGTCGGCCGGGCCGCGGCGCGAACGCAAGGCGTACGACATGCTGGTCCAGGCGGAGACGGGGATGATCTCGGTGACCGGCACCCCGGACACCGCGACCAAGACGGGTGTCCCGGTCTCGGACATCGCGGCGGGAATGTATGCGATGACGTCCGTCCTCGGTGCCCTGTTCCGGCGGCAGCGCACCGGCGTGGGAGCGCGGATCGACGTGTCGATGTTCGACGCGACCGCCGAATGGCTGGGCCATCCGATGTACATGAAGATGTACGCCGACAAGCAGATCCCGCGCGTCGGGCTCGGTCATGCGGCGATCGTCCCGTACGACTCGTATCCCACCCTGGACGGTCAGATCCTCATCGGCGTCCAGAACGACCGCGGCTGGCGGCAATTGGTAACGGACGTGTTCACGCGCCCCGACCTCGCCGACCATCCCCGGTTCGCGACCAACATGCTGCGGGTGCAGCACCGGGCGGAGGTGGACGCCCTGGTGGCCGAGGAGACGCAACGGTTCACGAGCGCCGCTCTCGACCAGGCGCTCGCGGACGCCGGGATCCCGGCGGCGGAACTCAACGACCTCGGCGGGCTGATCGAGCACCCGCAACTCGATCAGCGCGACCGCTGGCGTGACGTCGGCACCGAGGCCGGGCCGATCCGGGCGATGCTGCCGCCGATGACGTTCTCCGACGTGGAGTTGCGGATGGGGGACGTACCCGCACTCGGCGCGCACACCGATCTGATCCTCGGTGAGCTGGGCTGGTCGGCGGAGGACATCGCGCACCGGCGCGCGGAGGGTGTCGTCGGCTGAGGTCCGATGCTCAGTGCCGAGCGTGGACCCGGTCGTAGGCGGCCCGCTCTTCGTCGTGCCTGCGGCGGACCTTCGGGTTCTCGAGGTCCGGCGGCAGTCCGTGGCGTTCGAGGCGCCGGGACCGGTTCTGTGCCATGTAGGCGACGCTGTAGAACAGGGCGAGGAAGACACCGAGCAGCACCATCGCACCCCGCAGCCACACCGGACCTGGGAACAGGAAGAATGCCGCGAACACCGGCAGGAAGGGCACCATGCTGCGGACGAGATGTCGCGGCACGGCCCAGTCGCCGATCAGGTCGTTCTTCACCCACTCCCGCATCGAGTCGGGGAGCTTGCGGCCGAACGAATAGCCCACCCACTGGATCGGGCCGGGCCGCGTGCGGGGGCGTCGTTCGATTCTGGTCATTCGTCGGGCCTTCCCAGTGCTCCCGCCTGCACGGCGGCGGCGTTGATGTGCGTGAGCACCCTGTGTAATTCCATGAGTTCGGAGAGTTCGACGCCCAGCGCTGCGACGACGGCGGGCGGCACCTTCTCGGCCTGTGAGCGCAGGGCCTTGCCCGTGTCGGTCAGTTCGACGACCAGTTGCCGTTCGTCGTCGCGGCTGCGAGTGCGGGTGAGGAGCCCGGAGGTCTCGAGGCGTTTGAGGAGCGGCGACAGCGTCGGCGAATCGAGTTGCAGGGCGGCCCCGATCTCCTTGACCGACATGGGGGAGGTGCCCCACAGGGCCAGCATCACCAGATACTGCGGATGGGTGAGGCCCATGGGTTCGAGGAGTGGCCGGTAGACGCTCAGTACCGCGCGGTTGGCGACGGCGAGGGCGAAGCACACCTGCCGGTCGAGCGCGAGGGGATCTTCGATGTCCGTGGTCACGGCACCAGACTAGCAGAATAGTTAATGCACTAACTAGTCATGCACGAATTGATCGTGGGCGAACACGCCGCAGCCCCGGCCCGAGTGAGGCCGGGGCTGCAGCCCGCTCTTCGCTCAGGGTGTAGCGAAGAACTGCTCTACGGCAGGCTGGGCATTGGGGTTGCCCACGCCGATGCCGATGACGGCACCGGCGATGGTGCCGACCACGGCGCCGACGATGCAGCCTGCGATGAAGTTGGGGAAGATCGACACGCACCCGATGGCCATGCCCACGTTGGAACCGATCGCCATGCCCTGCAGGCCCGCGTTGTTCCAGCCGGTGTTGATCTCGTTGGTCATGTTGTCGAACGCATCCTGCTTGGTCTCGTTCTCCGGGAAGAACTGCTCCGCCACCTGGCTGCTACCGCCATCGGCGGCCGGGGTCATGAGCGGCTGCGACCAGTCGATTCCCTGCGGTGCCGGATCGGCGTACGCCGTTCCCGCCCCGACAGCCATCGCGGACACGACGAATATGGACAATGCCAGAGTTCTCAAGAGTTTCATGGAAATTCCCACCATGTCGTAGGACGAACACGGTCCCCACCTGAGTGCACCGAACATCGTTGTGCGTGGACCATATTCGCTGGAAAACCGGAACGGCTACATGCATATGTGGGTGCGCGGTGATGCTCCCCGTGTGCGAACTAACCCATAGTCCTCCCGGAATCGTCGCTCGAGGTCGAAACGGAAGCCCCGCTACAGGGTTCCGAGGAATTCGTATACCGCCGGTGTCGCAGCGGGGTTCGCGTTGCTGATACCGGTGACGGCGCCGATCGCTGCGCCGACCGCGGCACCGGGGAGACATCCGCCGAGGATGAGGAAGATGCACCCGGCGACGAATCCGATGCCTGCGCCGATCGCGGTCGCGGTCCCGCCGCCGTTCACCCAGCCGATCTCGAGCTGCGTCATCATGTTGGCGTACGCGGAATCCCTGTCGACCGGGGTGAGGGCGAGTGTTCCCGCGACCGGGGTCGTCGTGGGTGTCAGGCTCAGGAACCGGCCGCCGTCGGTGACGAGCGGATCGATCGCGAACTGCACGCCGGCGATCGAGTACCGCAGTGGGATCGTGGCCACCGTGGTTCCGGAATCGTTGGAGATGTCGACCGCGGCGGCCGTCCTCGACAGGGTGAAATATCCCGCGTCGAGTGCGGTACCGACCGATCGGCCGTCGGCACCGAGGCTGGTGTGCGAGATGACGGCCTGGTCGGCGGGAGTGGGGGCGGCGTACGCGGTACCCATTCCGACACACAGGGTGGCGATCAGCAGCGCTGCCGGCGCTGTCACTCTATGCAGTTTCATGGTGTTTCCCATGCGTAGTAGCGGATGACAAACGACAAATCTGGTTCGACCTGGCGCTTCACAGTTGCCCCGACCGGCGAAAGCGTCCGTAACCTGCCTACTGCAGACATCTTCCCCCTTCGGACGCCCCAGTTTTCGGCCTTTCCGCAAAATACGTACGTATCGGGGTGCCGGTGCGAGGATTACACCGTCAGCCGGTAGAACCGGAAGAACCCGAAATCCTCGATCGGCAGGACGTCCATGGAGCCGAAACCGGCGGACTCCGCGTAGCCGCGCAATGTGCTCGGGCGCATGACCGTTCCGGTGCCCACACTCGGAGAGTGGTTCATGCCGTCGGGCAGGCACACGGTGAGACTGAACCCGTACATCAGTCGCTCGACGTCGCTTCCCGGCGCGGAGAATTCGTCGTCGACGGCCTCGTCCATCACGATCATCGCGCCGCCGGGGGCCAGCGCCCTGCGGACCGCCGACAGCACCTCGACCGGGGCGGGCATGTCGTGGATGCACTCGAACGCGAAGGCCGCGGTGCAACTGCCCTCGGGGATTCCCGCGGCATCCGATTCGGTGATCGTGATCCGACCGGCGACATCCGGCTGCTCTCGCACGTTGGACCTCGCGAGTTCGACGGTCGCGGTGTCGATGTCGTAGCCGTGGAGCGTGGCGTCCGGGTAGGCGCGCGCGAGTGCGATCGTGGACCAGGCGCCGCCGCATCCGACGTCGGCGATGGTGGCGCCGGGCGTCCGGAGCAGTGCGTCCACCTCGGGGACCGATGCCAGCGCGCCGGGAAGAACCTGCTCGTACCACGGTCGATTCATATCGGCTTGCGACTCACGGGCATCCGCGCCGTACTGGGACCACCCCACCCCGCCGCCGGTGCGATACGCCTCGAGCAGCGCGGGCATCTGCGTGGTCGCGGCGACGAAGATCCGCGCGAGCGGTGCCAGATAGTTGAGACTCTGCTCGTCCGTGAGTACTTCGGCGGCGCCGGCCGGGAGCGTGAACTTCGGCGGGTCCGCGGCGTCCGCCGTGAGAAGTCCCGACACGGCCTGCTGCTCGAGCCACTCGCGCGCGTACCGCGGATGCGTGGAGGTGCGTTCCGCCAGCTCGTCCGCAGTCGCCGGGCCCTCCGACGCGAGACTGCGGTACCAGCCGAGGCGGTCTCCCAGATGGACGGCCAGCAGGTCGATGGCCCCGAGCGACGCGTCGAAGATGCGCTGGGAGACCGCTGCGGCGTCGGCTTCGGGTGTGGACATCGCTGACCTCCGGTCGGAGTGCGGGCGAAGCTTCGTCACCCCATCGTGGGCTACCCGGTCGGCGGTGTCACGGATCGTTCGCCGGGCGAATGAGACCCGGTCGCGGGAAGCCGGAAACCCCACGGCAACTCGAGACGATGCCGGGCGAGCAAAGCGGGGTCGCCGAGCACGTCCAGGATCGGGCCGTCGGCCATCAGGTGCCCCTCGTCGAGGATCACGGCGCGCGTGCACAACTGGGCGGCGTACGGGAGGTCGTGTGTGACGAGCAGGTGAGTGGTGTCGATACCCAGCAGAACCTCGGCCAGTTCGCGCCGGGCGACGGGGTCGAGATTGCTCGACGGCTCGTCCAGCACCAGGACGTTCGGTGCGCATGCGAGCACGGTCGCGAGCGCGACCCGGCGCCGCTGGCCCACCGAGAGGTGCGCGGGGTTGCGGTCGGCATGCGCCGTCATGTCCACGGCTGCCAGCGCGTCGCGCACCCGCGCGTCGAGCGCGGTCCCGGTGAGGCCGAAATTGACCGGACCGAACGCGACGTCCTGCGCGACGGTCGGCATGAACAACTGGTCGTCGGGATCCTGGAAGACGATCCCGACCCGCCGCCGAACCTCGCGCACCGTGTCCCGCGACGCACCCCGCGACAGCGCCAGCCCGCCTACCGTCACGGTGCCGTCGGTGGCCGTCAGAATGCCGTTCAGGTGCAGCATCAGTGTGGTCTTGCCTGCCCCGTTCGGGCCGAGGACGGCCACCCGCTCTCCGGGTTGCACCGTCAGGTCGATCCGGTGCAGTGCGGCCCGGCCGTCCGGATACGCGAACGAGACGCCCTCGAGGTGCACGGCCGCGGTCATCGGAGCACCCACGCCGTGACACAGATCCCCACCGCGCACACTGCGGGCACGAGCCCCGCCCGCCACGCCGCAGCGGTCGCCGGCGGCGCCCCGATCGTGGGAACCGAACCCGTGAACCCCCGCGACAGCATCGCCAGGTGGACGCGCTCGCCGCGCTCGTAGGAACGCACGAACAATCCACCGACGCCCCGGGCGGTGGCGCCGATCTGCCGGAACGTCCGGGGGTCGTCGCCGCGGGACAGCCGGGCCGTGCGCATCCGCTCGACCTCGGCGGTGAGCAGGTCGAGGTAGCGCAGCATCAGAACCACGATCGTCGTGAGCATCGCGGGCACGCGCAGTCGCGCCAGACCCGACGGCAGGTCCCGGGCCGGCGTCGTCGCCGCGAGCGTCAGCGAGACGAGGACGCCGAGAGTGCCCTTCACGAGAATGCCCCAGGCTGCGTAGAGACCCGCGACGGACAGCGACAGTCCCGCGACCGTGACGCGGGCGCCGCCCTCGGCGAACGGCAGCAGCACCGCGAGCGCGACGAACGGCAACTCGATCAGCATCCTCGGCCCGATCCACCCGAGCGCGATGCCGGCGATCCGCCAGATCACGATCAGGACGGCGAGGTAACCGGCGAACGCCCAGAATGCCTCGCGCGGTGTCGCGACCACCGCGAAGACGAAGACGACGGCGCAGACGATCTCGACCTCGGCGGGCAGTCGGTGCACGGGGGACGCGCCGTCGAGGTAGAGCGGATGGGCGTGGCCGGCTCCCACGGTCAGGGGCTCGTTCGGTTCCGACGCGCGCGGGCGAGCAGCCAGAACAGACCACCTGCGACGGCGAACGTGGCGGTCGCACCGATGACGCCGGCGATCCCGGTGAGATGCGGACGGCCGGCCACCGTGTAGTCGGCGAGCGGCGATTCCGACAGGTGATGCGTGGACGCGTTCCGGGCGATGCAGTCACCCACGAGCGCCTCCCCGGTGTCGGTCTCCACCGTCTCGCACCCGCGTGTCGTCGCGGCATCGAGACCGTCCGGGCTCGAGCTGGCGAGGTACGAGACCGCGCCGGCGACGAGCAGCGACACCAGCGCGAAGCCGATCAGGAAACGGCGGAGGGAGATCACGCGCGCACCCCCACTCGCCGGGGTGCCGTCCGCAGCAGGTACACGAGGTCGGGGCGCGCCTTCGCGACGGCCGTCACCGTGACGGCGGTGATGAGGCCCTCCCCGATGCCGATCAGCACGTGCGCCCCGAGCATGTAGGCGGCCACCGCGCCCAGCGACGTCGACTCCCCGGACGTGGCGTGTCCGCCGATCGCGTACTCGAGCACGAAGCCCATCGACGCCGCCACCGTTCCGCACAGGGCCGCGGCGAACGACAGTCCGCCGAGAACACGGAAGCGCAGTCGCTCCTGCCGCACGACGAGCGGACGCAACGCGACCGCGACGCCGTAGCCGACGACGACCCCGATGATCGCCATGTTGGTGATGTTCGCTCCCAGCGCTGTCAGCCCACCGTCGGCGAACAGCAGGGCCTGCACGATCAGCACGATCGAGACGCAGAGCATGCCGGTGTACGGGCCGACCAGGACGGCGGCGAGTGCGCCGCCGAGGAGGTGGCCGCTCACGCCGGGAAGGATCGGGAAGTTGACCATCTGGACCGCGAAGATGAAGGCCGCCACGAGACCGGCCATCGGCGCGGTGCGTTCGTCGAGTTCCGAGCGCGCACGCCAGGCGGCGATCGACAGTCCCGCCACGGCGACGACGACGAACAGCAGGGAAGTCGGTGCGTTGATCAGGCCGTCGCTCATGTGCATTGCCACGGATTCCACGGCGTCTCCTCCGGCCGGCAGCTGATCCTTCGAAGTCTAGTTGTTCGTATGAACACTTGAACAGGTGTTCACAGGTAACGGAATGCGGGGACGTGCCGTGCGTGAATGACGTTCAGTGCCAGCTGTGATCGACGACCGTCGTGCGGGGGCCGAACTTGGGTTTGACGGCCTGCCCGCTCACCTCCAGCAGTCGCACGGCGCGCTGGCGGTGCGGCTGCAGCGGGGCCAGATACTCCACCATCCCGGCGTCGTCGAGGGGCTTCCCGAGCAGCGACCACCCGACCATCGCGGCCAGGTGATAGTCGCCGACCGACAGGGCATCGGGATCGCCGAGCGCGCGCTGCGACACCTCGGCGGCCGTCCAGACCCCGACACCCGGGACGGACATCAGCCTGCGGTTCGCCTCCTCGCGGGGGAGGTCGACGATCTTCTCCAGCCGGTCGGCGACCTGCGCGCAGCGCACGATCGTCCTCGACCGGTTGGGATCGACGTTGGCCCGGTGGAATTCCCACGACGGCACCCGCCGCCACACGTCCGCGGTCGGGGGCAGGCGCATGCCGTCCGGGGCCGGACCGGGGGCCGGCGCGCCGAACTTCCACACGAGACGCCGCCACGACGCGAACGCGGCGATGCCGTGCACCCGCTGCTCGAGGATCGCGGGCACGAGGGCCTCCAGCACCCGGTCCGTGCGGCCGAGCCGCAGGTGCGGGAAACGCCGGTGGGCCTCGACGAGGATCGGATGGTCGGGGGCGAAGTCCGCGCACTCGTCGTGCTCGCCGACGAGGCGGCCCAGCCCCGCAGCCAGTTCGGGAGCACCCGCTCCCCACGCCTGGCACCGCACCGAATGACGATCGATCTGGGTCAGGCGATAGGTGACCGGGCCCGACTTCTGCACCGACGTCCGCCAGATCGCGCCGTCGGCCGTCCGGCGGTGGCAGGGGTCGCCCTTCCCGCGCTGCAGCGGCTGCAACGACATGGCGACGTCCAGGGGACGCCGCCCGGTCACGGTGGTCTCGACCACCTCGAGCGAAACCGTCATCGAATGCAGCGTATCCACTGTGAAGGCGACCGCTACCGGCGGCTGTCGGAGCGCGCACGTAAAGTCCCAGCCATGATCATCGTGAGTACCGACGGATCCTGCCTCCGCAACCCCGGTGGGGCGATCGGCTGGGCATGGGTCAATCACGAGGGTCCCAGCCAATCGGGTGGCGAACCCTCCGGGACCAACCAGATCGCCGAGCTGCGGGCGCTGCTCGAAGCGATCACCGCGCATCCCGGGGCCGATCCGCTGCTGATCGAATCCGACTCCCAGTACGCCATCAAGTGCGCGTCGGAATGGCTGCCCGGGTGGAAACGCAAGGGTTGGAAGACGGCGGGCGGCGCCCCCGTCAAGAACCTCGCGCTGGTGCAGTCCATCGACCGGGCCATCGCCGAACGCCCCGGGCCGGTCCGGTTCCGATGGGTTCGCGGCCACGTCGGCAACCACTACAACGAGATGGCCGACGTCCTCGCCGGCGAGGCGGCTCGTGCCGTCGCATCCGGTGCGGTCGCACCGGCACCGGTCGCGGCCCCTGCCGTTGCATCGGCGCCTGTCGCGCCGGCACCCGAGGCCGAGGACGCGTTCACACTGTTCTGAGTCGGCCCCGTTCCGATCCGCCGGGGTTCGTGGTCCGGCACTGCGTCGAGGAGAAGAGTGTTGTCCGAGGATCTACGGGTGCAGGAGTTCTGGCGTGCGCTGGGGCTGCCCGGCATCATCGACATCCACACCCACTTCATGCCCGCGAACGTGATGGAGAAGGTGTGGGGCTACTTCGACGCCGTCGGTCCCCTCACCGGCCGTGAGTGGCCCATCCACTACCGGCACGAAGAGGACGTCCGCGTCGAGCACCTCCGCGGGTTCGGTGTCCGCCGGTTCACGTCGATGATCTACCCACACAAGCCGGACATGGCCGCGTGGCTCAACCAGTGGTCGGCCGAATTCGCCGCGCAGACCCCCGACTGCCTGCGGACGTCCACGTTCTACCCGGAGGAGTCCGCGGCTACGTACGTCGCGGAGGCGATCGAGGCGGGGACGCGCGTGTTCAAGTCCCACATCCAGGTGGGCGACTACTCGCCGAATGATCCCCTCCTCGACCCCGTGTGGGGCGTGCTGCAGGAGGCGGGTGTGCCCGTGGTCACCCACTGCGGGTCGGGGCCGGCGCCCGGTACCCACACGGGCCCGGGCCCGATCGCCGAACTGCTGTCGCGGTACCCGCGGCTGCACCTGATCATCGCCCACATGGGGCTGCCGGAGTACCGGGAATTCCTGGACCTGGCCGATCAGTACTCCAACGTGTATCTCGACACCACGATGACGTTCACGGACTACACCGAAGCGGCCACCCCGTTTCCGCGCGACCAGGTCCACCGGCTGTCGGAACTGCAGGAACGAATCCTGTTCGGCAGCGACTTCCCCAACATCCCGTATCCCTACCTCGACGCGCTCGAGGGCCTCACCCGATTCGACCTCGGCGAGCCGTGGCTGCGGGCGGTGTGCCACGACAACGCGGCGCGGCTCTTCGCGATCGACTGACGGTCCGGGGCACCGTCATTCGCCGTCTGACCAGTCGCCGCTGCTCTCGCCCGGGCGTAGGGTGCCGAATGTCCACTCGAATCCTTCGAGGTCGAGGACCCGGCAGCGGTAGTTGCCCCATTCGGTGTTCGCGGGTGCCCAGACCGAGGTGGCTCCGGCCTCGAGGGCGGTGGCATAGACCGCATCGACTTCGCCAGGGGTGCCGACGCTGAGATAGGTGCCGTGCCCGACGGTCTCACCCCGGAGCGCCGGCCGGTCGTAGTCGCCGTCGTCGCTGAAGACCATGATGGCGGCATCGCCTCGTCGCAATTCCGAATGCATGATCCCGCCGTTGTCGTCCGGGAACTCGAGGGTGGTCTCGAAACCGAACGCGCGCTCGAGCCAGCGCAGAGCGCCCGGGGCGTCACGGTAGGCGAAGTAGGAGTGCAGGGCGGCCGGGCGGTTCTCTGTAGTGGTCATGGGGGCGACGATACGGATAATCGAGGTCAGCCACGGTCCGCGATAGCCGACTCCCTGGAATGTCGGTCTGCGCGTCTACGCTGCGATTCCCACGCGACGAAGGCGGCCCGATGGATGACTATCTGTGTAGCGCTCGGCCACGCGTACGGCGGGAACTGGGTGCTGGTGTCCATTCCCTTCTCTCTCGGCTCGCTGGGCCCGGGATTCGTGTACTGCACGTACCTGAAGGAGTTCAGAACCGAATCCCGGGCCTTCAGTGCACTCGAGGCCCCGGCAGTCCTGGAGCAGATGCGGTACGAGATGGAGGAGGCAGAGAAGGCGAAGCGGAAGGCCCGGTGGTGGCGGCGCCTGCGCTGACCGGGCTGCCGTGCGCTGGAAAGGGTTCCGCCTGCCGCGGAGTACCGGCCGCGGCCTGACCCGCGTGACCACGAGGTGGAGAAAGTGCCCTCGGCAGGATTCGAACCTGCGACCTACCCTTTAGGAGAGGGTTGCTCTATCCCCTGAGCTACGAAGGCGCGGTGCACGCGCGGGGCGCACACCGAGGTGAGTGTAGCGGGAACGGTGGTGCGCTCGCGATGGGGAGGGCATGGTTGTCGCAGATGTTCTGGAAGTGACGACGGAACGGGAGACGCACATGTCCGAGATCGACTTGACCGACCTCGCTGCGCGGCACGACGGTTCGCTGAACTTGCACGGCTATCTGGCGAGGCCGTCGGGTGACGGTCCGTGGCCGGGTGTGGTGATGGTGCACGAGGCGTTCGGCTTGGACGACGTGATGCGGCGTCAGGCGGACAGGCTGGCGTCGGCGGGGTTTCTGACCTTGGCGCCGGATCTGTTCAGCGCGGGCGGTGCGCGACGTTGCCTGGTGTCGACGATGCGGGCGATGCTGTCGGGGAAGGGCCGGGCGTACGGGGACATCGAGGCGGCGCGTCAGTGGCTGTCCGGGTCTGCGGACTGCACGGGGAAGATCGGGGTCATCGGGTTCTGCATGGGCGGCGGGTTCGCGCTGATGACGCTGCGTACGGGGTTCGACGCGGCGGCCCCGAACTACGGGGTCCTGCCGCGTGACCTGGACGCGGCGGTGGCGGGGGCGTGTCCGGTGGTCGCCAGCTACGGCGGGAAGGACTTCGCCCTTCCGAACGCGGCAGCCAAGTTGGAGTCGGCACTGGCCCGGGCCGGTGTGGTCCACGACGTGAAGGAGTATCCGACGGCCGGTCATACGTTCCTGAACGACGCACTGGCCGGACCGAAGGTGATGCGTCCCCTGATGAAGGTCACAGGGATGGTGCCCGACCCGGAAGCCGCCGCCGACGCGTGGACGAGGATCGACGGTTTCTTCGGGGAGCACCTGGGTTGATCAGTAAGTGTACTGGCGGGCGCTGGAGGTGGCGCGCCGGTAGTCGAGTCCGCACGCCCGGACGACCTGGCCGAGACTGAGGTACCCCTCGATGCTCGTGGCCTTCGCGAATTTGCCGTCGGCCCGTACCGAGACCGTGACGCTGGACGCGACCGAATCGACCCGAGCGAGTTCGTACTCGTCGACGCCGCCGGCGGCCTGAGCCACACAGGTGACAGCGCCCTGGGCGTACGCGATCTCGATCAGGTCCTCGATCATGTGCGGGCTCCTCGCCTCGAAGTAACGGACTGAGGTTAGCCTTAGCTACTCGTCTCCTGTCAAGTCCTTCGATGCGGAATGCCGTCCTCGACCGTGGTCCGCGGGCGGTCCCGGCGTAACGTGACCCACGCTTTCGGACGGTGACAGCAAGGACTGAGAAGGGTTGCAGGTGTTCCATGGCTGACCGCACTTCCTCGACGGACTCGATCGGATCGGGCGGCGACCCGGGGACGGGAGCGGGCGGCGAACCGCATCTCTCCCGGCAGCTCGCCAATCGGCACATCCAGCTGATCGCGATCGGCGGAGCAATCGGCACGGGCCTGTTCATGGGGTCCGGGAAGACGATCTCGCTGGCCGGACCGTCGGTGATCTTCGTCTACATGATCATCGGCTTCATGCTGTTCTTCGTGATGCGGGCGATGGGGGAGCTGCTGCTCTCCAACCTGCACTACAAGTCGTTCTCCGACTTCACGGCCGACCTGCTCGGCCCCTGGGCCGGGTTCTTCACGGGGTGGACGTACTGGTTCTGCTGGATCGTCACCGGGATCGCCGACATCATCGCGATCTCCGGTTACGTCCGGTACTGGTGGCCCGACCTCCAGTTGTGGATCCCGGCGCTGATCGCCATCGCGGCGCTGCTGCTGCTGAATCTGCCGACCGTGCGGGCGTTCGGCGAGACCGAGTTCTGGTTCGCGCTGATCAAGATCATCGCCATCCTCAGCCTCATCGTCGTCGGACTGGTGATGGTGTTCACGCACTTCACGTCGCCGGGCGGTTCGGAGGCCGGTTTCGACAACCTGTGGAACGACGGCGGCATGTTCCCGACCGGCGCGATGGGCTTCGTGGCCGGATTCCAGATCGCGGTCTTCGCGTTCGTCGGTATCGAACTCGTCGGCACCACGGCGGCCGAGGCGAAGGATCCGGAGAAGAACCTGCCGAAGGCGATCAACTCCATCCCGATCCGCATCCTGCTGTTCTATGTGGTGTCGCTGATCGTGATCATCTCGGTCACGCCGTGGCGTGAGGTCGTCCCCGGGGAGAGCCCCTTCACGGCGATGTTCACGCTCGCAGGTCTGGGGATCGCGGCGGGGGTCATCCAGTTCGTGGTGCTGACGTCCGCGGCGTCCTCGGCCAACTCGGGGATCTATTCGACGTCCCGGATGGTCTACGGCCTGGCGCAGGAGGGTGACGCGCCGGCCAGGCTCGGCAGGCTCAGCTCCCGCAAGGTCCCGGCCAACGCGTTGATGTTCTCCTGCGCCTTCCTGCTGTCGGCGATCGCGCTGCTGTTCTCCGGCGACTCGGTCATCGAGGCGTTCACGACTGTGACGACAATCTCATCGGTGCTGTTCATCTTCGTGTGGACGATGATCCTGGCCAGCTACCTCGTGTACCGGAAGCGCCGCCCCGAACTGCACGAGGCCTCGAAGTTCAAGATGCCCGGCGGGGTGGTGATGTGCTGGGTCGTGCTGGCGTTCTTCGTCTTTCTCATCTGGGCTCTGACCCAGGAGGACGACACCCTCGAGGCGCTACTCGTCACCCCGGTATGGTTCATCGTGCTCGGTATCCCGTGGGCGGTGATTCGCCGGCGTGCCCCGCACCGCGCTCGGTACGCCGCCTTCAAGGCGGAACTCGAGGACCGCCGAACATAAACGTTCGGTAACGGTGGCGCGGACCTATACCGTTTTGTTACATTCTTCGCCAGACAGAGGAGCCCACCCCGGATGGGGAGAGCTGCAATCCGACGACTGACGAGGTATCAACTGTGGGTTCCCACCACCGGGCGAACGGGTCTTCCATTCGCTTCGAGATCGATCCGGACGCGACGCGCGGTCGCCATCGCAACCAGCAGGCCGGAGCGGGTGTGGGCATCAAGGCCGCGACTGTCGCGGCCGCCACCGGAGCCATCGTCGTCGGTGCAGCCCAGCTGGGTGCCGGAAACGCCGCCGCCGCCCCCGTCGACTCGCACGAGACCAACGGTGCGCAGACCCTGCCGGGCCTGCCGTTCGAGATCCCGGCCGGTGTCCTTCCCGCCGGCTTCGAATTGCCCGCAGACCTCGGCACCGCCGCCCAGAACCTCGGCGGGCCGGACCTCGGCGCCCAGGCTCAGCAGTGGCTGTCCTCCGTCAACCCGGTCAAGCCCCACACGGTTCAGCCGGTGTCGGGCAAGCTGACCTCAGACTTCGGTTCCCGCTGGGGAGCCCACCACGGCGGCATCGACATCGCGGCGCCCATCGGCACGTCGGTGCTCGCGGCGGCCGACGGTCAGGTCATCGACGCCGGCGCGGCGTCCGGCTTCGGACTGTGGGTGCGTCTGCTGCACGACGACGGCACCGTCACCGTCTACGGACACGTCAACGACTACACCGTGAGCGTGGGGCAGCGCGTCACCGCAGGGCAGGAAATCGCCCACGTCGGCAACCGCGGCCAGTCCACCGGACCGCACCTGCACTTCGAGGTGCACGACGCGAGCGGAAACAAGATCGATCCCGGCCGCTGGCTTCAGGAGCGCGGCGTGTCCGTCACCTGGGGCAACGCGGGCGCCAACGCGTAAGGGCCTACTCCGGCTCGAGATCGTCGTCGTTGCGGAACACGAGTGGTCCGCTGTCGAGGGCGATCGCCCAGCGGCGTGACACGGCCCAGTCGCGGCCGTACGAATCGTTGCTGATGTCCTGGACGCCGGCGAAATCGTCGACGATGACGCCGGCCTCCAGGGGCCACTTCTTCTCGGCCAGTTCGTGATCGGCCGAGTGCCGCGTTTTCACGCGCGTGCCCACGGAGAACTCTGGTTTCTTCTTGGAGTCGGTATCAGGCGTCATCTCCGGTCCTTCCGCTCACCAGCGTCTGGTTCGAGGTTAGCCCGCCATCCCGCATTCGCGCGGGCTGAACGGATATGCTCCCCCGTGAGCGCAGTTCGACGCGCAGTTGGGGAGTGGTATGGGTCGCGAAGTGACGTCTCGGACATTCACCCGAGAAGACCGGCGCCTGTTCCGGCAGAAGGTGCTCATGTGCGTCGACGCGCTCGAGAGGATGCTGCGGGAGGGAGCGTTCGCCGACGACGTCGACCCGCCGCGGCCCATGCTCGGCATGGAGATCGAGTTCAATCTCGTCCACTCGGACATGACGCCCGCGATGTCCAATCTCGCGGTCCTCGAGTCGATCGACGACGACGCCGTGTTCCAGACCGAGCTCGGACAGTTCAACGTCGAGATGAACGTCCGCCCCGGGCCGCTGAACGGTGAGGGGACGTTCGAGCTCGAACGGACCCTGCGGGCGTCGCTGCACGTCGCCGACGCCCGGATCCACGGGCACGACGCCCAGCTGGTGATGGTCGGCATGCTGCCGACGCTGGAACTCGAGCATCTCGGCCGCGAGTGGATCACGGCGAACCCCCGCTACGAGCAGCTCAACGACCAGATCTTCGCCGCGCGCGGAGAGGACATCGAACTCGACCTCGAGGGCGTGCCGCTCGAGGGGCGGGCCGCCGAACAGCTGAAGGTGGACGCCAATTCGGTGCTCCCGGAGGCCGCGTGCACGTCGCTGCAGTTGCACCTGCGCGTCGCTCCCGACGAATTCGCCGCACACTGGAACGCCGCGCAGTGCCTGGCAGGGGCCCAGGTAGCGCTCGCGGCGAACGCACCGTTCATGGCGGGCACGGCGTTGTGGCACGAATCCCGCATCCCGATTTTCGCGCAGGCCACCGACACGCGTCCGCTGGAGTTGAAGAATCAGGGTGTGCGGCCCCGCGTGTGGTTCGGCGAGCGGTGGATCACGTCGGTCTTCGACCTGTTCGAGGAGAACTCCCGGTACTTCCCGGCGCTGCTGCCGGAGGTGTCCGACGTCGACCCGTCGGCCGAACTCGACGCGGGCAGGGTGCCGGACCTCAACGAACTGCAGATGCACAACGGCACCATCTACCGGTGGAACCGCCCGGTGTACGACAGCGACGACGGCAAACCGCACCTGCGGATCGAGAACCGGGTGCTGCCCGCAGGCCCCACCGTCCTCGACACGATGGCGAACGCCGCGTTCTACTACGGTGCGCTGCGCGGGCTCGCCGAATCGGATCGGCCGGTGTGGTCGCGGATGTCGTTCAACGCCGCAGAGGAGAACCTGCACGCCGGCGCGAAATACGGCATGGACGCCGAATTGTATTGGCCCGGTGTCGGGTTCGCGGGCGCCGACGAACTCGTCCTGCGGCGGCTGCTGCCGATCGCCGACGAGGGGCTCGCGGCGTTCGGGTTGTCGGCGAAGGCCCGCGACCGGTACCTCAGCGTCATCGAGGGCCGATGCGTCACCCGGCAGACGGGGGCGTCGTGGCAGCGCGCGCAGGTGGTCCGGCACGAGAACGCCGGCCTGAGCCGCCGGGAAGCCCTGGCCGCCATGTTGCGTCAGTACGTGGACAACATGCGCGAGGGCAGCCCCGTCCATACCTGGCCGGTGTGAACGGCGCCGCGTCGGCAGTCACACGGTGGCCGACCAGCTGTCGGGGCCGAACACCTCGTAGTGGATGTTCTCGGCGGGCACGTCCTTGGCGAGTAGTGCCTCGCGTATTCCCAGCATGAAGGGCAGTGGGCCGCACAGGTAGGCGCGGGTGCCGGGCGCGATCGTGACCTCGCCGAGGTCGGCCCGTCCCTCCCGCAGGCCACCCTCGGGACGCCGGGCGCCCAGGTCTTCGTACCAGCGGTGCATCACCGCGAACGGCAGACGTTCCACCAGTTCGGTCAGCTCCGCGCGGTGCGCGTGACTGCTGGCGGACCGGTCGGCGTGGAGCACCGAGATCGGGCGGCTGTCGTCGGTGTCGGCGAGGTGGCTGAGCATCCCGATCATCGGCGTGCACCCGATGCCCGCGGACACCAGCAGCAGCGGTGTGTCGTCGTCCTGCAGGACGAGATCGCCGAACGGCGTCGACACCGTCAGCACATCGCCTTCGAAGACGTTGTGGTACAGGAAGTTCGACACCTCGCCGGCGCGCTTCACCGAGATCCTCCAGTCGCCGCGCGACGGGGCCGACGACAGGCTGTACTGACGGATCTGGCGCGCGCCGTCCGGCAGGCGAACCGCGACGGAGAGGTACTGCCCCGGAGCGAACGACGGGAGCGGTGAGCCGTCGACGGAGGTGAGGACGAACGACACCGTGTCCGCGGACTCGTGCCTGCGCTCGCGGACCCGCACGTCGCGCCACACGTCCCCGACGGCCACCCCCGCCGAGGCGTACAGGCCGGCCTCCATCGCGATCAGGGTCTCCGCCATCAGCCAGTACACCTCGTCCCAGGCGGCCGCGACCTCGGGAGTGACGGCGTCGCCGAGGACCTCGACGATGGCCGCGAACAGGTGCGTGTGCACGATCGCGTACTGCGAGGGTTCGATCCCCAGCGAGGCGTGCTTGTTGGCGATCCGCGACAGGATGAGGTCGACGCGCGCCTGATCGGGTTCGAGTTGGAGGGCGGCGAACGCGGCGATGGCCCCGGCCAGCGCCTTCTGCTGTTCGCCCTGCTTCTGGTTCCCGCGGTTGAACAGGTCGCGTTCGAGTTCGGGGTGAGCGTCGAACATCTTGCGGTAGAACAGCGTCGTGATGTCCGAGATCGCGGCGCCGACCACGGGCAGGGTGGCGCGGATGACGTCCGTCGAGGTGGGCGAGAGCATGTCATTCTCCGATCGTTCGAGAAAACTGGGAAGTGGAGGTGGCCACCCGGGGGAGGGCGAGCAGCACGGTTCCGGTGGGGGTTCGGGTGAGGTCTTCGACGGTGAGGCCGTCCAGCGAATCGAAGAACGCGTTCTGCGCGCGCCGGAGCGCCGACCGCAGCAGGCATCCCGATCGCAGCGGGCACGGCTGGGCGCCGTCGCAGTCGACGACCTCCGCGTCGCCTTCGAGTCGGCGGGCGAGCCAGCCGACGGACGCGGTGCGGCCGAGTTCGGTGATGGCCAGGCCGCCGGCGCGTCCGCGGCGTGCGTCGACGATGCCGAGTTCGCCGAGCCGGGTGATCACCTTGGCGGCGTGGGTGTACGACACCGACAGTTCCTCGGCGATCGCCCGGCTGCCCGGTCGTTCGCCGTCGCCGGCCACGGCCAGTCGCATGACCACCCGCAGTCCGAGGTCGGTGAACTGTGTGAGTTGCATGACCCGAACGTACTTTAATTCGCATCTCGGATACCAAATTTGTGACCGAGATCGCTCGGGGGATTCGATGGATCGAAAGGGTCAGTGGCGCAGTTCTATTCGAAGCGGGGCACACCACTCCACTTCTCATCATCGCCCAATCCGGCCGCTGCGGCTACGGCCGGACAGCCCGAATCGGTGGGGACTTAAGTCCCACGTCGAAAGGTGAACGGCGGCAGACGCGAAGAGGAGGCCGGGGATAGTGTGAAGCCATGAGCACACGGGACCGCAACAGCGTCGTCGTCGGCGTCGACGGATCGGACAGCTCGAAGTCCGCTGTCCGGGTGGCTGCCGAACTCGCCACCGAACGTGGACTGAACCTGAAGATCATCCACGCACTCGACTTCGCTCCGTACGGGTTCGGCGGCCCGTACATGGATTCGGGCGGCGTGTACGAGTGGGTGGAGTCGAGCGGCAAGGCGATTCTCGCCGAGGCGCAGGAGCGGGCGTTCGCGGTCAATCCCATCATCGACGTCTGCACCGAACTGTCGATCGGCAGCAGCGCTCAGTGGCTCGTCGACCTGTCCGAGAACGCCCGGATCGTGGTGGTCGGCGCGTCCGGGGCCGGGGCCGCGGCCACCGCGCTGCTCGGGAACACGGCCATCAACGTCACCAGCCACGCGCACTGCCCGGTCGTCGTGGTCCGCGGCGACGCTCACGCGGGCGGTCCCGTCGTGGTCGGCGTCGACGGCAGCGCCACCAGTGAGCGGGCGATCTCGGTGGCCTTCCAGGAGGCGTCGCTGCGGAATGCTCCGCTGGTGGCCGTCCACGTGTGGAGCGACCTCGGATCGAAGGCGTTCGAGGATCCGCGGGCCGCGGCCCTCGTGCCCCAGGGCCTCGAGGAGGACGAACACGCCGTCCTCGCCGAGAGCCTCGCCGGCTGGCAGGAGAAGTACCCCGACGTGCGGGTCACCCGCGAGGTGTACATCGACAATCCGCGGGCACGGTTGCTCGACTGGTCGACGAAGGCGCAACTGCTGGTCGTCGGCAGCCGGGGGCGCGGAGGGTTCAAGGGGATGCTGCTCGGTTCGACCAGCAACAGCCTGGTCGGTGGGGCACAGTGCCCGGTAGTCGTCGTGAGGCCTGCACGCCCCTGAGGCGATTGCGCGCAGTAGTGTTCTGGATCGAAGCAGGAACAGGTTGCAGGTAACGCCAGGATTGGGGAACGACGTGCGCATAGGAATGGGCTTGAACTACAGCGGCGGATTCGCCGAGACAGTCGACGAGGTCGCCGACCTGGAGAAAGCCGGGCTCGACATCGCATTCGTGCCCGAGGCCTACTCGTTCGACGCGGTGAGCCAGATCGGTTACCTCGCCGCCAAGACCACCACCCTGGAACTCGCGTCGGGCATCTTCCAGATCTACACCCGCACGCCGAGCCTGACGGCGATGACGGCCGCCGGCCTCGACTTCGTGTCGGACGGACGCTTCGTGATGGGGCTCGGCGCCTCCGGTCCGCAGGTGATCGAGGGTTTCCACGGCGTCAAATACGACGCCCCGCTCGGCCGCACCCGCGAGGTCGTCGACATCTGCCGCAAGGTGTGGCGCCGCGAGAAGGTCGAATTCCAGGGCAAGTACTACCAGATTCCGCTGCCCGCCGAGAAGGGCACCGGGCTGGGCAAGCCGCTGAAGATCATCAACCACCCTGTGCGTGATCGCATCCCGATCGTCATCGCCTCGCTCGGACCGAAGAACGTGGAGTTGACCGCCGAGATCGCCGAAGGCTGGGAACCCATCTTCTACCACCCGGAGAAGGCCGCGAGCGTGTGGGGCGAGCCGCTGGCCAAGGGCAAGGCGAAGCGCGACCCGAGCCTCGGCGACTTGCAGGTCTTCGCGTCGCCGGCCCTCGCCATCGGCGACGACGTCGACCACATGCTCGACTGGGTCCGCCCCGGTCTCGCCCTGTACATCGGCGGCATGGGCGCGAAGGGCAAGAACTTCTACAACGACCTCGCGGTCCGGTACGGCTACGAGAAGGAAGCCGAGACCATCCAGGATCTCTACCTGTCGGGCAAGAAGGACGAGGCCGCCGCCGCGGTGCCGGACGACCTGGTGCGGGCCGTGTCGCTGATCGGTCCGGAGAGCTACGTCGCGGAGCGGGTGGCCGCGTTCGCCGAGTCCGGGGTCACCACGCTCACCGTCACCCCGCTCGCCGCGGATCGTGCGGGACGCGTCGCGTTGGTCGAGAAGCTCCGCAAGATCTGCGGGTAGCACCGCACACCTCAGCAGTGCCCAGCCGGAAGAATCAGGAAAGGTGACCATGACCGGAATCAAGCCGATCGTCGTGGGTGTGGACGGATCCGAGTCGGCGTCCGCCGCAGTGGCGTGGGCCGCGCGGGCCGCCGCCGCACTGTCGCTCCCGCTGCACATCGTGACAGTGGTCCACATCCCTGCCTTCTATTACACCGAGCCGTATCTGGCCGAGAGCTTCAAGGAAGAACTCGAGGACACGGCGAAGGCCCGGCTGGGCAGTGCGCGGGTGCACGCCAAGCAGACGGTGGACGAGCCGCTCGACATCACCACCGAACAGTTCGAGGCCAAGGTGAGCCAGACCCTCATCGAACTGTCCGCGAACGCGCACATGGTGGTGCTCGGCTCGCGCGGGCACGGCGAGTTCACCGGCCTGCTGATCGGTTCCACGACGTCCGCGGTCGCCGCGCACGGCCACTGCCCGCTGGTGGTCGTGCGGGGGCGCACCCTGGACGGGCAGCCGCCGACCGAGGGGCCGATCGTGGTCGGCGTCGACGGGTCCGAAAGCAGCAGGGCCGCGTTGGAAGTGGCGTTCGAGCAGGCCGCCGCCCGGGGTGCGAGCCTCGTCGCGGTCAACGTGTGGAGCGATGTGAGTGTGCAGCCGTCGCTCGGCGCCAGCCCGGACGACCCGCTGTGGAGCAGCATTCAGACGGGCGAGGAAGTGGTGCTGTCGGAGCGCCTCGCCGGGTACCAGGAGCGGTATCCGGACGTGACGGTCGAACGCGTCGTCGCGCGCGACCGCCCCGTGCGGGTGCTCAGCGAATTCGCCGAGAAGGCGCAGCTGATAGTCGTGGGCAGCCGTGGCCGGGGCGGTTTCAAAGGAATGCTGCTGGGCTCCACCAGCAACGCCTTGCTCCACACCGCGGACTGCCCGGTGATGATCGTGCGGCCGGAGAGCTAGCGTGTTCTGTCAGTAGCTGGGAGGTGCGCACATGACCACGCGGGTGTTCCTGGTCGACGATCACGAGATCGTGCGACGAGGCCTGGTCGATCTCCTCGGCAGCGTTCCCGACCTCGAGGTGGTCGGGGAGGCTGCGTCGGTCGGGGAGGCGATGGCGCGGGTCCCCGGCAGCGGCGCCGACGTCGCCGTGCTCGACGTCCGGTTGCCGGACGGCAACGGCGTCGAACTGTGCCGGGATCTGCGCGCCGCACTGCCCGACCTGCGGTGCCTGATGCTGACGTCGTATTCCGACGACGAGGCGCTGTTCGACGCCATCATGGCCGGGGCGTCCGGATTCGTCCTCAAGCAGATCCTCGGCACCGACCTGGTGGCGGCCGTGCGGACGGTGGGGGAGGGCGGTTCGCTGCTCGACAGCAGGGCGACGTCGGCACTGATGAGCCGGATCAGGTCCGCCCGGCGGGACGACCCGCTGGCGCAACTGTCCGAGCAGGAACGCGCCGTGTTCGACTTGATCGGTGAGGGGCTCACCAACCGGGAGATCGCCGAGCGGCTCTTCCTCGCCGAGAAGACGATCAAGAACTACGTGTCGAGACTGTTGTCGAAACTGGGGATGCAGCGGCGGACGCAGGCTGCGGTGCTCGCCACCGAGTTACGCAAGCATCGCTGAAAGTTCGATCACGTCAACGGCACCCGCCAGGTGACGACGGTTCCCCCGTCCGCGGAGTCGACCGTGCAGACGCCGCCGCAGTGCTCGGCGCGCCGATCGAGGTTGTCCAATCCGCTGCGCCGGGCGCCGTCCGCGATCCCGATGCCGTCGTCCGCGACGGTGACGACGAGGTCGTTCCCGGCGGCCACCGAGATGTCGATGGTGGTGGCCCGCGCGTGCCGCAGCGCATTGCTCAGCGCTTCGCGCAACACCGCCTCCGCGTGGGGGTGGATGCGGCTGGGCACGAGAGTGTCGATGGCACCGGTGAACTGGACGTTCGGCGCGACCGGCGATTGGGAGGTGAGGTCGCCGATCACGTCGAGCAGGCGGCGCCGCAGACTGGTCGCCGACGCGATGCCGGTGGCCTGCAGATCGAAGATGGTGGTGCGGATCTCGCGCACCGTCCGGTCGAGTTGCTCGACCGCGGTGGCCACGATGGACCGCACGCCGTCCGGAACGTCTCCGACCGCGTGCGTGCTCTGCAGGCTCATGCCGGTGGCGAACAAGCGCTGAATCACGTTGTCGTGCAGGTCGCGCGCGATCCGGTCGCGGTCGGCGAGCACCGACAGCAGGCGTTGCTTGCTCTGCTGGTCGGCGAACTCGACCGCGACGGCCGCGAGGTCGGCCACCGATTCGAGTCGGGCCACCTCGTCCGGGTCCCACGGAGTGGTGCCCCGCGCCGTGACCACCAGGACCCCGCCGACCCCCGACGCCGTCGACAGCGGCAGCACCGCGGCCCGGCCCGCCTCGGCGGAGAACGGTGCGAGACCGTCGATGCCCGTCAGCAGCGCGGGGGTGCGGGAGCGCAGCACTTCGGCGAACGGTTCGGCCTGGACGGTGCTCCGGAAGTTGCTGCGCAGCGGCCGCACCGCGCTGTCCACCCCGACCACGGCGCCCTCACCGAGCGTCACGACGATGAAGACCTCGTCACCGCTGGACAGTTCGCGTACCTCGGCGGCGAGCGTGTGCAGCGTTTCGTCGAGTGATCCGCCGACCATCAGCCGGGAGGTGATCGCCGCGACGGCCGTCAACCACCGCTCCCGCGTGCGCGATTCCTCGAACAGCCGGGAATTCTCCACCGCCACGCCGGCCGACGTGGCGAGGGCGCGCAGAATGACCTCGTCCTCGTCGGTGAACTCCGGTCCGCTGAGTTTCTCGGTCAGGTAGATGCTTCCGAAGACTTTGCCCCGCATCATGATCGGCATTCCCAGGAAGCTCTTCATCGGTGGATGATTGGGCGGGAAGCCGAGCGACCCCGGATGATCGGCAAGGTTGGCGAGGCGCACCGGACGGGGGTCGTGGACCAGCAGTCCCAGCAGCCCGCGGCCCTCGGGCAGGTGTCCCATGCGTGCACGCTCGTCCGGCGTGATGCCCTCGTAGACGAACTCCGAGAGCCCACCGTCGGGGGAGTGGACACCGAGCGCCCCGTAGCGGGCGCCGAGCAGGGACGTGGCCGAAGTGACGATGCGCTGCAGAGTGGAATCCAGCTCGAGCCCCGACCCGACCACGAGGACCGCCTCGAACAGGCGCTGCAGACTCCGGCGCGTGGGGATCACGTCGGCGAGCCCCTCCCGGAACTCGCTGATCCTCGCCTCGTGCCCACCGTCCGCTCCCATGTCAGCAGCATAGGTCCGGGGGAGGCGTAACACCGCCAACCACGGCGTCGATAAGAGCTCGAGTGTTTACTCATCCGAACTAATGCTTACCCATTGACGTGACGAGGGAGAAGAAGAATGAATCGACGGCACTTCGCACGACGGGTCGCAGCAGGTCTGACCGCTGCAGTGGCAGCGACGATGATGTTCACCGGTGTCGTGTCGGCGCAGCCCGCAGATTCCGCTGCCGTCGTCGACCCGGCGACCGCGATCGCGAAGCTGCGCACCGTGGCCGCCGGAAACCCCGCGGCCGAGGCCGCCATCGAGCGGCTTGCCGCGTCGCCGGCCGACACCGCGGCGACGAACATCGCCCTGCCGGGCCAGATCTTCCAGGTCCCGGCGTACTCCGACACCGGGCAGGGCGGTCCCGTTCTCGGACAGCTGTACGGAGCGGGTGTGGCGACCAACATGAGCAACCAGTTCCGCTTCGGCTTCTTCGGCGGACCGGGCGTCATCGCGGGCGACCAGACCGGCGCCGAACTCGACGTCGTGTACTACAGCTTCGCCACCGGTGCCAGCGGCATCGCGAAGCTGGACCAGAACAACGTCGCGGTGCCCACGGTCGTGTCCACCGCCCCGGTCGCCGGACTCGGCAGCGGACTGGTCGTCGCGGCCGTGTACGGCTCGCTGAACCACCAGGTGGGGCCGAACGTCGTCAAGAGCACGATCTGGTGGCCCACCCTGGGCACCGTGCTCGCCTGACCGGTCGAGAACTCAGGTGGCAGGTCCGGCCCCCGGCCGGTCCTGCCACCACTCCGTCCACCGCTGCTCGAGCTCGGCCCACTCCTCGTCGTCCAGGCCGTAGGCCGCGAGCAGGATCTGCGCACCGCCGTTCGGACGCGCCGCGTTGACGGGCTGCTCCCCGAACTGCAACAGTCCGGGGCCGAGATCGTCGACGCTCACCGCGGTCTGGTGTGCGCCGACGAAACACACCACCCCGTGCAGCAGGTCGCCCGTGTCGGCGACCGCGGTGAAGTGATCGCCCACCGTCATGCCCGCGAGCTTGTCGAGGCCGAGCAGGTGCCGCGCCGAATCTCCGTCCGCGACCGGGCCTTCGAGGAACAGTGTGCGACGCTCGTCGAGTCCGTGCCGTTCGATGCCGAACTTGAGGAACTGCAGGAACGTGGTCCAGCCCTCGGTGACGTCGTCGTACCAGTCGTCGGCGGCGGGATCGGCGCCCCGGGGCGGCCGGGTGATCCGTACCAGCGTGGTGCCGTCGTGCTCGTGGAGGCTGAACCGGTCGGCCCCGCCGAGGGCGAGGGTGAAGGCCTCGGCGTCCTCCGTCACGTCGTCGCCGAAGTAGATTTGCCTGATCTCGTCGTCCAGGCCCTCGTAGTCCCAGCCGTGCCAGCGACGAAGCAACTCCGGGTCGCGCAGCGCAGGCCATACGACCGACGGCGCCGCAGCCACCGATACCTCGATCACGGGCGGGGTTTCCGTCATGGGCTCTCCTGCGTCTCCACTGTTGCCGGTCCGACCTGCACCACCGACCGCCACAGATGCACCACCATGACGACGAACGCCACGCACCACACGGTGAATGCACACCACAGTTCGGCACTACCGACCATACCGACGAGCGGAATGTGGTCCGCTCGGCCCAGGTAGATGCCGGCGACCGCGTACATGCCGAGGGGGAAGACGATGCTCCACACGGTGGCGTCGTAGCGCAGCGGCACCTTGTTGGCGATGTGACGCCACCATCCGGCGGCCACCAGGACCGGGATGAGCCAGGTCGCGAACGCCCAGAACACCACCGCGAATCCGCCGATGAGCCCGCGCGTGGCGTTCACCATCGGCGCGTCCTCCATCTCGACGATGCGGGCGCCCGCGAGAACGGTGATCGCGCACGCACCCATCGCCACCCAGTACGGCGCCGTGAGGTCGCGCGGCCGCAGCGGATACAGCAACATCCGCGCGGCGACGAAGATCCCCGCCGCGCCGTACAGGCACACTCCGACCGACCAGCAGAAGACGGCGACCACGGCCAGGAACCGGCGGGCGCCGTCGTAGACCGGTTCCAGGGTCGCGGCGGCCACGGCCACCGACTGCGCGGCGACCACCCAGATGAACCAGGTTCCGTTGGCACGTGCCACCACCGGACGTTCGGACGTGCCGAGGACGGCGGTCCACGGGACGACGTAGCCGAGCACGACCCACGTCAGCCCGGCGACGGTGAGCAGCACCGCGGTGGCAGCGTGGTGGCCGTCCATCGCCAGGCGCACGCCGAAGACATCGGTCCCGGCGATGAACGTGAAGAAACCGAATCCGCGGCTCGCGTCCGTCAGGTCGTCGACGACCTGACGCCGATACGCCGCGATCCGCCAGATCGTGAGGATCACCAGCGTCACGTAGGCCGCGGCGCAGACGATGAGCAGCAGAACCGACAGCACGTCGAATCCGCCCAGTTTCATGCCCACCGAGATGATCCCGCTGGCCATGACGATCGCGAAGTAGCCCGGATTCAGGGTCCGAACGGAATCCTCGAGACGATCGCGCACGACCGTCACATGGCGACGGTGAGCAGGAACGCGACGTCCTCGATGGCCTCGACGCTGTGCCGGTCCGTCGGGAGCACCAGCAGGTCGCCGGTGGAACCCTTCCACGAGTCCTCACCGGCCACGAGGTTCAGTTTGCCGCTGAGAATGAACAGGGTGGCCTCGCCCGGACTCTCGTGTTCGGCCATCTTCTGACCCGCGGCCAGGGCGATGACGGTCTGCCGGAGGCTGCGCCGATGCCCGCCGTACACGGTCTGCGAACTGCGGCCGCTGGACGTCCCGCCTGCCAACTTCAGTTGCTGACGGGCAAGGGCGGTCAGTGACTTCTTGTCCATGAGGTGAGTATGAACCACTGCGCGCACCGTCACCCGTCGAATGGGGTAACGGTGCGGTGGCAAACAGGTGGCCGGTCAGCGCCGGGTGTAGGTGATCCAGCGGTACCGGGTGCCGTCCTTCGCCGACGTGAGCCACTCACCACTGTCCTGTGCGTGCCAGGAGTCGTCGATGGGGGGTGCCCAGGCGTCGCCGTCGATCGTCACGTCGATCTCGGAGACCAGCAGCTGCGTGGCGAACGGCATTGCCGCCGTGTAGATCTGGCCGCCGCCGATGACGCAGACGTCCTCGTCGGTGAGCGCGAGCGCCGAGGCGATGCCGTCGGCGGATTCCGCCCCCTCCGCCGCCCAGCCGGGCTGACGGCTGATCACGATGTTGCGCCGACCCGGCAGCGGCCGGAATCGCGGGGGCAGCGAGTCCCACGTCCGGCGGCCCATGATCACGGGGTGGCCCTGCGTCACCTTCTTGAAATACGCCATGTCCTCGGGGACGTGCCAGGGGATCGTGTTGTCGCGGCCGATGACGCCGCCGGCGCCCTGGGCCCAGACCAGCTTGACCTCGCGGGCCACTAGACGGCCACCGGCGCCTTGATGGCCGGATGGTGCCGGTAGTCGACGATCTCCACGTCCTCGAACGTGTAGTCGAAGATCGAATCCCGCCGGTTCAGTTTCAGCGTCGGGTACGGCAACGGCTCCCGGCTCAACTGCTCGGTGACCTGGTCGACGTGGTTGTCGTAGATGTGGCAGTCGCCACCCGTCCAGATGAAATCGCCCGGTTCGAGCCCCGCCTGCTGCGCCACCATGTGGGTGAGGAGCGCGTAACTCGCGATGTTGAACGGCACACCCAGGAACAGGTCGGCGCTGCGCTGGTACAGCTGGCACGACAGTTTGCCGTCCGCGACGTAGAACTGGAAGAACGCGTGGCACGGCGCCAGCGCCATCTGCGGGATGTCGCCGACGTTCCACGCCGACACGATGATGCGACGCGAATCCGGGTTCGACTTCAGCGTCTCGATGGTCTGGCTGATCTGGTCGATGTGCTCGCCCGACGGGGTCGGCCAGCTGCGCCACTGCACGCCGTAGACCGGTCCCAGTTCGCCGTCCGCGTCGGCCCACTCGTCCCAGATCGTGACGCCGTTGTCCTGGAGCCACTTCACGTTGGAGTCGCCGCGCAGGAACCACAACAGTTCGTAGACGATCGACTTGAGGTGCACCTTCTTCGTGGTGATCAGCGGAAACCCGTCCGCGAGGTTCCAGCGCATCTGATGCCCGAAGACGCTCTTCGTGCCGGTACCGGTGCGGTCGGCCTTCGGGGTGCCCGTGTCCATGACGAGTCGGAGCAGGTCTTCGTACGGCGTCGGCACAGATGTCACGGTACGAGCATAGGCGGCTCCGCCACCCGTGCGCGGTTCGCGGGTCCCTGCACTCCTCGAGCACTCACGGGCGATAGCCTGCCGCCATGCGTGAACTCTTCGTGATCGGCATCGGCGCCGGCGACCCCGACCAGGTGACGGTCCAGGCGATCAAGGCGATGAACAAGGCGGACGTGTTCTTCGTCATCGGCAAAGGCGACGAGAAGCAGGACCTCGTCGATCTCCGCGCCGGCATCCTCGAGGAGCACGTCACCGGCCCGTACCGCGTCGTGGACATCGTCGACCCGCCCCGCGACCGCACCCCGTCCGACTACGAGGGTGTCGTCGACGACTGGCACGAGCGCCGGGCGGCGCTGTTCGAGGCCGAGTTCGCGTCGGAGCCGGGGGTCGGGGCGATCCTCGTGTGGGGCGACCCGTCGCTCTACGACAGCACACTGCGGATCGTCGAGCGGGTGCTCGCCCGCGGCAACGTGTCGTTCGACTACTCGGTGATCCCGGGCGTGACCAGCGTGCAGTCGCTGGCGGCCCAGCATCGGATCGTGCTCAACCGGATCGGCGAACCCGTCCACGTCACCACCGGGCGCCGCCTCGCCGAGGGGCTGCCGGACGGCGTCGACAACGCGGTGGTGATGCTCGACGCCCACTGCACGTTCACGCAGGTCCCCGGCGACGACGTCCGGATCTGGTGGGGTGCCTACCTGGGCACCCCCGACGAGGTGCTGATCTCCGGTCGCCTGCGGGAGGTCGAGGGCGAGATCCAGCGGGTGCGCGCCGAACTGCGCGAACGCAAGGGCTGGATCATGGACACCTACCTCCTCCGCAGGTGAGCGCGAAAGTGTGGAGGAGCACACTTTCTCGCTCACATGCCGTTAGCCTGGGACCATGCCCGAGCTGCCCGAGGTGGAGGCGTTAGCCGAGTTCCTGCGTGAACACGCCGTGGGAGCGGTCGTGGGCCGGGTCGACGTGGCGGCCCTGAGCGTGCTGAAGACGTTCGACCCCCCGATCACCGCCCTGCAGGGCCGCGACGTCACGGGTGCCGCCCGGTTCGGCAAGCACCTCGCGCTCGACTGCTCCGGGTTGTGGCTCGTCACCCACCTCTCGCGTGGGGGCTGGCTGCGCTGGACGGACAACCCGTCGGTTGCGCCGCCGAAACCGGGCAAGGGCCCGCTGGCGCTGCGGGTGCATTTCTTCACCCCGGAGGGGGCGACGCCGGCGTTCGACCTGACCGAGGCTGGCACGAAGAAGCGGCTCGCGGTGTGGCTGGTGCACGACCCGCAGGAGGTGGAGGGGATCGCCCGGCTCGGGCCCGACGCCCTCGCCGTCACCGAACCCGAATTCGCGGCGCTGCTGTCCACCACGTCGGCGCGGATCAAGAACGCGCTCGTCGACCAGTCGCTGCTCGCCGGCGTCGGCAACGCCTACTCCGACGAAATCCTGCACACCGCAAAGATTTCCCCGTTCGCGACGTCACGCACCCTGCCGGAAGACCAGGTGCACGTGCTGTACGACGCGATGCGTTCCGTGCTCACCGACGCCGTCGACCGGTCGCGCGGTCAGGACGCGGCGCGGCTGAAGGGGGAGAAGAGATCCGGGATGCGCGTCCACGCCCGGACCGGCCTGCCGTGCCCCGTCTGCGGCGACACCGTCCGTGAAGTGTCGTTCGCGGAGAAGTCTTTTCAGTACTGCGCGACGTGTCAGACCGGAGGCAAGGTGCTCGCCGACCGCCGGATGTCGCGGCTGCTGAAGTAGGCGCTGGTGTGAAACCGTGCCCGCATATAGTTGTGACCATGCGTGAACAGGCACCCGGACGGTTCGGTACCCCTCTGACGGCAGGCGCGACCCGCGTCATGCTCCTCGGGTCGGGTGAGCTGGGCAAGGAGGTGATCATCTCCCTCCAGCGACTGGGGGTCGAGGTGATCGCCGTCGACCGCTACGACAACGCGCCGGGCCACCAGGTGGCGCACCGCGCGCACACGATCGACATGAGTGACCCGGAGGCGCTGTTGCGGCTCGTCGACACCGAGAAGCCGCATTTCGTGGTTCCCGAGATCGAGGCCATCGCCACCGATGCGCTGGCCACCGTCGAGGAGCGCGGCGCCGCCGTCGTGGTTCCCACCGCGCGGGCGACGCAGCTGACGATGAACCGCGAGGGGATCCGGCGGCTCGCGGCGGAGGAACTGGGACTGCCCACGTCGCCGTACGAGTTCGCGGAATCGCTCGAGGAGGTCCGGGCCGCCGCCGGGCGCATCGGCTTTCCCTGTGTGATCAAGCCGGTGATGTCTTCATCCGGGAAGGGGCAGTCGACGGTGCGCGCCGCCGACGACGTCGAGAAGGCCTGGGACTACGCGCTCGCGGGCGGCCGCGTCAATTACGGCCGCGTCATCGTGGAGGGGTTCGTCGACTTCGACTACGAAATCACCCAACTCACCGTCCGGGCGATCGGCGCCGACGGCGAAGTGGGCACCTTCTTCTGCGAGCCGATCGGGCATCTGCAGGATTCGGGGGACTACGTGGAGTCGTGGCAGCCGCAGCCGATGAGTGACACGGCGCTCGCCCGGTCGCGTGAGGTGGCGGAGAAGGTGACGTCGGCGCTGGGCGGTCGCGGGATCTTCGGGGTGGAACTGTTCGTGAAGGGCGACGACGTGTACTTCTCGGAGGTCAGCCCCCGCCCGCACGACACGGGACTGGTCACCCTTCGGACGCAACGACTCTCGGAGTTCGAACTGCATGCCCGTGCGATCCTCGGGTTGCCCGTCGACACCACGCTCACGACACCCGGTGCGTCCGCGGTGATCTACGGAAAACTGGATGCCGCCGGGATCGGGTTCGAGGGTGTCGCCGACGCGATGGCCGTCCCCGAGACGGACCTGCGGCTGTTCGGCAAGCCGGAGAGCTTCGCGCGGAGGCGGATGGGCGTCGCCGTGTCCACGGGGCCGGACGTCGAGACCGCGCGCAGCCGCGCGCGGGAGGCGGCGTCCCGCGTCGTGCCCGTCGCGTGAGTCCGGTCGCGGAAGCCTTCGTCGGCCTGGCCGTCGTGGTCGGGCTCGTCGGGATCGTCATTCCTATTCTGCCCGGCACGATCCTCATCTTCGCGGCAATCCTGGTGTGGGCCATCATGACCGGTGGTGCGACGGCGTGGACGGTGTTCGCGGTCGCCACGCTGTTCCTCGTGATCAGCGGCGTCGTCAAATACACCTGGCCGGGCAGGCGGATGCGCAACGCGGGCGTGCCCAACGTGTCGCTGATCGTCGGCGGACTGGCCGGGATCGTGGGATTCTTCGTCGTTCCCGTGGTGGGGTTGTTCCTCGGTTTCATCGCGGGAACGTATGTGGCGGAGCTGTACCGGCTGCGTGCCCACAACCGGGCGTGGGCGTCGACGTGGCACGCGTGCAAGGCCGTCGGACTGTCGATGCTGATCGAACTGCTCGGCGCCCTGATCGCGTCGGGGGTGTGGCTGGCTGCCGTGGTCGCGACGTAGGTCGCCGAAATCGTCGCCGGGGGTATCCAGGAGCGACCTCCACCTGCGATGATGAAATGCGGATGTTGATCTTCCCGGCTAGCGGAGGAATGCGCCGTGAACAAGAAGACGACCTGGATTCTGGCCCCGCTCGCTGCGGCGGCCCTCGCACTGAGTGGCTGCGGCAACGACTCGTCCGACTCGTCCGCGCCGAGCGCCACCAGCGCCGCGGAGGCCACGAGCAGCGGCGAAGCGGCGCCCGCGTCGAACATGATGGAGAAGATTCCGTCACCCTTCGTGATGACCCCGCAGATGGACCCGACGTACGTCGGTTCGGTCGACGGGACCGACGCATACGTCGCGCTGGCCAGGTCGGGCAACGACATGGTCGCCTTCCTGTGCGACGGCGACGAGATGTGGACGTGGATGACCGGCACGATGGACGGCGACACGGCGTCGATGTCGTCGCCGGACGGAGCGACGCTCACGGCGTCGATGAGCGACGGCACCGTGACGGGGCAGGTCAGCGCGCCGGGCATGGCCGACAAGGCGTTCACCGCCAAACCGGTCGGCGCGGAGGACGGGCTGTTCCGGGCAACCACCAACCACGACGGCACCGACTACACCCTCGGCTGGATCATGACCCCCGACGGCGTCCGGGGGCTGGAACGGCAGGCCAACGGCTCGACCACCGGTGGCATCGCCGTCGACCGGAACGGCGACGACATGGACGATCGGCAGCGGGAGCGGCGGCAGGAACGTCGCGAACAGCTGGACTGCGACGAGATGAACACCTACAACACGTGGCTGGTGGCGCAGCCGCAGACGCCGCCGGTGGCCGAGATGGTGTCGATGAACAGCGTGCAGATGGAAGGCTGCTGACGAGGGCCGTGCGTGCTAGCAGCGTCCGTCCGGAGTGTCGCAGCGGTACCACGCACGCGCGTTGCCGCCCATGACCTTGTCGAAGTCGTCGCCGACCGCGTCCGCCACGATGTCGATGTCGCTGTCCTGGAACACTCTTCGGGATCGGCTGCCCGGTAGGTCGGTGCCGAACATCAGCGCCTCGGGGTTGACGGCGTGGATCTTGCGCAGCACGTCGCCGACGTCCTCGATGGTGGTTCGCCCGAACCCGGTGGCCTTCACCCGAACTCCCCGGTCGACGAGATCGAGGAGATACGGCAGGCCCCGCGTCGACATCCCCAGGTGGTCGATGCACACGGCGGGCAGCTTCGCGAACACCGGCTCGAGCGACAGCAGCAGGGTGGCGTCGACGTAGAACTCCGCGTGCCAGCCGGCCAGCTCGTACGCCCGCAGGGCCTGCTTGGTGAGGAGCTTCACGTCGGTCGCGCTGCGCCGAAGATTGAACCGGACGGCTCGGACCCCGGCGCGGTCGAGTTCGAGGATGCTCTCGTCCGGGGTGTCGAGTTCCATCTGGGTGACGCCCACCCAGCTGGGGCCGAGCTCCTCGAGCGCGGCTTTCAGGTAATTCTGGTCGGTGCCCTGGTACGAGGCCGTGACGACGGCGCCGCCGTCCACGCCGAAGCCTGCCGTGCGTGCCCGGTAGTCGGCGATGGTGAACGGCTCCGGAAGGTAGCCGTGGTTCTCGACCACCGGGAACCGGGGATCGATGATGTGAACGTGGGCGTCAAACACGACTCATATCCTGCCTTGTGCGGGGGACTGCCCGGGACATCGCGCCGCAACCGGGGCGACCTCGCCACCGCCCGGACACACCTGCTCCGAGACGACGGAAGGGAACCTCCCGCGGGAGGTTCCCTTCGCACCGAGTCTGAAGATCAGGCCTTGTCGGGCTCGCTGGCCTTGAGCATGTCCTCACGCTCGACGACCTTGATCCGCTCGCGGCCCTCGGGCTCGCCCAGACTGCGCTCGTGCGCGTCGAGGCGGTACCAGCCCTGCCAGGTGGTGTAGGGGACCTGCTTGCCCTCGAGGAACTCGATGATCGCGTCCTCGCCCGGGTTCGCGGGCTCGGGGAAGCCGGTCCGGTCCTCGAGTAGGTTCGCGACGGTCTCGTTGGCATCGCCCTTGGTGTGGCCGATCAGGCCGACCGGGCCGCGCTTGATCCAGCCGGTGACGTAGGTGGCCGGCATGAACCGGGCGTTGCCCTCGGCGGTGTCGTCGGCGATGACGCGTCCGGCCTCGTTCGGGACCGTGCCCGCCTGCTCGTCGAACGGCAGCTTCGCGATGTTCTGCGACAGGTAACCCACGGCGCGGTACACGGCCTGGACGTCCCAGTCGTTGAACTTGCCGGTGCCCTTGACGTTGCCGGTGCCGTCCAGCTGGGTGCGCTCGGTGCGCAGACCGACGACCTTGCCGTCCTCGCCGAGCACCTCGGTGGGCGATTCGAAGAAGTGCAGGAACAGCTTGTGCGGGCGGTTGCCCACGTCGCGGATGGCCCAGTCCTGCAGGGTGTTGGCGACCATGTCGACCTGCTTGGAGTTGCGGCGCGCCTGCTCGGAACCCTCGTCGTAGTCGATGTCCTCGGGGTCGACGATGACCTCGATCGTCGGCGAGTGATCGAGTTCACGCAGCTCGAGGGGGGTGAACTTGGCCTGCGCCGGTCCGCGGCGGCCGAACACGTGGACCTCGACGGCCTTGTTGGCCTTGAGTCCCTCGTAGACGTTGGCGGGGATCTCCGTCGGCAGCAGTTCGTCGCCGGTCTTGGCGAGGACGCGCGCGATGTCGAGGGCGACGTTGCCGACACCGAGGACGGCGACCTTCTCGGCCTCGAGGGGCCAGGTGCGCGGGACGTCGGGGTGGCCGTCGTACCAGGAGACGAAGTCGGCGGCGCCGTAGCTGCCGTCGAGTTCGATGCCCGGGATGTTGAGGGCGCGGTCGGCGTTGGCGCCGGTGGAGAAGATCACCGCGTCGTAGAAGCTGTGCAGGTCTTCGAGGGTGATGTCGCTGCCGTAGTCGATGTTGCCCAGCAGGCGGACCGACGGCTTGTCGAGCACCTTGTGCAGGGCGGTGATGATGCCCTTGATGCGCGGGTGGTCGGGGGCGACGCCGTACCGGATCAGACCGAAGGGCGCAGGCATCCGCTCGAAGAGGTCGATGCTGATCCCGCCGTCAGACGCGGCATCGGATTTCATGAGTGCGTCGGCTGCGTAGATACCGGCTGGACCGGCACCCACGATCGCAACGCGCAACGGACGTGTCTGATCAGTCATCTGGAGCGAACTACCTTCTGAAGGGCGGACAACGAAACCTCAGCTTAAATTAAGCCCAGCCTGATCGGGTGGCCGAGGTGCAGCAGACAGGGCAAAGCCCATTCTCGGGACTCACGCCTGTAGAGAGTAGTCGCCTCCGCGTTGGGGGGTCACAAACACGATTTGTAGGGGCAGCTCGATACACTCGTGGCCAGCCGAGATCGAAGGGAAGTCATGTCCGGTTCGAGCGAATCGCCTCAGCGCGACGCGGGAGGCGCGGAAGATCCGGTGGATCCCCGGCGCACCACGGCGGTGCCGTTCATCGCCGCAGTCACCGTCATCGTCGTCATCCTCGTCGCCATCGTGGTGTCCAGCATGCTCTCGCCCGCCGACGAGAACGTCACGGAGGCGGACCGCATCAACCGTTCGGTCGCCGACTTCATCCAGGCCCACAACCACGACGACGCCGATCTGCAGAAGACGCTGGTCTGCCCGACGTGGTCCGACGACCGGTCCGTGCTCCGGGGCAGGGAAGGCGACGTCACGCTGCAGGGCGTCGAATCGTCCGAGGTCAACGGCGACCGTGCCCGGGCGGAAGTCCGGGTCAGCGCCGACGACGGCAAGGGCGAGACGACGGACACCTGGCAACTGACGCGGGACGGCGACACATGGGTCGTGTGCAACTGACCGTTGCCCGGAAGGGCGCACAGAACAGGGTTGTGAAAAGCTGACATGGTGAGTTACGCAGGCGACATAACGCCGGAGCATGCCTGGGAGCTGCTCCGCGACAATCCCGACGCTGTGCTGGTGGACGTGCGGACGGACGCCGAGTGGAAATACGTCGGGGTCCCCGACACGACCTCCCTCGGGCGGAAGACCGTGCTGATCGAATGGGTCAGCTACCCGACGGGCAGTCGTAACGACAACTTCGTGGACCAGCTGAAGGAGGCCGGGATCGCGGGCGGCGACAACGCCCCGGTGATCTTCCTGTGTCGCTCCGGCCAGCGGTCCATCGGTGCGGCGGAAGCCGCGACAGCGGCGGGCATCGGCCCGTCGTACAACGTGCTCGACGGTTTCGAAGGCGGCCTGGACGCCGACGGTCATCGTGGGGCGGTCGGCTGGCGGGCGCTGGGCCTGCCGTGGAGGCAGTGGTGAGTGCAATTCCTCGAGGCGGCGCGTTTGACAAGGCGCTGCCGGACGACATCGGCCAGGGCACGATCAGCGTGCGCGGAGGAACCCTCCGTTCCGGCTTCGAAGAGACGTCCGAAGCGATCTTCCTGAACTCCGGTTTCGTGTTCGAGAGCGCCGGAGCGGCCGAGGCGTCGTTCACCGGCGACATCGACCACTTCGTGTACTCCCGGTACGGCAACCCCACCGTGAAGATGTTCGAGGAGCGGCTGCGCCTGATCGAGGGCGCGGAGGCCTGCTTCGGCACCGCCAGCGGAATGTCCGCGGTGTTCACCGCACTCGGCGCGCTGCTCAAGGCAGGCGACCGCCTCGTCGCGGCGCGCAGCCTGTTCGGCTCCTGCTTCGTGGTGTGCAACGAGATCCTGCCCCGCTGGGGTGTGGAGACGGTGTTCGTCGACGGTGAAGACCTCGACCAGTGGGAGAAGGCTCTGTCCGAGCCGACCACCGCGGTGTTCTTCGAGACGCCGTCGAACCCGATGCAGACACTCGTGGACGTCCCCCGGGTGGCGGAACTAGCACACGCCGCCGGCGCCAAGGTCGTGCTCGACAACGTGTTCGCGACCCCGCTGCTGCAGCACAGCCTGGAACTGGGCGCCGACATCGTCGTCTACTCCGGCACCAAGCACATCGACGGCCAGGGCCGCGTGCTCGGCGGGGCGATCCTCGGTCCGAAGGACTACATCGAGGGACCCGTCCAGAACCTCATGCGCCACACCGGGCCGGCGCTGAGCCCGTTCAACGCGTGGACGCTCCTCAAGGGGCTCGAGACGATGCCGATCCGGGTGCGGCACTCCGTCGGCTCGGCACTGGAGATCGCCCGGTTCCTCGAAGGCCACGCCGCCGTCGACTGGGTCAAGTACCCGTATCTCGAATCGCACCCCCAGTACGACCTCGCCAAGCGGCAGATGAGCGGCGGCGGCACCGTCGTCACCTTCGCGCTGAACGCGTCCGAGAGCGAAGCGAAGAAGCGGGCCTTCGAACTCCTCGACGCCCTGCGACTGGTCAACATCTCCAACAACCTCGGCGACTCCAAGTCGCTCATCACCCACCCGGCCACCACCACCCACCGGGCGATGGGGCCGGAAGGTCGTGCGGCAGTGGGCATCACCGACGGCGTCGTCCGGCTGTCCGTCGGACTCGAAGACACCGCCGACCTCCTGGCCGACCTGGAGCAGGCGCTGGGATAGGCGCACGAGCCCGGACGGCCTAGAGGTCGAGGCTCGAGGCCTGCGCGACCGCGTGGAGGCGCTCGGCAGTGACGGCGTCCTGGGCGTCGTACCGCCGGGCGCACTCGACGAGTGTCGCCGACATCCCGGCCAGCGTGCGCTGCAACGACTCCCGCCTGCCGTCGAGGTAGGACGTGAACCGGTCGAACCCGGCGCCGGCCGCTTCCGGCCACGCCGCCCCCGAGCCGGCGACGGCAGCGTCGATGGGGTTCAGCCGTGAGAGTGCATCGTCGAACAGGGCGTCGAGCTGACCGGCCGCTGCGCGCAGGGTACCGGTGTCGACGTGGGTGGAACCGCTCATGTTCGATCCTTCGTGTCGGTCGAGACGAGATCGGGCTCCCGCGGACGCGATCGATCCGCTAGGGTACGGGTATTATGCATCCTGGGGGGGATCGTGAATCTGAGGGACATAGCCCGGTGGGACGTCCGCGCGCTGCAGGCCGTGCAACGGTCGCTGTCCGAGCGGGCGGCGACCATCGCATTCGTGCAGGACGGTCTCGCCGACATCGGCCGGTTGCCGGTGTGGCAGGACGAGGCCGCGGACGCCCCACGTCGGCGGTTCCGGATCGTCGCGGATGAACTGAGCGGGGAGGCGGCGTCGGTCGCCGTCGTCGAGTCGTTGGCCCGCGAGTTGTTCGACGCGGTCACGCACCTGCAGACCGAACTCGACGGCGTCCGTGACGCGGCGGCCGCCCACGGCATGGCGCTGTCGGACGACGGGGACGTCGCGGACGCACCGGGACCGCCGGTCGACGTGCCGAACGCGGTGGGGCGCGAGGAACTCCGCGCCGAACTGGGTGCCGCGGCCCGGGCGTTGGTCCTGCAGGCGGAGGACCTCGTCGCCGACGCGGCGGCCGTCCTGACGCGGGCCGCGGACGGCGGTGTCGAACCCGGTGAGGTGGGTCGCGGCCTGTCCGCCCCGGCGCCTCCGCCGGACGGCTCCCCGCTGGCCAATCGCGAGTACTGGGACGCCCTGCCCGCGGCCCAGCGGCGGGAGGTGATCGAGCGGCATCCCGAGTGGGTGGGCAACCGCGACGGCATTCCGTCCGCGGTGCGGCACGAGGCGAACGTGAGCCGATTCGCCGGCGAGCGGTCCTGGTGGGAGTCGGAACGGGACCGCCTGCGGGACACGTTGGATCACAACGTGTTCGGTGGCGCGTTCACCGACGACGATGCGTGGCTGTGGTACGCCGAGCAGAAGCTGCGGGACCTCGACGACGTCGAGGCGCTCGTCCGCGACCACCCGGACGGCAGGCTGATGCTGCTCGATCTGCATTCGGGTGAACGGACGATGGCCGCCTTCGCGCTCGGCGACCCCGACACCGCCGACCACATCTCCGTCACCACACCGGGCATCGACACCACCGTCGGCTCCCTCCCCGGAATGACCGACGAGGCAACGGCGCTGAAGGCAGAAATCGAACGGCAGCTGGACCTTTCCGGCCGCACCGGCGACACGGTGTCGACGATCGCGTGGCTCGGGTATCAGCCGCCGACCACCACCGGTCCGGGCAATTACGACGTACCGTTCATCGACCAGAATCTCGGGCGCGGCTGGCTCCTCGACGCCTGGCACTCCGACCGCGCGACCGCGGGAGCCCCGAAGCTCGCCTCGTTCTACGAAGGACTCGACGTCGCCTCGCAGACGCCCGACCCGCACATCACCGCCCTCGGACATTCGTACGGTTCGTACACCCAGGGCCTGGCCCTGCAGGAAGCGGGACCGCGGCAGCCGGTCGACGACGCCGTGTTCTACGGGTCACCAGGCTTCGACGCGAACGACGAATCCGACCTCGGGCTGGCACCCGGCCACGGGTTCGTGATGCGCGCGCACGACGACCCGATCACCGTGGCGGACGGGTTCGGCCGGCTCGGACCCGATCCCGTGCAGACCGACCTCGAGCAACTGTCGGTGCGTGCGGCGACGACCTCCGACGGCATCCGGCGGGAAGACGCCAACGGGCACAGCGAGTATCCACGGCCGAGCGACAACGGCGAACTGCGGGCGTCCGGCTACAACATGGCCGTGATCGCGGCGGGCCTGCCGGAACTGGCGCTCCGGTGACGATCCGGTGGGCGACGAAGACGGTCGCCGCGATCGGCGCGGCGATCCTGACGAGCGGATGTGGTGGCGTGACGGACAACCCGTACAACTTCGGCGACGACGAGATCGCGGCGGCGGCCGAGAGTCTGAGCGGCAGGCCGACGCTCGCCGTCACCGAGAGACACGTCACCGATGCGCTGGTGCGGATCGGCGAAGCCGTCGGCGCGATCGCTCCGGAGGTCCGGTGGCGGTGGCATCGTGAACGCAGCCAGGGCGGCGGATGCCCCGGACCGTACGCCTACACGGAGGGGAAGTCCGTCACCACGCGAGCGCTACTGTCCGACAACCCGATCCGTGACGACGACTGGCCGGTGGTGCTGGCGGCGGCCCGCGCGGTCGCCGCCGACGCCGGGATGGATCGGCTCGACGTCCACGTCGACGAGCCCGGACGTCACGATGTGACGTTCGCCGGCGAGGACGGGAACCGGATCATGTTCGGGACGTACAAGGCTGCCTCGCTCCGGGGCGTCACCGGCTGCCGCCACCCGTGAGTACTTGTCAACGTCGGGCGGTTAACAAGTACTCACGGGTGGCGCAGCCGCATCGCCGAACGGATCCGACGTGCGGCCGACCAGGTCGGCGACCGATTTGAGAACCGCGGTGGGGCGGTAGGGGAACAGCTCCACCGAATCCCGCGTCGAGATTCCGGTGAGGACGAGGATGGTCTGCAGCCCGGCTTCGAGCCCGCAGACGATGTCGGTGTCCATGCGGTCACCGATCATCAACGTGTTCGCGGAGTGCGCGCCGATGGCCCGCAGCGCCGAGCGCATCATCAGGGCGTTCGGCTTGCCAACGTAGTACGGGTCGCGGCCGGTGGCCCGGCTGATCAATGCCGCAACGGATCCTGTGGCCGGAAGGGAGCCCTCGCGCGACGGTCCGGTGGGGTCGGGGTTGGTGGCGATGAAGCGAGCACCCCTCTCCACCAGGCGAATTGCGGTGGTGATGGCCTCGAAGGAATAGGTGCGGGTCTCACCGAGGACCACGTAGTCGGGATCGTTCTCGGTGAGGACGTATCCGATGTCGTGCAGCGCGGTGGTGAGCCCGGATTCGCCGACGACGTAGGCGCTGCCGCCGGGGCGCTGGTTCGCCAGGAACGTCGCGGTGGCCAGGGCGGACGTCCAGATCGATTCCTCGGGAATGTCCAGGCCGGTGCGGAGCAGCCGGGCGCGGAGATCGCGCGGAGTCCTGATGGAATTGTTGGTCAGGACGATGAACGGGGTGCCGGACTCCCGGAGTTCGGCCAGGAACAGGTCGGCGCCGGGGACCAGATGCTCTTCGTGGACGAGTACGCCGTCCATGTCCATGAGATAGGTCCAGCCCGGGTGCTCTACTTCGTTGCTCACCGACTCAGTATGGAGGAGCGGGAGGGTGCATGCGTGACTATGCGAGCAGCCGGAACAGGCCGATGAGACCGACGACGACGATGGTTCCCCGCAGCGCGGTGGGGGACAGGCGGCGGCCGTAGCGGGCGCCGAGGACGCCGCCGAGCAGCGAGCCCACCGCGATGAGGCCGGCGGCCGCCCAGCTGATCCGGTCGAAGGCCACGAGCGTGTACGCGGTCGCGGCGACGACGTTGACGATGAGCGACAGCAGATTCTTCGCGCCGTTCATCCGTTGCAGGCTCTCCGGCAGGATCGCGCCCATCACGCCCATCAGCAGAATGCCCTGCGCAGCGGTGAAGTATCCGCCGTACACCCCGACGGCGAACGTGCCGACGGTCAGCAGGGTGAGTCGCGTAGTGCTCAGGCCCGCCTCGTGGCTGCCGCGTTGCTTCGCCCAGGCCTGGATCTTCGGCTGCAGCACCACCAAAATCAGGGCGAGGATCAGCAGCACCGGGACGATGAGTTCGAACACCGTTTCGGGCAGGTGCAGCAGGAGCCACGAGCCGAGAATCGCACCGCACAGGGAGGCCGGGATCTGCCACCGCAGCCGCGGTCCCTGCCCGGCGAGCTCCCGCCGGTATCCCCACGTGCCGGACACGCCACCGGCGACGAGGCCGATCGCGTTCGACATCGTGGCGGTCACGGGAGGGAACCCGAAAGCCACCAGGGTGGGGAAGGTGATGAGCGTGCCGCTGCCGACGATGGCGTTGATCGCGCCCGCGCCGACGCCGGCGACGAGGATCGCGATGACTTCGAGTGGTGTCACCGAGGCGACGTTACAAGGGCCTCCGACGGCCCGGCAGCCGGGTCACGCGGCGGCGGCGATACGCGACCGCGCGTCCCATCCAACCGCATCCCCGACCGGTTGTCAGCACTTCTGCGCACGGTGATTCTTGCGTCCGCGCGACGCTATTTCCCTTGTGTTGCAGGGAAATACCCCGTGTTGACGACGTCCGGGAATGCAGCTAGTGTTCGCTTCAACCATCCAGAGCGACCGAGAGACCTGGCTCGTTGACGTCGCAGCAACCCTTCCGAATTTTTCGGGTGCGGGTGCTACCGCCGGGATCGATGGAAGGCAGCACATGAACTACCCCGCGCGCCCTGCGTGGCGCAGACGGCACATCGACCTGTGCCGTACCACCTCCTGCCACTGTTGACGAGGTCTCACCGCACGCTCACCGGGTGAAACGCCAGGTGAGCGCCTGACGCGCGCCCGCATCCCGCGGAAGACGCGCCCTCCTCCCCGTCCCGTCTCCAGGTGAAAGGCCGCCTCAGTGATGTCTGTACCCAGTGGTGAGCGAACGTGAGCGCCCCCGTCCGGGCGCGTTCGGCTGCGCCCCTCGATTCCGAACCGTCCGGCAATGGTGACCGGCCCGCGGACGCCGCGCTGGAGGTCGCACGACGGTGGCACCCGTGGCGGTGGGTGGTCAGCGCCGCCGTGCTGGTGCTGCTCGCCCAGTTCGTCCACGGCCTCGCCACCAACCCGGGGTGGGACTGGGCGACGTTCGCCAAGTACTTCACCGCCGGCTCCGTGCTGCAGGCCCTGTGGATGACGGTGAAGCTGACCCTCTGGGGGACGGTCCTCGGATTCGCGCTCGGCGTGGTGCTGGCGGTCGGCCGCCTGTCGCACAACCCGGTGCTGCAGGTGATCGCCTGGGTGTACATCTGGGCGTTCCGGTCGATCCCGCTGATCGTGCAACTCCTGTTCTGGTTCAACATCACGTACCTGTATCAGACTCTGTCGCTGGGCATTCCGTTCGGACCGGGCTTCTTGACGTTCGAGGTCAACGGCGTCATCAGCGGCTTCACCGCCGCCGTCATCGGTTTGGCACTGCACCAGGCCGCGTACTCCGCCGAGATCATCCGCTCCGGCATCATCTCGGTGGACCACGGGCAGATCGAGGCGGCCCAGTCGCTGGGCATTCCGCGTCGTCGCCAGTTCTTCAAGATCGTTCTGCCGCAGGCGATGCGCGGCATCCTGCCGAACGCCGCGAACGAGGTCATCAGCCTGTTCAAGGGAACGTCGATCGTGTCGACGATGGCGATCGCCGAACTGTTCTACCAGGTTCAGGTGATCTTCGGCCGCAACGGTCGCGTCGTACCCCTGCTGATGGTCGCGACGATCTGGTACATCATCCTGACCACGCTGTTGTCGATCGGCCAGTACTACGTCGAGCGGCACTACGCCCGCGGATCGGCCCGGGCGCTGCCCCCGACTCCGTGGCAGAAGGTCACCCGGAAATTCGCCGAGATCCGCGACGCCGGCGTCTCCGTACCGAGAGGGGCCACGAAATGACGACCGACACCCAGCAGGCGGAGTTCGCGGTCGAGGTCCGCGGAGTTCACAAGTCCTTCGGCGCACTCGAAGTCCTCCAGGGGGTGGACCTGCTGGTCCGCAAGGGCGAGGTGACGGTGATCCTGGGCCCGTCGGGTTCCGGCAAGTCCACGCTGCTCCGCACGCTCAACCACCTGGAGAAGGTCGACCGGGGCACCATCCGGATCGACGGCGACCTCATCGGCTACCGGCGCAAGGGCAACAAACTCCACGAACTGCGGGAACGCGACATCCTGAAGCAGCGGTCCCGAATCGGATTCGTGTTCCAGAACTTCAACCTGTTCCCGCACCTCACGGTGCTGGAGAACGTGGTCGAGGCACCGGTGTCGGCGCAGGGCCGCGACCGTGCCGAGGTCGAGGCCGAGGCGATCGCCCTCCTGGATCGGGTCGGCGTCGGCGACAAGGCTCACGAGTACCCGCGGCAACTGTCCGGTGGCCAGCAGCAGCGGGTCGCGATCGCCCGCGCCCTCGCACTGCGCCCGGCGGTGATCCTGTTCGACGAGCCCACGTCCGCCCTCGACCCCGAACTGGTCGGTGAGGTCCTCGCCGTCATCAAACAACTGGCACGCGACGGCGCCACCCTCGTCATCGTCACCCACGAGGTGGGTTTCGCGCGGGAGGTCGCCGACACGGCGGTGTTCATGGACGCCGGCGTCGTCGTGGAGCAGGGCCCGCCCGCGCAGGTCATCGACGACCCACAGCACGACCGCACCAAAGCTTTCCTCTCCCGAGTTCTCTGACCTCCACACCCCGGTGTGGATCCCCGAAAGGCACACATGTCCACCGCACGGTTCCGTAAGAAGATTCTGGCCTCGGCCCTCACCACCGTCGCGCTGCTCGCCGCCGCGTGCGGGGGCGGCGACGTCGAGGACGAGGGATCGGGGCCCACCTCGGCCGCCGGCTACAACCTCACCGCCGATCAGAATCGCATCACCACCGACGAGGTCGAGTCGATCGCCGCGAAGGTCCCCCAGCAGATCCGCGACCGCGGGACGCTCGTCGTGACGGGCAGCGCCGGATCGGCCCCGCCGCTGCGCTTCTACGCCGACGACGACAAGACGCTCATCGGCTCGGAGACCGACTTCGCATACCTGATCGGCGACGTCCTCGGCCTGAAGGTCGACCTGCAGGCCGCGGACTGGGCGCAGAACTTCGTCCGAATCGACTCGGGGGAAGCCGACGCCTTCATCTCCAACGTCACCGTCACCGAGGAGCGGAAGGAGAAGTACGACTTCTCGACGTACCGCCTCGACACGGTCGCGTTCGAGACGAAGAAGGACAGCGGTATCCAGATCAAGGAACCCAAGGACGTCGCGGGCCTGAAGATCGCGGTGTCCTCCGGCACCAATCAGGAAGCGCTGCTGGTGAAGTGGAGCGAGCAGAACGTGGCGGCCGGCCTCGAACCCACCGACATCACGTACTACCAGAACACCACCGACTACTATCTGCCGCTCGCGTCGGGTCGCATCGACGCCTACTTCGGCCCCAACCCGTCGTCGTCGTTCCACGTGGCGCAGGCAGGGGAGACCGAGATCGCCGGAACGTTCTCGGGCGCCGGCGACGCACTCCAGGGTGAGATCGCCGTGCTCACCAAGAAGGACAACGGGCTGATCACCGCAGTCAACGAGGCGATCAACCACGTCATCGAGAACGGCACGTACGCGCAGGTTCTCGACCGCTGGAACATCGCGAACGAGGCCGTGAACACGTCGGTCGTCAACCCGCCCGGACTCCCGAAGACCAGCTGACAGGAGGAACAGTGAGCGAGAGGACCGACCCCGTGCAGACCGTGTTCGTCGATCAGACCGATCCACTGGCCGCGCCGCTGCTCGAAGAACTGGCCACCGAATACAGCACGCGGTACGGGCGGTCCCGCGACCAGATGTACGAGGACCTCAGCACGTATCCGGCGGAAGAGTTCGCCGCACCGGTGGGTGCGCTGCTCGTCGTGGTCGAGGACGGGGCGTCGGTGGCGGGCGGGGCCTTCCGCCGCTACGACGACACGACCGCGGAACTGAAGCGGATCTGGACCTCGTCCTCGCACCGCAGGCGCGGACTCGGACGCATCGTGCTGCGGGAACTCGAGGCCGAGATCGTCCGGGCCGGCTACTCGCGCATCTTCCTCACCACCGGGCCGCGGCAGCCCGAGGCGGTGGCCCTGTACCTGGCCGCGGGGTACACGGCGCTGTTCGACCGCTCCCTCCCACCGCAGGAAATCGGGGTCCACGGATTCGAGAAGCTCCTGCCCACCGCCCTGCCTTCCGACTGCGCCGCAAAGGAGTACGAGTCCGTATGAAGTTTCTGCTGATGAGCCTGATCACTCACCACCCGGATCCGGTGACCGGGGAGAAGATCGGCACCGCGGCCAGGCTGCGGGAGGTCGTCGAATCGGCCGTCCTCGCCGAGCAACTGGGGTACGACGGTTTCGCGGTGGGCGAGCGCCACGAACATCCCTTCCTGTCCTCCTCGCCGCCCGTGGTGCTCAGCGCCATCGCGGCGCGGACCACCACCCTGCAGTTGTGGACCGCAGTGACCACACTGAGCCTGCTCGACCCGGTCCGTGCGTTCGAGGACTACTCGACGCTCGACAACCTGTCGGGGGGCCGGCTGCAACTCGTCATCGGCAAGGGAAACGGCACCGCGCAGGCACAGCTGTTCCACGTCACACCGGACGACCAGTGGGACCGCAACCGCGAAGGGTACGAGCTGTTCCGGAAGTTGTGGGAGAGTGAGGACGTCACCTGGGAGGGTACGTTCCGTCCGTCGCTCGAGCACGCCGTCGCACTGCCCCGCCCGTTGCAGCGGCGGATCCGGATCTGGCACGGCAGCGCGACGAGCAAGGAATCGGTGGATCTCGCCGCCCGCTACGGAGATCCGATCTTCTCCGCGAACGTGACGTATCCCATCGACTCCTACGCCGAACTGGTCCGGCACTACCGCGAACGGTGGACCCACTACGGTCACGATCCCGCCGACGCCCTCGTCGGCGCCGGGACCGCCGGGTTCTACGTCACACCGAACTCGCAGGACGCGCTCGACGTGTGGCGGCCGATTCACGCCGCCCGGCTCGACTTCGCCCGCAAGGCAGGACTTCCCGTGGTATTCGAGACCCTCGAGGACTTCGTCGAGCGCAGCTCCGCGTTGATCGGCAGCCCGCAGCAGGTGATCGACAAGGTGCAGCGCTACCACGAGCAGTTCGGCCACGAGGTGATCCACCTGAGCGCCGACCGCGTCGGCAGCGACAAACAGCACCGCGAGAGCCTCGAGCTGTTCCAGGCCGAGGTGGCACCCGCGCTGCGCGAGACCATTCCGAGCCGCCCCCTCGCGGCCGACACGGAGGAGGGACGGGCATGAGCCTGCATCTGGGCATCGAACTCGACGGCGAGGGAACGCATCCCGAGTCCTGGCGGCGCGCCGAGCACACTCCCGACCGGTTGCTGACCGGGCGAACGGTGGCGGATCGGGTCGCGGCGGCGGAGAACGCCGGGTTCACGTTCGCCTCCTTCGATGATTCGCTGCTGCCGCCCGGCGCCGACGGGGGACCCGTCGGCCGGATCGACGCCGTGAATCGCGCCGCGTTCGTGGCCGCGACCACCAGCACGATCGGGCTCGTCCCGGTGGTCGGCAGCACCTACGCCGAACCGTTTCACACGTCCTCCCAACTCGCGACACTCGACTATGCGTCGCGGGGACGCGGCGGCTGGATCGCCGCACGCGACACCGACCCGCGGGTCGCGGGCGCACTGGGCCGGACCGAGATCACCGCACCCGCCGACCTCGCGCGGGAGGAGCGGGACGCGATCGCCGTGATCCGGGACCTGTGGGATTCCTGGGAGGACGACGCGGTGATCCGCGACTACGCCACCGGCCGTTTCGTCGACCGCGACCGACTGCACTACCTCGACTTCCGGGGCGAGACGTACTCGGTGAAGGGTCCGGCGATCGTGCCGCGGCCGCCGCAGGGGCAACTGGTGGTGTTCGGGCTCGACGGGCAGACCGATCCGTCCCAGGTCGACGTGGTGCTGGTGTCCGGGACGACGCCCGGTGACATCGCCGACGCCGCCGCGCGGGCGAAGGACCGCGGGGCGGCGCTGGTGTTCGCCGAACTCGACGTGGCGCTCGGCGCAGCCACTCCCGCCCCGTCGAGCGAGCGGCTGTCGTTCGCCGGCGAGGCCACCGGACTGGTGGAACTGCTGCGCGCACTGGATCCGCACGTCGACGGTGTGCGTCTGCATCCCGCCGTGGTCGACGAGGACCTCCCGGTGCTGGCGCGGTACGTGATCCCGGCACTCCTGCGCGCCGGTGTCGCCCACCGTCCCGTACCCGGTTCGACCCTGCGCAGCACGCTCGGACTCGACCGCCCCGCCAACCGATTCCGGGCCGACCGCCTCGCAGAATCCTCTCGCTGAAAGGTTGTGGAGATCATGACCGACAACTCGTACGCCCGGCCCGATGCCCAGGTGCATTTCGGGGTCTTCTTCCAAGGCGTCAACCACACGACGATCTGGTCGGATCCGACGAGCGGATCGCAGATCGACTTCGAAACGTTCCGTCGGGTGGCACAGACCGCCGAGCGGGGCCTGTTCGACGCCTTCTTCCTGGGTGAGGGTCTGCGCCTGCGGGAACAGGAAGGCAAGATCCTCGATCTCGACATCGTGGGCAGGCCGGACGCGATCACCCAGCTGTCGGCGCTGGCCGGCATCACCCGGCGCATCGGGCTGGTGGCCACCCAGAACACCACCTACAACGAACCGGCCGACCTCGCCCGGCGACTGTCCGGGCTGGACCTGCTGTCCGGCGGACGCGCCGGCTGGAACGCCGTCACCACGGACAACGCGTGGACCGGGGAGAACTTCCGGCGCGGCGGCTTCCTCGATCACGCCGACCGGTACGAACGGGCCGGGCAGTTCCTGGGCGTCGCCCGGGCGATCTGGGACGCGTGGGCCGACGGCGCCGTCGCGACGAGCACCGAGGCGCCGTCCTGGGCCACCGCGGGCAGTGTGGAGGACGTGTCGCGGCGCACGTCGCAGTTCGATGTCACGATCACCCCCACCCTGCCGCGCAGCGCCCAGGGCCATCCCGTCATCTTCCAGGCCGGCGACTCACCGGCAGGCAGGGACTTCGCGGCCACGCACGCCGACGTCATCTTCTCCCGGCACGGAACCCATTTCGACGAGGCGCTCGCTTTCGCCGACGACATCCGGGCGAGACTGCGCCGAGCGGGGCGCCCCGAGGACGACGTCAAGATTTTGCCGGGCACCCAGATCGTGCTCGCGGAGAACGCGTCCGAGGTGGAGGACAAGGTCCGCTGGGTCCGCGAAGGCCAGTACACCGGGCAGACGGCGCTGTCGCTGGTCGGGCAGGTGTGGGGCCGCGATCTTTCCGATCGCGACCCGGACGGTCCACTGCCCGACTTCGATCCGGTGCCCGCACCGATCTCCGTCACCCGCGGGGCCGCCCGCGACGGCAAGGACCCGCTCGCCATCGCCCGCGAGTGGCGGGCCCTGGCGGAGGCGCAGAACCTGTCGCTGCGGCAGGTCGCGATCGCGACGACTCAGCGGTCCGGTTTCGCGGGTACCCCCGGGCAGGTCGCCGACGAACTCACCCGGTGGGTGCGCAGTGGCGCGACCGACGGATTCAATGTTTCGCCGTATCTGGTGCCCACCGGACTCGACGAGATCGTCGACCTGCTCGTGCCCGAACTGCAGGAGCGCGGCTCGTACCGAACGCAATACGAAGGCGCGACGCTGCGTGAGCATCTCGGTCTCCGCCCGCCGCTGTCGCGACGGGAACTCCCGCCCCGGCAGGCAGTCGGGTAGCGGGGGCCGTGTGGCGCGGCGACCGGCGATCTCTTACACTTGGTAACGACCATCCAGAGCGACCGAGAGACCTGGCTCGTTGACGTCGCAGCAACCCCCCGCCCCGCGGGTGCGGGTGCTACCGCCGGGATCGATGGAGGAACCATGTTGACCGAAGGCTTCGTGAGCGCCTGGGGGCGTCTGCACGTCGATCTCTGCCGGTTGTCCACCTCCATCTGTCACAGCTGATCTGACACCCCGGCACCTGCCCGGGGTTCCTGCTCTACACACCGCATCCGCGTCGGATCCGGTGTCCCTCACCTTTCTGTGCGCGTGAGCGCTGCCCACTCGACGGTCGGCGCGCACGGCACTTCTTCGAGATCACGGAGTTCTCGGTGCCATCAGTGCCTTTGTCCTCGTCCCACCGCGGCCGCATCGCGGCAGGTATCGGCGCCGCCGCCGTGCTGGCCACGGCGCTCACCGCCTGCGGTGGCGGCTCCAGCAGTTCCTCCGCGGACGCGGGCCCGCCGCAGCCCGGCGGCACCCTCCGCTACGGCCTGTCCCAGGCACCCACGTGCGCCGACCCCGCGCAGTCGGGCACCAACCAGACGATCTACGTGGCCCGGCAGGTGGTGGACTCGCTCACCGACCAGGACCCGGAGACGGGCGAACTGAAGCCGTGGCTGGCCGAGAGCTGGGACACCGACGCCGACGCGTCCTCCTTCACGTTCCACCTGAAGGAGGGGGTGACGTTCAGTGACGGAACACCTTTCACCGCGGAGTCGGTGAAGAAGAACCTCGACGCCATCGTGAACACGCTCACCGGTGCCAAGGCCGCACTGGGTGCCAGCTACCTCACCGGGTACACGGGCACCACCGTGATCGACCCGCAGACCGCGCAGGTCGACTTCGCCGCACCCAACGCGCAGTTCCTCCAGGCGTCGTCCACCCCGCAGCTCGGCATCCTGTCCGACAGTTCCGTCGCGAAGTCCGCCGAGGAGCGGTGCACCGGCAACATCTCGGGCACCGGGCCGTTCACGTACGCCGACTACCAGCAGGACAAGTCGGTCACCCTCGCCAAGCGCGCCGGATACAACTGGGGTTCCGACGTGTTCGCCCACGACGGCGAGGCCTACCTCGACACCATCGAGTTCACCGTCGTCCCCGAATCCGGTGTCCGCACGGGCAGCCTGTCCTCGGGACAGCTGGACGCGATCAGCGACGCGCTGCCGCAGGACGCCCCGCAGATCGAAGGTGCGGGCGGGCAGGTGCTCACCACCTCGAATCCCGGAACCCCGTTCGGCTTCCAGCCCAACGTGACCCGCGGACCGCTCGTCGACCCCGTCGTGCGCAGCGCGCTGGTGCCGGCGATCAACCGGCAGGAACTGGTCGACACCGTGCTCGGCCCCAACTTCAAGCCGGCCACCAGCACCCTGGCCAGCCGCACCCCGGGCTACGTGGCACTGCCCGACGTGACGTACGACCCGGAGAAGGCGAAGTCGATCCTGGATCAGGCGGGCTGGGTGCCCGGCGCCGACGGCATCCGCGAGAAGGGTGGTCAGAAGCTCGCCTTCCCCGTGCTGTTCAGCTCTGTATTCGCCGGCAACCAGGCCATCCTCGAACTGGTGCAGCAGCAGCTCAGAGCGGTGGGAGTGGACCTGCAGCTCGACCTCGTGTCGACCCCGGAAGCCACCGCTCGCCAGAATTCCAAGGACTTCGACGCCACCTACTACAACAGCACCCGCGCCGACGGCGACATCCTGCGCACACAGTTCGGGCTCGAAGGCCGCAATCTGAACAGCCGCGGCCCGATTCCCGCGCTCGACGACGTGCTGACGAAGCAGCTCGCCACCACCGATCCCGCCGCGCGGAGCGCGCTCGTCGCCGACGCCCAGCAGCAGGTCCTCGACAACGGCCTGTGGATCCCCACGGTGGAGTTGTCGCAGGCGATCGGCGCGGGCCCGAACGTGCAGGACCTGAAGTTCGAGGCCTCGGCCCGGCTCCAGTTCTTCGACACCTGGATCAGCGGACGCTGAAACATGATTCGCTACCTCGGACTCCGCGTGCTGCAGGCGATCGCCGTCCTGTGGGCGACGTTCACCGTGTCGTTCGCCGTGCTGTTCCTCCTGCCGTCCGACCCGGTGAGCATCGCCGTCGACTCGGCGTCCACCGGCACGACGGTCGACGCGGCCGCCGTCGCGGAACTGCAGGCGCGGTACGGACTCGACCAGCCGGTGTGGGTGCAGTACTGGAACTCGCTGAGCCACGCCGTCCGCGGTGACTTCGGGTACTCGATCGCCACCGGGCAGTCGGTGACCGAGGCCATCGGCAACGCGGTGCCCAGCACTCTCGCGCTGGCGTCCGCGGCGCTGGTCCTCGCCGTCGTGTTCGGGGCGGGGGTCGCGTTCCTCGCCACCTACACGCGGGTCCATTGGGTGCGGAACCTGCTGTTCTCCCTGCCCCCGCTCGGTGTCGCGGTCCCGACGTTCTGGGTGGGCCTGATTCTGCTGCAACTGTTCTCGTTCCGGCTGAACGCCTTCCCCGCGTTCGGCGACCAGGGGATCGCGACGCTGGTGCTGCCGGCGGTGACGCTCGCGCTCCCCACCGGGGCGGTGATCGCCCAGGTGCTCGCGGCGAGTCTGCAGACCACGTGGCGGCAGCCGTTCATCGAGGCCGCGCGGGCGAAGGGAGCGTCGCGCCGGCAGATCCAGACCCGGCACGCGCTGCGTCTGTCGAGCATTCCCGCGTTCACCATCGCCGGTGTGCTCGTCGGCAATCTGCTGGCGGGATCGGTCGTCGTCGAGACGGTGTTCTCCCGCGCCGGGGTGGGGCGCCTCACCCAGACTTCCGTGATGGCGCAGGACATTCCGGTGGTCCAGGGGATCGTGGTGCTGAGCTCGCTCGTCTACGTGCTCGTCAATCTCGCCGTCGATCTGCTCTACCCGCTGATCGACCCCAGGATCGTCGAGGGCAGGCGGAGTTCCGAGGGCAGCGACACCGTCGCGAATGTGGAGGAGAAGGTTCATGTCTGACATCCTCACCAGAGAACTGATCGAGGAGGCCGAGGGTTTCGGCCCTCCGCCGGTCGACGCGCTTCCCGCGATCGCGCCCCGTCCGCGCGGCCGCGGACACCGCGTGGTGGCGTGGTGGCGTCGCAACCTCGTGCTCGTCGCCTCGGCGGCGGTGCTCCTCGTCGCGGTCGGATTCGCGGTGGCGCCGTCGGTGTTCGCGAGCGGTGACCCGTTGGTCGGGGTGCCCGCCCAGAAGCTACAGGCGCCGAGTGCCGCACACTGGTTCGGCACCGACAACATCGGCCGCGACGTCTACACCCGGGTGGTCCACGGAGCCGGATTGTCGCTGACCGCGACACTGCTGGCGGTGGGCATCGCACTGGTGGCGGGCTCGCTGATCGGACTGCTGTCCGGCGCCCTCGGCGGCACACTGGACGCCGTCCTGATGCGGGCCGTCGACGTCCTCCTGTCGATCCCCGCGCTGCTGCTCTCGCTGGCACTGGTGACCGCACTGGGATTCGGCACGGTCAACGTCGCGATCGCGGTGGGCGTGTCGCTGATCGCGAACTTCGCCCGCGTGATGCGGTCGGAGGTGCTGCGGGTGCGGCGGTCGCTGTACGTCGAGGCCGCGTTCGCGTCGGGTGTCCGCTGGCACACGGTGCTGCGCCGCCACGTGCTGCGGAACTCGTACGCGCCCGTCGTCGCCCTGGCGGCGGTCGAGTTCGGCATGGCGGTCCTCGCGGTGTCGTCGCTGAGCTTCCTCGGATTCGGCGCCGTGCCGCCTACCCCGGAATGGGGCTCGCTGATCTCCGAGGGACGAAACTACCTCGCCACCGCGTGGTGGATGACAACCCTGCCCGGACTGGTGATCGTGGCCGTCGTGCTGTCGGCGCACCGACTCGGGCATGCACTCGAACAAAGGGAAGTGCGATGAGCGCGAACGACACTCCGCTGCTGCAGGTCTCCGGACTGCGGGTGGCGTACGGGAGCGCGGGCGATCCCGTCGTGGCCGTGCAGGGCGTCGACCTCACGGTCGCGCGCGGCGAGGTGGTGGCCGTGGTCGGCGAGTCCGGCTCCGGAAAATCCACCACCGGGCACGCCATCCTCGGACTGCTCAGCGGATCGGGGCGGGCCGTCGCCGGCACCGTCACGTTCGACGGTGAGCGCCTCGACACCAAGTCGGAACGCGCCCTCGAACGGGTCCGCGGCGCCCGGATCGGCCTGGTTCCGCAGGACCCGACGACGTCGCTCAACCCCGTCCTGCGGGTCGGCGCCCAGGTGGCGGAGGTGCTCCGGATCCACGGTCTCGCCGACCGGCGGACGGCAGGCATCGAGGCGGTACGCATCCTCGCCGAGGCCGGGATCGACGAGCCCGAGGTGCGGGCGCGGCAGTACCCGCAGGACCTGTCCGGCGGGCAACGGCAGCGCGTCCTGATCGGGATCGCGCTGGCGTGCAGCCCCGAACTCGTGATCGCGGACGAACCGACCAGCGCCCTCGACGTCACCGTGCAGCGCCGGATCCTCGATCTTCTCGACGCGCGGATCGCCGAATCCGGCACCGCGGTCCTGCTGATCACGCACGATCTGGGTGTCGCGGCCGACCGGGCCGACCGGATCGTGGTGATGAGCCAGGGCGAGGTGGTGGAAGCCGGCCCCACCCGTCAGATCCTCGAGAACCCACAGCACGAGTACACCCGCACCCTGCTGGCCGCGGCGCCGAGCCTGTCGGTGGGACAGGAACGAGCCCGCGGCGAGGAGGTGGGCGGCGCCGGCCCCGACGTCCTGCTGCGCGTGTCCGGGGTGTCCAGGACGTTCCGGATCGACCGGCGCACGTCCATCGACGCCGTCCGGGACGTGTCGTTCGAGGTCCCCCGCGGGCGCACACTGTCGCTGGTGGGGGAGTCCGGGTCGGGCAAGTCCACGGTGGCCCGGATCGCGATCCGGCTGGAGTCGCCCACCGCGGGCCGCGTCGAGTTCGACGGCCGGGACATCACCACCCTGCGCGGCGGCGCGCTGCGGGCCCTGCGCCGGCGGGTGCAGATCGTGTACCAGAACCCGTACGCCTCCCTCGATCCGAAGCTGGCGATCTCGGACATCGTCGCGGAACCGCTCGGTGCGTTCGGTGTCGGAACCAAAGCGGAGCGGGCCGCGCGGGTGGCCGAACTGCTCGAACAGGTCGCGTTGCCGCGCACCTACCTCGAACGGCGGCCGGCGGAGCTGTCCGGCGGGCAACGCCAGCGGGTCGCCATCGCCCGCGCGCTCGCTCTGCGCCCCGAACTCGTCGTGCTGGACGAACCGGTGTCGGCCCTCGACGTCTCGGTGCAGGCGCAGATCCTCGGCCTGCTCGAGAGCCTGCAGCGCGACCTCGGGCTCAGCTACCTCTTCATCTCGCACGACCTCGCCGTGGTCCGGCAGATCAGCGACACGGTCGCGGTGATGCGTGCCGGCCGCATCGTCGAATCGGGCACCGCGGCCGACATATTCGACAACCCGCGCCACGACTACACCCGGCAACTGCTCGACGCCATCCCGGGACGGTCCGTCGGGCGCCCACGTTCCGCACAGCTGGAGGAATCGATTCATGCCTGAGCCACACCGCCGCATCGTCGCCGTCGATCTGTACGGCACCGGGATCCATCCGCAGTCCTGGCGCCGCCAGGACTCGCGCGCCGAGGACCTCTTCACCGCCGACTACTGGACCGGCCTGATCGGGCAGGCCGACTCCGCCGGAGTCGACCTCGCGTTCGTCGGCGACTCCTTCGCGATCGCCACGACCGGACATGCCGATCAGCGTGGGCAACTGGACGCCGTGGCGATCACCGCCCGTGCCGTCGCGTCCACCGAGCGCATCGGCCTGGTCCCCACAGTGACCGTCACGCACACCGAACCGTTCCACGTGTCCAAGGCGATCGCCAGCCTCGACCACGCGTCGGGCGGCCGCGCCGGGTGGCAGGTGGACGTGTCCTCCGGCCAGGTCCAGGCGGATCTGTTCGGGCGCAAGGACGCGCAGGACGCCGAGAGTCTGTGGGCGGAGGCGGCCGACGCAATCGAGGTCGTCGGCCTGCTGTGGGACAGCTGGGAGGACGACGCCGAGATCCGCGACGTGGCCACCGGGCGCTTCATCGACCGGGACAAGCTGCACTACATCGATTTCGAGGGAGACCACTTCACCGTCAAGGGTCCCTCGATCACACCGCGGTCGCCGCAGGGGCAGTCGCTGATCGTGATCGGTGCGCGGGACGAGCACTCCACCCGAATCGCCGCCGCACGCGCCGACGTGATCCGCATCGCCGCGCCCACCGTCGACGCGGCGCGCGACCTCGCGGTCCGGGTGCGGCGTGCTGCGGCCGAGGCGGGGCGGCGCGACCCCGCGACGCTGCGGATCCTGCTCGACGTCGAGGTGGTGATCGCCGAGACCGCCGACGCGGCCGAACGTGACCTCGCGCAACTCGAGAACTGGTCCGACGCCCGGTACGAGCCCGCGTCGGTTCTCTACCGCGGCGACGCGCCGGGTCTGGCCCGGCTGATCACGGACGTGACGGCCACCGGGGACGTCGACGGCGTCACGCTCCGCCCGCTGGCGCTGCAGTCCGGCCTGGACGCCATCGCCGGGCACGTCCTGCCCCTGCTGCGCTCGCAAGACCCGGCCCCGGGCGGCGGACTGCTCCGGGAACGACTCGGCTTCACCCGTCCCGCCAACCGCTTCGCCGGACAGGACTGACATCATGAGCAACCAGCGCAAGCAGATTCACCTCGCCGCACACTTTCCCGGCGTCAACAACACCACCGTGTGGAGCGACCCCGAATCGAAGAGTCAGATCGACTTCGACTCGTTCGTGCACCTCGCGGAGACCGCCGAACGCGGTCTGTTCGACTTCTTCTTCCTCGCCGAGGGACTGCGCCTGCGCGAGCACCGGGGCCGGATCCACGACCTCGACGTGGTGGGCCGCCCCGACACGTTGACGGTGCTCGGCGCGCTCGCCGGCGCGACCACCCATCTGGGCCTGGCCGGGACGATCAACACCACGTTCAACGAACCGTACGAGCTGGCACGGCAATTCGCCTCGCTCGACCACCTGTCCGGTGGCCGGGCCGCCTGGAACATGGTGACGTCCTCGGACGCGTTCACGGGAGAGAACTTCCGGCGCGGCGGATATCTCGACCAGGCCGACCGCTACGTCCGCGCCGGCGAACTGATCCAGGGCGCCCGAAAGTTCTGGGACAGCTGGGATCGGGACGCACTGCAGATCGACCGCGCCCGGGGAGTGTTCGCCCCGGACCAGTCGATCCGCGAGGTCACGCACTCCGGTGCGCAGTTCGACATCCGGGGACGCTTCACCGTTCCCCGGAGCCCACAGGGGCACCCGGTGCTGCTGCAGGCCGGCGATTCCGACGAGGGCCGTGAATTCGGCGCCGCCCAGGCCGACGCCATCTTCACCATCCACGGATCACTCGAGGACGGCCGGAAGTTCTACTCGGACGTCAAGGGCAGGCTCGCGAAGTACGGGCGCGGCCACGACGACCTCAAGGTGCTGCCCGCCGCGACGTTCGTGCTGGGCGACTCCGCGGCGGACGCGGCCGAACGCGCCGACCACATCCGGCACCAGCAGGTGGGACCGCAGACCGCGATCGCGTTCCTCGAACAGGTGTGGGGGCGTGATCTTTCCGGGTACGACCCGGACGGGCCGCTGCCGGACGTCGAACCGGCGGAAGATTCGACCATCACCCGCGGCCGGGTCCGGCACGCGAAGGACCCCCGCGAGATCGCGGGCCAGTGGCGGGCGAAGGCGGAAGCCGAGAAACTCAGCATCCGGGAACTGATCATCGCCGTCACCACCCGCCAGCAGTTCGTCGGAACCCCCACCCAGGTGGCCGAGGAGATCGACCGCTACGTGCAGGCCGACGCGTGCGACGGCTTCATCCTGGTACCGCACCTCACTCCGGCCGGGCTGGACGAGTTCGTCGAGAAGGTGGTCCCGGAGTTGCAGAACCGCGGCAGTTTCCGCTCCGAGTACTCGGGGACGACCCTGCGCAGCCATCTCGGACTGCGCCATCCGCATCATCAGACAGAAGGAGTTCGGGCATCATGACCGCAGTCACCGAAGACGCGACATTCGAGCAGGGGTGGCAGGACTGGCATTCGGCGCGCGAGGACTACTTCGGCGAACCGCTGGGCTGGCTGAGCCTCACGGCACTGCACTGGCTCGTCGAGACCGACACCACGTTCCCCGACCTGCCCGGAAAATGGCGGGCCGACGCGGACGGCCTGATCGTCACGGCCCCGGCCGACGCCGGTCTCGAGATCGACGGCGAGACGGTCGACGGCACGGCGGCCCTCGCACCGCAGGAGGGCGCCCCCGGCCTGATCGTGCGCCACGGCAATCGGACCATCGAGGTGATCCGCAGGACGGGCGACGTCGCCCTGCGGATCCACGACCCCGAGGCCGCCACCCTCGCCGCGTTCACCGGCATCCCGGCGTTCCTGCCGGCGCGACAGTGGGCGGTGCCCGCAACGTTCACCCCGTTCCCGCAGTCCCGCGTCGTGACGACGGGTGCCGTCGTCGAGGGGCTCGAGCACCACCACACGGCGCTGGGGTCGCTCGCCTTCGAGTATGACGGCGCCGCACACGAACTCGTCGCGTTCGCAGGCAAGGACGGTGGGCTGCAGGTGCTGTTCACCGATGCCACCAGCGGGGTCAGCACGTACCCCGCGGCACGGTCGCTCGCCGTCGACGCCCCCGCCGCGGACGGCCGGGTGATCCTCGACTTCAACCGGGCGTCCAACCTGCCGTGCGCGTTCACCGACTACGCCACCTGCCCGGTCGCGCCCGCCGAGAACCGGCTGACGCTCGCGGTCGAGGCCGGCGAGAAGAACCCGCGGTAGGCATGACCGACAAGCAGGTCGTGCTCGGGGCGGCGGCGCCCGCGGGCCGGACGGATTTCGCCGTCCTCGCGGACGCCGCCCGCACCGCGGAGCGGGGACGATTCGACTTCTTCCTCGCCGACGGCGTCACTGCGGCGAACGCGCTGGCCGGATTCACCGACGCGGTGGGGCTCGCGGCGACGCTGGACACGACCTCCGCCGAACCGTTCGACGTGGCCCGAAGGTTGGCCTCGCTCGATCACCTGTCCGGCGGCCGGGCGGCGTGGAACACCGCGGCCCCTGCCGGCGGGCGGGCCGCCGAGTTCGTCGGCACCGCCCGCACCCTGTGGGATTCCTGGGCCGACGGCGTCGTGACCGTCGACCGCGGCGCGGGACGATTCGTGTCGGATCCCACCGCAGGCGCGTTCTATCACCGGGGCAGGCACTTCGACATCGGCGGACGCTTCACTGTCCCCCGCAGCCCGCAGGCGCAACCGGTGGTGATCGTGTCCGGTGACAGCCCGGAGACCCGGGATCTCGCCGCCCGGCACGGCGACGTGATCATCGCTCCTTTGAGCACGTTCGAATCCGCCCGCGCCGCCTACACCGACGTCGCGCGCCGGACGGTCGACGCAGGCAGGCCCGCCGGTGCGGTGAAGGTCCTGTTCACCGCGGCGTTCGCGGGCACCGCCGCGTCCGTCGCGGACCGGATCGTCCGGTGGGTCCGCGAGGACGCCGCGGACGGGTTCGTCCTGCCCTCCCTTCCCAACCCGGACGGACTCGACCCGTTCGTCGACACGGTGGTGCCGCTGCTCCAGGACCGTGGCGTTCTGCGCACCGACTACACCACCGCCACGCTGCGGCAGCACCTCGGACTCGGTGCCCCGCCCAGCCATCGTGCCGTCAATCCCCGCTCCCTCCAGAAAGTGCCCTCATGACCACTCCGTTGTCCGTTCTCGATCTGTCGCCCGTCAGCGAGGGCGCCACCGCCCGCACGGCGCTGCGGAACACCGTCGACCTCGCCCGGCACGCCGAGGCGTGGGGATACAAGCGGTACTGGGTGGCCGAGCACCACTTCGTCGGTGTCGCCAGTTCCTCGCCGGCCGTGCTCGTCGGGATCCTGGCCGCGGCGACCAGCACACTCCGGGTCGGTGCCGCCGCCGTGCAGCTGGGGCACACCACTGCGGCCGCCGTCGTCGAGGCGTTCGGCACCGTCGACGCGCTGTACCCGGGTCGCCTGGACCTCGGTCTCGGACGGTCGGGTCAGCGGCGGGCCGAGGCGCTGAAAGCGGTTGCCGAACGCAACAACCAGCCGGCCCCGCCCCGCCGGGAGACGGAGGTCCGCGACGGCGTGGTGATCCCCGCGCCGTTCGACCCGTCCGGGCTCCTGCTGTCCCCGCGGCTCGCGGCGGCGCAGTCGGTCCTGCAGCAGCCCGGCGCGCTGTCGCCCGCATTCGACCAGCAGGTCGACGACATCCTGGCACTGCTCGGCGGCACGTACCGCACCCCGGACGGGATCGAGTTGCACGCGAGTCCCGGTGAGGGCGCGGACGTCGAGGTGTGGGTGTTCGGCAGCAGCGCGGGGCCGAGCGCCGAACTGGCAGGCCGGCTGGGGCTGCCGTTCGGCGCGAACTACCACGTGAGCCCGTCGACGACCCTCGACGCGGTCGAGGCCTACCGCGCCGCGTTCCGCCCGTCGCCGACTCTGCCGAAGCCGTACGTCGTCGTCTCCGCCGACACGGTCGTGGCGGAGGACGATGCGACCGCGCAGGAACTGGCGTCGACGTTCGGGCACTGGACGCACAGCATCCGTAGTGGGCACGGCGCGATCCCGTACCCCGACCCCGCGCACACCGCTCCGCTCGGCGAGACGGAACGTGCGCTCGTCGAGGACCGGCTGATCACCCAGTTCGTGGGGGCGCCGGCCACCGTCGCGGACAAACTCGACAGTCTGCGAAGGCTCACCGACGCCGACGAACTGGTGATCACCAGCGTCACCCACGATCACGCCGACCGGTTGCGCTCCTACGAACTGCTCGCGGCCGAGTGGGGACTGCCGGGGTTGCTCGCCGCCTGAGACCCGCGATGATTGAACGCTGGTCCAATTGGGAATCCCAGGCCCATGGACACAGCAAATGCACCTGTGCCCGAGTCCCATGACGAGCTGGTCGAGCGGTTACGGCAGTACCTGAGCTCGATCACGTCGACGGAACTCGGTCCCGACGACGACTACTTCACCCTGGGACTGGTGAGTTCGTTGCGGGCACTGGAGATCGTCACGTACATCGAAGGCTCCCACGACGTCGTGGTCGAGGTGGAGGATCTCGACCTCGACAACTTCCGCACCGCGGCCCGGGTGGCGGGGTTCATACGGAGGAAGCGGGGCGAGCAGCTTCGTGCGACGGACGGGGCGTCGCCGTGATCGGACTCGACACACTCGTCGCCTCCGCCGAGACCGACGCCGGCAACTGGGACGAGACCGGGCTGCCGGTCGAGGTCATCGAGGCCGCCGCGAAGGCGGGTGTCCTCGGGCTGGACCGGACGACGGAGTGCCGGGGGCTGGGCCTGAACGCCGTCGAACTCGGCTCGGTCGCAGAAAGACTGGGGGCGGTCTGCACGTCGTTGCGGTCGCTGCTGACCGTGCAGGGAATGGTGAACGCCGCCGTCGATCGGTGGGGCACCGCCGAACAGCGGGCGAGGTGGCTGCCCGCCCTGACGACCGGTGAACTTCTCGCCGGGTTCGCCGCCACCGAAACCGGGGCGGGCAGCGACCTCTCCTCTGTGACTACCAGTTTCGAGGAGCACGGCACGGACCACCGCATTACCGGACGGAAACTGTGGGTCACGTTCGGCGAGGTGGCGGACGTCCTGCTCGTCCTCGGCCGGTCACCGGCCGGGCTGACCACCGCGCTGGTCGAGACGGACGCGCCGGGGGTGACCCTCGAACCGGTCCACGGTCAGCTGGGCATGCGCGGTGCCCGGATCGCGCACATCGCGCTGGACGGCGTCGCCGTCCCGGCCGACCACCTGATCGCCCCGCCGGGATTCGGACTGTCCCACGTCGTCGGAACGGCCCTGGACCATGGCCGGTACACCGTCGCGTGGGGGTGCGCCGGGATGGCGCGCGGGTGCCTCGCCGACGCCGTCGCGCACGCCTCCACCCGGGTGCAGGGCAGTGCCGTGTTGTCCGAACACGACTCGGTCCGCGCCATCCTCGGGCGCAGCTGGGTCGACGCGGCCGGCGCCCGCGCGCTGTGCGAACGGGCCGCCGAACAACGCGATGCGCGTGAGCCGAGCGCGCTGTTCACGACGATCGCCGCGAAGTACGCCGCCGCCCGCGTCGCCGCATCGGTGAGCGGGCAGGCGGTCCAGGTGCTCGGGGCCGCCGGATGCGCCCCCGGCAGCAGGGTGGGGCGCTTCTTCCGTGACGCGAAGATCATGCAGATCATCGAGGGCTCGACGGAGGTCGCCGAACTCCAGATCGGTGACTACGTGCTCGGGGGAGGTGTGCGATGACGGCAGACCCGCCGGTCACGATCGAGTCCGTCGCGCTGTGGTTCCCCGACGACGAGGTGACCGTGGCGGGATTGCCGGAACTCGACGAACTCCCGATCGCGCAGCGCGAGCACGCGCTGGGACTGGGCATCGACACGGTGCGGATCGGAATCGGTCTCGCCGAGGTGGATCTGGCCCGGGCCGCAGCGGAGGAGGCGCTCCGCACGTCCGGCCTCGACGCCACCCAGCTCGACGTGCTGCTGCTCGTGCAGGGCCGGGTTCCGCAGTATCTGCTCGCGTCCGAGGCGACGCGGCTGCAGCACCGCCTCGGCGCGACCCAGGCGTTCACGACCGGGGTGGGGGACCTCGGGTGCGTGTCCGTCTCGGCGGCGTTCACGCTCGCGTCGGCGCTGCTCCGCGGCGATCCCCGCTGCCAGAACGTGCTCGTCGTCGCGGCGGCGAAGACACCCACCCGGTCGCGGTACCGGTCGCCGATGACGCTCCTCGGCGACGGCGCCGCCGCGGTCCTGCTGACGACGTCGGGGACCGGACGGTACGAACTCGTCGACCAGATGATCCGCAGCGACGGAAAATACGCCGACCTGTTCCACATCGACTACCGCGACGTCCGCGAAGCCGACTGGATCGAGGAATGCGCCGACGAACCCACGTACTCGTTTCGCCTGGCGGTCGAGAGCCGGAAGCGGTTCACGGAGATCAACGCGGAGCTGCTGGCCCGGAACGGGCTGCAGCAGGACGGGATCGGCGTGTTCCTCATGCAGAACCTGTCGCTCGGCGCGTTCGCGTTCTGGCAGGAGGCGCTCGACGTCACGATCGATCCCGTCTGCCGCGACAACCTGGCCCGGTACGGCCACCTCGGCTCCGTCGACGTGGTGGCGAACCTCGAGCGCGTGGCGTCCGCGCAGGAGCCCGGCGACTACTGCGTGATCATGAACAGCAGCCCGGTCGCGGCGTGGAGCAGTGCGCTGCTCCGGCGCCTGCCGGACCGGCCCGGGCGGGGGGCGTGATCGCGATGGCGCCGACGGTCAAGTGCATGGTCTGGGATCTCGACGACACCATCTGGGACGGTGTCGTCCTCGAGCAGGACGCTCCCGTGCCGACGGCGGACGCCCTTCGCGCCCTGGACGTGCTCGATCGGCGCGGAATCCTGCACGCCGTGGCGAGCCGCGGCGAATTCGAACCCGCCGCCGCGCACCTGCGGATGCACGGCATCGAGGAACTGTTCTGCGCCATCGACGTCGGGTGGGGACCGAAGTCGGAGGCCGTGCGCCGCATCGCGGAGACCCTGAACCTGGGCCTCGACACCATCGCGTTCGTCGACAACGATCCCGTCGAGCGTGCCGAGGTGTCCGAGGCGCTGCCGCCGGTGCGGTGCTATCCCGCCGAGCAGATCGCGTCGTTCCCCGACCTTCCCGAGTTGACTCCGCCCGCCGTCACCGCGGAGGCGAGGCAGCGGAGGGCGCTGTATCGCGCGGAACGGATCCGGCAGGTGAGCGAACAGGAGTTCCGCGGGTCGAACGCCGAGTTCCTGGCCTCGCTCGACTTGGTCATGACGGTCCGCAGGGCGAACGAGGACGACCTCGAGCGCGCGCACGAACTCACCGTGCGGTCTCATCAACTCAACACGACGGGACGCACTTTCGGGATCGACGAACTGCGCGGGCTCTGCGCCTCCGACGATCACGAGGTGCTCGTCGCGTCACTCGGCGACCGGTTCGGCGGGTACGGCACGATCGGTCTCGCGGTGTCGGAGATCCGCGGCGACGATTCCGTCCTGCAACTGCTGCTGATGTCGTGCCGGGTGATGTCGCGGGGCGTCGGGACGGCGCTGATCCGGCACGTCGTGGAGCGGGCCCGCGCCCACGGCAGGCGGGCGCTCGCCGAGTTCGTGCCGACCGACGTCAACCGGGTCATGCTGGTGACGCTGCGATTCGCGGGCTTCGACGTCGTCGACCCGAATCCCGATCGGATGCTGTTGCGGTGCAACGACATCCGGAGTGCGGCGGCACCGAACGCCGATCACGTCACGGTCCTCTCCGAGGACGTGACGCCATGACGGACGTGGTCTCGAGCGGCGGAGTGACGTCCGGGATCCTCCGCCAGTGCAGGCGCGTTCCCGGCCGGATCGCGATCGTGGTGGGCGACCGTGCGCTGACGTACCGCGAACTCGACTCGGCGAGCGAGGCATTGGCGCGCAGGCTCGCCGCCCTCGGCGTGCGACCGGGCCAGGTGGTGCTGATCCACCAGCGGCAGAGCGCCGAAACGGTCGTCGGGATGATCGCGGCGCTGAGGCTGGGCGCGGCGTGGTGCGTGATCGAGCCCGGACATCCGGCAGGGCAGCTCCGCGCACTCCTCGGCGACATCGACTGCGGGGCCATCGTCTTCGGGTCCGCCGATCCGAAGACGTCACCGGAGACGGTCCGGGCACTGGCCGGCAGTGCGGGCGGACGGGTTCCGGCACTGCACGACCGGGATGCGAGCCCGGCGCCCGGAGACGAACCGGCGGTCGAACTTCCTGCGGACGTGCCCGCGGCCACCTCCGCCTACGTGATCACGACGTCCGGTTCCACCGGCATCCCCAAGGCTGTCGTCGCGAGCCGCGCCAACCTCGCGAGCATGGTCGACGGCCGCGACTACGACTACGACGAGGACGACCTGGTCACGTTCTCCGCGTTCCGCCTCACGTGGGACGGCTCCCTGCTGAAGACTCTCTGGGCGCTGTGCACGGGCGGCACCAGCGTGCTCCCGGCCGCGCACGAACTGATGGACGCCGAGGCGGTCGCCGCGCTCGCCCGGACGTGGCGGGCCACCCACCTGGTGGCGACCCCGTCGTTCTACCGGCTGCTGCTGCCGCACCTCGCCCCGCTGCGCGAGCGCCTGCGGTTGGTGACGCTTGCGGGAGAAGCCCTTCCGGGTGTGCTCGTCGCCCAGCACCGGGCGGTGCTGCCGGGGGTTCCGCTGAGCAACGAGTACGGGCCGACCGAGACCACCGTCAGCTGTCTCGCCCATGCGGTGCGCGACGTCCCCGCCTCGATCGCGCCGATCGGCAGACCTTTGGGCGCGAGCAGGGCGTACGTCCTCGACGCGAAACTGGTCGAGGTGCCGTACGGGGCCGTCGGGGACCTGTACGTCGGCGGTCCCCAGATCTCCGAGGGCTACGCGTCCCGCCCGGCGGCCACCGCGGCCCGGTTCGTCGCCGACCCCTTCGCGGAGCGGCCGGGCGCCCGGATGTATCACACCGGCGACCTCGCGCGCGTCGACCCGCACGGCGACATCGAATTCTGCGGCCGGTTCGACGGGCAGGTGAAGGTGCGCGGCGCCCGCGTCGAGAGGCACGCCGTGGAGGCAGTGCTGGAGAGCCACCCCGCGATCCACCAGGCAGTGGTCGTCGCGACCGCCGACGAACACGGGGAGACCGCCTTGACCGCGTTCTGGGTGCCCGCGGCCACGGCGACCGTGCTGCCCACACCCCGCGACCTGATCGCGCACTGCGCGGAACGACTCGTCGCGCAGGCCGTGCCCGACCGTTTCCTCGCGCTCGGCGCGCTCCCGCTCGCCCCGAGCAGCAAGGTGGACGAGGCGGCGTTGCGCCGGCTGCTCCCCGGCGGAGGTGGTGGCGTTGCCTGAACACCGTCCCGACACCCCGGGCCACGGCGAGACACCGTTCCCGCTGTCCTCCGCGCAATACGAGGCGTGGCTGGCGCAGCAACTCGCCCCCGACGTGCCGCTGTGCATCGCCCAGTACGTCGAGGTGCACGGCGACCTGGACGTCGACGTCCTGCGCGCGGCGACCGTCGCGACCGCGGACGAATTCGGATCGCCGTTCCTCCGGTTGATCGACAGGGACGGTCAGCCGTTCCAGATGGTCGACCCCGCCGCGGACCGCTCGATCGGGTTCGTCGACTTCCGCGACCACACCGAACCGGTGGACGCCGCACGCCGGTGGATGCGCGCCGACTGCGAGACCCCGCTCGATCCGACTCGCGACCGGCTCGTCGAATCGTCGATCCTCCGGGTCGGTGACGAACACTACCTGTGGTACAGCAAGATTCACCACGTCGCCCTGGACGGCTACGGTGCGATGACGATGCTCAACCGCATCGCGGCCCGGTATTCCGCGGCGGTGCTCGGCCGGGAACCGGCACCCGGCGAGGCCGCGCACCCCCGGCATCTGTACGACGCCGACCAGCAGTACCGGTCGTCGAACCGGTTCGCCGCGGATCGGCAGTACTGGGCCGATCGGATCGGCGGCCTCGGACCGGGATCGACCCTGGCGCGGCGGACGGGACCCGCGGTCGCCACGAGCACCGACGCCGCCGGGCCCCTCCCGGACGCCGCGGAGCGAGCGCTCGGCGAAGCAGGTACCCGCGGAACCGCCGCGATCATCGCCGCGTTCGCCTGCTACCTGTCGAGGATGACGGGACGCGCGGATGTCCTCGTGAAGATCCCGGTGTCCGCGCGCACCACCGCGATCCTGCGCAGGTCCGGTGGCATGGTCGCGGGTGTCGTGCCGCTTCCCGTGCGGATCCGCCCCGCGGACACCGTGGGGCAACTGGTCGAGCGGGTCCAACTGGACCTGATGGGTGCACTGCGACACCAGCGTTTCGGGCTCGGCGACATCCGCCGCGACGCGGGCGCCGCGGCGGCCCGGTCGCTGTCGGGACCGATGGTCAACGTGATGCTCTTCCATCAGGAACTCGCCCTCGGACCGCTCGTCGGCGAGTACCGCATCGTCACGTCCGGACCGGTCGAGGATCTGCTCGTCAACGTGTACCAGAGCGGGGCGCCGGTCCGGACGTTCGTCCACTTCCTGGCGAACCCCCACCGCTACGACGCCGGCGAGGTCGTTGCCCACCACCGGCGGTTCGTGGAACTGCTCGGCGACTTCCTCGCGGCCGGCGCGGACGCCGCGGTGGGCACCGTCCACGAGGAGACCGCCCGGCTCGACTTCTGGACGCGCACCCTGGCGGGTGCGCCCCCGCTGCTGGATCTGCCCACCGACCGTCCGCGCCCCGCACGGCCGTCCGGGCGCAGCGCCGCCGTCGACGTCGCACTGGACCCGGAACTGCGGCGCGGGCTGGCAGCGCTCGCCGAGGCGCATCGCACGGACGCCGCCACCGTCACGCACGCGGTGCTGGCGCTGGTGCTGGCACGATCGGCCCGCACCGGTGACGTCGTCCTCGGCACGCGGACGGGCACCGACGTGGTGGTGTCGCGGACCCGGGTGCGCGGCGCCGACCGGTTCGGCGACTTCGTCGACACGGTCCGGGACGCCGCCGCGCAGGCGGGCGCCCACCACGGCGTACCGGTGGAGGACGTCGCCCTGGCCCTCGACGTGCCGCGGTCCGCGTCCCACGCACCGCTCTTCCAGGTGCTGCTCGAATTCTCCGAGTCCGGTGGAGACCTCGGCGACCTCGATCTGCGGGTGACGGTGTCGGACACGACGGCCCGCTTCACCTACGCGACGGACCTGTTCGACGCCGCCACCGTGAACGGGTTCGCCCGGCGGTTCGTGCGGACCGCCGGCGCGGGTGTCGCGGATCCGTCCGTCGTGATCGGGGACATCGATCCGGCAGACCCGGACGAACACACCCTGCTGCGGGAATGGTCGACCCGGCGGGCGGATACCGCCGGCGAGACGACGCTCGGCGCGCTGTTCGCCGACCGTGCCGCGCGGAACCCCGGCGCCACCGCCGTCGTGTCGGGCGGCGAGCGCATCACGTACGGCGAACTCGACGCCCGGTCGAACCGCCTTGCCCGGCACCTCCTCTCGCTGGGGGTGGGCCCGGAGTCGACGGTCGCCGTCGCGATGCCGCGGACGGCAGCGCTCGTCGTCGCACTCGTGGCGGTCGTCAAGGCCGGGGCCGCGTACGTGCCCGTCGACGCGGATCACCCCGGTGAGCGTTCGGCGCTCGTCGTCGCCGACGCCCGGCCGGTGTGCGTGCTCGCGACCCGCGGCACCGCGGCCACACTGCCCGTGCCGGACGTTCCAATCCTGCTGCTCGATTCGACGGACCCCGAACTCGACGGGCGATCCGCGGACCCGCTGACCGACACGGAGCGGGCACCGGCCGATCCGGACTCGCTGGCGTACGTCGTCTACACGTCGGGATCGACGGGTCGGCCGAAAGGTGTTGCGGTGTCGCACCGCAACGTGGCGTCCCTCTTCACCGGCACCCGGGACCTGTTCCGGTTCGACGACACCGACGTGTGGACCATGTTCCACTCCCCGGCGTTCGACTTCTCGGTGTGGGAGTTGTGGGGCGCGCTGCTGCACGGCGGAACGCTCGTCGTCGTCGACCTCGACACCGCCCGGACACCCGCCGCGTTCCTCGCGCTGCTGCGCCGCGAGCGGGTGACGGTGCTGAGCCAGACGCCGACGGCGTTCTCCCAGCTGATCGAGGCCACCGAGGCCGACGGCGACGCAGGCCCGACGTCGTTGCGCTACGTCGTGCTCGGCGGCGAGGCACTCGACTTCGGGCAGCTGGAACGCTGGTACTCGCGCCGTGGCGAGGACGCGCCCGTGCTCGTGAACATGTACGGCATCACCGAGACGACGGTGCACGTCACCCACCTCCTGCTCGGTCGCGCACTCGCCGCCGCCGCGTGGACGAGCCGGGTGGGGCGGGCGATTCCCGGGCTCCGGGTGGCGGTGCTCGACGCGCGGCTGCATCCGGTGCCGGTCGGTGTGGCCGGCGAACTGTACGTGGCGGGAACCCAGGTGGCGCGCGGCTACCTCGGCCGCGCCGGGCTCACCGCGTCCCGCTTCGTCGCGGATGCGTCGGGGGCCCGGATGTACCGGACCGGGGACGTGGTGCGGTGGCGGCGGGACGGCGGCCTCGACTACCTCGGGCGCGACGACCTCCAGGTCGAGATCCGCGGATTCCGCGTGGAACTCGGCGAAGTCGAGTGGGTGCTGGGCCGGTGCGACGGTGTCGCGCAGGCCGTGGTGACGCTGCACGAGGATCCGGTGACCGGCCCGGCGCCCGCCGCGTACGTGGTGCCCGAGGCCGGTGCGGTCGTCGACCCGGCGGCCGTGCTGGAGTTCGCGGCAACCGCGCTGCCGTCGTACATGGTCCCGGCGTCGGTGACGGTCCTCGAGCGGCTGCCGCTCACCGTCAACGGGAAACTGGACCGGGCGGCACTTCCGGCGCCCGCCGACCACTCCGGCGCCGCATTCGTGGCACCGGGCACCCCCGCCGAGGAGTCGATCGCGGTCGTGTTCGCCGCGCTGCTCGGCGTGCCCGCGGTCGGGGTCGACGACGACTTCTTCGCGCTCGGCGGCAACTCGCTGGTCGCGGCGAAGATCGTGGCGCGGATTCAGGCTGTGCTCGGTGCGGCCGTGGGAGCGCGCGACGTCTTCGAGGCGCGGACCGTGCGGTCGCTCGCCGCCCGTGTGGCGCGGGCGGACTCGGCGAGCAGGCCGCCGCTGGTGGCCGGCGACCGGTCCGCGGCGGCGCCGGTGTCGCTGGCGCAGACGCGGATGTGGTTCCTCGACCAGTTCGACACGACGTCGCCCGCCTACAACATCGCGGCCGCCTTCCGGTTGCGCGGCCCGCTCGACGTCGCCGCACTGCACGAAGCGCTGACGGACGTCGTGGAACGGCACGAGGCGTTGCGGACGATCTTCCCGATGCGGGGCGACACGCCCGTGCAATCGGTCATTCCGGCGGCGGACGCACTGCGCCGCCTCCGCGCGGTACCGGTGTCGGGGGAGAGCGAACTCCGGGACCGGCTCGCCGCGGCACTGTCCGCGGGCTTCGAGGTGACCGCGCAGGTTCCGTTGCGGGCGCACCTGTTCGAGCTCGGCCCGCGTGATCACGCCCTCGCCCTGGTGGTCCACCACATCGCGGCGGACGCCTTGTCGCTGGGACCGCTCGCCCGGGACGTGACGTCCGCCTACACCGCGCGGGTGCGGGGGCATGCGCCGGATTGGGTGCCGCTCCCGGTGCAGTACTCCGACTACAGCGTCTGGCAGCGGACGCTGCTCGGAGCGGAGGACGATCCGGGCTCGCTGATGTCCCGCCAGCTCGGGTACTGGCGTTCCGCGCTCGCCGACGCGCCGATCGTCACGGACCTGCCGATGGATCGCCCCCGCCCCGAGCACCGGACGCTCGCCGGCGCGCGGGAGTCGTTCGACATCGGGGACCGCCTGCACCGGAAGGTGGTCGCTCTGGCGCGGGAACACGATGCGACGGTGTTCATGGTGACGCACGCGGCGTTCGCGGTCCTGGTGTCCCGCCTGGGGAGCACCGCCGACGTGATGATCGGATCGGCGGTGGCGGGGCGTGGAGAGGCCGTCCTCGACGACGTGGTCGGGATGTTCGTCAACACCCTGGCGCTGCGCACCCCGGTCCGCGGGGCCGACTCGTTCGCCGCGGTGCTCGCCGCCGTGCGGGACCGCGACCTGGAGGCGTTCGCGCACGCGGAGGTGCCGTTCGAGCGGGTCGTCGAGGCACTCGCGCTGCCGCGCACCACCGCCCACGCGCCGCTGTTCCAGGTGCTGTTCGAGTTCCAGGACGTCGAGCGGCCCACCCCCAGCCTGCCGGAACTGGACGTGGACGAGATCGACCTCGGTGTCTCCGTCTCCACGTTCGACCTGCAGCTGACCCTGGCCGAGCGGTTCGGGGAGGACGGGGCGCCCGCCGGGATCAGCGCCGGATTCACGTATGCCACCGACATCTTCGACGCCGCGACCGTCCGGAAGTTCGCCGAACGCTACGTGCGGCTCCTCGACACGGTGGTCGCCGACCCGGACGTTCCGCTGGCCCGGTTCGATCTGCTGTCCCCCGGCGAACGCGAGGCGTTGGTGCCCGTGCGCGGTCGGCCCACCGGCACCACCCGGCTGCTGCCGGAGATCCTCTCCGCCGCGGCCGCCCGCGACCCGCACGCCGTCGCGCTGTCGTACGGCAACGCGGTGATGTCGTACCGCGAACTCGACGACTGGTCGAACCGCCTGGCGTGGGTGCTGATCCGCCGCGGAACCGGGCCGGAGGACCACGTGGCGATCGGGCTCGTCCGATCCGTGGAACTGGTGGTGGCGGTGTGGGCGGTCGCGAAATCGGGTGCGTCGTTCGTGCCGGTGGATCCGAGCCTGCCGTCCGCGAGGATCACCGACATCCTCGCCGACTGCGGGGCCGTGGTGGGACTCACCGTCGCCGAAGAGCGCGATCGGATGCCGGACGGCGTGGAATGGCTGCACCTCGACTACCCGGGCCCGACACGGAGGTGGGAGTCGCGGTCGATCACCGACGAAGACCGGGTCGTGCCGCTGCGACCGGACCACCCGGCGTACCTGATGTACACGTCCGGGTCGACGGGCGCGCCGAAAGGTGTCGTGGTCCCGCACGCGGGGTTGCAGAACTTCACAATCGATCAACGCACGCGGTATGCGACGACGAACGCGTCGCGTGTGCTGAATCTCGCGTCGCCCGGCTTCGACGCGACGATGCTCGAATACCTGATGGCGTTCGGTGCGGGCGCGCGGCTGGTGATCGCGGCGCCGCACGTGTACGGCGGCGCCGCACTGACGGAACTGCTGGCGGCAGAGCGGATCACGCACGCATTCACCACCCCGGCGGTCCTGGCCACGATCGACCCGCGCGGCTTGCGGTTGCTGCGCGCCCTCGTCGTCGGCGGCGAACGCTGCCCGCCGGAGTTGCTGGCCCGCTGGGCGTCCGGGCGCACCCTGCTCGTCGGCTACGGCCCGACGGAGACGACGGTGATGTCGAACATCGGCGACCCGATGGCCCCCGGTGACCCCGTGCGGATCGGCCACCCGATGCGCGGTGTCCGCGAACTCGTCCTCGACGAGTGGTTGCGGCCGGTGCCCGTCGGCGTGGTGGGTGAGCTGTACGTGCTGGGGGACGGTCTGGCACGCGGCTACCACCGGCGGGCAGGCGCGACCGCCGCCGCGTTCGTGGCGAACCCGTTCGACCACCCGGGCTCGCGGATGTACCGCACCGGAGATCTGATGCGGTGGACGAAGGACGGCCGGCTGGAATATCTGGGCCGCAACGACTTCCAGGTCAAGCTGCGCGGCCAGCGGGTCGAGCCCGGGGAGGTGGAGGCGGCGCTCACCCGCTGCCCCGGTGTCGCGCAGGCGGTGGTCGTGGTGCGCCGCACACCCGCCGCCGAGGCGGTCCTCGCCGGATACGTCACGGCCGAGGACGGCGCGGATCTCGACACCACGGAGGTGCTGCAGTTCGCCGGATCGGTGCTCGCCCCGTTCATGGTGCCCGCCTCGGTGACCGTACTCGACCGGCTTCCGCTCGGCGCCAACGGCAAGGTCGACCGGCACGCGCTGCCCGAACCCGAATTCGCCCCCCGCATCTTCCGCGCGCCCGGCACCCCGTTCGAGTCCGCGGTGGCCGACGTGTTCGCCGAGGTCCTCGGAACCGGTGTCGTCGGAGCCGACGACGACTTCTTCGCGTCCGGCGGCAACTCGCTGACCGCGACACAGGTGGTCGCGCGCATCAACTCCGCGCTCGATGCCGACGTCGGTGTGCGGGACGTGTTCGAGGCCCCGACCGTGCGGGCGCTCGCGGCACGGATCGCCCGGGAGACCGCGGGCGGCGAGGCCCGGCCCACGGTGGCGGTGCCCCGGCGCCCGGACCCGGTGCCGCTGTCGTGGGCGCAGCACCGGATGTGGCTCCTCAATCAGTTCGACCCGTCCTCGCCTGCGTACAACGTCGCGATGATCGTCCGGCTGTCGGGCGACCTCGACGTCGACGCGCTCACCGCCGCGCTCGCCGACGTCGTGGAGCGGCACGAATCGCTGCGCACCCGGTACCCGTACGGCGACACCGGACCCACCCAGGTGATCGTCGGCGCGGGGCACGTCGCGCAACTCACCGTGTCGACGTCCGAAGATCCCGTACCCGGCCAGATCTCGGAACTCGTGTCCGCGGGATTCGACGTCGCCGCCGAAGTGCCGATGCGGGCCTGGCTGTTCGCACTCGGCGACCGGGAGCACATCCTCGTCGTCGTGGTGCACCACATCGCCGCCGACGGGTTCTCGATGGTCCCGCTCGCCCGCGACGTGCTGACCGCCTACACCGCGCGGTCCGAGGGTTGCGCGCCGGGCTGGGAGCCGCTGCCGGTGCAGTACCCCGACTACACCGTGTGGCAGCGGGAACTCCTCGGCTCGCAGGACGATCCGCACTCCCTGCTCTCCCGGCAACTCGACTACTGGCGGTCCGCGCTCGCCGATGCGCCCGCCGTGACCGAGTTGCCCACGGACCGTGACCGTCCGCCCCGTCGGTCGGCCGCGGGTGACCGGGTGACGTTCACGATCGGCGCCGACCTGCACCGCGAGGCGGTGGCGTCGGCGCGGATCCGGCGGTGCACCGTCTTCATGATCGTGCACACCGCCCTCGCGGTGTTGCTGTCCCGTTCGGGTGGTTCCGGCGACGTGGTGATCGGGTCGCCGGTCGCAGGCCGGGGCGAGGCCGTCCTCGACGACGTGGTGGGCATGTTCGTCAACACCCTCGTGCTGCGGACCCACGTGTCGGGGACGTTCGACACTCTGCTGGAGCGGGTCCGCGAGACCGACCTCGCGGCCTACGCCCACGCCGACGTGCCGTTCGAGCGGGTGGTGGAGGCGCTGAACCCGCCGCGCTCCCAGTCCCATTCACCCCTGTTCCAGGTGTTGCTCGAGTTCCGGAACACCGAGAACCCCGATCTCGCCCTCCCGCACCTCGAGGCCGAAGTCCTCGAACCGGACGTCGAGGTGTCCCTGTTCGACCTGCACCTGACGGTGCGCGAACGGTACGACGAGTGCGGAACACCGGAAGGGATGACGGCCGGGTTCACCTACACCACCGACATTTTCGACGAGGCGACCGTGCGAGCTCTCGCCGGGCGGTTCACCCGGATCCTCGCCGCGTCCGTCGCGGATCCGAGTGTCCCCGTCGGCGACGTCGACCTGTTGGCCCCGGACGAGCGCACCCGCATCCGCGAATGGAGCACGGCGGCCCGGACGTTCGTGCTCGACCCCCGGCTGCAGCTCACCCCGGAGGGCGTGACCGGCGCGGTGTACGTCGCCGACACGCGGGAGCCCCACACGTCGGCGCGCGCGACGGCCACCACGTTCGTCGCGAACCCGTTCGGGCCCCCGGGCTCCCGGATGGTCCGCACGGGCGGGCACGCTCGGTGGAACCGGTCCGGACGACTGCTGGCGGTCGACGCCGCCGGATCGCCGGCACGCTCGGTCGCGGACGCCGTGGCGAATCACCCGGCGGTCCGTGAGGCAGTGGTCCTCACGACCGCGACCGGTGTGACCGCCTTCTGGGTGCCTGCGGCCGCGGCGGCCGTGCTGCCGACTGCGGAGGACCTGCAGGAGTTCAGTGCCGGACGGCTCGACGCCCGCTCGGTGCCCACCCGGTTCGTCGCACTCGGGGCCGTCCCGCGAACGGCGGGCGGCGAGGTGGACGAGAACGCGCTGCGCGCACTCGTGTCCGAGGCGGAGCCGGCGGCGCGGCCACGCTGGACGGCGCTGCAACGGTCGGTGGCCGAACACTGGGCGGCCGTGCTCGGGCACGACGACTTCGGCCCCGAAGACGGATTCTTCGACGTCGGCGGCAACTCCCACCGCGTCGTGGAACTGCAGCGGCGTCTCGACGGGCAATGGCCCGGCGCCCTGAGGGTGGGCCAGTTGTTCGATCTCGTCACCGTGGCGACGCAGGCCGAGGCGCTCACGCATTCCACCGGCAGCGAGGCGTCCGCGCCCGCCACCTACGAGTTCTGACCAGCAGGGAGGAGGCAACCGTGACCGTGCGACATCCCACACCGGACGACGACGACATTGCCGTGGTCGGTATCGCCGCGCGCTACCCCGAGGCCGCGAACCTGGCGGAATTCCGCGCCAATCTCGCGACAGGCCGGGATTCGGTGCGTCCGCTGTCGCGGTCCCGGGCCGAGGCGACGGGGCTGGGGCCTCCGTCCCACTACCACCCGATGGGGTTCGTCGAGGACATCTCCACGTTCGACTACTCCTACTTCACCCTGTCGAAACGGGAAGCGTCGCTGATCGATCCGCAGCAGCGGCTCGCGCTGGTCCTCGCGTATCAGGCGGTCGAGGACGCCGGCTACGCGGTGACCGACTTCCGGGACAGCGCGACGGCGGTGGTGTTCAGTGCCGCCGCGTCGACGTATCCGGCGATGTGGGCGGAACCGGGTGTGCTGAGCACCCTGGGCAACGTTCCGTTCACCGTCCCTGCCCGGATCGCGTATCACCTCGGCCTCACCGGCCCCTGCTACGCCGTCGATTCGGGCTGCAACGGGTCGCTCATCGCCGTGCACCACGGCTGCCGGGAGCTGCGGTCGGGCGACGCCGACTTCGCCATCGCCGGCGGAGTGAGCCTGCGCGTGAACGGTATTCGCGAGGACATGGCGGAGGGGTCCGCGGAACTGATGTCACCCGGCGGCCGCTGCCGCGCATTCGACGCCCACGCGGACGGCACCGCGGTCGGGGAGGGCGGGGCGGCGCTTCTGCTCACCACGATGGCCCGCGCCCGCGCCGACCGCCTCCCGGTCCACGCTGTGATCCGCGGCACCGCCACGGTGTCCAGCGGTCATTCGTCCGCGACCATCAGTTCCCCGAGCGCCCGGGCGCAGGTGGCCGTCATCTCCCGGGCCTGGCAGAACGCGGGCCTCACCCCGGGCGACGCCGGGTACCTGGAGGCGCACGGTTCGGGAACCCCGCTCGGCGACGCCGTCGAACTCGAAGGGATCGCGGCCGCGTTCCGGGACCGCCCGGGCGTCCTGCCGATCGGATCGGTGAAGACCAACATCGGGCACCTCGACCACGCGGCCGGGGTGTCCGGCCTGGTGAAGGCGATCATGGCCGTCGAGCACGGCGAGCTGTACCCATCGCTGCACTTCGAACACCCCACCGGCGGAGTCGATCTGGCGGGCATCGGCATCGAGGTGGTCACCGGGGCCCGGATGTGGAGCGAGGACACCGGGCCGCGGCGGGCGGGGGTGAGTTCGTTCAGCCTCGGCGGCATCAACGCGCACTGCGTGGTGGAACAGCCACCGGAGCGCGCCGTCGCCGTCCGACCCGACACCGGCACCGCCCGGCTCGTGGGGGTGTCGGCGAAGAGCGTGGGCGCGCTGGCCGCGCTGTGCGCCGAACTGGCGACGGCCGTGCGCGCGTACGACCTCGACGACGTCGTCTTCACCCTCAACCGGGGCCGGCCGCACCACGACCACCGGGTGGCCGTGCAGGCACGCAGCATCGCCGAACTCTCGCGGTCGCTCGCCGTGCGTGGCGCGGAACTCGGCGGCCGCGGCGAGAACCCCGCACCGGCCACTCGTCCGCGCCCGGCCGTGGCGTTGCTGCTGTCACCCGACCGGATGCCTGCCGCATTGCGCGGCCGCGACCTGCCGCCGGAGCTTCCCGCCACCGGCGACGAGGCGGACCTCCTCGCCGGACAGATCGCCGTCCACGGGGAACTCCGTACCGTCGGCGTCACCGTCGACGCCGTCCTCAGCGGCGGAGTGTCCCGCTACGCCGCCCGGTACCTGCGGGATCCACTGTCGGCGGTGGACGCCACCGACCTCGCGGCCGCGGCCTCGAACCCCGCGATCGACACCGACAGGCTCGTCGCCGTCGCGAAGGGAATGCTCGCGGACGGACCCGTCGTCTTCGTCGAGCCGAGCCCGGCGGGGCGCCTCGGCGCACTACTTGCCGACGCGCTCCGGGACGCCGTCATCCTGCGTGCACCGGACACGTCCGAGGCGGTCACCGACCTTCTCGCCGGCCTGTACGAGCACGGAGTCGATCTCGACTGGGCGGCCGTCGACATCGGCGACGACTCCGCCTGGCGGGTACGCCTGCCCGGTCACCCCCTGCGCGGTTCGCGGTGCTGGTTCGACCTTCCCGGCGGGCCCGACCGGACCGGCACACCCGAAGTTCCTTCGGCGGAGCCGAGCCCGCAGCCGGTGACGGCGGCACCGGAAGACAGCCTCGACTGGCTGCAGACCACACTGCGCGAACTGCTCCACACGGAGCACGACGTCGGCGCCGAGGACGACTACTTCGACCTCGGCGGAAACTCGCTCATCGGCATGCAACTCGTCGACCGGGTGTCGGACCGGTACGGGGTGCGGCCCAAACTCATCGACCTCTACGAGCGGCCGAAGGTGTCGGACTTCGCCGCCCTCCTCGCCGGCGGCACCTCCGCGGCCGGTGGGCTGCCCCCGATCACACCGCGCGGCCGACACGTGATGTCGTTCGGCCAGGTACGCATGTGGTTCCATCATCAGCTCGACGCCGCCACCACCATCTACAACCTCCCGATGGTCAGCGACCTGCACGGTCCGATCGACGAATCCGCCGTCCGCGGAATGTGGGACGATCTCGCCGCGCGGCACCGGGTGCTGCTGTCCAACTACGTCGAGGTCGACGGGGAGCCGGAACTGCGCATCCGCGACTCCCTCGGCGACTTCTTCCGCACCGCCGACGTGTCGAGTGAACCGGATCCGGTGGCCGCGGCCCGCGCACTCGTACACGAGGCCGCGGCGGCGCCGTTCGATCTGGCCACCGACCCGCTCGTGCGGGCACTGCTGATCAGGCTCGGCCCGGACGAGCACGTCCTGCAGGTCACTACCCACCACTCCGTCAACGACGGGGGTTCGCCGAGAATCTTCGAGCAGGAACTGCCCGCCCTCTACGCGGCCCGCCGCGCCGGTCGACCCGCCGACCTCGCGCCGCTCCCCGTCCAGTACTGGGACTACGCCCTGTGGCAGCGGGAGCTGATCGCAAGCGCCGCGCTCGACGGCGAACTCGACTACTGGCGAACAGCGCTGCACGACGTTCCGCTGCTGCGGCTACCCACCGACTTCCCGCGCCCGGAGCGGAAGAACTTCACCGGGGCGTTCCACACGTTCACCGTCTCCGAAGAACTGACCCGGAGCCTGCGGGACGTGGCGCGGCGGGAGTCCGTGTCGCTGTTCGTGGTGCTGCTCTCCGCGTTCTACCTCCTCATGGCCAGCCGCAGCCACCAGCGCGACCTCGTGGTCGGGACACCGACGACCGGACGCAACCGGCCGGAACTGTCCGGCATGATCGGGTACTTCAACAGCACGGTGGCCCTGCGCGCCGACCTGTCCGGGGAACCGAGCATCGCGGAACTGTGCGCACGGGTGCGGGACGTCGTGCTCGGCGCCCTCGAACACCAGGAGATCCCGTTCGACCGCGTCGTCACCGCACTCACCGGCGACCGCGACCTGAGCCGGACGCCGCTGTTCGACGTCTGTCACGTCCACCAGGAACTGCCGGCGCTGCAGTCGCAGCACGGACTCACCGAGACGCTGTTCGACCAGGACGACCCCGCCGCCATCGCGTTCGGCGGGGTGCCGTCGGGCACGGCCAAGTTCGACCTCACCCTCGTCACCACGGAACGCGGCGGGGAGGACGACATGGCCGCGGGACTCGAGTTCAGCACGGAACTGTTCACCGAGCAGACGGCGGCCGGACTATGCGACGAGTACGTCCGCATCCTGGAAGGAATCGTGGGATCGTCTCGCACGCAGACTATTTCGATGTTCCTCACCGACTCGTCACCGGCGCCTGCGACTGCATCGCCTGTGCCGCTTTCGGTCGCGCCACCACTGGTCCCGGCCGACCGGCCCCGGCAGCCCGCCGACGGCGCCGGGTCGCCGAGCTATTCCGTGGCACGGGTGACGGCGACGCTCGACGGACACCCGGATCTTCCGGAACTGCTCGCCGCCTGGCTCACGCTGCTCGCCTGGTACACCGCCCAGGACGAGGTGGCGGTGGCCGTGCCACGGATCGTGGCCGTGGACCTGTCCGCGGAACCCACGTACCCGGAACTGGTGGAGACCGTGCGCCGGGAGCTGTCCTCGGATCGCCGCGCGGCCGACACGGCGGCGCAGCACTTCCCGGTGCGGTGCGACGGCGAACGCGGCACCGTCGACGTCCCGGCGGGCCCGTCACCGGTCGAACTCCGGCTCTCGTGGACGCGCGGACCCTCGGCACTCACCCTCCAACTCGACTACGCCGCCAACCTCTTCGACGCGAGCACTGCCGGGGCGATGCTCGCCGACCTCCGCCGGCTACACGCCGGACTGGTGGCTCACCCCGACCTGCCCACTCAGGAGGTGGCGATGGAATACGTGCATCAGGACGACACCGGTTTCACCACCGGCTTCACCTCGCGGGCAGCGCGATGAGGATCGGTGTGGTGGGGGCGGGAACCATGGGCGCCGGCGTTGCCGAAAGCCTGGCGCGGGCCGGCCACGACGTCACCGTCGTCGACCCCGACCAGCAGGCCATCGAACAGGCCCGGTCCCGGATGCGCGACTCACTGCGGCTGGCGATACTCCTCGGCCGGACCGGCGGCCCGAAACCCGCCGAGGTCACCGCGCGGGTGCACTGGACCGGGCAGCTCACCGATCTGCGCGACGCCGACGTCGTCATCGAATGCGTCCCCGAGCGAATCGACCTCAAGGAGAAGATATTCGCCGAACTCGACCGGGTCTGCGCGCCCGGCACACTGTTCGCGTCGTGCACGTCGGGCATCCCCGTCGACCGGCTCGCGGCGAGCACCACCAGGCCGGGACAGGTGGTCGGGATGCACTTCATGAACCCGGCACCGCTCAAGGACACCGTCGAGGTGGTGCGGGGGCCGCGGACGTCGCCGCAGTCGCTGGACCGTGCGCTGGCTCTCCTCACCTCATTGGGCAAGACCGGCATCGTCGTCGGCGACGGCCCCGGCTTCCTGTTGAACCGGGTCCTGATGCTCTGTATCGCCGAGGCGGCGGCCGCCGTCGGCGACGGGATCGCCGACGCGGACACCACCGACGCGTTGTTCGAGGGCTGTCTCGGCCACCCGATGGGACCGCTGCGCACCGCCGACCTGATCGGCCTGGACAACGTCCACGACACGATGACCGCGCTGCGCGAGTTGACCGGCGACGACCACTACCGCCCGCCGGCGACGCTCGTCGCCCTGGTTGAGGCCGGGCACCTGGGGCGCAAGACCGGGCGGGGATTCCATGAGTACCGGTGAGGTGCTGCCCCTCACTTACGACCAGATCGCGGTACTCCGCGCCCACCTCACCGAAAACACGTTCGGTCAGTACCTCGAACTCGAGGGCCCGCTCGACGAAGACCGGTTCTGCCGCGCACTACACCGGACGCTGTCCGAATGCCACGGCCTGCATGCCACATTCGTCCTCGACGGCCCCGAACCCGGACAGATCACCGGAACCGTGGTCACCGGTCCCGACGTCCTGGACGTCACCGCCCCCGGACTGCCCGCCACGACGTGGATCGACCGGGAACTGGCTCGGCCGATGGACCCCGCCTGCGGGCCGCTGTACGTGCACGTCCTGTTCCGGCTGCCGCACGGCCGGTACGGCTGGTTCCAGCGTTACCACCGCCTGGTCAACGACGAGCCGGGGATGGCGGCGATCGTCCGCCGCACCGTCGAGGCTTACGAGTCGGGGGAGGCGGCCACGACCGCGCCGCCGGAGACCTGGCCGTTCGCGCCGCCCACCGCGCCGCTGACGTCCGACGCCCGCTACCGTGAGAGCGTCGCGTGGGCGGACGACCGGCACTACTGGGAGCAGGTGCTGGACGGAGCACCGCGACAGGAGGTCCCACCCGGACCGGTCCCCGAAGGCGAGAACCAGCGCCACGCCACCATCCCCGCCGACGGCGCCCTCGTGCGGCTCGCGCGCCGTAGCGGCGGCGGCCCGGCAGCGGTCCTGCTCGCCGCACTGGCCGTCTACGCCCACAGCCGCACCGGCGTCGACGACGTGGTGATCGGACACCGGGAGCACGGCTCTGTCACACCCGTGCGGCTCACCCTCACACCGGATCTCACGTTCGACACACTGACCCGGCGTGTGGGACTGCAACTCCGCAGGTCCCGCAGGCACCGGTTCCTCGCCTCCGAAGACGCTGCGGGAGAACCGTGGTCGGTGACCGGCGGGATGCGCGAACCCCTCGGTGTCGAGCGCATCGGTGAGGGTGCCGTCGCCGTCGTGCAGCGGTTGCACGGCGCCGGCGACGGAGCGTTCGTGGAACTGGAGGACCGGGACGGCACCTGGGTCGTCGACATGCACGGCCGGGCCGACGCCCGGCAGGTCGCCGAAATCCTCACTGCCGCAGCCGCGGATCCGGGTGTCAGTGTGTGGGGGTCGGGTGTGGGGTTGGTGTGTGGTGGGTCGGGTGTGGGGGTGCGGTTGTTGCCGGAGATTTTGGCGGGGGGTGTGGGTTTGGGT